>NZ_JAHKJY010000003.1:0-360694 GCF_018829755.1 Haemophilus sp. SZY H8
TCCGCCACTCGTCAGCAAGAAAGCAAGCTTTCTCCTGCTACCGTTCGACTTGCATGTGTTAAGCCTGCCGCCAGCGTTCAATCTGAGCCATGATCAAACTCTTCAATTCAAGTTCAATCGCTCAATATACTGCTTAGCTATAAATAAAAACACTACTTAAAAAAGTAATTATGAATTTTCAGTTAAGCACCTATTAAGACTTCAAAATTAAAAATATTTTTAAAACAAGTCAATCAACAAGTGCCCACACAGATTGTCTGATACATTGTTAAAGAGCAAAAAACAACGACGCACTTGGAAACTTAAAGACTTCACGACAGTGCGTCGTTGTGTGCGGTGCATTATAGAGATTTTCAAAACCCTTGCAAGTACTTTTTTGTAAAAATATTTAAAAAAATGATCTTTTGATGGAAATATAAACGGATCCCTCAAAAGTGCGGTTAGAATATTCAAATTTTATCGCTATTATTTCTTACGCAATGAAACTTCGCCACCATTAAACATCTGGATTTTATTACCACATAATACTTTTAAATAACCACGTTCATCTATGCCTTGTTCAATACCTGAAATAGCACCTTGTTCAGTCAGCACATTTACTTCATTATTTGAAAACGCATTATATGATTGCCATGCTCGCTGAAATTCAGCATTAATACCATTTTTCTCAAATATATTTAAACGTATATACAAATGTTGTATGAGTTTTGGTAATAAGGTTTGTCGATCTACATCAGGATCAATTTCACATATTTCCGCATAAGGCTGACTAATTTCCGTTTGTTTTGGCAACGACACATTAATACCTACGCCAATCACTAAATTGAGCATACCATTTTTATGGTTAGCAATTTCAACCAAAATTCCGCCTAACTTTCTCCCATCAAACAAAATATCATTTGGCCATTTCACTTGCACATTTAGCACCTCGGCAATCGCCAATCCGATGACTAAACTTAAACCTTCAATTGATTTTTTAGGATCAAATGCCCAATAAAAACTAAACATAATTTGCCCAGCAAAAGGCGATAACCATTGGCGACCACGTCGACCGCGTCCTGCAGTTTGATATTCAGCCACACAAAGATCACCTTTTTTTAAGGAAGGAATATTTTGTAGTATCCATTCATTTGTAGAGGAAATAATCGGCTGATAATAGATATTATAAGGAAAAAGTGCGGTTGAAATTTGCTGAGGATTTAATAAAGGAAGACTAGGCACTAAGCAATAATTTTGGTCATCAACGACAATTTCCAAGCCTAGCTCACGTAATTGTTTAATGTCCTCTTCAATATCTGGAGAAAACTTTTCCAATTCAAACCGCACTTTCGGCTGACAATCAGATAAGTATGTCAATAAAGCGAAATTCATCATTTATTCCTTGTAGCAAACGGAGCGAAAATCATAGCACAAATCCAAAAATTTCGTTTTCAAAATCAAGTAAAATCTGTATAATCCCGCCGCAATATTTTTTAACTTCAACTTAGCGAGAATATTGCAATGTCATTACGCATTAAACAAGAAGCCCTTACTTTTGACGATGTTCTACTCGTCCCAGCACATTCAACAGTGCTTCCAAATACAGCCAATCTTTCAACCAAACTCACTAAAGAAATTAACTTGAATATTCCTATGCTTTCAGCAGCAATGGATACTGTGACCGAAACCAAACTTGCGATCTCTTTAGCACAAGAAGGTGGCATCGGCTTTATTCATAAAAATATGACGATCGAACGCCAAGCTGACCGGGTTCGTAAAGTGAAAAAATTCGAAAGCGGTATCGTTTCTGAACCAGTAACTGTTTCACCAAATTTAACCCTTGCCGAACTTGCTGAAATGGTGAAGAAAAATGGCTTTGCAGGCTACCCTGTTGTCGATAGTGAAAATAACCTAATCGGTATCATTACTGGACGCGATACCCGTTTCGTAAAAGATTTGAGCAAAACTGTTTCACAAGTAATGACGAAAAAAGAAGACTTGGTAACAGTAAAAGAAGGGGCGAGTCGCGAAGAAATTTTGGAATTAATGCATCAACACCGTGTTGAAAAAGTATTAGTGGTTAATGATAGTTTCAAACTTAAAGGTATGATTACCGTTAAAGACTTTCAAAAAGCAGAACAAAAACCAAATGCATGTAAAGATGAATTCGGTCGTTTACGTGTCGGTGCGGCTGTAGGCGCAGGTCCTGGTAACGAAGAACGTATTGATGCTTTAGTGAAAGCTGGCGTAGATGTATTGTTAATCGACTCGTCTCACGGTCATTCCGAAGGTGTATTACAGCGTGTTCGTGAAACGCGTGCAAAATATCCAAACTTACCTATCGTGGCCGGTAACGTAGCAACGGCTGAAGGTGCTATCGCACTTGCAGACGCAGGCGCAAGCGCAGTGAAAGTAGGTATAGGCCCTGGTTCAATTTGTACAACTCGCATCGTAACTGGTGTAGGTGTTCCACAAATCACGGCTATCGCAGATGCAGCAGCAGCATTAAAAGATCGTGGTATTCCAGTTATCGCCGACGGCGGTATCCGTTTCTCTGGTGATATCGCAAAAGCTATCGCAGCGGGCGCAAGCTGTGTAATGGTTGGTTCTATGTTCGCGGGTACTGAAGAAGCACCGGGTGAAATCGAACTTTACCAAGGTCGTGCATTTAAATCTTACCGTGGTATGGGTTCATTAGGTGCGATGGCGAAAGGCTCATCAGACCGTTACTTCCAATCTGATAACGCTGCAGACAAACTCGTACCAGAAGGTATCGAAGGTCGTATTCCATACAAAGGTTACTTAAAAGAAATCATCCACCAACAAATGGGTGGCTTACGTTCATGCATGGGCTTAACTGGCTGCGCGACCATCGAAGAATTACGCACTAAAGCAGAATTCGTTCGCATCAGTGGTGCTGGTATTAAAGAAAGCCATGTTCATGACGTAACCATTACTAAAGAAGCGCCGAACTACCGTATGGGCTAACAATGAATAAAAGAGCGGTTAAATTTGCCCGCTCTTTTGAACTGTTTCAGGCAATAAAAGGAACTATAATGAAGAAATTTATATTACTGATCCCATTTATTCTATCAGCCTGCACATTACTCGGTCCAACTTATACTGGGGAAACAACTGCAGATGATTTACTAAAATATGATACGGCAAGTAACATTAACCTATTTTTCAGAGCAATCCATAATTGTACGCCTAAACAAATTCACACTCAGATCGATGATGTAAAACTAAACAACAAAACCTCCACAGTAGATTTAGTGAATGAAACTTGGACAGTAAAAGGCTGTGATAAAACTGAAATATTTCACATTAAATATATCAGCGATGGATACGGTGGAACTTACATCAACATGACAAAACAAAATTAACATAAGGCAAAAAATGACAAATATCCACAATCATAAGATCCTAATCCTCGACTTTGGTTCACAATATACTCAACTAATTGCTCGCCGTGTACGTGAAATTGGTGTGTACTGCGAACTTTGGGCTTGGGATGTAACCGAACAACAAATCCGTGAATTTGCCCCAACAGGTATCATTCTTTCCGGCGGCCCTGAAAGTACCACTGAAAAAAACAGCCCTCGTGCACCGGAATATGTGTTCAATGCAGGTGTACCGGTGCTCGGCGTTTGCTACGGTATGCAAACTATGGCGATGCAACTTGGCGGCTTAACCGAAACGTCTGAGCACAGGGAGTTCGGCTATGCTTCAGTTTCTCTTGAAAATTCCACCGCACTTTTTGCCAATCTTAATGATAACTTGACAGCAAATGAGCCGACCTTAGATGTTTGGATGAGCCATGGTGATAAAGTGACTCGTTTACCTCAAAACTTCCAAGTAACAGGGACTACCCCAACCTGCCCAATTGCCGCAATGTCTGATGAAAGCCGTCATTTCTACGGCGTACAATTCCACCCAGAAGTCACTCACACTAAAAAAGGCTTGGAATTATTAACCAACTTCGTCGTAAACATTTGTGGTTGCGAAACCAAATGGACAGCTGAAAACATTATCGAAGATGCCGTTGCTCGTATTAAAGAGCAAGTCGGTGATGATGAAGTAATTTTAGGCTTATCTGGTGGTGTGGACTCTTCTGTGGTTGCATTACTTTTACACCGTGCTATCGGTAAAAACTTACACTGCGTATTCGTGGATAACGGCTTACTCCGCTTACACGAAGGTGACCAAGTAATGGAAATGTTTGGCGATAAATTCGGCTTGAACATTACCCGTGTTGATGCTGAAAGCCGTTTCTTAGGTGAACTTGCAGGCGTATCGGATCCTGAAGCAAAACGAAAAATTATCGGTAAAGTATTCGTTGATGTATTCGATGATGAATCGAAAAAACTCACCAACGTGAAATGGTTGGCACAAGGTACGATCTACCCTGATGTCATCGAATCTGCAGCAAGCAAAACCGGTAAAGCACATGTGATTAAATCACACCACAACGTAGGTGGCTTACCAGACTATATGAAACTTGGCTTAGTTGAACCATTACGTGAATTGTTTAAAGATGAAGTACGTAAAATCGGTTTAGCATTAGGCTTGCCTGCTGCAATGATCAACCGCCATCCGTTCCCTGGCCCAGGCTTAGGCGTACGTGTATTAGGCGAAGTGAAAAAAGAATACTGCGATTTATTACGCCGTGCGGATGCAATCTTTATCGAAGAATTACGCAACAGCGGTTGGTATGAAAAAACCAGCCAAGCCTTCAGCGTATTCTTACCGGTGAAATCTGTAGGTGTAATGGGCGATGGCCGTAAATACGATTGGGTTATCTCCCTACGCGCGGTAGAAACCATCGATTTTATGACCGCACATTGGGCTCATTTGCCTTATGATTTATTAGGCAAAGTGTCTAACCGTATCATCAATGAGGTGAATGGCATTTCCCGTGTGGTGTATGACATCAGCGGAAAACCACCCGCAACGATCGAGTGGGAATAGAACCAGAATAAATAACGCCTTGTAAAACAAGGCGTTATTTTTTAATTTAACAATATTTTCGCTGCATCTATTACCACTGAAACGGCTTTCTCTTCGGTCTCTTTCATTGTCGCTTCATTTGGAATTTCTTGTTGAGTGCGGTTTACAATCACGCCTGCAACCATTCCTGCTCGTAACCCCAATGCGCTACACATGGTAAACAATGTTGACGATTCCATTTCATAGTTCATAACATTCAAATCTTGCCACTGTTTAAGTAGTCCTTGGTAATCACGATATACTTTACCACTATAGGTATCATAACGTTCTTGACCTGGATAGAATGTATCAGATGATGCAGTCACACCTACATAAGGTTCAATCCCTTTTGCTTTCGCTGCATTATAAAGTGCAGTTGTACATTCAAAGTTTGACACAGCCGGATATTCTAACGGTGCAAAATGGCGGCTTGCACCATCTAAGCGAACAGAAGCCGTTGTAATAAGAACATCACCCACATTAATATGTGGTTGAATTGCCCCCGTTGTACCAATCCGTAAGAAAGTGCGAATGCCAAGTTGAGCCAGTTCTTCCACACAAATTGAGGTTGATGGCCCACCAATACCGGTAGAGCATACAACAACAGGTTGCCCATTAAGATAACCTAACCATGAAGTAAATTCACGCGTGCTAGCAAGAAACTCTGGATTATCAAGTTGTTTAGCAATACGCTCACTACGCGCAGGATCGCCGGGGACAATAGCGAGTGTTGCGCCTTTAAGTTGAGATTTTGTAAGATTAAGATGGAATACATCTGACATAGTAGCCTCCTTATTATTTTTATGTTGTATGTTTACATGCCCAAAAAATTAAAGCAATAGCATTGAACCCCATTTGATGATATCAAAGAAGAATTTATTTTCATTCGTCGCGATACCATCAGGATTTTTCGGTGTGCCATCTTCATTTTTCTGCACTTCCACCATGCCATTTTTATATTGACCTTTCACGACAGCCAAATCATCGCGCGCTTCATTACGTAATTTTAAACACGCCTGTTCAGTTAAAGGCTCAACATTACCTACTTCAGTACGGAATTTTTTAAACTGATAGCTTGCATAATTCATCGACTTCTCATCACCTTGAATAATCTTCACATATTGCTCGCCAATAATTTTTTCCAATGGATAGAAAAAGACATATTGTGAATGAATATAGCTATCTTCTTTAGAAAAATGCTGTTGCAAAATTCGAGTTAAATTTGGGTAAACGCATTGTTCTGCTTGCTTACTTGCAATCGCCCACTGTTTTGCATCTTGATCGGAAAGTTGGTAATCCGCCCCCGCAAATTCACCTGGGATTGAGGATTGTGAGCTACCAAATATTGAGCAGCCAGACAGCAATGCTGCCATACCTAAGGTTGCAATTAATTTCACATTTGATCCTTATAAAAGTGAGAATGCGCAAAATTCTAGCAATATCTTCACAACAGATAAAGCAGCAAATGAATTTAGTTTTCCTGATCCGAAAAACTTCCGCTATAATGACCTCACTTTTTTACGTTAATTAAAAGGAATTCTCATGCAAAATCCAAAAGATGATGTGTTATATGCGCCTGTTGAATGGGTTGATCACAGTGAAGGCTATAGCGATATTCGCTATCATAAATCCACTGATGGTATTGCCAAAATCACGATTAACCGCCCGGAAGTTCGTAATGCGTTCCGCCCACAAACAGTGAAAGAAATGATCACTGCATTTTCTGATGCACGTTTCGATGAAAACATTGGTGTCATCGTATTAACTGGCGAAGGCGAAAAAGCATTCTGTTCTGGTGGTGACCAAAAAGTGCGTGGCGATTACGGCGGTTACAAAGATGACAGCGGCGTACATCACTTAAATGTATTAGATTTCCAACGCGATATTCGCTCTTGTCCAAAACCTGTGGTAGCAATGGTGGCAGGTTATGCAATTGGTGGTGGCCATGTATTACATATGCTTTGCGACTTAACAATTGCTGCTGAAAATGCCATTTTCGGTCAAACTGGGCCAAAGGTCGGTTCATTCGATGGTGGTTGGGGGGCAAGCTATATGGCTCGTTTAGTGGGTCAGAAAAAAGCGCGTGAAATTTGGTTCTTATGCCGTCAATATAATGCACAAGAAGCATTAGACATGGGCTTAGTCAATACTGTTGTGCCTTATGCTGATCTTGAAAAAGAAACCGTGCGTTGGTGTCGTGAAATGTTACGCAATAGCCCAATCGCAATTCGTTGTTTGAAAGCAGCATTAAATGCTGACTGTGATGGCCAAGCTGGTCTTCAAGAATTAGCGGGTAACGCAACAATGTTGTTCTACATGACTGAAG
The DNA here is from genome assembly GCF_018829755.1 of Haemophilus sp. SZY H8. Lineage (NCBI taxonomy): Bacteria > Pseudomonadati > Pseudomonadota > Gammaproteobacteria > Pasteurellales > Pasteurellaceae > Haemophilus > Haemophilus sp. SZY H8. The sequence goes on from NZ_JAHKJY010000003.1 coordinate 7,295, forward strand.
AAGGTCAAGAAGGTCGCAATGCGTTTAACGAAAAACGCGCCCCAGACTTCAGCAAATTCAGACGTAACCCTTAATTTATTGTTCTAAAGTGCGGTTAAAAATCTTCGTGAATTTTGACCGCACTTTTGTATTGGGAGCAAGCATGGCTGAAAAATCATTTAATCTTTACCGTTATTCCATCCCCGTTGATAGTCAACTTATTCTGCGTGATCGTTTTTTAAAACGCCGTGAAGGCTTAATCGTAAGAGTGAGTTGCAGCCGAGACGGTTGGGGAGAAATCGCCCCGCTACCAGGTTTTAGCGAAGAAACCTTAGACCAGGCTCAAGAACAAGCAGTTGAATGGCTAACGACATGGTGCAATGCCAGCTGTGACGCACCTCGCGTACCATTAGATGGCACCTATCCCTCCGTTGCTTTTGGTATCAGTTGCGCAATGGATGAAATGAAAGGTTATTTACAAGCTGAAGGCAATTATCATACGGCACCACTTTGTTATGGCGATCCAGATGAACTGTACGCTAAACTTGCGAGCATGGAAGGCGAAAAAGTGGCAAAAATGAAAGTGGGCATATACGAAGCCAATCGCGATGGATTAATTGCCGATATGTTTTTAGAGGCCATTCCTGATTTACAATTACGACTAGATGCAAACCGCCATTGGTCGTTAGAAAAAGCGTTACAATTTGCCACTAAAGTCAAACCGCAGCATAGAAAACGTATTCAATTTTTAGAAGAACCTTGTAAAACACAAGAACTCAGTCGTGAATTTGCATCGCAAACCGATATTGCAATTGCATGGGATGAATCCCTGCGAGAGCCTAATTTTTGCCTGGAAAAAGAACCGCACTTATCGGCTGTCGTAATTAAACCCACTTTAATTGGTTCAATTCAACGTTGTGCTGAACTCATTAACCAAGCACATTCATTAGGCCTAAAAGCGGTTATTAGTTCAAGTATCGAAAGTAGTTTGGGGCTCTCTCAGCTCGCGCGAATTGCACAACAATACACCCCGAATGTGATTCCAGGCTTAGACACTTTAGATTTGATGGAATATCAAGTGGTACGCTCTTGGCCGGGTTCTGATTTACCTATGGTGGGTTTAGAATCTGAATTTATCACTAAAATTATCTGATTCGACCACCCAAAATCGAAAAACCAGTATAATGCACCACACAAAAAGGATTAAAAATGTCGCAAACACACAGAATTTTGCTGTTAAATGGCCCGAATTTAAATATGTTAGGGGCTCGCGAGCCAAAACATTATGGCAGTATATCTCTTGCCTCCATTGAAGAGAAAATACAAACATTATCCACTCAGTACAATGTAAAAGTGGAATGTTTTCAAGCCAATAGTGAAGAAAAATTAATTAATAAGATCCACGAAAGTTTTCAACAAATCGATTTTATTTTAATCAATCCTGCGGCTTACACCCATACCAGTGTAGCATTGCGCGATGCACTTTTAGCTGTTTCAATTCCTTTTGTGGAGATTCATTTATCCAACGTACATAAACGTGAACCATTTCGTCATCATTCTTATTTTAGCGATGTGGCTGAAGGCGTTATTTGCGGTTTGGGCGCAAAAGGTTACGAGTTTGCCTTTTTATTTGCTATCGATTACCTTGCTAAAAAATAAGAAAATTGAGCATTTTTGGCGAAATTCACAGAATTTTATCGCAAATTTGCAAAATTTAAGGTAACCTTTACAACATAAAAAATAAGTTTATTCATAACCGCACTTTTTCATTTAAAAGTGCGGTTAAAATTTCAATCTTTTTAGGAAAAACGTATGGACATTCGTAAAATCAAAAAATTAATCGAATTAGTAGAAGAATCTGGCATTACTGAATTAGAAGTGCAAGAGGAAGAAGGTACAGTACGTATTAGCCGTGCAGCCCCAGCAGTTGCTCCAGCAGCAGTTCAATACGCTGCGGCACCAGTAGTAGCACCAACTCCGACTGCTGCGCCAGCTCAAGCGCCAGCAGCGGCGACATCCGCACCAGCTGCATCTGATGAATTATCAGGCCATCTTGTACGTTCACCAATGGTGGGAACGTTCTATCGCAGTCCAAGCCCAGAAGCAAAAGCATTCGTTGAAGTGGGTCAGTCTGTGAAAGTTGGCGATGCACTTTGTATTGTTGAAGCAATGAAAATGATGAACCGCATTGAAGCAGACAAGGCTGGCGTAGTAAAAGCAATTCTTATCAACGACGGTGACGCTGTTGAATTTGACGAACCATTAATCGTTATTGAATAATTTCCAATATTTTCGTCGGGCGGACTTTAGTCCGCCTATTTCATATACAAATAATTAGAGCGAATTTATCGTAGGCGATATAAATTGAAATCTGTTCACGCCAAATTTGAATAGAGAGAACAATATTTCAAAAACCTACATAAAAATTCACGTCTATCTGACTAAACGGACTCTTTTATGTTAGAAAAAGTTGTGATTGCTAACCGCGGTGAAATTGCACTACGCATTTTACGTGCTTGTAAAGAATTAGGTATTAAAACAGTGGCGGTTCACTCCACCGCTGATCGTGATTTAAAACACGTTTTACTCGCTGATGAAACCGTTTGTATCGGTCCAGCACCTTCCGCAAAAAGTTATTTAAATATTCCAGCTATCATTGCTGCCGCCGAAGTAACAGGCGCAGATGCAATTCATCCAGGATACGGGTTTTTATCTGAAAATGCTGACTTTGCTGAACAAGTTGAACGTTCAGGTTTCACTTTCATCGGCCCTACTGCAGATGTCATCCGTTTAATGGGCGATAAAGTTTCAGCTATTAAAGCAATGAAAAAAGCAGGCGTGCCTTGCGTACCGGGTTCTGATGGCCCTGTAGGTAACGACATTGCTAAAAATAAAGAAATTGCTAAACGTATTGGCTATCCAATCATCATCAAAGCATCAGGCGGTGGTGGCGGCCGAGGAATGCGTGTTGTACGTAGCGAAGACACATTAGAAGAATCTATTGCTATGACAAAAGCAGAAGCGAAAGCTGCATTCAACAATGATATGGTCTATATGGAAAAATACTTAGAAAATCCACGTCACGTGGAAATTCAAGTATTAGCAGATACTCATGGCAATGCAGTTTATTTGGCTGAACGTGACTGCTCAATGCAGCGTCGTCACCAAAAAGTTGTGGAAGAAGCACCAGCTCCAGGTATCACAGAAGAAGTTCGCCGTGATATTGGTTCACGCTGTGCAAAAGCCTGCGTAGAAATCGGCTATCGCGGAGCAGGTACGTTTGAATTCTTATATGAAAATGGCGAATTCTATTTCATTGAAATGAATACGCGTATCCAAGTGGAACACCCAGTAACTGAAATGATTACAGGTGTAGATTTAGTGAAAGAGCAATTGCGTATTGCGGCAGGCTTGCCAATTTCCTTTAAACAAGAAGACATCAAAGTTAAAGGCCATGCAATCGAATGCCGTATTAATGCAGAAGATCCAAAAACATTCTTACCATCTCCGGGCAAAGTAAATCACTTACATTCACCGGGCGGATTGGGCGTTCGTTGGGATTCTCATGTTTATGGCGGATATACGGTGCCTCCACATTACGACTCTATGATCGCAAAACTTATCACTTATGGTGATACACGTGAAGTTGCAATCCGTCGTATGCAAAATGCATTATCTGAAACAATTATTGATGGTATCAAGACCAACATCCCACTTCATGAATTAATTCTTGAAGATGAAAATTTCCAAAAAGGTGGAACAAACATCCACTATTTGGAGAAAAAATTAGGTATGCATGAATAATTAAAATTTAAATGGCTAACAGGTGTTAGCCATTTTCTTATTGATTTTATAGACTTTTATTATAAAAAAACAATTATATCGATAGTTTATTAAGACAATTAATCGTTTTTTCTATATAATCCTCCATCAGTTATTTTAGGAGAAATTATGAACATCAATTTAAAAAAATTTAGTTTAACGATACTTGCAGCCCTAACATTAACGGCTTGTGGAAGTGGTGGTGGAAGTGGTAATTCACAATCAGCACATACACCTAGTACATCAATTCATACACCGGATAATTCCAAAAATAATTCTACTCCAAACAAGAATATATTAAATCCCCCAGTAAACGTTTCTAATCCTAATAATCTGGAAATAAAAGATAATGATAAAATTGGAGGTGCTTTTATTATTTCAGGAGAAGATGAACACGTAACATTAAAAACAGTAGATATTACTACTAATTCTGATCTAAATACTTTATATATTGATGGTACTAAAATCCCTCTTTCCTCACTTTCTGTTAAATCAGATAGATGGTTAGATATTAGATCGGACAAAGTTTCTATAGATGGAATAGAAACCTCTCGAGATCTTAAAGTTTGTTGTGGCAAATACACCGATACTCGTATTGGCACAGTATTAAGTAAAAATGAAAATGAAGATACCTACTTCTTTTATAATGGTAACCTAACGAGAAATATGCCCGTTGGTGGTACGGTAAATTATAATACAGGCGATAGCATCCTATCATCTTACCATGACGAATTAGGTGATACTGATGAAGCCGTTGGCACTTCTCAATTTAGTGCTGATTTTATAAATAAAAAATTAACAGGTTCTTTATCTGTTAATAACACAAAATTAAATATTAAGGCTGATATTTCAGGAAATACCTTCTCAGGTATCGCTCAATCCGATGCTTTTAAATCTCAAGGTATTGCCGAAGGTAAATTTTATGGTGAAAACGCGAAAGAATTAGGCGGTTTAGTGAAAGCAAATGATAATTCTTGGGGTGGTACATTCGCAGCCAAAAAATAATCTTTATTTTATTTAATTAAAGCAAGCTCAGGCTTGCTTTATTTTTTCTCAATAAGAATAAAAATGAATATACAAACTAAATTTATTTTATTTCTCAGCTCATCATTATTTCTTACTTCATATTCTCTTGCTGAGGAAAAATCTCCTCAGCCACATGATGGGCGTTTAGATGAACAGCTACATTTGGCTAAACCAAATTTGCCACAAAAAACACCCGCACTTTTGACGAATAATAATCCGTCAAAATTATCGATTACAAAAGAAGAATTAGCGAAACATCCAGATTTGATTATTCGCGGTCTTATTCCTGCCGTATTACAAAATAATGGTGAAGTAGTACAGCTTTTGTTACCGCTATATCAGCCTTTACCTAAAAAAGATCCATTTTTGTTAGAATGGGCTGAAGCGATTAATTTACGAGAAAAAGGACATTTTTCTGATTCCGTTAAAGCCTACCGACACTTATTTTCACAAAAAACTGATCTTTTACCTTTACGCTATCAATTAGCTCAAGCCTTGTTTCTGAATAATGATAACGAGGCGGCAAAAGATCAATTTCAAAAGTTAAGAGCAGAGCAAGTTTCTCCTGATTCCGTAAAAATAATTGAACAATATCTTTCTGCATTGAATCAACGAGATCAATGGAAAATCCAAGGTGGATTTAGTTTTTTAAATGAAAGTAATATCAATAATGCACCAAAAGCAGGCACCAAAATTGACAACTGGACAGCTTGGGAAAAAGAAAGTGCCAGAGGATTTTCGTATTTTGGGAATGCTGAAAAGAAATGGTCATTACCTCACAACTACTTTACAAAATTATCCTTGGAAGGTAGTGGGAAATATTATTGGGATAACAAGAAATATAATGAATTTAACGCGAGAGCTGGTGTGGGTCTTGGATACCAAACTGCACGATTTGAACTCTCATTAATGCCATTTACTGAGAAGCGTTGGTATGCGGGCGGCTCATCTGGCGGAAATACGATGAAACAATACTCTAAAAATTCAGGTGCTAGATTGGATTTATCCAATTGGCTAAATGAAAAATGGCAAATTTCGACCGCACTTGAGTATGGTGAACAACGCTATGAAACTCGTAAACATTTAAATGGAAATAACTATCTAGCTTCCGCTACGCTACTTTACCTGGCGAAAAGTGGACAATATTGGTTTGGTGGCGTTGATTATAATCGCGAAAATACTCGAGATTTAGATAACGCTTATCAACGAAAAAATGTCCGATTAGGATGCGGGAAAGAATGGAAAGCGGGAATATCAACTCGTTTAATCCTGAATTATGCACAACGTGCCTATAAAGAAAAAGATCTTATTGGTATTCGCCAGAAAAATAAGGAATATGCATCAGTATTTACTATCTGGCATAGAAACTTTCATATCTGGGGAATCACACCGAAATTATCTTGGTCGTATCAAAAGGTAAGCAGTACTCATCCTTTTTATGAATATGATAAAAATCGAATTTACTTAGAAATCAGCAAAACATTTTGAATTATTCAAAAAAGTTGTAAGATTAGCAAACATAAGGGGCGTATAAAATATATGCCCCTTATACCATTCAAAAATATACTTTCACTTATAAAAATTTTAAGGAAGAAACATGACATTAAAACAACGTTATCAACAAGCGGCCAAGGAAGCTAGTTGGGCATTAGGTCTATCTATTTTATATGTAATAGGTTGGTGCTTATGTGCTTATTTGCCTAAAGAAACTCAAGGGCCGATTGGTTTCCCCCTCTGGTTCGAACTCTCTTGTATTTATTTGCCTATTCTGTTTATTGTAATTGGCCATTGGATTATCAAAATTATTTATCAAGATATCTCTCTTGAAATCAAGGATGAGGAGAATTAAAAATGAATTTAGGTATTATTCTCCCGTTAATTATTTATCTTGCATTTATATTTGGTGCTGCGATTTTCGCTTATGTAAAACGTACAAAAGGCGATTTCCTAACGGAATATTATGTAGGTAACCGCTCCATGACGGGGTTTGTGCTCGCAATGACAACTGCATCAACTTATGCCAGTGCAAGTTCTTTTGTCGGAGGGCCTGGTGCAGCTTATAAATACGGATTAGGTTGGGTATTACTGGCGATGATTCAAGTGCCGGCAGTATGGCTTGCATTAGGTGCATTAGGTAAAAAATTCGCGCTATTATCAAGAGAAACCAATGCGTTAACCATTAACGATCTTTTCCTTTATCGTTATAAAAACAAATATTTAGTCTGGCTATCAAGTCTTGCCCTTCTTCTCGCATTTTTTGCAGCCATGACCGTGCAATTTATTGGTGGTGCACGTTTATTAGAAACAACCATCGGCATTTCTTATACTCAAGCATTGCTCTTATTTGCTTTAACGGTAGGTATCTATACATTTATTGGGGGATTCCGTGCCGTCGTACTCACGGATACCATTCAAGGTACCGTCATGATTTTAGGTACTATTATTCTCCTTGTAGGAACTATTTATGCGCTCGGTGGTGTAGAAAGTGCGGTTAATAAATTAACAGAAATCGATCCTGCATTAGTCACGCCTTACGGGCCAAATGGAATGTTAGATTTTCAATTTATGGCTTCCTTCTGGGTGCTCGTCTGTTTCGGGGTCGTCGGTCTTCCACATACTGCTGTTCGATGCATGGCATTTAAAGATAGCAAAGCCTTACATAGAGGCATGCTGATTGGAACAATTGTACTTTCCATCATTATGTTTGGGATGCACTTAGCCGGTGCACTTGGTCGTGCAGTTATTCCAAATTTAACAGTATCAGATCAAGTTATTCCAACTTTAATGCTAAAAGTATTACCACCTATTATTGCTGGTATTTTCTTAGCCGCACCGATGTCAGCAATTATGTCCACAATTGATGCGCAACTTATTCAATCTTCTTCTATTTTTGTAAAAGATTTATACCTTTCTACAAAACCAGAAGCGGCAAAAAATGAGAAAAAAGTAAGTTATTTTTCATCTATTATCACGCTGATTTTGACCGCACTTTTAATCTTTGCCGCACTCAATCCACCAGATATGATTATTTGGTTAAACCTATTTGCCTTTGGTGGACTAGAAGCCGCATTTTTATGGGTGATTGTGCTGGGTATTTACTGGGATAAAGCAAATGCTTATGGTGCGTTAAGCTCAATGATTATCGGCTTGGGAAGTTATATCTTGCTCACTCAACTTGGCATAAAATTATTTAATTTCCATCAAATCGTACCGTCATTAGTATTTGGATTAATTGCATTTTTAGTGGGTAATAAATTGGGCGAACGTCGTATTGAAAAAACTCAATTAAAAGTTACCGCACTTTAAGCATCAATCAATATGCTGTCACCTTCTTCTAAATTAGAGGAAGGTGATATTTACTTTTCTCACTGTCAGCAATTTCTACACTCAAACATAGAATTGGGACAATTCACAGGGATATATCAATGCTCTATCAAATTCTTGCGCTACTTATTTGGAGCAGTTCATTAATCGTCGGTAAGCTCACTTATTCGATGATGGATCCTGTGCTTGTTGTGCAAGTGCGGTTAATTATTGCAATGATTATTGTCATACCACTCTTTCTACGTCGTTGGAAAAAAATTGATAATCCAATGCGTAAACAGCTTTGGTGGTTAGCATTCTTTAACTATACCGCCGTATTTTTATTGCAATTCATCGGACTAAAATATACATCCGCCTCCAGTGCAGTCACCATGATTGGGCTAGAACCGCTACTCGTTGTATTTGTTGGACATTTCTTCTTTAAAGACAAAGCAAAATGGTTTCACTGGCTATTCGGCGCAATGGCATTTATTGGCGTGGCGATTTTAATCAATGGTGGAAAAAATAATGAAGGTATTGATAACATCAGTTTATTCGGCTGTTTATTAGTGCTAAGCGCAGGGATCATTTTCGCTGCCGTGTTACGTTGGACACAGCGAGTTGTGGCCAAAATCTCAACGCAAGCCTATACCTCCGTCAGCATTGTACTTGGGACTATCACAACGTTACCATTTACACTATTACTCACTGAAAACTGGCAAATATCATTAAATTCTACGGGTATTACTGGTTTATTATATCTTGCCATTGGCTGTAGCTGGCTTGCCTATTGGTTATGGAATAAAGGCCTCAATAGTGTGGATGCCAATATCTCCGGCATTTTAGTTGCACTTGAACCGCTATTCGGCATCTTATTTGCCGTATCATTACTTGGCGAAACACTGTCATTTTCAGCCGCACTTGGTATAACAATCATTATTCTCGCCACACTTAGCTCGACTTTACTGCCGAAAATTTTGAAAAAATCGGTATAATACGCCCCATTTTATGAAATAAAGGAAAAAACAAATGGCTTGGATTCAAATTCGCCTAAATAGCACCAATGAAAAAGCAGAACACATGAGTGATTTTTTAGAAGAAATCGGCTCCGTCTCTGTAACTTTTATGGATAGTCAAGATACACCGATTTTTGAGCCTTTGCCTGGTGAAACTCGTTTATGGGGCAACACCGATGTTATTGCGTTATTTGATGCAGAAACAGATATGACAGAAATCGTCCGCTTATTAAAAGAAGCAAAACACTTAGATAACAATACGGCATACAAAATTGAACAAATAGAAGATAAAGACTGGGAGCGCGAATGGATGGATAACTTCCACCCAATGCAATTTGGTCAGCGCTTATGGATTTGTCCAAGTTGGCGTGATGTGCCAGATGAAAATGCCGTCAATGTTATGCTCGACCCTGGTTTAGCATTTGGTACAGGCACTCATCCTACAACCGCACTATGTTTAGAATGGCTAGATGGCCTAGATTTAAAAGATAAAACCGTCATCGATTTTGGTTGTGGTTCAGGCATTTTAGCTATTGCAGCATTAAAACTTGGTGCAAAAAGTGCGGTGGGAATTGATATCGATCCACAAGCGATTCTAGCCAGTCGCAATAATGCCGAGCAGAATGGCGTAGCAGATCGCCTACAGCTGTTCTTATCTAATGAAAAACCCGCTGATTTAAAAGCTGATGTCGTGGTGGCGAATATTCTTGCTGGCCCTCTCAAAGAACTTTACCCAATCATTAGCCAACTTGTTAAACTGGATGGCGATCTTGGTTTATCGGGCATTTTAGAAACTCAAGCTCAATCGGTATGCGATGCCTATGCGCAAACATTTGCGTTAGAGCCAGTCGAGGTGAGAGAAGAATGGTGCCGAATTACAGGTAAGCTAAAAACGCTTTAATTTCTTTTTGTCAACCAAAAAAAGTGTATTTTTTAAACAAATTTCACTTTGCAAAGTAAGGCAAAATGCGTATTATAGCCAGCCTTGTCGGTCGTCGACCAGTTCGACACTAATTAGATTTAGGCTTGCTAGGAAGGTAACGTAAAATGCGAATCGGTTCATACCAATTAAAAAATCGTGTTTTACTTGCACCAATGGCAGGTATTACCGACCAGCCTTTCCGTCGCCTTTGTGCATATTATGGTGCTGGACTCACATTTTCAGAAATGATGTCCACAAATCCGCAAGTTTGGCATACTGAAAAATCTAAATTACGCTTGGCACATAGCGAAGATTTAGGTCTCAATGCCGTGCAAATTGCAGGTAGTGCCCCACTAGAAATGGCACAAGCTGCTGCTATCAACGTGGAATATGGCGCTCAAATCATTGACATTAATATGGGGTGCCCTGCCAAAAAAGTAAATCGCAAACTCGCAGGCTCTGCGTTGTTGCAATTTCCAGATTTGGTGGAAAAAATCTTGCGAGAAGTAGTGTCCGCCGTCAATGTGCCAGTGACCTTAAAAATTCGTACAGGCTGGGATAAATCTAATCGAAACTGCGTTCAAATCGGCAAAATTGCAGAACAATGTGGCATACAAGCGTTAACAGTGCATGGTCGTACACGAGCTTGTCTTTTTGAAGGCGAAGCGGAATATGACAACATCAAAGCCGTTAAACAAGCGATTGCCATACCGGTTATAGCCAATGGTGATATTGATTCTGCTCGGAAAGCAAAATTCGTTCTCGATTATACCGGAGCGGATGCCATTATGATCGGTCGTGCTGCCTTAGGTAATCCTTGGTTATTTCAAACTGTGGAAAACCTAATTGAGCATGATTCGATAAGCCAAATGCCAAGTTTAAACGAAAAGTGCGGTCAAATTTTGCGTCATATTCAAGAATTACATCAATTCTATGGCGAACAAAAAGGCTATCGCATTGCGCGTAAACACGTAGCTTGGTATTTACAGGGAATTCAACCTGATTCCGTTTTTAAACAGACTTTTAATGCAATTAGTGATCCAAAAGAGCAACTTATTGTATTGGAAGATTTTTTCAATTTAATTTTGGATAAAGAAAAATGTTAGAACAACAACGTAGTCCTGCTGATGCTTTAACGGTATCAGTATTAAATGCGCAATCACAAGTGACCAACAAACCATTACGCGATTCAGTAAAACAAGCATTGCGTAATTATTTAGCGCAATTAGATGGTCAAGATGTGAATGATCTTTACGAATTAGTATTAGCGGAAGTTGAACACCCGATGTTAGATATGATTATGCAATATACTCGTGGTAATCAAACCCGTGCAGCAAATATGCTTGGTATCAACCGTGGTACATTACGTAAAAAACTAAAAAAATACGGTATGGGCTAAGTTATACGTTTTTTTAGATAGAAAAGGGCGAACATTTTTATGTTCGCCCTTTTCATTCAATCAGATAAAGCACAAGCTATAACCTGTGCTTTAAATTTATCTTAAAATCAACCGCACTTTATTCTACGGTGACGGATTTCGCTAAGTTACGAGGTTGATCTACATCAGTACCTTTAATTAAAGCCACATGATAAGAAAGCAACTGCATTGGAATAGTATAAAAAATCGGTGCAACAATATCATTGACTTTTGGCATCGTGATGATTTTCATTCCTTCACTTGGTGTAAAGCCCGCTTCTTTATCAGCAAATACGTATAATTGACCACCACGAGCACGAACCTCTTCAATGTTCGATTTTACTTTCTCTAATAATTCATTATTTGGTGCCACAACAATTACTGGCATATCAGCATCGATCAACGCTAATGGACCATGTTTCAATTCTCCAGCCGCATACGCTTCAGCATGAATATAAGAAATCTCTTTCAATTTCAAAGAGGCCTCTACAGCAATTGGATAAAATGCACCACGACCTAAGAAAAGTGCATGATGTTTTTCAGCAAAATCTTCAGCCAATGCTTCAATTTCTGTATCAAATGCTAACGCTTTTTCGATTTCCGCAGGTAAAGATTGCATTGCTTTGATAATCTCGTGCTCTTTTTCTGCAGAAATATGACCTTTAACTTTACCAAGTGCCGTCACCAACATTAATAACGCAGCGAGCTGTGTCGTAAATGCTTTTGTTGACGCCACTCCAACTTCAACACCGGCACGAGTCATAAATGCAAGATCTGATTCGCGTACTAGCGAAGATCCAGCAACATTACAAATTGTTAATGCCGCCATATAGCCCTTTTCTTTCGCTAAACGAAGTGCAGCTAAAGTATCGGCTGTTTCGCCAGATTGAGAAAGTGTAATCAATAAGCTATTTGGACGCGTAACAAATTTGCGATAACGAAACTCTGATGCAATTTCCACATCACAACTCACGCCAGCTAAAGATTCAAACCAATAACGTGCCACCATACCAGCATTATAGGATGTACCACAAGCAACAATTTGAATATGCTCAACTTTTTCTAAAATGCCTTTTGCACCATTACCAATTGAATCGACAATCACATTTTCATGATTGATACGCCCTTCCATTGTATTGATAAGTGCGGTTGGCTGTTCGTAAATTTCTTTCTGCATAAAATGACGGAATTTACCTTTCTCTGCCGCGTCATTTTCAAGATTAGATTCGTGAATTTCACGCTCAACTTTATTGCCGTAAGTATCATAAATATCAACTGTACGACGTGTAATTTCCGCAATATCCCCTTCTTCTAAAAAGATAAAACGGCGGGTAACACTTAAAAGTGCAAGTTGATCTGAAGCTAAGAAATTTTCACCAAGACCTAAACCAATCACAAGTGGACTACCAGAACGAGCTGCAACTAAATGTTCAGGATGGCGACTATCCATTACTACCATACCATATGCGCCCGTGAGTTGTTTTACTGCTTTTTTCACAGCTTCTAAAAGTGAATCCGTGCTACGCATTTCCCATTCGACGAGATGAGCAATCACTTCAGTATCTGTTTGTGATAAAAAGACATAACCACGAGATTTTAGTAATTCTCGAAGTTCTTCATGATTTTCAATAATACCATTATGTACTACGGCAAAGGTACCTGACACATGTGGATGAGCATTGGTTTCCGATGGCTCACCATGCGTTGCCCAACGAGTATGCGCAATCCCTGTACCACCAATCAATGGTTTCTCCGATACAGTCTCATCTAATGCTTTAACCTTACCTAAGCAGCGCACGCGTTGTAATTCATGATGTTCATTTACCACTGCTACACCTGCAGAATCATAACCACGATATTCCAAACGATGTAAACCATTAATTAAGATTTCCGCTACATCACGTTGCGCTACCGCGCCGACAATACCACACATAAGCTTTCCTTATTGTTAATTAAATAAAAAATACGTCTACTTTTTAACCGCACTTTATACGCAAATTACTTCTACGCCATGAGCTAAAATGGCTTTTTTATCTTGTTCTGACAATCCTGTATCAGTAATAAGCACATCAATTTGTTGCCAAGTTAATTCTAAATTTGGCATTTTCCGACCAATTTTCTGAGATTCCACCATTACAACAACTTCGCGAGAAACTTCCGCCATCACCTGGCTTAACCCTACAAGTTCATTAAAGGTCGTAGAACCTCGCGCTAAATCAATGCCATCAGCACCAATAAAAAGTTGGTCAAAATCGTAAGAACGTAGCACCTGTTCAGCTACTTTTCCTTGAAACGATTCCGAACGAGTATCCCAAGTTCCACCAGTCATCAGCAATGTTGGCTCATTTTCTAATGCTCTCAATTCCGTTGCCACGGAAAGAGAATTCGTCATTACAACTAAGCCTTGTTTTAAATTAAGTTGTTTAATCAGAGTCGCCGTAGTACTACCGCTATCTACTATAATGCGGTTGTGATCTCGAATACGTTCAGCGGCAGCTTTCGCTATGACAAACTTTCGCTTCGTAAGTTCATCATTTTCGTTTTCATCCATAATTTCTTTTGGCATTAAAATTGCGCCACCATATTTACGCAATAAAAAACCACTTGTTTCTAGCGCACTTAAGTCTTTCCGAATAGTCACTTCAGATATATCAAAAAGCTGAACTAGTTGATCCACACTCACCTCACCTTGCTCTTGTAAAAGTTGCATAATGGTATGGCGACGTTGTTTAGTATTACGAGGCTGGCTATTTTTTTTCATTAAGCTATCTTTAGATACAAAAGTTTCGTTTCGAAAGTTTATATAAACAATATTGTTTTGTAAAGTAAATTTTTGTCAACAAAAAACCCTGCTCATTGGCAGGGTTTAAAATCATTCAAATATTAATTATTTAATTGCGTCTTTTAATGCTTTACCAGATACGAATGCTGGTACTTTAGATGCGGCGATTTTAATTTCAGCACCAGTTTGTGGGTTACGACCAGTACGCGCTGCGCGTTTATTTACTTTGAATGTACCGAAACCGATTAATTGTACAGGCTCTTCTTTTTTAAGACTTGCTGTGATTGCATCTAAAGTAGCTTCTAATGCAGCCTTAGCTTGTTTTTTATTTAATTCTGCTGCGCTTGCAATCGCATCAATTAGATCTGTTTTGTTCATAAATTTGTACCTTCTGTTAAAAGAAAAATTTTACTATTTAAATACGCCTGCGGACTTTACCGCAATAGCTTTGCAAAGGATAATCTAACTTTCAAAGAAATAAAAGAAAGATTTTCATTTTTTGTGACAAATATCACATTATTGATGGAATTCTATACCAATATTAGATATACCTTCAGCTCTAATTTCATTCTTTAAGCCTAAAATTAAAGCAATATCTCGCTTTTCACACTCTTTAAGCAAACGATAAACTTGCCATTGTATATCTAATTCACCTTGGATCTCTTCACTTTCTTTCAATTCATGTTCAGTCCAATCTCGTCCTGTTTCAGTTTCTAGCAAACTCGTGATTGTACCTAAAGAAATTTGACTAATTTCAACCGCTCTTTCTAAGGTTTCGCCCGCTATGATGCCGTGTAATATCTCTGAAAGAGATTGACACGCATCTAACGCTGGAATAACCCCAAAACTATTATAATCATTTACATCAGGAATAATTTCTTCTAATTTTTCAAGCTGACTCTCAAAATTGATTTTCGCATCTTTTACGGTTAAATATTCCCATACTAGATTAAGTATGTTTTGATAAACCTTTACTTCCATTTCAAGATTATTCATCTGACAGAATAAATTGAAATTAGGTGCCATTCGTTCACATAATGCAGCCATAAAAGTAAGATGTTGCCAACTTTCTAAATTCTCCAAACGTTTATGAATTGGATTTCGCATGATATTCTCTTATTTATGATAGATTCTAGAATAATGGTGCACCGCATCTACAAAAACTTTAGGTGCATTTTCTGGCACATCTTGATGAATTCCATGCCCAAGATTAAATACATGACCACTTCCAGTACCAAAATCAGCTAAAATTGACTGAACTTCTTGTTCTATACTCTCTGATGATGCATATAACACGCTTGGATCCATATTACCCTGCAATGCAACTTTATGCCCTACACGTGCTTTGGCATCAGCAAGATTCACTGTCCAATCTAATCCAATCGCATCACATCCGGTATTAGCTATGGCTTCTAACCATAAACCACCACCTTTGGTGAACAATGTGACAGGGACTCGACGACCATCATTCTCACGAATCAATCCATCTACAATTTTATGCATATACTGAAGAGAGAAATCTAAATATTCTCTATGTCCCAACACTCCGCCCCAAGTATCAAAGATCATCACAGCCTGAGCGCCAGCCTTAATTTGGGCATTCAAATAAAGCGTGATGGAATCAGCCAGTTTATCAAGTAATAAATGAAGTGTTTTCGGATCAGAATACATCATTTTTTTGATTTTTCCGAAGGTCTTACTTGAGCCACCCTCTACCATATAAGTAGCTAATGTCCAAGGACTACCAGAGAAACCAATAAGAGGTACCTCGCCTTTTAGCTCACCACGAATTGTGCGTACAGCATTCATAACATATTGAAGTTCGTCCTCAGGATCTGGAATAGGTAAATTTTCTACCGCGCTTTTACACTCAATTGGTCGGGCAAATTTAGGACCTTCCCCCGCACCAAAACTTAAACCTAGCCCCATAGCATCTGGAATAGTCAAAATATCAGAAAATAAAATCGCAGCATCTAAATCATAACGACGAAGGGGTTGGAGCGTCACCTCACAAGCTAAGTCAGCATTGCGACAAAGTGACATAAAATCTCCTGCTTGGGCACGCGTCGCTTTATATTCAGGCAAATAACGTCCAGCTTGACGCATCATCCAAACAGGGGTGTAATCCACTGATTCACGTAATAAAGCTTTTAAATAACGATCATTTTTTAATACTGACATTTAGATTTCCTTCTGATTATCCTCTGCTCGACAAAGCTCAAGCGTCGTATGTATAAGTTTATGTGCGATAGTACCTGTTGGCGGTAATTCTGGCAAGGGTTGATCATAAGAAAACCACTGCGCATCATGAATTTCACTTTCCTGCAAAGTAATTTCACCTCTCTCATAATCAGCCAGAAAACCGACCATTTGAGAATTCGGAAATGCCCAAGGCTGGCTACCAAAATAACGAATATTTTTTATCAAAATCCCTGTTTCCTCAAAAACCTCTCTACGCACCGCTTGCTCAAATGTTTCACCGACTTCTACAAAACCTGCAAGAGTGGTATACATTCCTCCGTTAGGGTGATAATGACGCTTGTGATTAGCAAGCAATATTTCTTTGCCACGTCGAACCGCAACAATAATGGATGGGCAAATTACAGGATAAGTTCGATACCCGCAGTGAGTACATTGCACGGCGAGTTCTTCTTGAATTTGTTGTGTTTTATGACCGCACTTTCCACAAAATTTATGGGTTTTCAGGAAATGATTAATTTCCACACCTCGGCTTAATACATGGAATTCATCCTCTGACAGTGAAAGTAATCCACGCAAACTTACATATTCCCGTTCATCACTTTCTTGCTCAGCCACAAGCCATAACGGATGATTTTTCCATTCACCGATTTGCATTGCCTGCAACCCTTCCATTCCAAGCGTTTTAGCCGTACCACAAGGCAACTCATTATTCAGCAAATAAAGATTCGAACCTTGAGTAAGCAACCAATAACCAAAATCATCTGGATGAAGTGTTTTCATTTTTTACTCCATAAAAATAACCGCACTTTCAAAGTGCGGTTATTATAAATCTTCTTTTTACCACTCACTAATAATAAGAGTGCTCTCCACGCTGATGTTCGGTTACATCTTTTGCACCTTTTAATTCATTAGGGAATAGGCTAATAAGTTGTTTTTCTACGCCATCTTTTAACGTAACGTCCACCATTGAGCAACCATTACAGCCACCACCAAATTGTAAAATTG
The DNA here is from genome assembly GCF_018829755.1 of Haemophilus sp. SZY H8. Lineage (NCBI taxonomy): Bacteria > Pseudomonadati > Pseudomonadota > Gammaproteobacteria > Pasteurellales > Pasteurellaceae > Haemophilus > Haemophilus sp. SZY H8. Next base: position 24,769 of record NZ_JAHKJY010000003.1, read on the forward strand.
CGTAACCATCTTCAGTAATTTCAATTAAGGTTATGCGTCCACCATGACTTGCAAGCTGTGGATTAATTTGAGTTTGTATCACATATTCAACACGTTCAATTAATGGCGCATCATCAGCCACCTTACGCATTTTGGCATTTGGTGCTTTTAAGGTAAGTTGCGCACCAAGTTCTTCGGTAACATAATCAATTTCTGCTTCTTCTAAGAAAGGCAGGCTGACCTCATCAATAAATGCAGAAAAAGTGTCATATTTCATTTCAAAATCACTTTCTTCTACGGCATTCGGTGGGCAATAAGATACGCCACATTCCGCGTTAGGTGTGCCTGGATTAACCACGAAAATACGAATATTCGTTCCTTCTTCTTGCGTGTCTAAAAGTTTTCGAAAATGCGCTTGTGCGGCATCAGAAATAGCGATTTGCTGGGTTGCTTGTTCCATAATATTATGTCCTAAATACTTGAGAGAAAGTATCGGGAATAATACGCTCATCGCGCTTTTTTTTCCAGTGCTTTATATTAAGCCCGCGCCAGCCCCCACACTTGGATCTCCTCTACACCTAATTTTCGCAATAATTTTGAGATTTCATTGAGTGTAGAACCAGTAGTAATTACATCATCCACCAGCGCGACACGACGATAAGGAAATTCATTTTTCGAAACAGCAAGAGAAAAGGCATTTTTTAAATTCTGACGACGATCTTTTGCAGTCAAACCACGTTGAGTATGCGTGTGTCTCACGCGTTTTACGATATTGTTCAAATTAGGAATACCCAGCCAACGACTTAATTGCTGAGATAATAAATCAGCCTGATTATAACCCCGTCGCCACTGACGAAAATGATATAAAGGCACTGGAATGATTGCTTCTGGTAATTTAAGTTGATGCGTTCGTTTAGCATCACGCACCGCAAGATATAAAAGTCGAGCTAAAGTGCGGTCAATCCAAAATTGATTTTGAAATTTAAAACGGTGAATCAATATAGAAAGTGGCTCAACATAATGCCCAATAATGACTATCTTATCCCAACTAGGTTCTTGTTTAAGGCAATTACCACAATGCTGCGCATAATATTGCAATTCCGCACCACAATGACCGCAATAAAGAAAAGATTTAATTTGTTTTTGGCAACGTGAACATAGCCCATTTTTTGCGATATGAAGATTACCACGACAGTGGATACAGCGAAAATTAAAAAAATTCATCATCTAAAAAAGTTATTTTTTACCCGCACTTTTTTGCTTCAAAGCCTCTAACGTTTCTCCTGCTTTTAAAATATGCGGTGTCACGAAAATCACTAGCTCACGTTTTTGATGTCGTTCACTTTCTTTACTAAACAATCGTTTAATCCCTGGTATATCGCCAAGTACTGGCACTTTATCTTCGCTTTTTGTGATCGTATCGTGGAACACGCCACCAAGCACAATGGTTTCCCCATCTTTGGCAAAAACCTGAGTATTAATTTCTTGCTTATCAATAGAAACCACCTCATTTTGTCCATAAGCGACACGAGAACCTGGAGAATTTTGGCTCACCAATAAATCAAGCAAAATATTGTTATCTTTAGAAATATGTGGCGTCACTTCCAAACCAAGCACTGCCTCACGAAATTCCACAGATTGTGTATCATTACGAGTGTTGCTCACGACGTAAGGAATTTCTGTTCCCTGTTTAATGCTCGCACTTTTCTTATTGGTAGTGAGTAAGCGGGGACTTGCGATAATTTCCACATTATTTTCACGCTCTAAAGCGCTCAATTCTAAATCAAGCAATCGCCCATTAATTTTCGCGACTTGTAATGCTATCGAGCCAGCAGGTGTCGTCGTTGTCGCAAAATTCACATTAAGATTATCCGCAATATTTTCAAAGCCATTGCCGGCTAAGCTACCCGCTACACGCCCCGCATTTTCCGTTGGATTAAAAATCCCCCACCGAACGCCAAGTTCTTTCAAACTCTCATCTGTTATCGTCACAATACGCGCTTCAATAGCAATCTGCTCAATAGGTTTATCCATTTCAGAAATTAGTTTTTTGATATTTTGTACAGAACGAGGTTCATCCTGAATAACCAGTAAATTACTGCGATCATCAAAGGTAATGCTCCCAGCAGGAGAAAGCAAAGAGCCACTTCCTGTCGTTAAGGACTTCATTAATTCAGAGGCTTTAGCAAAATGGAGTTTAACCGTATGACTCACTAAGTGCGGTTCATTTGTAGCAAGATTTCCTGCTACTTGACCTTTGCCTGGTTGCCCTCCATTCAGATAGTAAATGCCCTCATCTTTATTCAAAGTAAGCTTCTTACTTTTAGCAATTATTTGCAGCAAACGTGGCATATCAATATTGTCTAATTTCAACGAAACATTGCCTTCTAGCGTCTCATCCATCACTAAATTGATATCATGTTGAAAAGCTAATTGCTCCAGAGTTTGAGCTAAAGGCGCTTGCGATAAACGAATAAAAAAACGTTCATTATCAGTTTTGAGATTCGCAAAAACGATTAATGGCAACCCAAAACACATTAAAAAACAACCGCACTTTAAAAGATATTTCTTCATAATCTTCCTTTAAAAACTTAATTCTTTCTGTTCAGTGCTATCACATTGCTCACCGAGCTTACGCATAAATTGCACTTTATTTTGATGAATTTTTTCCACTAGATAGCCCTCTTTAGCCACATCAACGCCCTCTAAAACGCTGTAAATTTGCAAATCCTGATCCAGCAATAACGCCAACGCTTTATCTTTAGAAATCACTACCCCCACCAATTTTAAAGCGTTCAAAGGAATTTCAGCCGCTTGGCGATTTTCATCCACTCCGCATTGATTATTAGGTACATCAGAGGAAATTATTTCTGTCTGCTCCATTACTGTTTGTGCGTTATCAAACTGAGAAAGGTTACGCTGTGTTTTATCGAAAGGATCTTGTCCCCAACTGCAATTCATAAAAAATAATGCAACTAGGAAAAACCAATACTTCATTTTGCCTCCTTATCTAGCTGAAAAATGATCTCGGTTTGCAATGGGCCGTCTTCGGGTTTCATAAATTGCAGCCGACTGACAGAAAGCGGTGACGTATTAGCTAAAAGTGCGGTTAAAAATGTCTTCGTTTTTTCAAAATGCCCAGTAAGCTGTAAATGCAAAATAGGCTGTTGCCCCATTTCCCAACGTAAATTCTGAGATAAACCGTTACGCGCAGCTAAACGTTGAATTTGTTTATTCAAAGGCATAATTTGTGCAGCCAGTTCTGGAGAAAGTTTTCGACTTTCCGATTGCTGCTGTAAAGAAGTTAAAATTTTCTGTTGATGTAACAATTCTGAACGTTTCACCGCTAACTCATTTTCGATTTCATGAAAACGCGAGCTCCCCTCGATATAATCTAAAACGGGGCGAAAAATCACCACACTTAATAACAATAAAAAAGTTAAACCGTGTACATAAAAAGGCTGACTTAGCCATTTTCCAAAAGGAGTAAAAGGATCGTTAAAAAAGGCTTTCACTTTTCCTCTCCTTGCTCCATATCAAAGCGAAAAAACAATGTATGTTGTTCAGGCTGAACTTGACTTAATTTCACATTGGGAAAATGTTTATTTAAAAATTGATGTACCGATTCAAATTCTGTTTGATCTTGTGCTCGACCTTCCAAACTTAAGTTATAGGCATCTTGTTTAAATCGGTTTAATTCGCCTTTTTGAAGAGGCAATTCACTTAATCGCTGCAAACTATTTTGAACTTGCCCATTCGTGAGAGATTGCAAAACTTCACCAACTTTCACCGCACTACGTAACAGATCAATTTGAGTGGCAGTTTTGTGAAGTTGCTGATTGAGTTGCTCAAATAACTTTTGCTGCACCTGCAAATTTTGTTTCTGTTGTTCAATCAAATGGCTAAAAGCTAAGGCTAAATTGATCGCAAGTAAGATAAATAAAGCGAAATAAAAAACTAAACGACGTAAACGCTTTTGATGTTGATAAGTACGCCAAGGTAATAAATTCATCGACATTTAGTTACCCATTTTTTGTTGATATAAATCTTTTTGCCATAGTGCGTTACCAAGCGCAATAAAGGGTAAATCCGTTTCTACCCGCTGCCAGTTTTCTAGTAATCCCGTATGACTTGAAGGAATTTGATACACAAAAACTTGTTCAAGTTTTCCCTCAAAACGTTCCGTAAACTGCTCATAAAGTACAGTGAGATTTTCATGAGATTGTAAAATTTGCGATTGCTGAGTTCTTTCACAAATCGCCAAACAATAATCATCTTCTTGAAATAAAAATAAGGTATTTTCTGACCGCACTTGTTCATTCAACAAATATTGAAATGCACGCAAGATGCTATGAGGAACAACATCTAACACATTAATTCTAAATGGTTGAAAATCCTGCAGATAAGTTTGAGCACTCGCCTCTCGAATGGCCGTAATCTCTAAACGAAAACCTTGCTTTAACGGAGTAGAAATATAATCAAACCACAATTCATCCAAAGGAATAGGTAACTCTTTCTCAATCACAAATTTACATTGTTGATGACATTCTTGTGAATTTAATAGTTGCGGTAACATTAATACTTTCGACCAAGTCAAATGAGCAGAAATACTTGCCACAAACTGCAAAGGAAAGTTTTTCCCTTGAAATTGTATTTTTAAATGTTGTAAAAAACGATTTTTAAAATCTTTATCATTAACAAAGATTTGATAACATTGTGGTTGTTCTAACTCATCAAACCACACGAAATCAAAATAACCCTGCTTACGGTGAATACCAATTTGTAAAGTGCGGTGATTTTTCCGGGAGAATTGCATATTCTTTCCTATTCTTTAAAGGCTGAATCTTTTATACTTAGCAGCTAAATCATAGGTCTCTTGACAAGAATATTCATTAACAAAGCGAGAATTTTACGATGCGGATCGCAAAATTAATATTTAGCACCTTATTAACTTTATGTATTTTAGGTTTAGTCGCAGGCGGAATGCTGTATTTCCACCTAAAATCAGAATTGCCCTCAGTAGAAGCATTAAAAACCGTTGAATTACAACAGCCAATGCAGATTTATACGGCCGACGGTAAATTAATTGGTGAAGTGGGTGAGCAACGACGTATTCCAGTGAAATTAGCAGATGTACCACAACGCTTAATTGATGCATTTTTAGCAACGGAAGATAGCCGCTTTTATGATCACCATGGTCTCGATCCTATCGGCATTGCTCGCGCATTATTTGTTGCTGTGAATAATGGTGGCGCATCACAAGGTGCAAGTACGATCACCCAACAATTAGCGCGTAACTTTTTCTTAACCCCAGAAAAAACTATTATTCGTAAAGCTCGTGAAGCCGTGCTTGCGGTAGAAATTGAAAATACCCTCACCAAACAAGAAATCTTAGAGCTTTATTTAAATAAAATCTTTTTAGGCTATCGTTCTTATGGTGTTGCGGCTGCCGCACAAACCTATTTCGGTAAATCATTAAATGAATTGACATTATCGGAAATGGCCATTATCGCAGGCTTACCAAAAGCACCTTCAACCATGAACCCACTTTATTCTTTAAAACGTTCAGAAGAACGCCGCAATGTAGTGCTAAGCCGAATGTTAGATGAAAAATACATCAGCAAAGAAGAATATGATGCTGCATTAAAAGAGCCTATCGTCGCCAGTTATCATGGTGCAAAATTTGAATTTCGTGCTGATTATGTCACTGAAATGGTACGCCAAGAAATGGTTCGCCGTTTTGGTGAAGAAAATGCCTACACCAGTGGTTATAAAGTATTTACCACTGTACTTTCAAAAGACCAAGCTGAAGCCCAAAAAGCCGTACGTAACAACTTAATTGATTACGATATGCGTCGTGGGTATCGTGGTGGTGAGCCTTTATGGCAAAAAAATGAAGCGGCTTGGGATGATGAACGTATTCTAGCATTTTTACGTAAATTGCCAGATTCTGAACCATTTATTCCAGCGGCTGTGGTTGGCATGGCAAAAGGTGGTGCGGATCTATTATTAGCATCTGGTGAAAAAATGACGCTCTCCACTAATGCAATGCGTTGGACTGGCAGAAGCAATCCTGTAAAAGTAGGTGAGCAAATTTGGATTCGTCAACGCACTAATGGTGAATGGCAATTAGGACAAATTCCAGCAGCTAACTCTGCATTAGTATCGCTTAACTCAGATAATGGTGCGATTGAAGCAATTGTTGGTGGCTTTAGCTATGAACAAAGTAAGTTCAACCGTGCGACACAATCCTTAGTTCAAGTGGGTTCTTCTATCAAACCATTTATTTACGCAGCGGCATTAGAAAAAGGCTTAACGCTTTCTAGTGTATTACAAGACAGCCCAATTTCTATTCAAAAACCTGGACAAAAACTGTGGCAACCAAAAAATTCACCTGATCGTTATGATGGCCCAATGCGTTTACGAGTAGGATTAGGTCAATCTAAAAATATGATTGCTATTCGTGCGATCCAAACGGCAGGTATTGATTTCACAGCAGAATTTTTACAACGTTTTGGTTTTAAACGTGATCAATATTTTGCTAGTGAAGCCTTAGCGCTTGGCGCTGCCTCTTTCACACCATTAGAAATGGCTAGAGCTTATGCGGTGTTTGATAATGGCGGTTTCCTTATTGAACCTTATATCATTGAAAAAATTCAAGATAACGCGGGTAAAGACTTATTTGTTGCAAACCCTAAAATTGCTTGTATTGAGTGTAATGATATCCCAGTTGTTTATGGTGAAACGAAAGATAAAATCAACGGATTTGCGAATATTCCTTTAGGCGAAAATGCCTTAAAACCATCAGATGACAGTACAAACGGTGAAGAAGTTGATCAACAACCTGAAACTGTACCTGAACTGCCAGAATTACAGTCAAATGTCACCGCACTTAAAGAAGATGCGATTGATTTAATGGCGGATGCAAAAAATGGTTCATCTAAAACAGAATATGCCCCTCGAGTAATCAGTGGTGAGTTAGCATTTTTAATCCGTAGCGCCTTAAATACGGCGATTTATGGTGAACAAGGTTTAAGCTGGAAAGGAACCAGCTGGCGTATCGCACAAACCATTAAACGTAGCGATATAGGCGGCAAAACAGGTACCACCAATAGTGCAAAAGTGGCTTGGTATGCGGGATTTGGTGCAAACTTAGTAACCACAACTTATGTCGGGTTTGATGACAACAAACGCGAATTAGGTAAAGGTGAAGCAGGTGCGAAAACTGCAATGCCAGCTTGGGTCGCTTATATGAAAACTGCATTGAGCGACAAACCAGAACGTAAATTACCGTTACCTCCAAAAATTATGGAAAAAAGTATTGATACGATGACTGGTTTACTCTCTCCATCCAGTGGACGAAAAGAATACTTTATTGTGGGAACTGAACCAACCCGTACGTACGTTTCCGAAATGCAAGAACGCGGTTACTATGTTCCACCAGAATTACAACAACGCTTAAATGGTACTGGAGGAAAAGCGCCCGTGCCAGTTAGCCAGCCAGAAGAACTCTTCTAAAAATGACCGCACTTTAGTGCATAATCAGGTGAGTCAATTGGCTCGCCTTCGTTGTTAAACAAAGGATATATTATGCTGAGTTATCGTCACTCATTCCATGCGGGCAATCATGCTGATGTCTTGAAACATATCGTCTTAATGCTCATTTTGGAAAATCTTAAACTCAAAGAAAAAGGCTTTTTTTACTTAGATACGCACTCTGGCGTAGGGCGTTATCGTTTATCCTCAAACGAATCAGAAAAAACGGGGGAATATAAAGAAGGTATTGAACGCTTGTGGGATCAAACAGACTTACCCGAAGATGTTGCTCGTTATGTAAAAATGATCAAAAAACTCAATTATGGTGGCAAAGAACTACGTTATTACGCTGGCTCACCGTTAATTGCCGCGGAATTATTGCGCCCACAAGATCGCGCACTATTGACCGAACTTCATCCTAGCGATTATCCAATTCTTCGCAATAATTTTAGTGACTACAAAAATGTCACCGTAAAATGTGACAATGGCTTTCAACAAGTCAAAGCAACACTACCTCCAAAAGAACGTCGCGGCTTGGTGCTAATCGATCCGCCTTATGAATTAAAAGAAGATTATGATCTCGTCGTCAAAGCGATTGAAGAAGGTTATAAACGTTTTGCCACTGGTACCTATGCGATTTGGTATCCCATTGTATTACGCCAACAAACTAAACGTATTTTTAAGGGATTAGAAGCAACGGGGATTAGAAAAATTCTAAGAATTGAACTCGCTGTTCGTCCTGATAGCGATCAACGAGGTATGACAGCAAGCGGTATGGTAGTAATTAATCCACCTTGGACATTAGAAACCCAAATGAAAGAAATTTTGCCTTATCTCACAAAAACATTAGTTCCAGAAGGTACAGGAAGCTGGGCTGTCGAATGGATTACACCTGAATAGAAAAATGAGCATCACCAGAAGATAACGCTCATTTTAATCAACTTAACTCTATGGAATAACGGGTAATTAACCTTTCTGTACGTTATATGCTTCCAATGCACGTAAAGAATAAGTATAAGCAGCGCCTGCATTTAATGCGATAGACATTGCTAATGCTGCTGCCACTTCAGCTTCGCTTGCGCCAGCTTTTACAGCTTCTTCTGCGTGTACGCTAATGCAGCTTTCGCAACGAGTTGTTACCGCAACTGCTAATGCGATAAGTTCACGAGTTTTAGCGTCAAGCACATTGCCTTCTGCCGCTGCTGCGCCTAATGCTTGATAAGCTTGTAACATTTTTGGATATTGTTTACCTAACGCACCAAATGATTTTTTAACGTGTGATGTTTCTTCTTTCCAATCTGCAAACATAATGTTCTCCTAAATATATTGAATTAATAACGAACTGGTGTGGCAAATTATAGGCAGATTAGATTATGATACTTGCTTATTTATCTCAATTTTTATCGCTAACATCTCATTATGGATTATTTAGATAAACTCACCCATTTAGCACAAGTGCGTGGGGAAATTAATATTCGCTGTGAATTTCAAGGTGAATGGCAAGTTGCCCATCAAGAAAAAGATGCAGGAAAAGGCGTATTTCATCTTATTGAACAAGGCGAATGCTGGCTTACACTCGGACAAAAGCAATTTCATTTAAAGGAAGGTGATATCTTTTTCCTTCCCCAAAATCAACCGCACTTTATGCGTCATTCATCCAACCAAACAAAGGACGCATCATTGAAAAAAAGCTGGCAAGGTGCATTTGAATTGTATCAAGTAGGGCAAGGCACACCAGATTTAAAAATGTTCTGTGGAGCATTTTATTATCAGCAAGATGCTCTCCTTACAGCTTCTATGCCTGAATACTTGCATCTCAATTTATGTGATACACCGATTCATCCTTTGGTTCAGCTTTTTCTACAAGAAGCACAAAAAAACGATGCAGGTACAAAATCAGTCGTCGATGCACTTTCCAATGTACTTTTAATTTATATTTTACGCCATGCGATTCAAGAGAACTTAATTACTGGCGGTGTGCTACTCGCGTTGCAAGACAAGCGACTAAATGCAGTGCTAGGTGCGATATTACAACGCCCTCAAGAAGATTGGAGAATTGAACAATTAGCCGATCTTTCTGCAATGTCTCGTGCAAACTTTATTCGTGTTTTTCAACAACAACTTGGTATGTCGCCAGGGCGTTTTATTACTCAAGTGCGGTTACAATCGGCAGCATTTTTATTAAAACAATCCCAACAATCTGTGCTTGCCATTGCTTTAGAGGTAGGGTATCAATCGGAAGCGCATTTTAGTAAAGCCTTCAAGAATTACTACCAACTTTCGCCAAGCCAATACAGAAAATCTGCCAGCCTATAAATTGGAGAATTTTTGCGCTATAATCTCCAAGTTTTTTGAAAGGCAACATCTGTTGCCTTTTCTTTTTAAGGAAAAGATATGTTTAACAAAATTTTTTCGTGGTTTGAAAACCGCTTAAATCCTTATCCAGAAGGTAATCCAACAACACCTAAAAAAGGCTTATTGCGTTTTATTTGGTCTAGCATTGAAGGAATGAAAAGCTGGATTCTCTTACTGACAGTGCTAACGGTTGGTACTGGTGTAATGGAAGCCATATTATTCCAATTTATGGGAACGCTTGTAGATTGGTTAGGGACATTTACACCTGAGACATTATGGCAAGAAAAAGGTCATTTATTAATTGGCATGGCTGCCCTATTACTTGTTAGCATTGTGTGGGGATTTTTAGCCTCTACCGTACGTTTACAAACCTTACAAGGCGTATTTCCAATGCGATTACGTTGGAATTTCCATCGTTTAATGCTTGGGCAAAGTTTGAGTTTTTATCAAGATGAATTTGCTGGCAGAGTATCTGCCAAAGTAATGCAAACCGCACTTGCTGTTCGTGATACAGTGCTCACACTGGCGGATATGTTTGTATATGTCATCGTATATTTTATTACATCAGGATTAGTTCTCGCAGCATTAGATTCTTGGTTCTTACTGCCATTTATTGCTTGGATTACGATTTTTATTTTTATCCTACGAACCCTCATTCCTAAATTATCAAAAACGGCACAACGACAAGCTGATGCTCGCTCTTTAATGACAGGACGCATTACAGATGCTTATTCCAATATTGCCACAGTAAAATTATTCTCTCATGGTTCGCGAGAGGCCGCTTATGCCAAACGTTCTATGGAAGATTTTATGGTGACGGTACACGCCCAAATGCGCTTAGCAACATCACTGGACACGCTCACTTATGCAGCTAATATTTTACTTACACTAAGCACCGCCGTACTCGGAATTATCTTATGGAAAAATGGTCAAGTTGGCGTGGGTGCAATAGCAACTGCAACGGCAATGGCATTACGAGTAAATGGACTATCTCGCTGGATTATGTGGGAATCTGCCCGTTTGTTTGAAAATATCGGAACCGTAAATGACGGAATGAATACTTTAACTAAACCTCATACCATTGTAGATAAACCACAAGCATCGCCGTTACAAGTGAAACAAGGGGAAATTAAATTTAACGATATTACCTTTGCTTATGATCCGACAAAACCATTGCTCAATCATTTCAATCTTACCATCAAACCTGGCGAAAAAGTTGGGCTAATCGGTCGCTCAGGTGCAGGAAAATCTACAATTGTGAACTTGTTGCTTCGTTTCTATGAAGCACAACAAGGTGCGATTACCATTGACGGGCAAAATGTACTAGATGTGCAACAAGAAAGCCTACGCTGCCAAATCGGTTTAGTGACTCAAGACACTTCGCTGCTACATCGCTCTGTTCGTGACAATATTATTTATGGACGACCTAATGCTACAGATGAAGAAATGGTTTTAGCTGCTGAACGAGCGGAAGCCGCTGATTTCATTCCATTCCTTACTGATGCTCAGGGCAGAAAAGGCTATGATGCCCATGTGGGTGAACGCGGTGTAAAACTTTCAGGTGGTCAGCGTCAGCGCATTGCTATTGCTCGTGTCATGTTAAAAGATGCACCAATTCTATTGTTGGATGAAGCCACAAGCGCACTGGATTCTGAAGTAGAAGTGGCAATACAAGAAAGTCTCGATAAGATGATGGAAAATAAAACAGTAATTGCTATTGCCCATCGTTTATCCACTATCGCGGCTATGGATCGCCTGATTGTGCTTGATAAAGGACAAATTGTCGAACAAGGTACCCATGCTGAATTACTGGAACAAAATGGACTATATGCAAAACTATGGGCTCACCAAAGCGGTGGATTCTTGAGTGAACATACAGAATAAAACCCAAAGTGCGGTTTGTTTTTGCCTATTTTTTATTGGAGTCTAAATGAAAAAATTATTACTTCCTATGTTAATTTTCCCCACTCTATGTCTAGCACAGGAAACAAAAATCGATCCTATTTTACTCGGTCTTGGAGAAGTTTTCTTTTTTGATAAATCCCTCTCTCATAATAAGACCCAATCCTGCTCCACTTGCCATATGCCAGCAGCAGCCTTTGCTGACTTGCGTCAAAATGACATCGCTCATATGGTCTCTCAAGGAGATGATCCAACAAAATTTGGTAACCGCAACACGCCAACTGCACTTTATGCTAAGTATTCACCTAGCTTCCATTTTGATGAAAAAATTAAAGATTATGTGGGCGGACAATTCTGGGATGGTAGAGCAAAAAATCTTGCAGAACAAGCCGGAGGTCCGCCATTGAACCCCGTAGAAATGGGCATGAAAGATAAAGCAGATGTAGTAAAACGTATTGAAGAAAATCAAGCCGTGAAAGATTACATTACAAAATATTTTGGTGCCGAAATATGGAAAGATAATCAGAAAATATATGCCATTATGGAACAAGCATTAGCTACTTTTGAACATTTAGATTTATTTAGCCAATTCAGCTCAAAATACGACCGCACTTTAGCTGGAAAGGATACCCTCACAGAACAAGAATCTTTAGGAAAGGCATTATTTTTTGATAAAGAAAAAACAAATTGTAGTAATTGTCATCAATTACAAACAGCCGATCACGATGAAGAAACTTTCACAAACTATCGTTATTTCAATCTTGGTGTTCCTAAGAATGAAGCCTTAATTGCACATAATAAATTAGACAATAACTGGATTGATAATGGCTTACTCGATAATCCAATGGTAAAGGGAGATGAAAAACAAAAAGGAAAATTCAAAGTGCCCACACTCCGTAATGTCGCAGTTACAGCACCTTACATGCACAATGGAGTATTTAAAGAACTTCGCACCGTATTATTATTCTTAGATAGCTACAATAACCCTACACGAAAAATTAATCCAGAAACCAGTAAGCCTTGGGATTTGCCCGAATATGCACCAACTGTAAGCCACGACGCGCTTAAAGGAAAACCATTAACTGATACAGAAATTGATGCACTAGAATCTTTTTTAAAGACCTTAACGGATGCACCTTATGAAAGAAATTAGGAAAACTAGACAATTTTTAATTAAACTGAAGCCATCCTAAAATCTAGGCTCTCCCTTACTTAATCTAGCGAGTAAAATTTTCATACTCTACAAATAACCCAACTTATCTTATAAGTTGGGTTATTTTCTAACTAATAAAGTACTCGCGCACGAATTGTACCATCGATTTCTTTCAATTTCGTCAGTAATGGCGATGCATCATTCGTTTCTACATCTACGACAACATAACCAATTTTCGGGTCAGTTTGTAAATATTGCGCGGCAATATTGAGGTTGGCTTCGACGAAAATTTGGTTCAGTTTATTCAATATACCAGGACGATTTTCATGAATATGCAATAAACGTTTTGTTCCCTCGTGTTCTGGTAAAGATACTTCAGGGAAGTTGACGGAAGAAAGTGTTGAACCATTGTCTGAATATTTGACAAATTTACCTGCTACTTCAAAACCGATATTTTCCTGCGCTTCCGCTGTTGAACCGCCGATATGTGGCGTTAAAATCACATTATCAAATTCGCGTAACGGTGAGACAAATTCTTCATTAATTGACGCAGGTTCAATTGGGAATACATCAATTGCGGCACCGTGAATTTTCCCGTCTTTTAAGGCTTGAACAAGAGCATCAATATCTACCACTGTGCCACGCGCAGCATTGATTAAAATGGCACCTTGTTTTAATTGTGCGATACGCTCAGCGTTCATTAAGTTTTTGGTAGATGGCAGCTCTGGCACATGTAATGAAACCACATCGCAAGAACTGAGTAATTCTTCAAGGCTACGAACCTGTTTGGCATTACCGAGCGGAAGTTTATTTTCGATATCGTAGAAATGTACATCCATGCCTAATGATTCCGCAATAATACTTAATTGTGAACCAATGTGGCCGTAACCAATAATTCCTAATTTTTTACCCCGAACTTCATGAGATCCTGTCGCTGATTTATTCCAGACACCGCGATGTACTTCGGCATTAGCCTGTGGCACATTGCGCATAAGTAATAAAATCTCGCCTAATACCAGTTCTGCGACAGAACGAGTGTTTGAGAATGGGGCATTAAATACAGGGATTCCACGCGCTTTTGCCGCATTTAAATCGACTTGGTTAGTACCAATACAGAAACATCCCACTGCGATTAATTTGGGTGCTGCCTCAATCATTTCTGCCGTTAAATGGGTGCGAGAACGCAAGCCGATAAAGTGTGCATCTTTAATGGCTTCTTTTAATTCATCACCATCTAGCGCTTTTTTATAGTAATCAATATTGGTATAGCCTGCCGTATGGAGCGTATCAAGTGCGCTTTGATGCACACCTTCAAACAATACAAATTTGATTTTTGATTTGTCTAGAGAGACTTTGTTTGTCATGTTTGCTTCCTTATGATTTTTATTATGAATTAGTCAATAATTTTGGCGCCTTCAGGCGTACCGACAATCACAACGTCTGCGCCGCGTAACGCGAATATCCCGTTAGTGACGACACCCGCAACGTTGTTTAATTCTTTTTCCATTTCGACTGGATTTAAAATAGTGAAGTTATGCACATCTAAAATCACATTGCCGTTGTCTGTCACCACGCCTTCACGATATTCAGGTGCGCCTCCAAGTGCGGCTAATTTTCTACCTACTTGTGAACGAGCCATTGGAATAACTTCAACTGGTAATGGGAAGGTCGAACCTAAAACATCCACTTGTTTACTAGAATCCACAATACAAATAAATTTTTTGGCTAATGCAGCGACGATTTTTTCACGAGTGAGCGCTGCGCCGCCGCCTTTAATCATCATTTTTTGTGGATTGATTTCATCCGCACCATCCACATAAATATCTAAGCTAGAGACATCATTTGCATTAAATACTTCGATACCTTGTTTACGTAATAATTCTTCTGATGCTTTTGAAGCCGCTACTGCGCCTTGAATTTTATCTTTGATTGTACCTAAAGCCTCAATAAAGCAGTTCACCGTGGAGCCGCTTCCCACGCCAACAATTGTGTCAGCTTTTACATATTGTAATGCGGCTTGTGCGGCGAGTTTTTTCATTTCTAATTGATTCATTTCTTTTCCTTATTCTAATAAGTAAACGATTGAGTTACTTTATTACGAGAGTATTTAATAAACAAGTGTAATTTTTCAGCAATGAGAGGTTTAACGGATGAGCTACGATTCCGTTAAAAATAATTCCAATAGTTCATTGAGAAATAACTTGCCATGCTCAGTGATTTGCCAAGAATCAGCGTTTTCCACAATATAGTTTTGTTGAATGGCAAAATCAATTTGATTTTTCACCGCACTTTGAGATAAACCTGTGTAATCTTCAAATTCTTGTTTGGGCACCGCTTCTAACAAACGAAAGCGATTCATAAAAAACTCAAAAGGGCGGTCAATTTCTGGCACGTTTTTTTCTTCGTAAAGATATTCGCCACGCAAATAACCTTTCGGGTGCTTGGTTTTAGAAAAGCGGGTAATCTCGCCATTAGGGAAGGTCAGTTTCCCATGTGCGCCACAGCCAATAGCTAAATAATCCCCAAACCGCCAATAATTCAAATTATGTTTACATTGAAAACCCGCTTTTGCGTAAGCCGATGTTTCATATTGCTGGTAGCCTGCCGCGGTTAACAGTTGGTGGCCTTGTTCAAAAATATCCCAAAGCTCATCATCATCTGGCAATTTAGGTGGGCGGTAAGCAAACATCGTATTTGGCTCAATAGTAAGCTGGTACCAAGAAAGGTGAGGAGGAGATAGCTCAATAGCTTGGCGAAGATCATCTAAGGCTTCTTCCAACGTTTGGTTTGGCAAACCGTGCATTAAATCTAAATTGAAACTTTTTAGCCCAGAAACTTTCGCTAAATTGACCGCACTTTTTGCCTCTGCTGCATTATGAATCCGCCCAAGACGCTGTAATTTGTCATCATTAAAGCTTTGTATTCCCATAGAAATTCGCGTAATGCCTGCTGATACATAACCTTTAAAGCGTTCAGCTTCTACCGTACCGGGATTCGCTTCTAATGTGATTTCAATATTATCTTCAAAATCAATCTGCTTTTTTATTTCTTTTAAGAGATACGCAATGCTTTCTGCCGAGAACAAACTTGGCGTACCGCCACCAATAAAAATTGAATGGAGTTTTCGCTGTTGAATAGAATCTTTAAAGCGCTGTAAATCGGCCTGCAGATCTTTCAGAAGATGATGAATATAGTCTTGTTCTGGTATATCGCCTTTTTGTGCGTGCGAATTAAAATCACAATAAGGGCATTTTTGAACGCACCATGGAATGTGTACATAAAGGGAAAGTGGAGGAAGTTTGAGCATGGTGTTATTAACAAGTTTTAAATGTGAGAACAGTTAGAAAAAGTACAAATTAACGTTGTGTAAATATGAAATCTTAACTGACGTAGTGAACGTTGATAAAAAGGGCCTGTTTTCACAAGCCCTAAAACATTCAATTAATTGACCGCTCTTGTTGTCTTATTGGTCGCTTTACGGCGGGGTGATTTTGCCGCTTTAGCTTCAATTTTGACAAATTCAATGCCTTCAGGTGGATTTTCCAACGCAAGACCAAGAACTTCATCAATGGTTTCCACCGCATGAATCGCAAGATTTTGTTTCACGTTTTCTGGAATTTCTTCGAGATCTTTAACGTTCTCTTTTGGAATTAATACAGTTTTAATTCCCCCACGATGTGCGGCAAGAAGTTTTTCTTTTAATCCACCGATTGGTAATACTTTTCCGCGTAAACTGATTTCACCTGTCATGGCTACATCAGCACGTACAGGATTACCTGTTAAACAAGAAACTAATGCAGTACACATTGCAATACCTGCACTCGGGCCATCTTTTGGTGTAGCACCATCTGGCACGTGAATGTGAATATCGCGTTTCTCATGGAATTCAGAATTGATACCCAATTTTTCAGCACGTGCGCGCACAACCGTCATTGCCGCTTGGATAGATTCTTTCATTACATCACCTAACGAGCCGGTAAATGTGAGTTTTCCTTTTCCAACAACGGAGGCGGTTTCAATAGTGAGTAAATCGCCGCCCACTTCTGTCCAAGCTAGGCCTGTCACTTCACCAATGCGGTTTTGTGTGTCGGCTTTGCCAAATTCAAAGCGTTTGACACCAAGATAATCGTGCAGATTATCTGAATTTACCGTGATAGATTTAAGTTTTGGATTTACCAATAAATTTTTCACTGCTTTACGGCAGATTTTTGAAATTTCACGTTCTAATCCACGAACACCCGCTTCACGTGTGTAATAGCGGATAATATCTAAAATTGCACTTTCTTCGACGGTAAGTTCGTCTTTCTTCAAACCATTACGTTCAATTTGTTTCGCTAACAAATGACGCATCGCGATATTAAGTTTTTCATCTTCGGTGTAACCAGAAAGACGAATAACTTCCATACGATCCAATAATGGGCCTGGAATGTTCATAGAGTTTGATGTTGCCACAAACATTACATCAGAAAGATCATAATCCACTTCTAAATAGTGATCGTTAAAGGTGGTGTTTTGCTCGGGATCTAATACTTCAAGCAATGCTGATGCTGGATCACCTCGCATATCGGATGCCATTTTGTCAATTTCATCAAGCAAGAATAATGGATTTTTCACCCCCACTTTTGCCATTTTTTGAATTAATTTACCTGGCAATGCACCAATATAGGTTTTACGGTGACCGCGAATTTCTGCCTCATCGCGAACACCGCCTAATGCCATGCGTACATATTTGCGACCAGTGGCATTAGCAATAGATTGACCAAGAGAAGTTTTACCTACGCCTGGAGGCCCGACTAAACAAAGAATTGGTCCTTTCACTTTGTTTAAACGAGCTTGTACTGCAAGATATTCAAGAATACGTTCTTTCACTCGTTCTAAACCATAGTGATCGGCATCTAATACTTGTTGTGCTTTCAAAATGTCTTTTTTCACTTTAGAACGTTGATGCCAAGGCACTTGGATCATCCATTCAATGTAGCTACGAACAACGGTTGCTTCAGAAGACATGGCTGACATCATTTTGAGTTTTTGTAACTCATTTTCCACTTTATTGCGCACATCTGCTGGCATGCCAGCAGCTTCTACTTTTTGACGAAGTTGTTCAACTTCATCAATCGTATCCTCACTTTCACCATCATCCATTTCTTTACGAATGGCTTTAATTTGCTCGCTTAGATAATAGTTACGCTGGCTTTTCTCCATTTGTTTCTTTACACGACCGCGAATGCGTTTTTCAACTTGAAGAATGTCTGCCTCTGATTCCATCATGCCAAGCAGATATTCTAGTCGGTCTTGTACGTTAGCAAGTTCCAAGACACTTTGTTTATGACGAACACTTACCGGTAAATGAGCCGCCATTGTGTCTGATAAACGATCTGCATCACCAAGACGATGAAGTGCATTTAATACATCTGCAGGGATTTTTTTATTTAAGGTGAGATAATTTTCGAATTCAGAAAGTACCGCTTTTTTCGCAACATCTAACTCTTTTTCATCACCATAAGTGGTTTCGATAGGGGTAATTTTTGCGGAAAAGCACTTTTCGCCATCTTCAAGGCTGTTAATTTTCGCGCGACTTTGACCTTCAACTAGCACTTTCACTGTGCCATCAGGTAGTTTTAGTAACTGAATAATATTAGCAACGGTACCCACATCAAATAAATCTTCAGGGGTCGGCTCTTCCAAATCTGCTTCTCTTTGAGATACCAAAAGAAGTTGTTTATCATCGTTCATCGCCTCTTCCAGGGCATTAATTGATTTCGCACGCCCTACAAAAAGTGGCATCACCATGTAAGGGAAAACGACGACATCGCGTAACGGCAATACGGGCATCGTACGTTGGGTATTCTTCGCCATAATTTATCTCTCTTAATTCTTTCTGATAATTTGGGTAAATATTGGGGTAGGGAAAAAGGAATTCAAGGAAAAGATTATAACAAAATCTGAGTTATAAAGTAGGTTTTAAACAAAAAAGAATTTTGGCAAATGACGTGATAATCGCTAGAATGACTGACAATTTTATTAAATTTCACAAAATATTGAGTTATGTCCACGAAAAATAATTTTATTTTCCCCACTTACGTTCAAATGTATCCTTATTCCAAGGATCGCCCTTTTCTCAAACAAGTGCGGGAAAAATTACGTTATTATGGCTATAAATGGTTGTATCAAAAGCAATGTAGCCAATTAGTGGATTTTCTTAATACAGAAACTCAATGGCAGCCTTTATTTACACAAGATTATTATCGTATAAATACAATTCTTACTACTTTTTGCGATAAACGCTTTTCTGCTTCAGAACGTTTAACGGCGATTACGGAGAATTTACGTTTAGCAGAAGAGAAAATGGGACGTTCGCTTTGCCAACAATTATTGGAACAACAAAATATCGTGTTAACGCAATTAACTGATGATTTGCGTTTATCTTTGAGTATCAACCATATCGATCCCTTTGAAGGGTATTTTTCTATTAACATTCGTAATCAACATGATGAACGAGTATACGATGCTTCTTTCACTTTTTTGAGCCCGAATAAATTGCTTATCGCCTCGATTCAAGGCCCTTCAAGTGACAATGCTCAAGAACTTGTAAAACAGGCTACGAAAGCATTGCACGGTATGCGTCCAATGTTTCTGTTGGTTTATGCGTTTAAAATGCTCGCTGAAAAATGGCAATGTGAGTTAGTGGGCATTCCGCACAAAGCGCAAGGAAAATATCGTCTTTCTGCGCGCAGTAAGATTTTGTTTAATTACGATGAGTTCTGGCAAGAGAATCAAGGGGAATATCGCCATAATTATTGGCAATTACCTTTGGATATTGAACGTAAACAATTAGAAGATATCGCAAGTAAAAAACGTTCTATGTATCGTAAACGTTATGAAATGTTAGACCAAATGGCATTGGATATTCAGCAACTTTAACAAAGAAAGAGCGGTAAAAATGAGAGAAATTTTTACCGCACTTTTCAATTAATTTTCTTGTTTTTTCACTTCATCCCACAACAAATCTAATTCAATAAGTGGCACATCATTAACTTGCTTACCTTGTTGTTGAACCGCTTGCTCTACTGCTCGGAAACGACGTTCAAATTTTAAATTCGCTTTCCGTAATGCATCTTCAGGATCACATTTTAAGTGGCGAGCAAGATTAACAGTTGCGAACAATAAATCGCCGATTTCCTCTTCTACTTTATTTTGTTCAATCGAAGTGCGGTTAATTTCAGTTTGAACTTCTTCTAACTCTTCCCGCACTTTGTCAAATACGGGTGAAATTTCCTCCCAATCAAACCCTACTTTTGAACAACGTTTTTGCAATTTTGCTGCTCGCGTAAGAGAAGGCAAAGCTCGAGGTATATTATCTAAAATAGAGGTTTCTTCATTTTTACCTTGCTTTTCTTTGGCTTTCATTTCGTTCCAACGAGAAAGGGCTTCTGTTTCGGCCCCCGCTTTTGCATCACCAAACACATGAGGATGACGGCGCACAATTTTTTCAGCAACATCTTGCAATACATCGTCAAAAGTAAAGTATTTATCTTCTGTAGCAAGCTGACTGAAGAAAACGACTTGCAACAATAAATCCCCTAATTCTTCGCGTAAATTTGGAATGTCTTTCTTCTCAATCGCTTCGATTACTTCGTAAGTTTCTTCCGTTAAGCAAGGAATCATGGATTCATAATTTTGTTTTAAATCCCAAGGGCATCCGCCATTTGGATTACGCAATTGAGCAATAAGTTGAATAAAATCCTGAATAGAATAATGCATTGTCTCGCCTCCTAATCAATAATCTATCTGTTTAGTAGTATAACGGAACAATAAGAAAAAGGGTGTAAATACAATCGCTTTTTAACTACTTTTTCTTTATACTCTAGCCCCTAGAAAATCTTTTATTAAGCTGGGCAAGATGGAAAAAATTATTATCGATCACGATCGTTTTTCTCGTACAATTTCACGAATTTCCCATGAAATCATTGAAAAACACCAATCTCTCGATAATGTAGTGATTGTTGGAATAAAACGCCGCGGGGCTGAAATTGCCGCATTATTGCAGCATAGAGTAGAAAAATTAAGTGGTAATAAATTACCATCTATGGAACTGGATATTACCTTTTACCGAGACGATCTAACCTTAGTAGATCAAGAGGATAAAATGCCTGTATACAGTGGCTCCTCACAATATTTGAATATTCAAGACAAAACAGTAATTCTTGTCGATGATGTACTTTTTACTGGTCGAACCATTCGAGCAGCAATGGATGCACTCACTGATTTTGGTAGAGCGGCAAAAATTGAGTTAGTCATTTTTATCGATCGTGGACATAGAGAACTACCAATTAGGGCTGACTATGTAGGAAAAAATGTCCCAACAAGTCGCGAGGAATTAGTACAAGTTCGCACTGAAAAATATGATGGTTGCTATGAAGTTGCTATTATTGGGAAATAATTACTGTCACTTGTGAACCTTCTTTAGAACTGATAATCTAAAGAGCATTGTTGATACTTTTTGATAAAACAGAAATGAAAAAATCTACATTTAAATCATTGTTTTTAGCCACTATTAGCGCCATTGTTTTAGCTTCTGTTGTAAAAGCCGAAGAACGTGTTGTAGCAATGGTAAATGGCGTTCCAGTCCTTGAAAGTCAGGTTCAAGCGAATATAGGAAAAAGTGGAGATCGCCAAGTTGCTTTAGATAAAATCATTGATGACATTTTGCTTCATCAAGCAATGCAAGATGTGAAAGCCCCTTCAATTGACCCTAAAGCATTAAATGCAGCTGTAGAGCAACAGCTTAATCATATTGCTGCAGCAAACAATTTAACCTTGGGTCAGTTCGCTATTGCGCTAAGTAATGAAGGTTCCTCACTAAATGAATTTCGCCAACGTATCGCAAAAGATGTCAAAAAAGCCTGGGAAAACCAATTACAAACGATGACCCGCGATGCAATTCGAAATAAAGCAATTCATGAAAGCGTGGATGTTGAACAAGCACGTAGTGAAGCTTGGGCCCTTGGACAAAAAATGTTAGAGGAAGCAAAAGAAAAAGGTTCCGTACAGAAAATAACAGGAAAAGAATATGAAGTTCGTCATATTTTGCTTAAACTAAATCCGATGCTAAATGATGCACAAGCCAAAGCAGAACTTACCAAAATTCGCTCAGATATTCTTGCTGGAAAAATTTCTTTCTCAGATGCAGCGTTAAAATATTCAAAAGATTATTTATCCGGCGCAAATGGCGGCAGTTTAGGTTATGCATTCCCTGAAACTTATGCGCCACAGTTTGCACAAACTGTTGTACAAAGTAAACAAGGAGTAATTTCTGCACCGTTTAAAACAGAGTTTGGCTGGCATATTTTAGAAGTGACAGGAATGCGAGATGGCGATCTTACTGCAGAAGCCTACGCACAAAAAGCCTATGAACATTTAGTAAATTCTCAATTGCAAGATGCAACAAAAGACTGGGTTAAAGCATTGCGTAAAAAAGCAGATATCCAATATTTTAATAAATGATTTAATGTTTAAAAGAAAGGGGCTTAATTGCCCCTTTTGTTGTTTTTTATTTTCTCTTTCTTATAGCTTATGAAGAAATTTTTAATTGCGATTTTACTTTTAATTTTGATTTTAGCGGGCGTGGCTAATTTTGGTTATTACAAAATTACTGAATTTGTAAAAACACCAGTAAATGTGCAGGCAGATCAACTTTTAACTATTGAACGTGGCACAACAGGTTCAAAATTAGCCGCACTTTTTGAGCAAGAAAAGTTAATTGATGATGGGAAATTATTACCTTATTTGCTGAAGTTGAAACCTGAGCTAAATAAAATAAAAGCTGGGACTTATTCTCTTGAGAATGTTAAAACTGTGCAAGATTTACTGGATTTGCTTAATTCAGGTAAGGAAGTGCAATTCAATGTAAAATGGATTGAAGGAAAAACCTTTAAAGATTGGCGAAAAGATCTTGAAAATGCACCGCACTTGGCGCAAACCTTGAAAAATAAGAGTAACGAAGAAATTTTCACATTACTTGATTTGCCAGATGTCGGTCAAAATCTTGAACTAAAAAATGTGGAAGGTTGGCTTTATCCTGATACTTATAACTATACGCCTAAATCGACAGACTTGGAGCTACTGAAGCGCTCAGCAGAGAGAATGAAAAAGGCGTTAAATAAGGCTTGGAACGAGCGTGACGAGGATTTACCTTTAGCGAATCCTTATGAAATGTTGATTTTGGCTTCTATCGTGGAAAAAGAAACGGGCGTGGCTGCTGAACGAGCAAAAGTGGCCTCTGTATTTCTCAACCGCTTAAAAGCAAAAATGAAATTACAAACGGATCCAACCGTAATTTATGGTATGGGTGAGAATTACAGTGGTAATATTCGTAAAAAAGATTTAGAAATGCCAACGCCTTATAATACTTATGTGATTGATGGATTACCACCAACGCCAATTGCTATGCCAAGTGAAAGCTCGTTACAGGCTGTTGCGAACCCTGAAAAAACAGATTTTTATTATTTTGTGGCAGATGGTTCTGGTGGACACAAATTTACCCGAAATTTGAATGAACATAATAAAGCAGTACAAGAATATTTACGTTGGTATCGCAGCCAGAAAAATGCCAAATAAAAGTGCGGAAGAAAATATGAAAGGAAAATTTATTGTCATTGAAGGCTTGGAAGGTGCGGGGAAAAGCTCCGCTCATCAGTCTGTTGTGAGAGTCTTACATGAACTTGGTATTCAAGACGTCGTATTTACACGCGAGCCTGGTGGAACCCCATTAGCAGAGAAATTACGCCATCTAATTAAACATGAAACTGAAGAACCCGTGACTGCGAAAGCAGAGTTATTAATGCTTTATGCGGCACGTATTCAGTTGGTGGATAACGTAATTAAACCTGCTTTAATGCAAGGAAAATGGGTGGTAGGCGATCGCCACGATATGTCATCTCAGGCATATCAAGGTGGTGGACGTCAATTAGACCCGCATTTTATGCTCACCTTGAAAGAAACCGTATTAGGTGATTTTGAGCCTGATCTAACAATTTATTTGGATATAGAACCGAGTGTCGGTTTAGCACGAGCTCGTGGACGAGGTGAATTAGATCGTATTGAGCAAATGGATTTGGATTTTTTCCATCGCACTCGAGCACGCTATTTAGCGTTAGTAAAAGATAATCCAAAAGCAGTGGTGATTAATGCTGAGCCGAGTATTGAACTTGTTCAAGCTGATATCGAAAGCGCGGTAAAAAATTGGTGGAAATCAAACGAAAAATGACCGCACTTTACCCTTGGTTAATGCCAATTTATCATCAAATTGCTCAAACCTTTGACGAAGGTTTGGGGCATCATGCTGTGCTGATTAAAGCTGATTCTGGTTTAGGGGTAGAACGTTTATTTGATGCACTTGCGCAGAAAATAATGTGTGTGGCTCAAGGCGATAAGCCTTGTGGTCAATGCCATTCTTGTCATTTAATGCAGGCCCATAGCCATCCAGATTATCATGAATTAAGCCCTATTGGCGGTAAGAATATTGGCGTTGATCAGGTACGCGACATTAATGACATTGTCGCGCAGCACGCACAACAAAACGGTAATAAAGTGGTGTATGTGCAAGGAGCGGAACGTTTAACGGAAGCGGCTGCCAATGCGTTATTGAAAACATTGGAAGAGCCTCGTACAAATACTTATTTTTTACTTCAGACAGATAGTTCAGCAAGTTTATTAGCAACCATTTATAGTCGATGCCAAGTGTGGAATCTGTCCGTGCCTAATGAACAAATAGCTCTTGATTGGTTGAAATCAGAAAGTGCGGCTGAAAATCAGGAAATTTTGACCGCACTTGCGATGAATCTTGGGCGTCCGCTTTTAGCATTAGAGACGTTACAACAAGGGCTTATTGAACAGCGTAAAAACTTCTTACGTCAATTTTGGATGTTCTATCGCCGACGTTCACCATTGGAATTGCTTCCGTTGTTTGATAAAGAACGTTATGTTCAGCAAGTGGATTGGATTTTGGCTTTTCTTTCCGATTGTTTAAAACATAAACTTGAAATTGATAGTCATCGACAAGTTGCCGATCTTGGCCGTGGCATAGAACAATTCAGCGATGAGCAAACCGCCCTTGGTTTATTACAAGCAATCAAAATTATGCAAAAAGTGCGGTCAGATTTGCTGACAATTAATGGTGTGAATGTTGAATTGATGCTATTAGATAGCTTGACCAGATTAGTCACAGAAGTATTTGAAACGCAATAAATTGAAAATATATCGTCTATGGCGTTCAAGCCTTAGGCATAAGGAAAAATAATTATGTTCATTGTTGACTCCCACTGCCATTTAGATGCATTGGATTATGAAAATTTACATAAAAACATTGCAGATGTGGTGGAAAAAGCGCGCTCTCGTGATGTGAAGCATTTGCTCGCGATTGGTGTAACATTAAGCCGTTTTGAGCAGGCTTATGACTCTTTACGTGAATTTAATAATGTCTCGCTTGCTTGCGGTGTTCACCCACTGGATTTTGAAGAGGAACCTTATGACGCAGAACGCTTATTGCGTTTAGC
The DNA here is from genome assembly GCF_018829755.1 of Haemophilus sp. SZY H8. Lineage (NCBI taxonomy): Bacteria > Pseudomonadati > Pseudomonadota > Gammaproteobacteria > Pasteurellales > Pasteurellaceae > Haemophilus > Haemophilus sp. SZY H8. The sequence goes on from NZ_JAHKJY010000003.1 coordinate 50,248, forward strand.
ACAAGATCCAAAAGTGATTGCTATTGGCGAAATTGGATTAGATTATTATTACAGCGCGGACAATAAAGCGGAGCAACAAGCGGTGTTTGGTAGCCAAATCGATATTGCAAACCAGTTAGATAAGCCTGTAATTATTCATACACGTTCTGCAGGTGATGATACTATTGCAATATTACGCCAACACCATGCTGAGAAGTGCGGTGGTGTTATTCATTGTTTTACGGAAACCATGGAGTTTGCGAAAAAAGCGTTGGATTTAGGTTTTTACATTTCTTGTTCTGGCATTGTCACCTTTAAAAATGCTGAAGCGATTCGTGAGGTTATTCGTTATGTACCAATGGATCGCTTATTAGTAGAAACGGATTCGCCTTATCTTGCGCCAGTGCCTTATCGGGGAAAAGAAAATCAACCGGCTTATACGAGAGAAGTATGTGAATACGTGGCAACTTTAAAGGGCGTTTCTACTGAGGAGTTTGCTAGAATCACTACGCAAAATTTCGAGCGTTTATTTAAAATTCGTGTAGAATAAATGCACAGTTCTGACAAGGGAAAAGTATGCGAAAGTTTTTTAAATATTTCTTATTTATTGTTGTTTTTTTATTCCACGGTTTTATGTTTTCTGTGGTGAATTATGTGTTCCCTCATTATGATGTGACACGTGTTACTGGCGTAGAAGTAAAACGCGTTGATAAAGACGGCCCAATCACAAAATCGAATCCAGCTGATGGCCCAACACGTGATGTGTATTACATCAATACGCAAAATGACGATGGCAAAATTATGGTGTATCGCAATGAAGATACCCGTTGGGGTTTCCCGTTTTACTTCAAATTTGGATCGGCCAATTTACAGGCTGAAGCGCAGGCTTTGGGTAATGACAACAAACTTGTGCAAATTAAATACTATGGTTGGCGTATTACGATGATGGATGAATATCGCAATGCAACCTCAATAAAAGAAATTACTGCTGACGACACGCCAAGTCATCCAATCGTTTCTTGGATTTTCTATGCATTCCTGTTAGCTACTTTATTCTTGTCTATTCAATTTGTTCGTGGCTGGTTTGACAGCGAAGAGTAATATCCTGAACGGCCGCAAAGTGCGGTCGTTTTCTTTCATATTTTTGAGTAATGATTATGGAATTATTTCATACTATTTTGGCGATTATTGCCTTAATTCTAATTAGTGCGGTTGTTTCTTCTGCAGAAATTTCACTGGCGGGTTCGCGTAAATTGAAACTACAAACCCTTGCAAATGAAGGGGATGTGCGTGCGCTTCAAGTGCTTAAATTACAAGAGCATCCTGGTCGTTTTATTACCGTAGTTCAAATTGGTTTGAATATGGTGGCAATTCTTGGAGGGGGAATTGGTGAAAGCGCACTAAGTCCTTATATCGCGGAAATTTTAAGCCGCTCTTTTGTGGGCGATTGGATTGAGCCAACAGCTTCCACAATTGCGTTTGTATTGGTTACTTGTTTCTTTATCTTATTTGCTGATCTTATTCCAAAACGTATTGCTATTACTTATCCGGAAATGGTGGCTTTGCGTGTTGTCGGCATCATGAATTTCAGTATGTTTGTGTTTAAGCCACTTGTATGGTTTTTTGATACGATTGCTAATGTATTTTTCCGCTTATTTCGTATTTCCACTGTGCGTGAAGATGGCATGACGTCTGAAGATATTTTCGCTGTAGTAGAAGCAGGTGCAGAAGCAGGTGTATTGAAAACTCAAGAGCATTATCTCATCGAAAATATTTTCGATATGCAAGCGCGTACAGTGACTTCCACCATGACAACCCGTGAAAATATCGTGTATTTAGACCGCACTTTTTCTCGCCAAGAAGTCATGGATACGCTTTCTCGTGATTCTCATTCTAAAATCGTGATTTGTGACAATAGCCTCGACAAAATCTTAGGTTATGTCGAATCCCATACGTTGCTAACCATGTATTTGCAGAATGAAAATGTGGTGCTGACTGATCCTAAACTACTACGTAAAGCATTATTTGTGCCTGATACGCTTTCTCTTTACGAAGTGTTGGAATTGTTTAAATCTACCGGTGAAGATTTTGCGATTATTGTGAATGAATATGCCCTTGTAGTAGGTATTGTTACGCTAAATGATGTCATGAGTATTGTCATGGGGGAATTGGTTTCTAACGAAGAAGAATATATTGTTAGTCGTGATGAAAATTCGTGGCTTATTGATGGCGCAACGCCATTAGAAGATGTGACACGAGTGTTAGATATTGAATCTTTCCCTGATGAAGAAAATTACGAAACCATCAGTGGCTTTATGATGTATATGCTACGTAAAATTCCGAAAAAAACCGATTCTGTGGTTTACGGAAAATACAAGTTTGAAGTAATTGATACGGAAAACTTTAAAATCGATCAGATTTTGGTGTCTTTAGTAAAAGAGGCGGAATAATTACCGCCCTTTCTTTAATCCCCTTCAGCCAGTATAATGGCGGCGTTTTATTAACTTTAATCAGGTATGACTATGTTTAAAAAAATCTCTGTTTTATTTTTTACGTTAATGTTGGCAGGTTGTTCTTCTTGGTCATCGGTTACCAACTATATTCCATTTATGGGGAACGATAAAAAAGTGATTGATTTAGATAAAGATAAAATCGATCAGAAATCTTATGCAGCAGCTTATGAAGCGACTGTGGCGACATATAAAGGTCGCGTGAATGAAAATTTCTTTGTAGATAATTTTGCAAGTGGTGCGAATGACTGGTATTTGGGGCGTATTTTAGTTCCTGTGAAACAAATTCAAGATAAACTTTACACTGGCGGACATGATTCTGATGTATATGCTTATTATAGTGGTGTGTTACATGCGGAAGCATTGCAAGCTAATATTAAACGTTTGAACGCAAATTGTTGGGAAAAAGTGGATTCGCAAAGCATGACTCAAGGTATTTATGATGCGATGCGTGATTTGCAAAAAGGCAAAGAGCGCGGTGAAAATGATGAATATATTGCGCAAGGTAGTGAAGCACTGCTGAAAGCCTGTACATCTAAATAATTGTTTTTCAACAAGCTGCTGGTCGATTTATTTCACCAGCAGCTTTATTTTTAAATTATTAAGGAGCAAGAATGTTAGAACTTTCGGAAAGCAACATTCATTTAAATGCTAACGCAACTGATAAAGAACAAGCGATTGAAATGGCCGCGTCCGCATTAGTTCAAGCAGATAATGTGGAAAATGGTTACTTGCAAGGAATGTTGGCGCGTGAACAGCAAACCTCAACTTTTTTAGGCAATGGCATCGCTATTCCTCATGGCACCTTGGATACTCGTTCGATGGTAAAGAAAACGGGCGTGCAAGTGTTTCAATTTCCTCAAGGCATAGAATGGGGTGAGGGAAATATTGCTTATGTCGTGATTGGTATTGCGGCGCGATCTGATGAGCATTTGTCCTTATTACGTCAACTTACTCACGTTTTGAGTGATGAAGATACCGCAGCGAAATTAGCAAAAATAACGGATGTTGCTGAATTTCGTGCGATTTTAATGGGCGAGACAATTGAGCCATTTGAAATTCCTGCTGCCAATATCAGTGTAGATGTAGATACCCAAAGTTTATTAACTTTAGTCGCGATTAATGCGGGGCAATTACAGGTGCAAAGTGCGGTAGAAAATCGCTTTATTTCTGAGGTGATTAATAATGCGGCATTACCGCTTGGCAAAGGGTTATGGGTAACGGATTCTGTCGTAGGAAATGTGAAAAATGCCTTGGCATTTAGTCGTGTCAAAACGATTTTTAGCCACAATGGCAAAGCCGTAAAAGGCGTGATAACTGTTGCAGCCGTCAGTGATCAAATTAATCCAACTTTAGCGCGTTTATTAGATGACGATGTTCAAACAACCTTGCTCAATGGTAATTCAACAGAAATTTTGACCGCACTTTTGGGTTCATCGAGTGATGTTGAAACTCAATCTGTAGAAGGTGCTGTTGTAGGAACCTTTACGATTCGTAATGAACACGGTTTACATGCGCGCCCAAGTGCAAATTTGGTTAATGAAGTGAAAAAATTCACTTCGAAAATTACCGTGCAAAATCTTACTCGTGAAAGTGAAGTCGTCAGCGCAAAAAGCTTGATGAAGATTGTTGCGCTTGGTGTAACACAAGGACATCGTTTACGTTTTGTGGCAGAGGGGGAAGATGCAAAACAAGCTATTGAAACATTGGGCAAAGCGATTGCTGATGGTTTGGGTGAGAATGTTTCTGCAGTGCCACCATCTGAACCAGACACCATTGAGATTATGGGAGAACAAATTCACGTACTAGCGGTAAGCGAAGATCATAACTTACCGGCAAATGCCATTGAGGCTGTGTTTGTAATTAAGAACGAACACGGTTTGCACGCTCGCCCAAGTGCAGTGTTAGTAAACGAAGTGAAAAAATATAATGCCTCTGTGGCAGTTCAGAATCTTGATCGTAATTCTCAATTAGTGAGCGCTAAAAGCTTGATGAAAATTGTTGCGCTTGGAGTGGTGAAAGGGACTCGTTTACGTTTTGTTGCGACAGGCGATGAAGCGCAACAGGCTATTGACGGAATCGGTGCTGTGATTGAATCGGGTTTAGGGGAATAGTATGGCAAGCGTCGTAACAATTACTTTAAATGCCGCCTATGATTTAGTCGGGCGTTTAAATCGTATCCAACTTGGTGAAGTAAATACGGTAGAAACCCTTGGCTTATTTCCTGCGGGGAAAGGTATTAATGTTGCAAAAGTACTAAAAGATTTAGGCGTTGATGTTGCAGTAGGCGGTTTCTTGGGCGAGGATAATTCAGCTGATTTCGAGCAAATGTTTAATAAGTACGGTTTGGAAGATAAATTCCACCGTGTTGATGGCAAAACGCGCATCAATGTAAAAATTACCGAGACTGAAGCGGATGTGACAGATTTAAATTTCTTGGGATATCAAATAAGCCCACAAGTTTGGCAACAATTTGTGACTGATTCTTTGGCTTATTGTTTAGATTATGACATTGTCGCAGTTTGTGGCAGTTTACCTCGAGGTGTATCTTCTGAATTATTTGCTGATTGGTTGAATCAGCTTCATCAAGCTGGCGTAAAAGTTGTGCTTGATAGTAGCAATGATGCGCTCACCGCTGGATTAAAAGCGAAACCTTGGCTAGTAAAACCCAATCATCGAGAACTTGAGGCTTGGGTTGGTCATCCATTAAATAGTCTTGAGGAAATTATTGCCGCTGCACAGCAACTCAAAGCACAAGGCATTGAAAACGTGATTATTTCAATGGGCGCAAAAGGTTCTTTATGGATTAATAATGAAGGCGTGCTCAAAGCCGAACCACCAAAATGTGAAAATGTAGTGAGTACCGTTGGGGCTGGGGATTCAATGGTAGCAGGCTTAATCTATGGTTTTGAAAAAGGGTTATCGGAAACAGAAACTTTGTCTTTTGCTACGGCTGTGTCCGCTTTTGCGGTGTCTCAAAGTAATGTTGGTGTGAGTGATTTGAGTTTACTTGACCCCATTTTAGAAAAAGTACAAATAACGATGATTGAAGGATAGTATGAAGTTATTTTTAACCCAATCAGCTAATGTAGGTGATGCGAAAGCCTATTTATTACATGAAGTTTTTCGAGCGGCTGCACAAAAAGCGAATGTCTCTATTGTAGAAACACCAGCCGAAGCAGATCTTGTTCTTGTATTTGGTTCAGTATTACCAAATAACTCTGCGTTAGTTGGTAAAAAAGTCTTTATTATCGGCGAAGCTATCGCCATGATTTCTCCTGAAGTCACGCTGGCAAATGCCTTAGCGAATGGAGCTGATTATGTTGCACCGAAAAGTGCGGTGAGTTTTACAGGTGTTTCTGGTGTAAAAAATATTGTTGCGGTAACTGCTTGTCCGACAGGCGTTGCACATACGTTTATGTCAGCCGAAGCGATCGAAACCTATGCGAAAAAACAAGGTTGGAATGTAAAAGTTGAAACCCGTGGTCAAGTTGGGGCGGGCAATGAAATTACTGCAGAAGAAGTCGCTGCGGCTGATTTGGTATTTGTTGCAGCAGATATTGATGTGCCTTTAGATAAATTTAAAGGTAAACCAATGTACCGAACTTCAACAGGATTAGCCTTGAAGAAAACCGAGCAAGAATTTGATAAAGCATTTAAAGAAGCCAAAATTTTTGATGGTGGAAATAATTCGGAATCAAAAGAAGAAAGCCGTGAGAAAAAAGGTGTGTACAAACACTTAATGACTGGCGTTTCTCATATGTTACCGTTAGTGGTTGCGGGTGGGTTGTTGATCGCGATGTCCTTTATGTTCAGTTTTAATGTAATTGAAAATACAGGAGTTTTACAGGATCTTCCAAATATGTTGATGAATATCGGTAGTGGAGTGGCGTTCAAGTTAATGATTGCCGTGTTTGCCGGTTACGTTGCATTTTCTATCGCGGATCGTCCAGGACTTGCAGTTGGTTTGATTGCGGGGATGCTGGCAAGTGAAGCGGGTGCAGGGATTCTTGGCGGTATTATTGCTGGTTTCTTAGCGGGCTATGTGGTGAAAGGGCTGAATGTGATTATTCGATTGCCAGCAAGCCTGACTTCATTAAAACCGATTTTAATTTTACCGCTCTTAGGTTCGATGATTGTTGGCTTGACGATGATTTACCTCATCAATCCACCAGTGGCTGAAATTATGAAAGAGCTAAGTAATTGGCTTACTTCAATGGGCGAAGTGAATGCGATTGTGTTAGGCGCAATTATCGGTGCAATGATGTGTATAGATATGGGCGGACCGGTAAATAAAGCAGCGTACACCTTTTCTGTTGGATTGATTGCATCCCAAGTTTATACGCCAATGGCTGCTGCAATGGCCGCGGGTATGGTTCCACCAATTGGTATGACAGTTGCGACTTGGATTGCTCGCAATAAATTCACAGTTAGCCAACGCGATGCGGGGAAAGCGTCATTTGTTCTTGGTTTATGTTTTATTTCTGAAGGTGCATTACCATTTGTGGCAGCAGATCCAATTCGAGTCATTATTAGCTCAGTGATTGGTGGTGCGGTGGCTGGTGCGATTTCAATGGGATTAAATATTACATTACAAGCTCCACACGGCGGATTATTTGTCATTCCATTTGTATCTGAGCCATTGAAATATCTTGGTGCAATTGCGATTGGTGCTTTATCAACAGGTGTGGTTTACGCCATTATTAAATCGAAAAACAATGCGGAATAATACCGCACTTTGAATGTAAAAAAGCCGATTCATTTGAATCGGCTTTTGTTTTGGAATAGATTTATTTTTCACGATCGTCGATAGTTTGTAGCAAATAATTTCCATCTGCATCAGCAAGACTGCGGAAACCTACATTCGTGATTTTGTAGGGATACTTTGTTCGATAAGTAAAGTTTTCGTGATGATGACCGTGGAATACTTGCTTAACTCCCATCTTCATGGCCAAATCATTGATTACTTGGAAACCCATCGGATGTGGTTTAGGGGCTTCGTGACAAACCAACACATCCGCTTGTTGGTTTTCTAAGATTTCAATATCTGATGGAAAAATTGACGTGCGATGACGCAAAGGCACACCGCCTCGCCAGATTTTCTCTTGTGGGCTATATTGACAATAATGAATAGGATCAAAAAACATGGGGCGATTGGGCGGCATCCAAATTTGCCCGCGGAATACACCGCCTAATCCTGCAATGCGGGTTCCTTGAATATCAACTACGCGATTGTGTAAATTCCGTGATTGCCATTCAGAGCCCCAAATCGCATCAAAAGCACTAATTGTTTTGCTATCATGATTTCCATGAATAAACCAAATATCACAATGTTGTGCGAGTTTATCCAACTCATCTGTTGTAGTGAGCTGTAAATCGCCTAAAATTATGAGTGCGACATTTTCCTGCTCTCTCACAAAAGGGTAAATATGATCGTAGCTTCCGTGTGGATCACCGGCAAATAAGATCATTGATGTTTTCCTTTTATAACAAATGGACTATTTTGTAATTCACTGATTTCTTCTTCATTTAACACTTTCTCAATGACTGCTTTAACTTGGTTATAGCGATCAAGATAACTTGGCGATTCAATCTCTATATAAGGAACTTTATATTTATCTAACAGTTTTTTGAGCAGTTGTTGAAATTGTTGGCGCTGCTTTTGTGAGCCTAAGCTACGTAAGCCATCATCCACCCATTCAGTATTATTTTTCAGCAAAATAGTGACATCGAAAGGATATTCTTTAATCATCGAATCTAAAAATGGGTGAGCTTTTCCTTCATATTGAATGCAGAACGCTTGCGTAGTGATGAAATCCGTATCTATAAATGCAATTTTATGTGCATGGCGCACAGCATAATCAATGTATCGTTGATGACCAAGTGCCATTTGCGGATAGTCAGAATATTGCATCGCTTGCTCATTGCCACCTAGCTTTTCAAATACAAATTCACGTCCGTATTCCCATGCAGAAGTGGTATTAAATACGGCAGCTAACTTATTCACAAGCACACTTTTACCACTGCTTTCTCCACCTAAAATCGCCACAGTTTTGGCAAAGAAAGGTCGAACTTCTTTCGGAATAAATTTCCAATATTGAAATGGTGTGGTGCGAATTTTGGTTGCGGACACATTAAAGAAAGTGCGGTCGGGATCGACTAACGAAACTTCTAAACCTAAGTATTTTTCGTAAGGTGCTTTATCTTGAGGTTCGCTACTAAATACGATTGAAGGTTCAAAATGTTTTTCATTAAATAGGGTTTTAACCGCTTCACTCCAAGATTGCCAGCCATTTGGATAACTCGGAATACCGTCTTCAACCAAATGATGAATAAAAATCTGATTTTTTTGATATTTGAAAATTTGCTGCATCCAACGCAAACGATCTTGCACAGTTGGCATGCGTTTCATTTTACTATCGTAAAACAATTTCAAATCGCGCTCTGTATCACTACACACGATAACGTGCAGTTCATCTACTTTACTGAACGCTTCATAAATCATATTTATATGGCCTGTGTGTACGGGATAAAATTTCCCAAAAATAACACCGACTTTTTTCTCTTTTGCTTTTGACATAATCCGCTCTTGATAGCGTAAGAATTGAGTGCGTTTATTGTAGGCTAAATGAAAATATTTTTCACGTTCTGATTTAGTGCCTAAGTATTTTGCGCTATACTTAGCGTGCATTCTCAGGGCAGGGTGAAATTCCCTACCGGTGGTAAAGCCCACGAGCGTTTAAAAGTGCGGTCAATTTTTGGCAAATTTTCCCTGCTAAATTGTCCTGATTTTCACTTTTAAAGTCAGCAGATTTGGTGAAATTCCAAAGCCGACAGTAAAGTCTGGATGAAAGAGAATAAAACGAATTGGGTTCCCAAATCGTTCATTTTATTTGCATTTCTCAGCCCTGATTCTGGTATTTAATTGAAATCTCAAATTAGGAAATTACTATGAATCAGTCAATTTTATCTCCATTCGGCAATACCGCTGAAGAACGCGTACTTAACGCAATTAATGCCTTCAAAAATGGAAATGGCGTATTGGTTTTAGATGATGAAGATCGTGAAAATGAAGGCGATTTAATTTTCCCAGCAGAAACAATCACGCCAGAACAAATGGCAAAATTAATTCGTTATGGAAGTGGTATCGTTTGTTTGTGCATTACCGATGAACTTTGCCAACAACTCGATTTACCGCCAATGGTAGAACACAATAATAGCGTAAACAAAACAGCTTTTACGGTGACGATTGAAGCCGCGAAAGGTGTGTCTACAGGCGTATCTGCCGCAGACCGAGTAACCACGATTCAAACGGCGATTGCTGATGATGCAGTTCCAACAGATTTACATCGTCCCGGTCATGTCTTTCCACTTCGTGCAGCAAATGGTGGCGTACTTACTCGCCGCGGACACACTGAAGCTTCCGTTGATTTAGCGCGTCTGGCAGGATTTAAACATGCAGGTGTGATTTGTGAAATTACTAACGATGATGGCACAATGGCTCGCGCTCCCGAGATTGTAGAATTTGCGAAAAAATTTGGTTATTCTGTGCTTACCATTGAAGATTTGGTTGAATATCGTTTAGCGCATAATATTTAAAATGAAGAAGTGCGGTGAAAATTTCTATGATTTTTCACCACACTTTTTATCTTATACCATTCCACATTTTATTTATTTGGGTAACTTTTATGCACAGCACAGCACAGCACAGCACAGCACAATTATGTCATTAGTTTAACTACTGAACAAAAACGTCGAAAACATATCACCGAAGAATTCGGTAAGCAGAATATTCCTTTCGAATTTTTTGATGCTATCACGCCTGAACTTATTGAAGAAACAGCTAAAAAATTCAATATCACCTTTGATCGTTCATCAAAAGCAACTTTGTGTGACGGTGAGATAGCCTGTGCACTAAGCCATATCGTTTTATGGAATTTCGTTTTAGAAAATAATTTAGATTATATTAATATTTTTGAAGATGATATTTATTTGGGGGAAAATGCAAAAGAATTACTTGAAATCGATTACATCCCCAAAGATACCGATATTCTTAAACTAGAAACATTGTACGGTAAAATTATGCTCGGCAGTATGTATAAAATAAAATGTCAACGAAATATATTTCAATTAAAGTATAAACATACTGGTATGGGAGGGTATACCATCACAGCCAAAGGTGCTCGATATTTATTGAATAAAATCCAAAATAGACAACTTGTTCTAGCAATAGACACGCTTATTTTTGATAAACTCTTAAACCAAAGAGAATATAAAGTTATGCAACTCTATCCCGCTGTCTGTATCCAAGATTTAATTATAAATGGTGAAAGTAAATTTAAGAGTAGCTTACAAGATGGTAGAGAAACCGTTCATGCTAATCAAACCAAAACAACCCCATTAGAAAAAGTGATCAATGAATTGGGGCGAATTAAAAGACGAATATTCGGTAAACCAGTACCATTTAAATAATACTTATTTAATCAAAAATACAATAATTTGAGATTCTAAGCAAAGTGATTACTTAAGATACGCAGTAATATAATAGGAAATTTATTAATACAAGGACTATGTTATGAATTCAACAAAAACATTCCCGCTTCCTACGGGTTATTTCGGTATTCCTCTTGGACTGGCAGCATTATCTCTAGCTTGGTTGCACTTAGAAAATCACTTTCCTGTAGCTCGCACTATAAGTGATGTAATTGGTATCATAGCAAGTGCAATTTGGATTCTATTTATTCTAATGTATGCCTATAAACTTCGTTATTACAGTGATGAGGTTCGCTCAGAATATCATTGCCCAGTACGTTTTTCTTTCATTGCACTCATTCCTATCACCACAATGCTTATAGGCGATATTACTTATCGCTGGACTCCATGGCTTGCGGAAGTAATGATTTGGCTTGGTACTATTGGTCAATTACTTTTCTCGTCCTTACGCATTAGTGAACTATGGCAAGGTGGTGTATTTGAACAAAAATCTACTCGCCCGCCTTTTTATTTACCTGCAGTTGCAGCCAACTTCACGAGTGCAAGCTCTCTTGCCTTACTTGGCTATCACGATTTAGGGTATTTATTTTTTGGTGCAGGTCTAATAGCATGGATCATTTTTGAACCCGTATTGCTTCAACACCTACGAATTTCATCACTTGAACCACCATTTCGAGCTACGATGGGAATCATTCTTGCTCCAGCGTTTGTAGGGGCTGCGGCATATTTATCTCTAAATAAAGGGGAAATTGATACATTCGTCAAAATTCTTTGGGGATATGGCTTTCTACAACTCTTTTTCTTATTACGGTTATTACCTTGGATTATGGAAAAAGGCTTGAATATTGGATTATGGGGATTCTCATTCGGATTAGCGTCTATGGCAAATAGCTCAATTGCCTTTTTTCACGGCGACGTATTACAAGGTATCTCAATTTTTGCCTTTGTATTCTCTAACCTTATGATTGGCTTACTCGTATTAATGACCATCTACAAATTAGCCAAAGGACAATTTTTCTTAAAATAAAACACAATTAAAAAATAAGGCGTATGTGATGTGAATAAACATACGCCATTTTAATAAAAACATCATTGATAAAATATAGAATTACTCGGCTTACGTCGTTTGCCGATATTTTTCGTATCCTTATGACGTAATTTCACTTTTTTCTTTGCCTCTGTTTTTTTCTTTTCTTCACGTTTTTCTTTAATACGTGCCTTTTGTTTTTTACTTACAGATTTCACTTCACCGTCTTTTGGTGGCTTAGTGCGAGGTTCTAAACCTTCTAAAATGCGCGCCTTTAAAATTTCCTCAGTATAACGTTTGATTTTACCTAGTAACTTGTAATCATGGGCTTCGACAAAAGAGACCGCCGTGCCCTTTTTACCTGCTCGCGCTGTACGTCCAATTCGATGCAAATAAGTATCCGCACTATAGGGCAAATCAAAATTCATAACATGGCTTACATCGTCAATATCAATACCACGCGCAGCCACATCCGTTGCAACCAATACCGTCACAATACCTGATTTCAACTTATCAATTGCATTATTACGTTGAGTTTGTGCCATTTCGCCTTCTAAATACGCGGAACGAATGCCTCGTTTACGCAATGTTTCAGAAAGTTCACGCGCATCTTCACGACGGCGAACAAACACAATTCCACGCGTCACTTCTTCAGTTTCAATAAAACGCGCAAGCAATTTGATTTTGTGTTCATTGCTGTCTGCGTGGTAATACCATTGGTTGATTTTTTTTCTTTCTCGACGGCTTGGTTCAGCATCCACTTTAACAGGATCATTCAACAAACGCTCCGCGAAATCGACCAATAGCTCACCTTCTAACGTTGCAGAAAATAACAAGGTTTGTTTCCGCCAACGGGTTTCAGCCGCAATTTTTTCCGCATCTTGTCCAAATCCCATTTGTAACATTCTATCGGCTTCGTCAAAAATCAGCATTTCAACTGAACGGCAATCAAAATTTTCTTCCTTAATGTATTGCAATAAACGACCAGGCGTAGCCACCACCAAATCTTGATTGGTATTAAACACATCGCCATGATTTTGATATGCCACACCGCCTGTAATTGTCGCAATATTTAAATGAGTGAACTGCGCTAATTCTTCCGCTTGCTCTGCCACTTGCATTGCCAGTTCACGGGTTGGTGTTAATACCAAAATACGCGGTGGGCCTGGCTTACGACGCGGATAATCCAATAAATGTTGTAGCGCAGGTAATAAAAAAGCAGCCGTTTTCCCTGTTCCCGTTGGTGCAGAGCCTAATACATCACGCTCTTCCATTGCTGCAGGAATGGCTTCCATTTGAATTGCTGTTGGGCGGGAATAACCTTTTTTCTCAAGCGCCTTTAAAAGTTCGGGAGAAAGATCAAATTGTTCAAATTGGGATAAATTCATTATTGTGCGGTTCTTTGTTAAAATTGGCGCGGATTATACCTGAAATTAGGGGCTGTTGATAACTCATTTCACGCTTGAGTTATCGTTTAAAATGCTAAACTTTGCCGCTTTCGCCTTGTTCTCACCAAAAATAGTCTCCAGCTCAAACGGGAAATGAGTTATCAACAGCCCCAAGTGCGGTCAATTTACGAAAAATTTATGAGCGGATTTACCTTTAAACAATTCCATATCAAGCAAGATTCTTGTGCGATGAAAGTCGGCACTGATGGCATTTTGTTAGGTGCTTGGGCTGATGTAAAACATTGTAAAAATATTTTAGATATGGGCAGTGGCACAGGATTGTTGGCTTTAATGTTAGCACAACGAACAGAAGAAAGCTGCCAAATTAAAGCGGTTGAGTTGGATCCCATTGCAGCAAAACAAGCGCAAGAAAACATCAATGATTCAGTATGGAAAAATCGCATTCAACTTATTCAAACGGATATACAGCATTTTTTACAAACCACTGAACAAACCTTTGATTTAATTGTGGCAAATCCACCTTATTTTGAACAAGGTATTGCCTGCAAAAACGAGGAAAGAGAATTAGCTCGTTATACCAAGCAAAGCCACTTAAATTGGTTAGAATGGGCTGCAATGCGCTTATCGGAAAATGGGAGAATAAGTTTTGTTTTGCCTTATGATGCAGGCAAAATACTCATAAAATCCACCGCACTTTTTTGCATAAAACAGACGAATGTCATTACTAAAGTGGGAAAAACGCCCCAAAGAATGCTACTCACGTTTTCTAAACAACCCCAAGTTTCAATACAAGATCAATTGGTAATTTATGATGAGGATAATCAATACACTGAAGCGTTTATTGAATTGACTAAAGACTTTTATTTGAAATTTTAAAGGGGAAATCATTTTCCCCTTTAATCATACACTATCTAAAATACCACTTCGCCAACAACACCCCAGCATTCACTGCAATGTTTAAGCCTGATTTAATTGGACTTGCAAGCGTTAAACGTACTCGTGTGTCTTCTGAAGTTGCTAAACCTTCCGTAGAACTTTCACTTAGCACAAAAACCACTTTATTTTTTAACCGCACTTTATCCAACGGCTCACCTTGCTTATTATGCGACACGTGTATAATTTGATAGCCTGATTTACGCAATTGCATCACAGCAGAATCAATATAATCCGTTTCTAACACACGAATATATTCCGCACCACCTTCTGCTACGCGCATTGAGGCTGCCGAATACAGATTTTCCACATTATCAGCGACAATATTTTTCACGCCAAAATAAGCACAAGTACGTAATACCCCACCAATATTTTGTGCATTATTCACGTTGTCTAATAGCACTAAACAATCCTCTTCACGAGGAATATCTAAATACCCTTGCAACGTGAAAGCACGCGGTTTCTTCACCAATAAGCAAATGCCACCATGATGTTCTGTTCCACTCACTCGAGCTAATTCTTCGCTATCTACAACATGATAAGCCTTCTTGTTTTCGGCTAAATAACTCAATGCCTCGCCAATTTTGTGTGACATTTGTACGGTTGCCCATAAGCGCACAATACTTTCAGGACGCTCGGCAAATAAAGCTAAACAGGCATTTTCACCATAAACTTTCATTTCTTCCGCACGGTTTTTCTTAATTTTTTCAGGTGCACGAGGAGAAAGCGCGCCAGTTTTCTTTTCTTTTGTTTTATAAACCGTACCCGTACTTTTTATCGTCACTTGAACCTTAGGTTGTTCTGCATTTTTATTTGATGGCGCACGAGATAAAGAGAGTTGCGTAATTTTAGTTTCTTTCACTTCTTGTTTATCACGAGAAAAACGAGATTTTTCGTTTCTCTTTCCATTAAATTTATCATTAGAGTGCGGTCGATTTTGAGTTGGTTTTTCTCTGTATTTTTCACCTACTGAGCGTTCTTGAAAGGATCTGCCGGCGGCTTGAAAAGACGGTTTGCTTTTATCGTTCATAGGGTTTCCCTGAATAAAAATGAATATTTTTTAGCCAAAAAATGCTAAAATTTGTGAGCATTATAACGAAAAAAAGCCTTTTTTCTATTAATAAGCGCGTGAAATATTGTAAACTAACGCACTAGTCTTTAATCACGAGATGGATTATGTTAATCAATAAAACCAAACGAGCTGAACAAAATTTAAATAATTTGCCATTCCTTGCTTTGCAAGCTGAGCAAATTGAATTTTTGGGTAGCCCGGCTGAATTTAAAACTCAAATTATTGAATTAATCAGAAACGCAAAAAAACGTATTTATGTCACCGCACTTTATTGGCAAAAAGATGAAGCGGGGCAGGAAATCCTCGATGAAATTTATCGCGTGAAGCAAGAAAATCCACACTTGGATGTAAAAATTCTCATAGATTGGCATCGCGCACAACGCAATTTATTAGGCGCGGAAAAATCGGCCACCAATGCAGATTGGTATTGCGAGCAACGCCAAACTTATCAGTTACCTGATGATCCGAATATGTTCTTTGGTGTGCCAATTAACACGCGAGAAGTTTTTGGTGTATTGCACGTTAAAGGCTTTGTATTTGATGATACGGTGCTTTATAGCGGTGCAAGCATTAATAATGTCTATCTTCATCAATTTGAAAAATATCGTTACGACCGCTATCAAAAAATCACTCATGCCGAATTAGCTGATTCGATGGTGAATTTCATCAATGATTACTTGTTAGATTTCAGTGCAGTTTATCCACTTGATATCACCAACCGCCCTCTCACCAAAGAGATCCGTGGCAATATTCGCGCTTATCGTAAAGACCTTGCGCAAAATGGTGAATATTCATTAAAAAGTGCGGTGAAATTACCTGATGTTTTAAGCGTATCACCACTGTTTGGCTTAGGGGCATCAGGCAATGAATTAAATCAAGTGATTGAAGATTTATTCTTGCAAGTACAAGAAAAATTGGTGATTTGTACGCCATACTTTAATTTCCCACGCACATTGCAACATAAAATAGCAACGTTATTGGAAAACGGTAAACGAGTAGAAATTATTGTTGGCGATAAAGTCGCAAACGATTTTTATATTCCACCAGAACAACCATTCAAAATGGCAGGGGCGTTACCTTATCTTTATGAAAGTAATCTTCGCCGTTTCTGTGAAAAATTTGAGACTCAAATTGAAAATGGCCAGCTTGTGGTGCGTTTATGGCGTGATGGAGATAATAGTTACCACTTAAAAGGTGTGTGGGTAGATGACCGTTATATTTTACTTACGGGCAATAATCTTAACCCTCGAGCATGGCGTTTGGATGCTGAAAATGGCTTATTAATTTACGATCCTCAACAACAACTTTTAGCCCAAGTGGAAAAAGAGCAAAACCAAATTCGTCAACATACAAGAGTATTAAAACATTACACTGAATTAGAAGAATTGAATCAATACCCAGAACCAGTGCAAAAACTTTTGAAAAAATTTGCACGAATTAAAGCGGATAAATTGGTGAAAATGATTCTTTAGGTTCTTTTTGTAAAAAATAAGGGAACGTTAAGTTCCCTTTATCATATTTGCTTAATCACCGAGCTTTAATGACTTAAATGCCCGATGATTTAGATCAAGATTATTTATTTAATTTCGCTTTATAAGTTGGATTCATTAAGTTTTCTACAGAAAGAATGTCATCTAATTGTTCTTCTGTTAATAAACCTTTTTCTAACACAACTTCACGTACGCCTTTACCTGTTTGCGCACAGATTTTACCCACTAAGTCGCCGTTGTGGTGACCGATAAATGGATTCAAGTAAGTCACGATACCGATTGAATTAAACACGTAGTTTTCACAAATTTCTTTGTTTACAGTGATGCCATCCACGCATTTATCACGTAAGTTCACACAAGCATTCGTTAAGATGTCGATAGATTCGAACATTGCTTGACCAATCACGGGTTCCATTACGTTTAATTGTAATTGACCGGCTTCAGATGCGAAGGTCACAGTGGTATCGTTACCAATTACTTTAAAGCATACTTGGTTCACTACTTCAGGAACAACTGGGTTTACTTTTGCGGGCATGATAGAAGAGCCAGCTTGTAATTCAGGTAAGTTAATTTCTTTAATACCAGCACGTGGACCAGAAGAAAGTAAACGTAAGTCATTACATACTTTAGAAAGTTTCACAGCAGTACGTTTTAATGCACCGTGAACCATGACATAAGCACCACAGTCAGATGTTGCTTCAATTAAGTTTTCTGCCGGTACGCAAGCTAACCCAGTTACTTCAGCAAGGTGTTTTACAACTAATTCTGTATAGCCTTGTGGCGTATTTAAACCAGTACCGATTGCAGTCGCACCAAGGTTTACTTCAAGGAGTAAATCTGCAGTACGTTTTAAGTTACGTACTTCTTCTTCAAGTAATACGGCGAAAGCTTTGAATTCTTGGCCTACAGTCATTGGCACTGCATCTTGCAATTGAGTACGACCCATTTTTAAGATGTTCGCAAACTCTTTTGCTTTATTATCAAAACCGTCGTGTAAATATTGAATTTTATCGATCAATTTTAAGATACTGTTATACACTGCAATACGGAAACCGGTAGGATACGCATCATTGGTTGATTGGCTTGCATTAACGTGATCCATCGGGTTAATCACGTTATATTCGCCTTTTTTATGGCCAATTTTTTCAAGCGCAAGGTTAGCAACCACTTCATTGGTATTCATATTGACAGACGTACCTGCACCACCTTGATATACGTCTGATGGGAATTGATCTAAGCATTTTCCAGTAGTAAGGATTTCATCACAAGCTGCTACAATCGCTTTTGCAATATCACTTGGAATTGCACCTAATTCACCATTGGCTAAAGCCGTTGCTTTTTTCACCATCACCATACCACGTACAAACTCAGGCACGTCAGAAATGGTTACATTAGAAATATTGAAATTTTCTACCGCTCTTAATGTATGAATCCCCCAGTATGCATCTGCTGGTACATCACGTTCGCCGAGTAAATCTACTTCTTTTCTAAATTGAGTCATTTGAATCACCTTTTCTGGTTAGTTAATTTGACGCCATTATAGAAATTTTAAGGAGAAAAAACTTGACCAAGATCACATTTTCAAGAAATGCTTTCAAGACATATTTTCATTTTTCGGATTAGTTTTTTTAGGGGAAAATAAGTTTTCTATCAATCTTACGAAGCTTTTAACTGCTCACCAATTTTCTCAAACAGTTTCTGAATTTGCTCTGCTCTATGCCCTAACACTCGCACAATCAACCCGCCTTCATTCAACTGAGATATACCAAGGAGTAAAGATTTATCTGTTTCTTGCTGTTGAAGCTGTTGATCTGTCTGCTTAATTTCTGCAGATGTTTTTTGTAAGTTAATGTAAACCAAGGATCCCTGATGTGAAAAACCTTCCATTTGGCTTAAAGCAGTTAAATTCATTTTAGCCGGCAACCACTGAATACAATCCAACATCAGCGGTTTAACTTTCCCATTTTCTTGCACAAGCTGAACTTTTAAATGAGAAGAAAATTGGCGAAATTCAAAACGTTCATCATTTGCCACTCGCCCAATAGCTACAATTTCACCATAAATTAGCGTACTCTCAGGTTGCATATTGATTAACGTTTTTTGATTAAGAGCTGAATTCTTATGCAAAACCAATGGATGAGGTAAGTAAAATAAACGACTTTTCTCAGCAAGTTGAATCAATGTATTTTGCTCGGCAAAATCTCCCTCATTCATTGCCTGAACTCGAGTAAATGCCTGCGTATTTAAAGAAAGCGCGGTAGATTTTTCGAGCGTTATTTGAATATCAACACGATCCCCAGCTAATAAACCTGGCGAAGAAGACATCTGCATTGCACTAAGTCCATTTTTCCAATAATCGGCATAAGCAGATAACGTCATTACTTTAAAAGGTGGCGTCACAAAGTATTCGGCAAGCTGGGTTTTGCCGTTTGAGGAAAGTTTGGTTGAAAGTTTGAGGGTACTATTCATAATCTTTTTAATTTGTAAAAAACTCCCCTCTTTAAAGGAGTGGGGATGATTCTTTATCTCACTAATGCCTCAGGTTCTTCTATATTCTTCAACAACGCATATTTTTCAATCCAACCAATCACGCCATCGAGATTTTCTTTTTTCATCAAATTAGTGAAAATAAACGGCTGACCATTACGCATACGACGCGCATCTCGTTCCATAATACTTAAATCCGCGCCAACAAATGGTGCAAGGTCTGTTTTGTTAATCACTAACAAATCTGAACGAGTGATACCTGGCCCACCTTTGCGTGGGATTTTCTCGCCTTGTGCGACGTCAATCACGAAAATTGTCACGTCTGCTAAATCAGGGCTAAAAGTTGCCGATAAGTTATCACCGCCTGATTCGATAAAAACAATTTCTACATCAGGGAAACGTGCCACCATTTCATCGACCGCTTCTAAATTCATTGAGGCATCTTCACGAATTGCCGTATGTGGGCAACCGCCTGTTTCTACCCCCATAATTCGCTCTGGCGGAAGTAAACTATTTTTCGTTAAAAATTCCGCATCTTCTTGGGTGTAAATATCGTTAGTAATTACTGCCACGCTATATTTACTCGCCATTTCACGAGTGAGTTTTTCAATTAAGGCAGTTTTGCCCGCGCCAACAGGGCCTGCCACGCCAATTTTAATGTAGTTACGCATAATGTTCCTGATTTGATTAATATGTCTTGAAATAAAATTAATGATTGTTAACGAATTACTGAAACAGAATCAACCTCCCCTTCAGCACCTATAAAACGGACTTCTGGCTGTAAACATACACCAAATTTAATTTCCACAGTATGACGCACATGACGAGCTAGATTTGCCACATCTTCACCAGTAGCTCCGCCCTTATTAATCAACACCAGTGCTTGTTTTTCATGTACTGCTGCTCCACCAATTTGATAACCTTTGAATTGACATTGATCGATTAACCATCCAGCAGCAAGTTTGACTGAGCCATCAGGTTGTGGAAAGTGCGGTAAATTTTCGTGATATTTTTTGATTTCCGCAAAATGCTCTGCACTCACTACGGGATTTTTAAAGAAACTTCCTGCATTACCAAATTCATCTGGGTTAGGCAATTTACTTTGACGAATTTGACATATTTCATCAAAAATTTGTTTTGCCGTAACTTTCAGAGAATCAAACTCAGTTAAAGAGCCATATTTTAGCACTGGCTGCCAGTTTTTGTTTAATTTCAATCCTATCGCAGTGATCACATAGCCAGACTGATAATGGTGTTTAAAGATACTGTCTCGATAACCGAATTTACATTCTTCAGCTGTTAATCGAAATATTTCATGAGTACTTAAATTTAACACCTCTACATAATGGCATATATCTTTAAATTCTACGCCATAAGCACCAATATTTTGGATCGGTGCCGAGCCTGCACAACCTGGAATGAGTGCAAGATTTTCCAAACCATAGATACCTTCATTTACACTCCATTCCACCAAATGATGCCAGTTTTCGCCACCATTTACATGAAGATAATGAAATTCAGTATCTTGTGTATGTGTAATCCCCATTAATCGATTAAGCACAACAATACCACTGAAGTCTGCTAAAAATAGCATATTGCTTCCTTGACCAAGAAAAAGTATGGGAAGATTCATTGTTTTTGCATGATCCCAAGCTTCTTGCAATTGTACCACACTATGCGCATCAATAATTTCATGGGCTTGAACAGAAATATGAAAAGTATGAAAAGGTTGTAAATTTTGCATTTAAAATACCATTTTAGGATGCACTTATGCTTTGCTACTCGTGCATGAATTATCAAAAGTGTATGAATTTTTAAATTCACTCTACGTTTAAACTAGGGTATGAGGTAAAGTAATTTTTACCTGAGTCCCCCCCTCTTCTCGACGTCGAATATCTAATTCTGCATTCAATTGACGACAACGTTCTGTCATAATATTCAAACCATAATGTCCTTCGGGCTCTTCAAGATTAAGAATACCGATGCCATTATCTAGCACAGAAATTTCATACTCTCCCTCAGGGTTAATCAGGGCATGAATTTCAATGGCAGAACCTTTAGAATGTTTTATCGCATTTGTTGTTGCTTCACGTACGATTTGCAACACATGTACTAACTGCTGAGGATTTAAACTTTGTGAAGGCAAATGACTATTCACACTCATTTTCATACTAGTTTGAGCACGTAAAGAATCAATCACTTGCTCCAAAGCCAGTTGTAAGTTAGCTTCTTGAATCGTTAATCGGAATGTTGCTAAAAGTTCACGCAATTGTGCATAACCACCTGAAAGTGCTTGTTCAAAATCAGCAATAATCCCCAAGCTTTTTTCTCTTGCGTGTGGTTCTTCTTTCCTTAAATTATGTTTAAGCAACGTAAGTTGAATTTGCAGGAATGATAATACTTGAGCTAAAGAATCATGCAGTTCTCTTGCAATAATAGAACGTTCTTCCATCAACAAAAGCTGTTCTTGCTGACGCAAACTTTTATGGAAATACAAAGCTCGTGCAAGCATTTGTGCTAAATTCTGCATCATTCTAGGGTCGGGACAAGGTAATCCTGATTGCCAAGAAAGTACGCCTAAATCTTCATTATCTACCGATAGCACTTCGAGTTGTAAAGTACGATGAGCATCCTGCTCTCCAAAAGCAATATTCCAATGCTCCGCCCCCATAACTTCTATTTTAATATATTGCAAATGCTCACTCACACGTATGAGATCTAATACTTGGCTTAAAATTTTATCATTAATAGAATTCGCATTAAGAATCTGTGAACTTTGATAAAGGTTTGTCAAAGAGCGGTTGGTTTGGCGTAATTTTTGTGTTTTTTCATTTACGGCATCTTCTAAACGAGAATAGAGTTGACCTAATTCCATCGACATTTGTGTAAAAACATGTGCCAATGTGCCCAATTCATTCTGTTTTGTTGTATCTAATGAAATATGATTAAACTGACGCATCTGCACTTGCATACTTGCTTTTGTCATTAGCTCTAAAGGTTTCACTACCTCACGATGAGTGTACCAAATCAAATAGGAAACCATGACCAAAATTAATAACATAGCTAAACAAAGTACAAATACGCCAAGGATCCATTTTTGCTCACTAAAACGCTGTAATTCAAACACAAAACGATCAACATCTGCGACATAATCCGTTAATTGTTCGCTATAACTTTTTACATTTTTCTGTTGGGCATATTTTTCCATTAATGCCCAACGCTGTAAAATAGTATGGTAGGATTGTTTGACTGCATCTGGAGTAAAAAATTGACGTTGAATTTCTAATAATGCAGATGAATGGAGACTAATATTATAATGCCGTAAATTAGCCTCGACTGTTGAGGGTTGAGATTGCATTTCATAGAGCAACCGATAGCTTTGCATGCGCAATGAACCTGAAATATTGATCGCTTCAGCATCATACTTATTGCTACTCATAATTGCTAAACTTAGTGAGCTAATAACACCAGAAACAATAAGGATAATAAATAAATATTTAGCAATACGTGTAGAAACAGAATGTTTAGTATGCACAGAAACTCCAATGAAATAACATCAATTTATAGATAAAAGTGCGGTTATTTTCTTACTTCTTTTTTAGTTGACTCCAAACTTTATCTTCCTGACCTCGCCATAAACGTTGAATATTATCGTGATGACGATAAATCAATAAACAACAAACTAAAGCAACAGGGAAAGTAAATTCAGGTTTAAACCACCATACATAAAAAGGCACAAGCAATGCCGCAAGTACGGCACTTAATGATGCATAACGACTAACAAGAAAGATCAATATCCACGTTCCAAACATTGAACCCGCAACAGCCCATGAAATAGGTGCTATCGCACCAAATGCAGTCGGTACACCTTTTCCTCCCTTAAATTGAAAGAACAGTGGGAAAATATGGCCTAAACATGCAGCTAAAGCAACCATACCTAATTCAAATTGAGTTAAACCTAAATAATAACCAGCCCATACGGGGAGCATCCCCTTTAAAAGATCAAGGATTAATACAATTAATGCAGCCCAATAATTACCAATACGAAATACATTTGTTACATCTGGGGTACATGAGCCATTTTGACGAGGATCAGGCAAGCCTGCAATGCGACAAATTAGAATAGCGCTGGAAATAGAGCCTAAAAGATAGGCACAAAGCATATAAAAAAGGGCGAAAAGGCTCATTTTGTACTCCAGCAAGAAAAATTATTCGTTATTCTACCCAAAGTTGATAGCATACGCCTACAATAATTTTAGAGGAAATCTTATGGATCGTGTTTTTATTGAAGAATTGACTGTTTTTGCACAAATCGGTGTATATGATTGGGAACAGCAAATTAAGCAAAAACTTGTGTTTGATTTAGAAATGGCTTGGGATTGTAAACAAGCGGCGGAAACGGATGATGTTGCATATTGTTTGAATTATGCTGAGGTGAGCCAAGTGATAATTGATTATGTGGAAAGTAAACCTTTTTTGTTGATTGAACGAGTGGCTTATGAAGTGGCGGATTTGCTTGAATCATGTTATCAACTTCAAGGATTAAAAATTAAACTGAGTAAACCGAAAGCTGTCGCACAAGCTCGAAATGTTGGCGTATTGATTGTACGTGGATGTTTAAAATAATGTGAAATTTTAGTAAAAACTTGTCGGCTTTTTAAACGAAATTGACTAAAATAGTCATGAGTTTTTACTGCAATAAAGGAGATTGCAATGAATATGAAAACCTTATTAGCACTAGCGGTTAGTGCGGTATGTTCAGTTGGTGTGGCGCAAGCACATGAGCATAATCATGATCACAATATGGCACCCAAAGGTGCTTCTATTGAAGTGAAAGTGCAACAACTTGATCCAGTAAACGGTAACAAAGATGTGGGTACAGTGACTATTACTGAATCTAACTATGGTCTTGTGTTTACCCCTAATTTACAAGGATTAAGCGAAGGCTTACATGGTTTCCACATCCATGAAAACCCAAGCTGTGAGCCAAAAGAAAAAGAGGGTAAATTGACAGCTGGTTTAGGTGCTGGTGGTCACTGGGATCCTAAAGGTGCAAAACAACATGGTTATCCATGGCAAGATGACGCACACTTAGGTGATTTACCTGCATTAACTGTATTACATGATGGCACTGCAACTAATCCTGTTTTAGCACCACGTCTTAAACATTTAGATGATGTTCGCGGTCACTCTATTATGATCCACGCAGGTGGCGATAATCACTCCGATCATCCAGCTCCACTTGGCGGTGGCGGCCCACGTATGGCATGTGGTGTGATTAAATAATTCGATTGTTCGAAACGAAAAGTGCGGTGAATTTTCACCGCACTTTTTTTGCTAAATATTTCGCGTTTAATTCACGACTTCAGCAGTATATTTTAGCTTATGAATCGCATCGAATAATTGTTGGTTTGTGACTTTTGGATCTTCCACAACCGTCACTAAACCATCTTTAATAGATGCTTTTGTTGAAATGACACCATCGATATTACGTAATTCTTTATTGACTAAGTAAGCACAAAGCTGGCAATTCATTTCTTTTACTTTTAGCACAATTTGTTTGGTTTCATTCGCATGAGCGAAAGAAATGGCAAACAGCGAAAGCAAAAGTGCGGTACATAATTTCTTCATTTTTATTCCTAATTAGCTAATTCTAAAATCCAAGGCAAAATTGTTGGATAGGTTAAGAAAAAAATCATCACGATAAATACAATCCAATATAAAACGATGAGTTTTTTACGGGAAATATATTTGCTGCAAATAATTTTTTGGGAAAACATCAGCAGCCAAAATCCATAGGCAAAGGCGCATAATGAAATAATGAGCATTGGAATACGCAAATAATCATATTCGCCTAAGCCAATCAACCAAGTAGATGATACGCCGAACACTAAATAGATTAATGGTGCGATGCAGCATAAAGTTGACGCCACCGCGGCACTAAGTGCGGTGGCTATGGCAACCCAAAAGGATTTATTAGAGTTTTTTAGAGACGTAGTCATATTTAAATTCTTTTGGATCAAAGGAATTTAACGGATCGCCACCCACTTCAGCATACGGATAGCCGAAGTTATTGATCGGAGCTAGTTCTGGTTGTGGATATAAATCGAAGTCACGGGCATGATTAAATCCGACCCAGTTTGCTTCCCAGTTACCAAACAAATATTTTGCTACGGCTTGTGTATCTTTATCTTCAACAGATTTTTTCTCTGCTAAACGCATTTTGGCAACGTCTGCGGAATCAACTGGTACCCATCCAAACCCTGCAAGGTAGAATTCAGCACGGCAGTGTTGACCACCACTTACGTTTGCGATGCCTTGTTCATTCGCACTACCGAAAGCACCTTTGGAATATTTGCCCATTTTCTCTGCCGCACCTAAGCGAATACCAAAAATTTCACGGGCTGGGATGCCTGCCGCACGAGCTAGTGCCACAAATACAGAGTTAATATCGGTACATTTACCTTTTAATACGCCAGTGGTAAGAATTTTTTCTACATCGCCGTCGCCACAACCTAATACAGAATTATCACGTTCCATATTTTTTACGATCCAATGGTGAATAAGTTCTGCTTTCTTCAATGGATTACTTTCTTTACCTACGATTTTGTCTGCAAATTCTTTCACAATACCATCAGTTTTAATATGTGGAGTAGCTTTTAAGTACTCTTGTACATCCACGGAATACTGAATATCTTTTGGCGGAGTATAATTCTCTAAGGCACCTTTCACCATTGGCTCACGGTCTTTTGTTTCAATGACCATAGTGACTTTTAAATCACGTTTTTGTGCATCTTTATCCCAAGTGGCAAATAAGGTTTTCGCACCATATTTATTGTTTTCTGTCACATAGGCATTCATGTAATTACCTTCAAAGTGAATCGATTTCACTTGTTGGTATTCTCCATTAAATGGCAATGGAACCCATAAATTAGTTTGTCCTTGCGAGCCTTTTGGCGCAACTAAATCGTAGGTTTGCGTGAATTCGTAAAGATGGGTGTCTGTATTGTAGTTTGGAATGTTGGTGTTTGCATGAGCTAACGAGCTACATGCAGAAAGCACCGCAACTGCGATAAGTTTCTTCATGAAGAGATCCTCTAGTTAATAATAGTTAAACTTAACATATTAGATAAACTAATACGCCACTATGCTAACGGATTTTTGAGCAATAATTCAACCGTTTTACATAAAATTTTTATCTTTCTTATATGAAAAATATTTTATTTTCCAACCGCACTTTCCTTCTAACATTTGACACCCCTAGCCCTTACACCTATTATTCCCTCGTTATTTATTAAGATTTACGGAACAAAATAATGATGGTGAATAAAACCGCTCAACTTAAACAAGCTCTAGAAAATCGTATTCTCATTTTAGACGGTGCGATGGGGACGATGATACAAAAATATAAACTCACCGAAGCGGATTTTCGCGGCGAGCGGTTTAAGGAAAGTGCGGTCGATTTGCGCGGCAATAATGACTTGCTCACGCTTACACAACCGTTGTTGATTTCATCGATTCACGAAAAATATTTGGCAGCAGGTGCCGATATTATTGAAACCAATACTTTTAGTTCAACTACGATTGCTCAAGCGGATTACGATTTGCAATCTATCGCTTATGAACTCAATTTTGTTGGCGCAAAATTAGCGCGTTTGGCAGCAGATAAATATAGCACGCCAGAAAAACCTCGCTTTGTCGCGGGCGTGTTAGGGCCAACAAACCGCACAGCCTCTATTTCACCCGATGTAAACGACCCAGGTTTCCGTAATGTGACTTTTATGGAGTTGGTGGATGCTTATGCCCAAGCAACAAAAGGCTTAATCGAAGGTGGCGCGGATTTAATTATGATCGAAACCATTTTCGACACGCTTAACGCTAAAGCAGCAGTTTTCGCCATTGAAAGTGTATTCGAAGAATTAGGCGTGGAATTGCCAATCATGATTTCCGGCACCATTACTGATGCTTCAGGGCGTACCCTTTCTGGGCAAACTACCGAGGCTTTCTATAACTCCCTTCGTCACGCAAAACCGCTCACTTTCGGTTTGAACTGTGCTTTAGGTCCAAAAGAATTACGCCAATATGTAGAACAGCTTTCAAAAATCAGTGAAACCTATGTTTCTGTGCATCCGAATGCGGGCTTGCCAAATGCTTTTGGTGGTTATGATTTAGGGGCAGAAGAGATGGCCGCTCACTTAAAAGAGTGGGCAGAAAGTGGTTTTGTGAACATTATCGGCGGTTGTTGTGGTACCACACCGGAACACATCAAGGCCTTTGCTGAGGCGGTAGAAAATATCCCGCCCCGCAAATTGCCACAAATCAAAACCGCCATGCGTTTATCCGGTTTAGAACCACTCAATATTGACGATGAAAGCCTGTTTGTGAACGTAGGCGAGCGTAATAACGTGACGGGTTCGGCGAAATTTAAGCGCTTAATTAAAGAAGACAAATTTGCCGAAGCTATTGAAATTGCCATCGACCAAGTGGAAAACGGCGCACAAGTGATTGATGTGAACATGGACGAAGCCTTACTCGATGGCAAAAAATGCATGACCCGTTTCCTCAACATTATGGCAACCGAACCCGATGCAGCCAAAGTGCCGGTGATGATCGACTCCTCCAAATGGGAAGTGATTGAGGCAGGTTTGCAATCAGTACAAGGTAAACCAATCGTTAACTCTATTTCTTTAAAAGAGGGAGAGGAAAAATTTATTCATCAGGCTAAATTGGTGCGTAAATACGGTTCGGCCGTTGTGGTAATGGCATTTGATGAAGTGGGGCAGGCTGATACCGAAGAGCGTAAAGTGGAAATCTGTACCCGTGCTTATAACATCTTAGTTAACCAAGTAGGCTTCCCGCCAGAAGACATTATTTTTGACCCGAATATTTTCGCCATTGGCACGGGGATTGAAGAACACAATAACTACGGCGTGGATTTCATTAACGCAACAGGTCGTATTAAACGCTCTTTACCGCATGCGAAAATTTCGGGCGGGGTGTCAAACGTGTCCTTCTCCTTCCGCGGCAACAACGTGATGCGTGAAGCCATTCACGCGGTCTTCCTCTATCATGCCATCAAACAAGGGATGGACATGGGGATCGTGAACGCAGGACAGCTTGCAATTTACGATGATCTGGATCCGGAATTACGTAATGTGATTGAAGATGC
Source organism: Haemophilus sp. SZY H8 (assembly GCF_018829755.1). Lineage (NCBI taxonomy): Bacteria > Pseudomonadati > Pseudomonadota > Gammaproteobacteria > Pasteurellales > Pasteurellaceae > Haemophilus > Haemophilus sp. SZY H8. The sequence goes on from NZ_JAHKJY010000003.1 coordinate 78,817, forward strand.
CGTATTAAACCGTACACCAGATGGCACAGAACGTTTACTGGATATTGCGGAAAAATATCGCAATCAAGGCAACGATGAAAGTGCGGTGGATTCTGTCGCCGAATGGCGTACGTGGCCGGTGGAAGAACGTTTAAAACATGCCCTCGTGAAAGGCATTACCATGCACATCATCGAGGACACCGAAGAAGCCCGCCAAAAATTGCCAACACCGTTAGAGGTGATCGAAGGCCCACTCATGGCGGGCATGGATGTGGTGGGCGATTTGTTTGGCGACGGCAAAATGTTCCTGCCGCAAGTGGTGAAATCCGCGCGCGTGATGAAACAATCAGTGGCGTATTTAGAGCCGTTTATCAACGCGACGAAACAAAAAGGATCCAGTAACGGTAAAGTGGTGATCGCCACAGTGAAAGGCGATGTGCATGACATCGGTAAAAACATCGTGAGCGTGGTGTTGCAATGTAATAACTTTGAAGTCATTGACTTGGGCGTTATGGTGCCGGCGGATAAAATCATTCAAACGGCGATTGATGAAAAAGCGGATCTTATCGGCTTGAGCGGTTTAATTACGCCATCTTTAGACGAAATGGAATACTTCCTCGGTGAAATGACTCGCTTAGGTTTGAACTTGCCAGTGTTGATTGGCGGGGCAACTACATCGAAAGAGCATACTGCGATTAAACTTTATCCCAAATACAAGCAACATGGTGTGTTCTATACCTCAAATGCCTCCCGTGCGGTCACAGTTTGTGCGACCTTGATGAATCCGGAAGGTCGCGCGGCATTATGGGAACAATTCAAGAAAGATTACGAAAAAATCCAACAATCTTTTGCCAATCGCAAACCTTTGCGTAAACAACTGAGCATTGAAGAAGCGCGCGCTAACCGTTTTGACGGCTTTAGTGGCGAATGGGCAGATTACATGCCACCAACACCAAAACAAACGGGCATTGTGGAATTTAAAAACGTGCCGATTGCCAAGCTGCGCAAATTCATCGATTGGTCGCCATTCTTCCGTATTTGGGGATTGATGGGTGGCTATCCTGATGCCTTTGATTATCCAGAAGGCGGTGAAGAAGCACGTAAAGTATGGAATGATGCACAAGTGGTATTAGATGAATTAGAGCAAAACCACAAACTAAACCCAAGCGGTATTTTAGGCATCTTCCCTGCGGAACGTGTGGGCGATGATGTGGTGCTTTTCTCTGATGAAGAACGCACACAAACCATTGGCACCGCTTACGGCTTACGCCAACAAACGGAACGCGGCAAAAACAGCAAAAGCCCATTTAACTTCTGCTTAAGCGACTTTATCGCCGATCGCGAAAGCGGTAAAAAAGACTGGTTCGGCATGTTCGCCGTCTGTGCGGGTGTTGAAGAAATGGAATTAGTGGAAGGCTATAAAGCGGCAGGCGACGACTACAACGCTATCTTACTACAAGCTGTGGGCGACCGCTTAGCGGAAGCAATGGCAGAATACCTACACTTCGAACTTCGCACCCGCATTTGGGGCTACACGCAAGAAGAATTCGACAACCAAGGTTTAATCAACGAAAACTACGTCGGCATCCGCCCTGCACCGGGTTATCCAAGCTGCCCAGAGCATACCGAAAAAGCCTTGATTTGGGATTTATTGGAAGTGGAACAGCGCATCGGTATGAAACTCACCGAAAGCTATGCCATGTGGCCTGCGGCTTCCGTCTGCGGCTGGTACTTCACCCACCCTGCAAGTAACTATTTCACTTTAGGTCGCATTGATGAAGACCAAGCTCAAGATTATGCTAACCGTAAAGGTTGGGATGAGAGAGAGATGATGAAATGGTTGGGCGTGGCGATGAAGTAAAAAATTATGATTCTGAGATGTCTATTCAAACTATAAAATAGAATTACGAATAAATGCAGTCAAAACACATATAATTTTGACTGCATTTTTTATATGACAGGAATTATATTTTTTACTTAATAGGTATGATTTCTTATCTCAAATCCATCAAGTCTTTCTTTCTGTTTTAAAGCCTGATTTTTAATCTGATTAATTTGATTATCTGTTAAATTTACACCAAGTGCTTTCATACATTGTAGCGCTCTATACATGGTATCTTCAGTAGAAACCTTCGTATCATAAGATAGCTTATTAGTTGAAACTGTTGTTATATTAGATGTAGAAAGTATTCTAGCACTTGATTCACAACCGGCTTTAATTGAGTTTTCTGCCATCTGTTCTGTCATTCCCATTGACATTAGTTGTTCTTTTGATTGCATACCTGCAACAACTTGTTTCATCAATGCATCTTGTTTATCATCAATTGTAGATTGCTGACATCCAACTAAAAAACTAAAGGATAAGCAAGTAATTAATAGATTTCGCATAATAAGTTTCCTTAGATAAAATAAAAAATGTTTTAATATATTACATCATCTCTATGTAATTCTATAGGCATGGATAAATTTATTTTGAATGAAAATAACTCTCTACATATGTGCCTAAAATAGATAAGCTATAAACTCATCAATCTCCATTTGCTCGTAATAGTAAAGATTTCAAGGGTAACTTGCACAATCCCCAATTTCCGCTATCATACGCGCTTTCTTATTTCTCGGAATTTTGTATTTATGAATAGATTAAAGATGGCGTTGTTTGTGGGTGTCCTTGTGAGTTTATTTGCTTGTACCACAACACATCAGCCCAAGAAGACGGTTAAATCTCGATTTTTAAAGAATAATATTAGTCAAGTTGAGTTAAATAATTCGGTTAATTACAAGCCATATCATTATCGTTGTAATAATAAAGAAACTGGGGGGATTTCTCATTTAACGACTTATTTCCCTCTTTCGCGTGAAAGCCGCATGAAAGATAACTTCGGGTTTTATTTCCAGTTAGATAATGGCAAGGCGGTGCCTTTTGATCATTCATACACGCTGACACTGAATGCACGCGGTACAAAATTTGAAGTGGTTTATCGTTCGTATGATCCGATTCAAGGAAGTTATGTGGATTTAATCGCGCGATCTCAAAGTTCAATTTACTACAAGAATCAACAAGGCAACCAAGTTCCTTGGTTGATTTGTAAGGGCGGTTGATTTTTCTCGAAAATAACTTTTACTTTCTGCAAAATGAGAAATTGGAATTAGGTTTCCAATTTCTCTATCCCATAAATCTCTCTTCTTTCTACATCAAATTTCACGCTTATATCAAAGGTTTGTGCAAGATTCGCTGAATTTAGCACCGCTTGTGTGCTGCCAGTCGCAATGATTTTGCCTTTGTCGAGCAAGATCACTTCATCACAGTATTTATATGCAAGGGATAAATGATGGATCGCTACAACGCAAGTATGCTGTGGTGTCAGCGATTTTAATTGTTCCATCATGTCTATTTGGTAATAGGGATCGAGTGGCGCGATAGGTTCATCAGCAATCAATAGCGGGGCATTTTTGATACAACAACGAGCGAGTTGCACTCGTGCTTTTTCTCCGCCTGATAGTTTCTGAAAGGATTTATTAAGCAAATGTTCTATCGAAAATTTTTGTGAAATCTCCGTGATTTTTGACCGCTCTTTTGCCGATGATAATGGTGAATTTAAGCCAAGAGCAATGACATCATAAACCGATAAATCCCAATGGATATTGGTATCTTGCGCCAGATAAGCGAGTTGCAGGCTTTTTTCAGCTGTACTCATTTTGCTTAACGGGCTGTTTCCAAAATAAATTTCACCTTTTGTAATAGGTAAAATTCCTGCAATTGTTTTGAGCAAAGTTGATTTGCCCGCACCATTTGCGCCCATAATGCCGATAAGTTTTCCTTTAGGAAGTGCGCAGCTGATGTTGTTTAAGCCATAAGGCTGAGAAAGGTTTTCGATTCTAATCATTATCTTGCCAACTTGCGTTGCTCCGTAATTAAAATCCAAATTAAGCAAGGTGCGCCAATGATTGCGATGAGTGTGCCAATATAAATATGTGAGAAGATTGGAATATATTGCACGCAAAGATCCGCAATAAGTAGCAATAATGCGCCAAGTAATGCACTAGTGATGTAAAGTTGTGAAGGGCGTTTTTTTAGCAATAGGCGAGCAAAGTGTGGTGCGATTAAGCCAATAAAACCGATAGTGCCTGTTTGCGGAATCGTTGCACCCACTAATAATGCCACGCCAAAGGTCGTGATGAAAAAGCTACGTTTAGGATTTACGCCCATTGTGCTCGCGGTTTCTTCACCGAAGGTGAGCAAGTCAATATAGCGGCGTTCACGATATAAACAGAACAATCCCAATAATACGATTGGAAGTGAAATGAGTAGCGTATCAAGTTTTGCCCACACAAGAGAGCCTTGTAGCCAGCGGTAGAGTTCAGCTAACGCCCACGGGCTTTCTGCATTCGAAAGTAGCAATGCAATAGCAGCAGAGAGCAACATATTGACGGCTAAACCACTTAAAATCATCGCTGTTGTGCCATGATTTTTGGCGATTAAATAAACCAATAAAAAACTAGATAACGCACCAGTCACACCGCCAATTAACAACAGACTTAAGGGTACGGAAAAATAGTAAAGCAAAAAGACACTAGTGGTGGTTGCACCGGCACTACTTCCCAATAAGCCGGGACTCGCCAGTGGATTTTGAAATATCCCTTGCATTGCATTGCCCGCTAAGGCAAGGCTTGCACCAGTTAAAATGGCTAGTCCGAGGCGCGGCAGGCGAATATCAAGCAATACGAGCGAGCGCATATCCGTGAGCACACCATCGGCATTTTTGAGATGAGCAAAATCGCCGAGCTGATGATAAATTGCAAACCCGCTAATAAACAGCAATGCTAAGAAAAGTGCGGTATTTAATTTTAGTGTTTTGGTCAATGAACAATTTCCTATGTAATCCAAATATCATTTTAACTGTTGATAAATCTTCTCCGCCCCTTGCCACACGCCGTGATCAAAGCAATAAGTATATTTCATTGGAATACGAAAGTGCGGTCGATTTTTAAAAAGATTTTGCAAAAGCGGATGTTTAAGCAATTCCGCTTGTTCGTTATAACTTTGCTGGTCGCTGATTTCAATCAATACGTTTGGCTCTGCTCGTAACACTTTTTCAAGAGAAAAATTTTGTGCCGTAAGCGGTGTTTTTAGCGGGGTTAAGCCTAATAAATTAAGTAAAGTGGGATACTGTGGCGTATAAGTTTCTACAATGCCTGTATCTGAAAGTATTAATGTGTCAGTGAGTGATAGATTGAGGCGAGAATCTTGTAATTTAAGTTTTTCAACCAAAGATTCTGCCTGCATTTCGTTACCTGTGAGTTTACCCAAGTGCAATATTAGCCCAAATAATTCTTCTGCCGTTTGTGGCGTGTCATTAATTGGCTCAATTTTTGCCCCAAGTTTTTTCAAATCTGCCACAAGTTGTGGATAAAAGGTTTCATTGATAAGAAACGTTTTATCGAGATAGGGCAATAATGCGGTGAGTTGTGGCTCAAGTGTTGGCTTATCCATATTGAGTTTATCCAACATCATCAAGGGATTTTTAGAATAAGGAGATTGTGCGGCAATTTGCTCTGGACGCGCAATTTCCGATAAAAGACGATCACTACAAAGCGTAAGCGAGACAAATTGCTCCGACGCATGCGAAGTCAAGGGCAAGAAAAGTGCGGTTAAAATTAAACGAGTTTTTTGCATATAGATAATAATACGCTACGCCATCAAGAATGTAAAAAGGCGTGCTTAGCACGCCCTTATATGTGGATAATAATTAGAACGATCCTTTCAACCCAACGTAAACGTTGCGACCGTCTTGGCCGTAGCCAAGTACGTTTTCGTATTTTTTGTTGAATACGTTGTTTAAGTTCGCATAAATCGTCAAGTTATCTACCACTTTGTAGTTCAAGCCTAAGTTTGCCAAGGTGTAAGATGGCAATTTCACTTTATGTGCACTGTTAGTTTTTGAATAGTAGATATCCATGCGTTTGCCTGTGTAAGATACATTTACATCTGTACCTAATTTTTCAGTGATTTGGTATGCTAAGCCAGCGTTGGCTGTGTGCATTGGGCGACGTAAGTAGTTTGCTCCATATTGCTTATCACTGTGAATATTGGTGTAAGTGTAGTTTGCATAAGCTGTTAATGTATCGGTGAATTTGCCGTTATAAACGATTTCAACGCCTTTAATACGTGTTTTATCATCGCGATTGTAAGCTTGATTAACTACGCCATATTTAGTATCAATATAGTCTTTTACGTTACGAGCAAAGTAAGTGACATCTAAGCTATGAGCTTTATTCGTCGTTTCCATCAATAAACCGATTTCACCACCGATGCTTTTCGCTGGTTTAAGAGCCGGATTGCCGATGTTTTTGCTATTCCAACCAAAATAATCGGTAAGACTTGGATTTTGAATTGCCGAACCAATTCCCGCGTGCGTTTTGAAGTTCGAAGATAAACGATACGCACCTGCTACACGTCCTGTCCATGCATTTTTGTATTGCGAATTGTCTGTGAAACGACCACTCAACGATAAGCTATGATCAGATTCAGTGAATAAACGATATTCTGCCGCAACACTTTTCTCCGTTAAGCGTTTTTCTACACCATTATAATTTTTTGAAGTAAAGCTAGTACGCTGGTAATCTGTTAATAAACTTACCGCTTGAGTCACGCTACCTTCACGGTCAAAATTTACATCAAGTTGATAATTGGCATTCAGTTTTTTCCAATCTTTATTGGTTGCATTTAAACCAAAAGTATCACTATCTCCCTTCAAGTGGCTCACGCTAGCTTTATGTTTAAATAGTTCCTCATCACTCCCTAGGTATCCTCCTAATTTAAACAAGGTTTCACGAGTACGAATATAAGTAGGCGTTAAATTTTCAAATGCAGTGTAGCCTTGGGTATCCTGTCCTGAAATAATGCCATCGTTATGAAACGTTTGTGAGGAATGAGATGCTAAGAAATCAATCCCTTTTTGGTTATCATCATAACCAAAACGAATTGAGGCACTATCGCGATGGAATTTATCTTTTTCAACAGCACCACCAGTACGAATTTCATCACCTTGAGTTGAGGTATAACGGAAAGTGTTTTTGCTTGCAACAGAAATGCCGTTTGTGCGGTGACTATCGCCATGAAGAGCATAGTAGAAATTGTTTTGTTGCCCTGAAGCGGTGATTGAGCCATCACGGGTGCGATGCGAACCAGTACCGAAATCAAAATCTACATTGAAAGGTTTATCTTTATATAGTCCACTTTTAGTTGTGATATAAACCACACCACCCATTGCATCAGCACCCCAAAGTGCTGATTGTTCGCCGCGTAAAACTTCAATGCGTTCGATGTTACTTAGGGATAAACCTCCAAAGCTAAAATTGGTGTCTGCAGGATTCATTTTCACACCATCAATAATAATTGCTGTTTGGTTTGAATTTGCACCACGTAAGAATAAACTAGTTACAGCACCACGCCCCCATTAGCTCCCATCGCCACACCTGGCACAGTCTTCAACACATCACTCACATAAGTCGCATTACGTTCTGCAAAATCTTTTTCTGTTAATACGGTGACTGATGATGCAGTTTGATCTTGGTTTACAGGCGTTGCGTAAGCTGAATACACATTGATCGGTTCAAGCTCGGTTTTGGTTTCAGCTTGTACAAAAGCTGACGCACTCAATAAAAGTGCGGTAGTAATTAAGTTAGTTTTCATCATGTTGGTTCCTCTTTTAAAAAAAAGTGCGCTATTTTGGCATAATAGAAATTCATTTCCTAGTTGAGAATTTTCATTTCCTTTACAAATTCTGTTCATTTTGTAAAAAAATTCGTTTTTTAACCGCACTTTTTCGCCTTTATCCGCCTTACGCTTTCAAGTATAATGCGAGCATTTTTAATCACATTAGATCAACGATTATGAGCACAAAATTTAACGTAAAAACATTCCAAGGTATGATTTTAGCCCTGCAAGAATATTGGGCAAACCAAGGCTGCACCATTGTGCAACCTTTTGATATGGAAGTGGGCGCAGGTACTTCTCACCCAATGACCGCATTGCGCGCATTAGGCCCAGAGCCAATGGCATTTGCTTATGTGCAACCTTCACGTCGCCCGACCGATGGTCGTTATGGCGAAAACCCAAACCGTTTACAGCATTACTACCAATTCCAAGTGGTGATTAAACCGTCTCCAGATAATATTCAAGAACTTTATTTAGGCTCGCTTGAAATGCTCGGTTTCGACCCGACCAAAAACGATATTCGTTTCGTAGAAGATAACTGGGAAAACCCAACCTTGGGTGCATGGGGCTTGGGCTGGGAAGTATGGCTAAACGGTATGGAAGTGACCCAATTTACCTATTTCCAACAAGTGGGCGGCTTAGAATGTAAACCAGTAACTGGCGAAGTAACTTACGGTTTAGAGCGTTTAGCCATGTACATTCAAGGCGTAGATTCTGTGTATGACTTAGTTTGGTCTGATGGCCCGCTTGGCAAAACCACTTATGGCGATGTTTTCCATCAAAATGAAGTTGAACAATCAACCTATAACTTTGAACACGCAAACACAGATTTCTTATTCTACTGCTTTGATCAATATGAAAAGGAAGCACAAGAGTTATTAGCCTTAGAAAAACCGTTACCATTGCCGGCTTACGAGCGTATTTTGAAAGCGGCACACAGCTTTAACTTGTTAGATGCACGTAAAGCAATTTCGGTCACCGAACGTCAACGCTATATTTTACGCATTCGTGCCTTAACTAAAGGCGTGGCGGAAGCCTATTATGCAAGCCGTGAGGCCTTAGGTTTCCCTGGTTGTAAAAAATAACGCTTAAGGATAATTCAAAAAAGTGCGGTGAAATTTGACCGCACTTTAGGAGAGCAAAATGAGTAAACCCATTCTTTATTATGCGGCAGATTGCCCTGATACTGCGCCATTTGTCGCGGAGTTGGATCGCTTAGGCGTGGATTACGATGAAGTAGAAATTATGACTTCATTACCTAATCTCAAACAATTCATTCGTTTACGCGATAGTAATGCAGAATTTGATAACTCGAAAGCAAATGGCTATTTAGGTATTCCTGCGTTGTTATTACTAAATGGCGATGTTGTTTTAGATGAATCCAAATTAAAAGAGATTTTCTAAAGTGATAAAAAAAACGTTAGCTTTTGCAACTTCAGCGATGATTTTGACCGCTTGTAGCAATGCGCAACCACAAGCTGAAATGCCAACTGTGGGCGGTAAAACAGATGTTCACGGTTGCTTACCAAGTGCGGGACAGTCTTATTCTTATTTGAAAAAAGCCTGTGTACAAGTGTTTGATGTGGCGGATATTAAGCTAGACGATCCTGCGAATAAAACCCAAGCGGTTTATGGCATTCTTTCGGAAGATAAGCAACAGGTTGAAGTGTTTGCTTCTGATTTGCCAGAAAATACGGTTTTAGATGTGGTAAAAGGCGGATATGTCTCCAAAGATGGCAAAGTGCGTTTAATGAAAACCAAGAAAAGTTGGAAAATTCGTAAGTAATGAAGAAAGTCAGTTTTTTGCAATTTTTATTTAGAATTGGTGATGACTATTTAATGTTTTTGCGAAATTTAACACCCGCTGTGTTGTTTTTATCACTCGCGTTATTTATGTATTCTGAGCTGAATTGGACACATTGGGCGTGGAGTAATGTGCTAGTGCTGTTTTTAAGTTTGGCTTCAGGATTTATTGCACTCAGCGTCATGGCAATAAATACTGTCGCTTTTGTACGCGAGATGCTGAAAACCTTAAGAACACTAAGCGGAGAGAGCGAACTTGATGAAAATATTGGTACGCTCGCATTATTTAAAATGCTCTGGGTGGAGAGCAACAGTAAACAACTAATCTTTTTTGCGGTAGTCAATATTGTTGCAGTATTTATGGTGTTAGCTTACGGCACCAAATATGCCTTGAATTTTTATAGCTCAATTTCAACATTAAATGATTAGGTCTCGAATATGAAAAAAATAACCCTAAAATTCACCGCACTTTTGCTCGGCTCAGCTTTAGCAAGTAGTGTATTTGCAACAGAAAATGGCTCAAATTCCTCAGTTTCTGATTATGAATTAGAAAAAGTATTGATTTTCAGCCGACACGGATTGCGTTCACCAGTGGAAAAAGATCCGCAAGAAATGGCGAAATATTCCCCTTATGAATGGGCAAAATGGAATGTACCATCTGGCTATCTCACTGCAAAAGGGACGGTGCTAGAAACCTATTTCGGACAATATTTAGGTCAGTGGCTTTCGGATAAAGGGTTATTAACAACTGAACGTTGTGCATCGGGTGAAGGCATTTTCGCTTATGCGAATGGTGTGCAACGCACCATTGCAACAGGTCAGGCGATTGTTTCTGGTGCATTTGCGGGCTGTAATGTTCAATTGCAACATCACGGTAAAATTGGTTCAGAAAAAGATCCGATTTTTAATACACAAGCGCATAATCCAAGTAAAGCCTTGATTGAATCTGCAAAAAATAACGTTGATTTAACCGCTTTACAGCAAAAATTAGCTCCAAATTATGCGCTATTGAGTGAAATCATCGATTATAAAAATTCACCAAACTGCTTACAAAAAGGCGAGTGTGATTTAGGTGGAAAAGTCGGTGAATACAGTATTAAAGACGGCAAGTCAGTCAAAATTACTGGCTCTATCAGCAAAGGAAAGAAAATTGTCAGTGCATTATTGCTTGCGCATTATGTGGGTAAGCCTGCTTCAGAAATTGCAAACGGCCGCGTGGATAGCCAAGAAAAATGGCGTGCAATTAACGAAATTAAAAACGAATATTACCGAACATTATTTAAAAACAACGAAGCGTTGGCACAAAATGCCTCATATCCGTTGTTAGCATTTATTCAGCAACAGCTAAATAGTGAAAACAAAATTAACTTATTGGTTGGACACGATTCTAATATCGTCGCTCTGCTTGCGGCACTGGGTGTTGAACCTTATGAATTGAATGATTCATTAGAAAATATTCCAATCGGCGGCAAGTTACTATTTGAAGTGTGGAAACACAAACCAAGTGGTAAACTCAAATTTAAGTTGGATTATGTTTATCAAAGCACTGAACAGCTGATTAATATCACGCCATTAAGTTTAGCGACACCACCAAACCAAACAGCATTAACCCTCAAAGGCTGTGAAAAAGATGAAAATGGCTTTTGTGATTACGAGCGTTTTCAACAGGTGTTAAGTGAGGGTATTAAGAACGGTAAAAACTAGTTGATTATCAGAAAAAAGATGCATTACTAGATACAGAATTAAATTCACTTGGTTTTACAACTGTGCAATTTAGATGAAGTAATATGTGAAAGAGAACATAAAAAATGCAGAATGATAATTTAGACGAAAATAATACAGATAAACTAATTTCGCTTACTAACTCTGTGTTAGGAGAATTTCCTGGTGGCTCTATTGTTAGCGGAATTATCAATAACTTAGTGCCAAATCAACGCCAAGATAGAATAGTTAAGTATCTTAGAGAATTAGAGAAAAGAGTATCTAAATTAGAATGTTTAATAAATTCAGATGCTAAAAAATTATCTGAATACATAGCACTATTTGAAGATGGTCTGTTTTACGCTTTTAGAGCAGTTAGCGAAAAACGTCTTGAGCATATTGCTTCTGTTGTAGCAAATGGATTAAATACAGAAGAAATCCAGATATCTCAATATGTCTATTTACTTAATTTATTGTCAGAGTTAAATGATGAGGAGATTATTTGGTTAAGGTTTTATTTACATCCAACACTCGATGGTGATGAAGAATTTAGAAGTAAGCATCAAAGTGTCTTAAATTTAGCTAGAAATTATATTGGAGCTCCAGAGGAGCAAATAGATAAATCTGCTATTCAAAATAGCTATAAAGATCATTTAGAAAGATTAGGTTTAATAAAAACTAAACTCGACATAGATAGAAATACGAATATGCCTATCTATGATAAATTATCAGGAAAGCCTAGAGGCTCTAAATTTATAACTCATTTAGGAAAAATGTTACTTAACGAGATTGGTTTTTCTGAATAACTGTAATTCGTAGTGTGTTTGTAAATACATTACAAAATTTAAAATTAATGGTGAAATTAAGCACACCTTACAAGAGAAACAAAATGACAACCCAAAACTTCCTAGTAGAAATCGGCACGGAAGAGCTGCCACCAAAAGCTCTCAAAACATTAGCGACCTCTTTTGCGGATAACGTTGAGGCGGAATTAAACCAAGCGGGTTTAACCTTCGATAAAATCGAATGGTTTGCGGCGCCACGTCGTTTGGCGGTGAAAGTGTTGAACTTAGCCACACAGCAACCGAGCAAAGAAATCGAAAAACGTGGGCCGGCAGTATCTGCAGCTTTTGATCCGGAAGGTAAACCAACTAAAGCGGCAGAAGGCTGGGCGCGTGGTTGTGGCATTACCGTTGAGCAAGCAGAGCGTATTGCGACTGATAAAGGAGAATGGCTCGTTCACCGTGCGAAAATTGAAGGTCAACCGACTAAAACCTTGCTTAACGGCATCGTGGCAAATGCGTTGGCAAAATTGCCAATTCCAAAACCAATGCGTTGGGCTGATAAAACCGTGCAATTTATCCGTCCGGTTCACACCGTGACTATGTTGTTAGGTGATGAGTTAATTGAAGGCGAAATTTTAGGTGTGGCAAGTGCGCGCACTATTCGCGGTCACCGTTTCTTAGGCGAGAAAGAATTTGAAATTCAACATGCCGACCAATATCCACAATTATTGCGTGAAAAAGGTTCTGTAGTAGCAGATTTCAACGAACGTAAAGCGGAAATTTTGGCAAAATCGCAAGCAAAAGCAACCGCACTTGGCGGCGTGGCTGACATTGAAGAAAGCTTGCTTGAAGAAGTGACTTCATTGGTGGAATATCCAAACGTATTAGCGGCTAAATTTGAAGAACGTTTCTTAGCCGTGCCTGCGGAAGCGTTGGTTTACACCATGAAAGGCGACCAAAAATATTTCCCGATTTATGATAAAGACGGCAAATTATTACCGCACTTTATTTTCGTATCGAACATCAACCCGGAAGATCCAACCGCGATTATCGAAGGAAATGAAAAAGTGGTTCGTCCACGTTTAACTGATGCGGAATTCTTCTTCAAAACTGACTTAAAACAAAAACTGGTTGATCGTTTACCGCGCTTAGAAACCGTGTTATTCCAACAACAACTGGGTACATTGAAAGACAAAACAGATCGTATTGAGCAACTTGCCGGCGAAATTGCAAAACAAATCGGTGCAGATGAAGCGAAAGCAAAACGTGCAGGTTTGCTATCAAAATGTGACTTAATGACCAACATGGTATTCGAATTCACCGATACGCAAGGTGTAATGGGTATGCATTACGCTCGTCATGACGGTGAAGATGAAGAAGTGGCAGTGGCGTTGAACGAACAATATATGCCACGCTTTGCCGGCGATGAATTACCAAAATCACTCGTTGCAAGTGCGGTCGCTTTAGCGGATAAATTTGACACTTTAACAGGGATCTTCGGCATCGGCCAAGCACCAAAAGGTAGCGCAGACCCATTTGCATTGCGTCGTGCGGCATTAGGTGCGTTACGTATTATCGTAGAGAAAAATTTACCACTAGATTTAGAAGATTTAGTGAAAAAATCAGCTGCACTTTTCGGTGATAAACTCACGAATCAAAACGTGGTTACCGATGTGGTGGATTTCATGCTCGGTCGTTTCCGTGCATGGTATCAAGATGAAGGTATTGCGGTGGATGTGATTCAAGCGGTATTAGCGCGTCGTCCAACTCGCCCTGCTGATTTTGATGCGCGCGTGCGTGCGGTTTCACACTTCCGTACTTTAGACTCAGCAGAAGCGTTAGCAGCAGCAAACAAACGTGTAAGCAACATCTTAGCCAAAGCGGATGCTGCAATTGGCGAGATCAATTTGACCGCTTGCGTAGAGCCTGCAGAAAAAGCCCTTGCTGAAGCGGTACTTACATTACGCACTGAAGTACAACCACTTATCGCACAAGGCGATTACACGGCGGTATTAGATAAATTAGCGAACTTACGCGCTCCAGTAGATAGCTTCTTTGATAACGTGATGGTAAATGCTGAAGACCCAGCACTACGCCAAAACCGCTTAGCGATTTTAAACACGTTACAAGGCTTGTTCTTACAAGTGGCTGATATTTCCGTGCTTCAATAATGATAAAAAGGGATGATTGATTTTTCATCAATCATCCCTTCTTTTATAGACTTCAAGTGATTATTTCTCTATAATCACCGCACTTTCCCCCCTTAGCTCAGTCGGTTAGAGCAGGCGACTCATAATCGCTTGGTCACTGGTTCAAGTCCGGTAGGGGGGACCAACTCAAATTTTCTCGTCTTATTTATTCTTTCATCTTCATTCAATAAGACCTTATAAATACTCACCTTACCAAGTTTTTATCTTTTACACTCTGGCGTTCCCCTGTTAACTTCTACGTTTACAACCATATTTTTAAGTTATATGCTTAGTTATTCTTATACTTTTAGCTCAATATTTTTGCTCACCGTGAGACTTATAGATTTAGGAATTTTAGGCATTTTTGTAACTAGGAAATTTAAACAATGATGAGATTATAAGGCTTGGTTAAAAAATAGTTATAAAATATATGGTTATAAATACTTGAAGCAGTTGAATTACACTTGTAAAAACTGTGATCAAGCTTTGTAAAAAACGGAAAAAAATACGATTAGTTATCGCTGGATTTGTTTAGTCAAATGATGCCCTCTATAATGTCTTTTTAGTGCATGATCCATAATTGCACCGACAAGCTGGTTGCATTTTTTGAGCGTGTTACTTCTATCTGCTATTTTTTCATAAATGCTAACTAACTCTTTAACTTTTATTTCTGATACATGCTTATCGCCAATATAAGGGAATATATGATTTTTCAATCGTTCCCAATTCTTTTCTCGTGTTTCTGGATTTTTAGCTTTTTCTTTGTAGATACCATTAAAGTAACTTTCTGCAACAGAATGGAAAGTATCTTTTAAACGGTTTTCATATTCTTGTTGGATGCGTATTTTTTCTTCTTGTGGATCGATACCTTTCGCAAGTAACGCACGATATTCTTCACGTTTAGCACGGGCATCTGCTAACGATAATTCTGGATAACCGCCTAAGGCCATTTTTGTTCTTTTCCCGGTGAGCGGTCTAGCGTAGTTAAATCGCCAGCTTTTAGAACCACTAGGTAAGATTAGCAGCAATAAGCCCTCACCATCAGATAGGGTATATTCTTTCTCTTTTGGTTTAGCATTTTTGATTTCAGTCGGAGATAAAGGTTTTACTATTTCGGAGATAAAGGTTTTACTATTCTGGCCATCTTGTAATTTCACTGATAAGGTTTTAGTAACCATTATAAGTTTTGGTTACTATTTTGGTTACTAAAATTTGTGATTAAAGACAATTAGAAACGATTAGATATGATGGGTGGAAGTGCCATAAACCCTTGTGAAACCTGGATAAAACAAAACCCCGCGATTAGTTTCGCGGGGCTTTGTTTAGTCAAATGGTGCTCTGGGCGAGACTTGAACTCGCACGACCTGTGGTCACTACCCCCTCAAGATAGCGTGTCTACCAATTCCACCACCAGAGCGCTAATTTTTATGCTAATCCTATTTTATTGTGGGATGTCGCTATTTTTATTTTCTTTTGCTGGAGCTGCTTGTTGTTGCTGAACTTGCTCTGCAGCTTGTGATAAATCGTCAAAAGCACCTTTTTGAATATTGCCTTTATGTGAATTCATGTTACCTAAAACAAGAGCAATAACAAAAAATGCGGTTGCTAAAATTGCACTGGTACGTGTTAAAAAGTTACCTGCACCAGCAGAGCCAAACATTGTACCTGATGCGCCACCACCAAAAGATGCGCCAGCGTTCGCTCCTTTACCTTGTTGAACGAGAATAAACCCGATCAAGGCAATCGCGACAACAACATAAATAAATAAAAGAACTTGATACATTTTTTCTCTCTAATTTGCAATTTTGCAAGAAAACTGGTCGTGAATGTTATAGAAAATTCAATTTTCTCGCAAGTGCTTTGCATAAAAAAAATATTAATTGGTTTAACTTTAATCAGTTTGACCGTTTGATTTACTCGATTTTTTTACCGCACTTTTAGGTTTCACTCTATCGGATTTAATCATTTTAATGCGGCTTAATTGTCTTAATGCATTAAGATCTACAAAATGGACTAGATCTGGCAACATTTGATTCAAGTTATGCATAAATTGCTGATAGGTTGCTTGTTTTTGACTAATGTCTGTGAGTTGCGATTCCCAATGGGCGGTCATATCTGGTTGGGTAGCAATATCTGGTAATGCCTGAATTAAAATTCTTCCAGTTTCAGTGCTATGAATATTTCGCCCTTTTTTCGTTAAAAAACCGCGTTTAAAAAGTAATTCAATGATGCCAGCGCGAGTAGCCTCTGTACCCAATCCATCTGTTTCTCGTAGGATTTTTTTGAGATCTTTATCCTGTACAAATCGAGCAATCCCCGTCATTGCTGAAAGCAAGGTTGCATCTGTGAAAGGCTTTGGCGGCTGAGTTTTTTTGCTTATGACTTCTCCGCGTTCACAATGCAAAATTTGTCCTTTCTTTACTATTGGTAATAAGGGTTCTTGATTTTCTGTGTCGTCTTCTTTGCCTAATAATTCTTTCCACCCAGCCGTTTGTAAATTTCGCGCTTGAGCTATAAAAGTACCGCCGGCAATATTCAGCGTAATTTTACTTTTACGATATTCTGCGTCAGGACAAAATTGCATTAAATATTGGCGAGCGATAAGGCTGTAAATATTACGTTCTTCTTGTGTTAGATTTACAGGACGATTTTTAGCCGTTGGAATGATTGCATGGTGAGCTTCTACTTTTTTATCATTCCAACAGCGATTTCGCTGTTCAGTTGAAATGACATTTGGTAAGACTTGATAAGCTTCACAATGGGTTGAAATTGCATTTAGTACATTGTGTCGTTCGGCAAAATGTTCTTCGGGCAAATAGCGGCAATCAGAACGAGGATAAGTGATTAAACGATGAGTTTCATATAGGCGTTGGCACGTATCTAATACGGCTTGAGCGGACATACCGAATCGTTTTGCTGCATCAATTTGTAACGCAGAAAGGGAATAAGGCAAGGGGGCCGTTTCTTTTTCACGAACGTCTTTGTATTCGGTTACTTCCGCAGGTTGATTTGTAATACGTTTTACAACGTTTTCTGCTAATCCTTTAGAGAGCACCCTGCCGTCATCATCTTGGTAATCTTCACAAGCTTTGCTGGGTTGCCATAAGGCACTGAAAAGTGCGGTTGATTTCTCCTGAGTTTTTTCTTCTTTACTCTCTGGATTAACCCAAGCTAGTACTTCAAAAAAGTCTTTGGGTTGGAAATGTTCAATTTCCAAATCTCGACGTACAATTAAACCCAGCACAGGGGTTTGTACTCGACCAACAGAAAGCACGCCATCATAGCCAGTTTGTCTGCCACGAATGGTATAGGCTCTGGTCATATTAATGCCATAAAGCCAATCAGCGCGGGCTCGTGCGAGTGCAGATGTGGCAAGAGGAATAAAGTTACGGTTGGGTTGTAATTTTTTTACTGCTTTTTCTACCGCACTTGGATTTAGGTCGCTAATCAAGCAGCGTAAAATTTTATCGCGTTTTTCGGCAGATAAATTGACATAACTGAATACTTCATCGACAAGTAATTGTCCTTCTCTATCCGGGTCTCCTGCATTTACAAGTGTATCCGCTTGATGGATCAGTTTTTCCACCACAGAAAGCTGTTTTTTTACTTCTTTTCGTGGTAAAAGTTGCCATTTTTCAGGAATGATAGGGAGATGTTCTAAACGCCATTGTTTGAATTTAGGATCATAGGCATCGGGTTCTGCTTGCTCGAGAAGATGCCCTACACACCAAGTTACCACATCATTATCGCCACATTTAATAAAACCATCCCCACGTTGATGGGGTTTGGGGAGCACATCAGCAATAGCGCGAGCTAAGCTTGGTTTTTCGGCGATAAATAAACGCATAATAGTATGAGAAGATTAGTCGATTTGACGACGACCTAGAAAAGAGTGAGTCAGTGTTGTACCGTCCACAGTTTCCAGTTCACCACCTACAGGAATTCCATGAGCGATACGACTCACTTTGATATTGTGCTGGCGGCACATTTCAGCGATGTAGTTTGCTGTTGCATCGCCTTCCACTGTTGGGTTTGTTGCAAGAATCACCTCGTGGAAAGATTCTTCTACTAAACGTTTTTGCAGTAAATCTAAGCCAATTTCACGAGGACCAATACCATCAAGTGGTGATAAGTGCCCCATTAAGACAAAATAACGTCCCGAAAATTGTCCCGTTTGCTCAATAGCTTGAATATCTGCGGGCATTTCAACGACACAAAGCAAACCTGAATTTTGACGGCGAGAGTTATTGCAAATGTTGCAAGTGTCTTCTTCCGTAAAGTCTCGACATTGTGAACAATGGCCAATTTTAGACATGGCTTCTGTGAGTGCTCGAGCTAAATTCATTCCACCGCTACGATTACGTTGTAAAAGATGATAAGCCATACGTTGCGCAGATTTAGGTCCTACGCCAGGAAGACAACGTAAGTTCTCAATAAGGTGTTCCAAAAGTGGGCTGCTTTGCATAGTGATTTAATGAGAGGTAAATGAGAGATGACGCGTGAATCGTATATTCACGCGCCTAATAATTAAAACGGAAATTTCATCCCTGGAGGCAATGGCATTCCAGCAGTAACCGATGCCATTTTTTCTTTTTGTAATTCTTCTGCACGACGTACCGCATCGTTAAAAGCGGCCGCGATTAAATCTTCTAACATTTCTTTATCGTCTTCCATTAAAGACGGATCAATGTCAATGCGACGGCAGTTATGTGCACCATTAATTGTGATTTTCACTAAACCTGCACCAGATTCACCCGTTACTTCTAGTTGCGCGATTTCTTCCTGCATTTTTTGCATTTTTTCTTGCATTTGTTGGGCTTGTTTCATTAAGCCGCCTAAACCGCCTTTTCCAAACATAATGTTATCCTTTATTAAGTCAAAAATTGACTGCATTCTAGCGAAAAAATTAATTCTTGGGAACAAAGAAATTAATACATGACGCTTGTGAAATCAGTGAAAATTTTAATATTTATCACATTGAATCATAAAGATGATGGTAATAAAAAATCTAATAAAATATAGAACCGAGAGAAAGCGAGGATTTCAAATACTTAATCAATTATCTTTTATTTAAAGTAATTTAGATATGCATCTTCTAAACGGAAACCCTCACATTTCATTTATCATCAACCTATTTTTTCAATGCCCCCATTATTCCTCTCATAATTTGCTTAGTAATTTGATTTCGAATATTTCGCCCAACTGATTTTGCTACACTGTTAACAATCTGCTCAGTTGGCGATAATTTTTCACCGCGCTTTTGCGTACCAAAAATCATTCGACTCAAACTACCTAAGAAGCCGTTTTCTTCTTCCGCTTGGGCTTGCTCTGCTTGTTTTTGTTGTACCGCAGCTAAATCCGCTTGAGCAGTTAATACTTCAAAGGCTGATTCG
This sequence comes from Haemophilus sp. SZY H8, assembly GCF_018829755.1. NCBI lineage: Bacteria > Pseudomonadati > Pseudomonadota > Gammaproteobacteria > Pasteurellales > Pasteurellaceae > Haemophilus > Haemophilus sp. SZY H8. Next base: position 98,384 of record NZ_JAHKJY010000003.1, read on the forward strand.
TTATCTACATATTCTTTATAATACGCATAAAGATCATCATCTTTCACCCAAACATTACGTTCATCTGTCGTTAATGGTAAAAGCTGACTTTTTGGCGGATAGATATAGGCAATTTCAACTGGCGTAGGCATGCCTTTTTCATCTAAAAATGATACCAATGCTTGTCCCACTCCAAGGGTTGAAATAGTCTCAACGACATTCACTGAAGGGTTTGCTCGGAAAGTTTCTGCAGCTGATTTTACAGCTTTTTGATCGCGTGGAGTAAATGCACGGAGAGCGTGTTGAACACGATTACCTAACTGCCCTAATACGGTATCTGGCAAATCAAGAGGGTTCTGCGTGACAAAATAGATTCCCACACCTTTAGAACGAATCAAACGCACAACTTGTTCTACTTTTTCTACTAATACGCTCGGTGCACCATCAAACAATAAGTGTGCTTCATCAAAAAACATAATAAATTTAGGTTTATCAGGATCACCCACTTCTGGCAGTTGTTCAAAGAGTTCCGCCATCAACCATAATAGAAATGCACTATACATTCTTGGGGAATTAATCAATTTTTCAGAATTGAGTACATTAATCACCCCTCGCCCATCGCGAGTTTGCATCCAATCATCTAGGTTCAATGCTGGCTCACCAAATAAATTTGCAGCACCTTCATTTTCAAGTGTAAGTAGTGCTCGTTGGATTGCACCAACACTTGCGGTCGAAACGTTGCCATACTCAACTTGGAAGGTTTTCGCATTCTCTGCAACATATTTCAGCATTGCACGAAGATCTTTTAAATCAATGAGCAATAAACCTTTATCATCTGCCACACGAAATACCAGGTTTAATAATCCTTCTTGCGTAGCATTGAGATTCAATAAACGAGAAAGCAACAACGGGCCCATTTCAGAAATAGTTGTTCGCAGAGGAATGCCCGTTTGGCCAAAAACATCCCAAAAAGAAACAGGATAGCCATTGAGATAACTATCATTGCCTAACCCGAACTGCTCAATTCGTTCCGCAATTTTGCCCTGAAATTGACCGCCCTTTACTAAGCCAGAAAGATCGCCTTTTACGTCTACTAAAAATACCGGTACCCCATCATCACTGAAGGCTTCTGCCATTTTACGTAATGTGACAGTTTTACCCGTACCTGTTGCGCCAGCAATAAGGCCATGGCGGTTAGCCATTTTGGCCGTGATGCCTAGGATTTTACCTTGTTCTGTGCGAGAGAGATCGTATTGCATAAATGAATTTTCCCTTTATTTTTTATTATATGTAAATGATAAGTAAAAAATGCAATGTGGTCAAAAAGTTAAACATTTTTCAGTTATAATTCAAATTAAATCTCTTTTATACCACTTCAGGACACTAAAATGTCAGAAAATTTTACCGCACCTTCATTGTGTTTTTGCCGTTCTGGCAAAGAGTACAAACATTGCTGTGCGCCCTTTCATTTACACACTGCCGTCCCAGAAACGGCAGAACAACTCATGCGTTCACGTTATACAGCTTACGTTTTAAAAAATATACCTTATATTGTTGCAACAACTGTGCCAAGCCAACAAACTTTATTAGAGACTCATCTATTGCAAGAATGGGCTGACAATACTACATGGCTAGGATTAGAAATCCTAAAAACAGAAAACCTCACAAAAACTCAAAGTGCGGTGGAATTTAAAGCGATTTTTCAAGGCGAAGAGGGAGAACTAGCCCATCAAGAACGGTCAATTTTTGTAAAAATTGAAAACCGTTGGTATTTTGTGGATCCGACCGTATCCTTGCCTACAATGAAACAACCTTGTGTATGTGGTTCTGGTAAAAAATTTAAACATTGCTGTGGGGAATTTTTATGATTTCATTGAAACAATTTAGCCAGCTCTTTTGGAAACGTTTTTCAGAAAATAAACTCAACCAAGCTGCTGGCGCACTAACTTACAGCACGATGCTTGCTATCGTGCCAATGGTGATGGTGATTTTTTCTATATTCTCTGCCTTTCCTGTATTCAATGAAGTCACTGGGGAATTGAAAGAAATGATTTTCACCAATTTTGCGCCATCGGCAAGTGATATGGTGGGCGAATATATCGATCAATTCGTATCAAACTCAAAGAAAATGAGTGCGGTGGGAATTGTAAGTTTAATTGCCGTTGCCTTGATGCTAATTAATAACATCGACCGAACCCTCAACAGCATTTGGCATGATACCAGTATTCGTCCTATTTTTACCTCTTTCGCGATTTACTGGATGATTCTGACTTTTGGGCCTCTCGTTATAGGTACAAGTATAGGGATTAGCTCTTATATAAAAGTGGTGTTTGAACAATCAGAAACGCTTTCACTCGGTGTGAAATTGCTCAGTTTACTCCCGTTCTTTTTCACATGGTTTATTTTCACATTAATTTATACCATCGTGCCAAATAAGAAAGTGGATATAAGATATTCTGCTTGTGGTGCACTTATTGCCGCTATTTTCTTTACACTCGGTAAACAAGCCTTTACTTGGTACATCACCACATTCCCTTCTTATCAACTAATCTATGGCGCAATGGCAACATTGCCGATTATGCTATTGTGGATTCAGATTAGCTGGCTAGTTGTGTTGGTCGGAGCGCAATTATCTGAAGTTTTAGGTGAGTTAAAAGAATAAAATAAAAGACCGATTATCAACATCGGTCTTTTTTATGTAGCTATTTTGCAATCTTTAAGGTTTGATAAAGGTAATGACGATAGTCATTCACAAATGCAGGATTAGGAGAATCTTCCAATTTTCCGTGACTTAGTTTACACATTGCCATATTTGCTTTCATAAATTCATCTTCTGCTGATAATCCAGCTACATTCATCAAGACGCCTCCGGCAAAAGCGAGATCTAAAAAATGTTGTTCTTGCTTAAATTGACTCGCACAATTACTTCTTACAACAAATTGTGTCACATAATCAGGCTGTACATAATCCCCTTTCTTCGGAGGGATAACATTATCAAATGCTACTTGGTGATCACCGAAATACCCTAGAACAAAAGGCTTTTTACGTTCATGTAAATAGTTATTCATTCCTTCAATCGCATCATTCAAGGCGACAATACGTTGAGTATAGTCATTCAATGCAGAAATACTTTTAGCCCCTAAATTAGGCATTTGAAGATTAAATGTATTTTCCATGCCCAATTCATATGGACCATGTTCACGCATAGTCAATACATAAACAAACATCGGCTGATCTACATTTTCTAACGCAGGATGCTGTTTTTCCAAAATCATTCGGGCGTACTTCATCATTTCTTCACTACTAATATCCCAAAGATTTTTACTGATAGGCGCAGGATAACCAAGATCTTGCGGCTGTAACATCAAATCAAAACCGAAATGATCATAAGCGGATTTCGCATTGTAATTACCTTTTGTAAAAGGCGACAAGGCAACACAAAAATATCCTTGTGCTTTTAGATTTTTCACTAAGCCTGATTGCAAGTGCGGTACAACAGAATAAAAAACACCACTTGCTAACGCGGCAAAATCAGTCGAAGGCACACCGGCTAAAAAAGCAAATTCTGATTTCCACGTTGCGCCAGCAAAAGTATGTACACGCAACGGAGAAGCAAATACCGTATCATTTTGGGGTTCAAACATGGAAAGTGGTGGAATAGATTGCTGACTAAAAGCAAATTGATGAGGGTTCAGCGTGGATTCCATTAATGTCACTACAATATCGGGTTTTGTTTCAGATACCTTGTTTGTATCAGATGAAAGTGCGGTCATTTTTTCAATAAAATTTTGGCTATTGCCATCAAAACTTGGCACCTTGAAAAAAATACCGCGGCAAGACATTGGTAAATTTAAAAACACATCACGACCATCATCGGGCAAAGAATCTAACCAAACTTGCACCGCACTTGGCTTTTTAGAATAATGCCACATCAAGCTAAAGCTAACGATAAACAATAACGCTCCAATGTTGTGACCTAATAGTCCTAAAGACTCGACATCATTAAAACCAAAAATCGCATAACCTAATAACGCAAGTAGCCCAATAACGCCAAATAACGCACCTTTATAATGAATTAAGGTTTCCCAATTTCGCCAATCCACTACAAGAAAGAAATCTGAAATTAACAAAGGCTGTTTGTAATAATGAATTTTTAAACGGTGAAATAACATCAGTACCACAAAAAGCACGGATGAAAAATTTAAAGCACGTTGCCATTGGCCAGAAACCATAAGCATCCCGCCAAATAAAAAAGTAAAAAGCGTAATAGCAAAGAAATAAGTCCAACGATAATGAGAGTTTACAATAAAAATCACTGCCGCAATCGTGAATAAAGCTAAGAAAATATAAGCGATCATGAATTTTCCCTATGATGCATAACAGACTAAAATGAGACATGACAATGTCTGCGCACTTTATCACGTAAACGTAATAGATTGAACGGGAAAAGAAAATTATTTAGATAATTTGAAAATAAAGTGGTGGGCGATACCGGTCTCGAACCAGTGACCCCCTCCTTGTAAGGGAGGTGCTCTCCCAACTGAGCTAATCGCCCGATAATATTAAGGTAAAACCCTAAATTTTCGGTTTATTTAAACACTTTTAAGTGGTGGGCGATACCGGTCTCGAACCAGTGACCCCCTCCTTGTAAGGGAGGTGCTCTCCCAACTGAGCTAATCGCCCACTAGAAAGCGTTTAAATACAACGGGAAAGTTTGAGCGGAAAGGACACTTTAGAAAAGTGGTGGGCGATACCGGTCTCGAACCAGTGACCCCCTCCTTGTAAGGGAGGTGCTCTCCCAACTGAGCTAATCGCCCGCTAGGTCAAACTTAGTAACATTAAGAACACTTTTTAGAGAAGTGGTGGGCGATACCGGTCTCGAACCAGTGACCCCCTCCTTGTAAGGGAGGTGCTCTCCCAACTGAGCTAATCGCCCTTAATGTTGTGGGTTGGCATTATAGGGAGAATGCATTTTCAGTCAATACCTTTTTACTAAATTTTGTTTAATTGTCGTAAAAATAAGCATAAAATCCGCTTTTTTATTTAGAAGTCAAACAAGTCGTAGTAGAATGACGACTAATATTTTATTGAAGATAGGTTATAAAAATGAAACTAGATGCTCCTTTTAATTTAGATCCAAATGTAAAAGTGCGTACACGTTTTGCTCCTAGTCCTACAGGTTATTTACATGTAGGTGGCGCACGTACTGCACTTTATTCTTGGTTATACGCAAAACATAATAACGGCGAATTTGTATTACGAATTGAAGACACGGATTTAGAGCGTTCAACACCAGAAGCAACTGCTGCAATTATTGAAGGAATGGAATGGTTAAATCTTCCTTGGGAACATGGTCCTTATTACCAAACTAAACGCTTTGATCGTTACAACCAAGTGATCGATGAAATGATTGAACAAGGCTTAGCATATCGTTGTTATTGTACTAAAGATCGCTTAGAAGAACTTCGTCATACTCAAGAACAAAATAAAGAAAAACCACGTTATGACCGTCACTGCTTACACGATCACAACCATTCACCTGATGAACCCCACGTTGTACGTTTTAAAAATCCAACTGAAGGCTCAGTCGTATTTGATGATGCCGTGCGTGGCCGTATTGAAATCAGTAACAGTGAGCTTGATGATCTTATTATTCGTCGTACAGACGGTTCACCAACTTATAACTTCTGCGTAGTTGTGGATGACTGGGACATGGGTATCACTCATGTAGTACGTGGTGAAGATCATATCAACAACACGCCACGTCAAATCAATATTTTAAAAGCGATTGGTGCTCCAATTCCAACCTATGCGCACGTTTCCATGATTAATGGAGATGATGGTCAAAAATTATCTAAACGACATGGTGCAGTGAGCGTAATGCAATATCGTGATGATGGCTACTTACCAGAAGCTTTAATCAACTATCTTGTGCGTTTAGGTTGGGGACATGGCGACCAAGAAATTTTCAGTCGCGAAGAAATGATCAACTATTTCGAATTAGATCACGTCAGCAAATCAGCTAGCGCATTTAATACTGAAAAATTACAGTGGTTAAATCAACATTATATCCGTGAATTACCGCCAGAATACGTGGCTAAACACCTTGAATGGCATTACAAGGATCAAGGTATTGATACAAGCAATGGTCCAGCATTAACGGAAATAGTCACCATGCTTGCGGAACGTTGCAAAACCTTAAAAGAAATGGCTAGTTCAAGTCGCTACTTCTTTGAAGAATTTGAAACCTTTGATGAAGCAGCAGCAAAAAAACATTTCAAAGGCAACGCTGCCGAAGCACTAGCAAAAGTAAAAGAAAAATTAACCACACTTTCTAGCTGGGATTTACATTCTACTCACGAAGCGATTGAGCAAACGGCTGCTGAACTAGAAGTGGGCATGGGTAAAGTTGGCATGCCATTACGTGTCGCTGTGACAGGTTCTGGTCAATCTCCATCAATGGATGTTACCCTAGTCGGTATCGGTAGGGATCGCGTACTTGCGCGTATTCAGCGTGCTATTGATTTTATTCATGCACAAAACGCTTAATATTTAATCGGATAACAAACTCATAATAAAATCGTATTGACAGCCACATAGTCAAATTTTATCATGTTGCTGTCTTTTATGGGGATATAGCTCAGTTGGGAGAGCGCTTGAATGGCATTCAAGAGGTCGTCGGTTCGATCCCGATTATCTCCACCAAATTCTAATTTTATATAGTATGATATAGTCCGATAAAGCCTTGATATATAGCATATCAAGGCTTTTTTGTTGTTCTAACAAGTCCGATAGAAACCAACCAAATCCACAAATTCTAGTAACACTAATAGTAACACCATGCTATGATAGGATCATATAGTGTTACTAAATTAATTATAACTTTATGATTTATAAAATAAATTTATAAAGTTTTTAGTGTTACTTCATTTTGGAGGTATCTAATGGCAAGAAGAACAACTCCCTTAACAGATACGGAGATAAAAAAAGCTAAGCCAAAAGAAAAAGAGTATAGCTTATGTGATGGTTATGGGCTTTTATTAAGAATTAAGCCTAACGGCTCTAAATTATGGCTATTTAATTATATACGACCTATTCTTGGTACAAGGACTAATTTAGGGCTAGGTACATATCCGATAGTTAGCTTAGCTGAAGCTAGAATGTTAAGAGATGACTGTCGTAAATTATTAGCTCAACAAATTGATCCTAAAAAACATAGAGAAGAACTAGAAAGAAAGCAGCTTATGGATACTCAAAGTTCCTTTGAGAAAGTTGCAGAACTTTGGAAAGAGAAAAAAAGTTCAGAAGTTGAAGAGAAAACGATCAATAAATATTGGCGAAACTTAGAGCTTCATCTTTTTCCTTTGATAGGTCGATATTCTATTAAAGAAATTAAGCCTTCTTTAGTAGTCCAAATGTTAAAGAAAGTGGAGGAAAATGGATCTCCAGATATGGTTCATAGACTATGCGGTCATCTAAATGAAATCTTAAATTTTGCGGTTAATAGTGGGTTAATTGAAAGTAATACTTGCCTAAAAATTAGCTCTACATTCAAGTCTGTTCGTCAAAGAAATAACCCTAGAGTAAGTATTGAAGAAATTCCTACCCTTATAAAATCAATACATAGTGCTAAGATTGAAAAGAAAACTCAATTATTAATCTTATTTCAATTATTAACAATGGTTCGACCTAGTGAAGCAAGTAACGCTTCATGGAGCGAATTTGATTTTGATAAAAAAGAATGGAATATTCCTGCTGAAAGAATGAAAGTGAGGTTTCTACATACAGTACCATTATCATCCCAAGTAATGGCTTTGATAGAACAGCTAAGACCAATGACGGGTCATAATAAATATTTGTTTACTCATAGAAGTGATTTAAAGAAAGCAATGAGTTCATCTACTGTTAATATGGCACTAAAAAGGATGGGTTACAAAGATAAACAGACTGCACACGGATTAAGGGGATTGGCTAGAACTTTTTTAGCAGAACAAGGCGTTCAACATGAGCATGCTGAAGCTTGTCTAGCACATAAAACAGGAAGCCAAGTTAGCCTAGCTTATAATCATGCTAATTATTTGGAGAAAAGAAGGGATATTATGCAAATGTGGGGAGATTATATTGAGAAATGTTCTCAATCTTAAATTTTTTAGGAGAAATTACCATTAAACGGAGTTGTTTTTTTTTGACCTGCCTCTATTAATAATAAAAAAAACAACTAAATTTATTTATAAATTAGTTAAAAACACTTAATGAGTATCTATCTTGATAGATATGATTACTTACCTATGTAAAAGCTACAAATACAAATTGTAGCTTTTACTATATATTAAGATCTCTTAGCTACGTTTATTTTTGAAGAAGATTATCATTATAGATCTATATAGAGAGCTAAGGCTGATGATGAGAATCATCAGCCCTTGATCTATAATTTTTATTAATTAATAGAATTCTAATAATATGGGATCTTAAAAATAGAAAATCGCTTAGATATAGAATATATAGTCAATATAATGCGAGAGACGCTTATGGCAGGAAAGATAAAAAAACACGTAGGGCAATTCATCTATCCCTAAATAATGCTGCTAGCAGTGATTTAGATAGGTTATACAGCGTTTTCTGATAGTTAAATAATTTAGATAAAATAAGTATATTATAGATAGTGTCTATTTCGATTTAAGCAAAGAAATAATCTCTTTCAATGCTGAAATCTCGCTATCTTTTTGTTCAATCACTAGATCTCTTTGTTTCAATAGCTCATCTTTATGCGAAATAGTTAGTTTTAATCGATCGATTTCTGATGTCAAATTCTCATTTGAACCGTAGTAGTTAGTATTATGATCATTCATAAAGAACAATACATTCTTATCATCATTTTTGATTAGTTCTAAAACATCAATATTAAAGATATTGGCAATTTGCTCCAATTTATGAAGATTGAGCTTAGTTTCTCCACGTTCAATTTTTGCATATAGAGTTGCTGGACATACAACGGTGTCTCCATTGACTATAACGAAGATGACCTTCATCTGGATCAGGAGTATCCCATATCCAGTAAAACTCTTCTTTGAGTTCATAGGCTTCTTTTAAAGCAGGAAGATTACCTAACCAAGTATCTAAGAGGAATGATTCACGTTCATTTAGATCGTGTTTACGCTTTAGAAGGATAAACCTTTCACGCATAAGGGTACGTCTTTCTTTTTGGCTCATATGGGCTTTCAAAGACTTTCTGACGTTATCTAAGGCTTGATTAGCCATTCTAACTACATGAAACTTATCTACGACAACTTTAGCGTGTGGAAGGATAGTGTTCACTGCGTCTTTGTAGGGCTTCCACATATCCATTGTGACGTACTCAATGTAAGTCCTGTCACTGATTTCTGAAAGACGTTGGATGACTGTTTCCTTGTTACGGTTAGGCTTGATGTCATAAATAGTCCTGCGTTCAATATTAGTCAATACAAGCCGAGGTCTACGGATAATATGTATCTCGTCTATCCCAAGCCACTTAGGAGTTTCAAACTGGTATTCACGTTCTTTGAGTGCCACATAGTCCTTAAAAACGTTCCTAATGGTTTTCTCGTCAACACCAACGCTTTCTGCGACTTCTACAAAGGTCTTAGACATGGATTGCTCTTGAATGGACTTTAAAAGCCTTTTGGTCATACTACGCTTTTCATCTACAGATATTAGGCGTTCCCAGAAGGTAGATCCGCATTCACGACACTTGTATCGTCTACGGTTCAATTGTAAGCCCACTCGCTTTAAACGAATGGGCAAATCCATAATTAGTTGATTTCTTGAACTGTGTTTGTACAACTTGTCAAAACCACATTCAGGACAACGTTCAGGTGGTCCGACTGCTTCAACTTTAAACATCATATCGGTTTCATTTTATTGTGGCGGTTCTATTGTTTTAATGTCTGGTAGGGATAATAAGTCTGACATATTATTCATCCTTTATTACTCTGCGGTGTTAAGGTATCAATTATAGATTTGATGTCGAAATCATCAGTGTTAAATTATTTTTGTGACCACAAATGCACTTAGAAAATCCCTTAAAGCATTAGCTGGTTCACTTGAATAGGGAGTTGTAAAAAAGTTCCCTTAGCCTGCACAACAAGATAATTTCGAAATATCTTTATCGAACGTAAGTGCAACTAATTTTAGCCCTTCAGCCATTGTTAAATATGGTGCTAGGGTTTCTGTTAAATCTTCTATCGTTAAGCCAAATTTAACAGCTAATGATGCTGCATAGATGACATCTCCTGCATTTTCAGATACAATATGAACCCCTAATACTTTTAGTGTTTCTGCATCTGCTACTAGTTTAAATACACCGGTTGTTTCACGGTTTACAATTGCTCTTGGAACAGCATCTAAAGGTAATACAGATGTCTTCACATCATACCCTTTCTCTTTTGCTTGTTCTTCTGTTAAACCAACCGTTGCAACCGTCGGATTCGTAAACGTAACAGCAGGAACTACCGATAAATCTATTTTTTTGTTTAATCCACCAATAGCATTATCAGTAATAATTCCACCTTCATAGGCTGCTACATATACAAATTGTGGTCCTAAAGTCACATCTCCTGCTGCATAAATCTTTTCATTACTTGTTTGACCAAAATCATTGATCAGGATTTCATTATTTTTTCCAGTTTCAACACCTGCTGCACTTAAATTTAAAGAATCCGTATTTGGTTTTCTTCCAGTGGCAACAAGTAACTGATCTGATTCAATGACTTCTCTACTGCCATTTACTGTTACGTAAACCCTTTTTATCTCTCCACTTTGTTCAACACGCTCAAAAGTTGCCCCTTTGACAAGGTTTATACCCTGTTCAATTAACGCTTTTTCAACTGACTCTGAAATCTCAGGATCATACTCCTTTAAAAGTCGCTCACTTCTTTGCATAAGCGTTATTTCTGAACCTAAATGATGAAATAGTTGTCCAAGCTCCATTCCAATGTATCCTGAACCAATTACAGTTAATCGTTTTGGTATTTTCTTTAACTCAAGAAGTGTTGTACTAGTTAAATAGTCCATTTTTTCAAGTCCTGAAATTTGGGGCAACGAAGGCGATGCACCTGTTGCAATTAAAAAGCGTTTTGCAGATAACTTTGCCCCATTGACCTCAACCGTACTAGCATCAACGAATTTTGCTTCACCTTTAATTAAATCAAAATTATATTCATCAATTAAATCCATATATTTTTGATTCCGAAGTTCGCTCACCAATTTATCCTTTTGCGTGATTAAACTAGCTAAATCCACTTCTCCAGCGGATGTTTGTAAACCTATAAACGGATTGTCTTTTGATAAATGATTGATTTCCCCTGCCCTAAGAAGAGTTTTTGACGGAACACAGCCAATATTCACACAGGTTCCCCCAACCGTTCCACGCTCAATCATTCCAACTTTTGCACCGTATTCTATAGCTTTAATTGCCGAAGAAAAGGCAGCAGCACCAGAACCAATAATAAGAAGGTCATAATTGTCTTCATTAATTAACGCCACGTTTTCTAGTGATGATACTTCTTCAATTTCTCCGGCTTGGTAATTTGCTTCATCAATCGCCTTTATTGCACTTTCAACCTCAATATCATCGGGCAGTTCAAATACTGCTTCACCACGACGATAACTAGACTCAATATTTTTAGCACCTATCTTTTCAAGTGCTGATTCTACGTGTTTTTCACAACCCGTACAGGTCATTCCTGAAATGTTTACCTTAAATTTATTCATAAAAAAGCTCCTTTCGTTAATTAATCTCTCATGTTAATGTTTCTATTATTGGACACGAATGTAATTGCTTTTCAGCTGGACATCGTTGTTTTAAGTCGTCTAACATAGTTTCAATTCGTTTTAAATCCTCTATTTATTTTTGCACTTCCTTTTGTTTTTTAGAAACAAATTCGAACATATCTTGACAACGAACTTCATCTTTATCTACAACAGCAAGTAATTTATAAATCTCGCTTAAAGAGAAACCAAGTTCCTGTATTCGTTTAATAAACCCAACACGCTTAACGTCATCATATGAATATATCCGATAACCAGCTTCCGTTCGGTGAGGTTCTTGTAATAAATTTTTTCGCTCGTAATATCTGATCGTTTCTTTATTAACTCCACATTTATCTGCAAACTCACTAATGCGATAAATCATCTTATTTCACCCCCTGAATATTATAAACCATGTACCATAGTACACGGTCAAGTAAATTGGACTATTTTATTTTTTTCCCAAAGTATCACTCGTATGTGATTGATACTTTTATATAATACTATTGATTATCCTAACATCCCACCAGAAAATCCAATTTAAACACCAGTTGTTTTTAAACTATTAAGAAAGTAATTCCATTATATATTCCGAAGACCCAAAAAAAGAAATAATGCTAAAAAATGCATTTAATGAATTTTCATTAAAAATGGATAAAAGAGAAAAAGAACAGTTATCTGAATTAGAAAATAAATATTCTAGTAAAAAGAACAGTCTTTCTTCAGATAAAAATAAAGCTATTTCTGATTCAGAACAAAAATTACTAGAAAATGAAAATCATTATAAAAGAATGTCTAGCCAAATCGAATTAGATGCTAAAAACTATAAAAGAGCAGGAGCAAGCGATAAAGAAGTGTCTGAGTCTTTAGAACGTAACAAAAAGGAACTTTCTAATAATTACAATCATCATAAAAATAGATTCAATCAAGAAAGGGATGATAAGGTTAAGAATATTGAAGATAATCTTAGGATTTTAGAAGAATCTTATCCTCAAGATATTAATAGAGTAAAAATTTATTATCAACAAGAAAGGGATAAATATTTATCTGAAACTAAAGAACAGTTAGATAAAATGGTTAGAGAACATGAACAAGCAATAGAAGTTTATAGAAATCAATATAACAGTGGCATAAAAGCACCTATACGTTATAAAATTGAAAGTAGTGATAATGGAAAAGATTTTTATGTAACTATTCAATAAAAAATAAAGCCTAATAGATTAACTCCCTATTAGGCTTTTATTTTATAAAGTTAAATTTATATTAAGGTATTCCATGAGAGCATTTTGAAGTGGTATAACATCTCTCCTAGATTTAAATTTATGATCAACAATATCATTTAATTCTTTAAGGCTGGTTTTAATTTCCATAATTTCATTTTTTAAATCTAAAATATTCATTTTACGAATGAAGTTTTTTACTTTTTTTAGTGTATTCTTATTCAATTCATTTTCCATTATATTTAATATCCTTCTCATTTTAACCATTCTTTTAAAATCATTATCTTCTATATTCAATATACTATTAATACTTTCTTCAAATGAATCGTATCCATCCAATAATTTCTCATTATAATTGTAAAAAAATGCGATAGATACTGACTTTCCTATTCTTGCTTGAGTTCTAAAAATTGCTTGAACTATTTCTGATTTTACTAGATCTTTAGATTCTATTTTAGTATTTAATACTTCAGAAAGTCTCTCTGCATGAAATGAATTATTAAACCACTCACCAAAAAATATTATTGAATCATATTTTATATACTCATTTGTAGCTCTACACTTTCCTGAATTATAATGAATAACCTCATATTTATCTCGCAAATCTTTACTAATATTTTCTTTAATGAAGTTAGGTAGATTCTCTATATGAAATGTATTATTCCATGTAATAACAAGATGTTTATTTCCATTATTCATAGAAATATATTTCTCAAGTTTTCTTATGTCTTCAACAATATCTTTTTTATGTTTCTCATTACTTTTTCTTGTCCTTCGTGTTGATAACAATGTATCATAATAAATATTATTATTTATAACTACTTTACTTTGATTATATCTTTCTATATTCCAATTATTACTACCTTCAAATAAAAATTCTGCTGTGGCATCTAAAATAATTAATTTTGTATCTTCATCTATAAAGTCATTAATATCTTGGTGTATGATAATATCTGATGATATATCTGTATTAGATAGATCTCCTAAAGATACTATAAGTTTATTGAATAGCCAGCTAACTCTTTCATGATATAGTTTTTCATTTTTTATATCAGGTAAATCATTAAATAATTCATTAAATATATTTTTGTCAAAATTTATTATATTCTTAATTGTCTCCTTATTTAGCCTTATCTCTTTTCCGTATATCAACTCTCTCTTATAAAGTTCTACTAATAATTTCTCATGTTTTACTACTATATCCGTATAAGGGGTCTGGAATTCATCAAAGATAACTAATTCTCTCTTTGTTATCTCTTTCTTTATGGGATCATCATAGTTAATAAATATATTGCTTGATTCATATAAAGCCCTCCAGTTATTAGTTACTACTATTCTATATTTTGACAAAGCATAAATATTACATTCTAATTCTTTTAATGTATCGCTTCCTTTATAAATTCCACAAATGGACTGTTTAGGATTTAATGCTTTAACATCAAATACAAGCCTTTTAATTTCTTCATTTGTTTTTACAATAATCAAAGTAGACTTATCAGTATTAGCACAAAGAACCTTTAAATTTGTGGTTTTCCCTGAGCCGCAACCCCAAGCTAAGACTTGCCTATTTGAATAGCTATCTATGCTATTCTTAAGTTTGTAACTGCTATCATCTACTTTATCTAGTAAATAGTTACGCCTAGAAAGTAGATAGTTATTATCATCTACATTGTAATCAATCTCATTATTTTTTAATCTCCATCCCTTCCATTTATCTGGAAAACTTACATTTTCTTTCTTCATAATAATCTCCATAAAAAAGCCACTAAATAGTGGCTTGGATTTAAATTTTTAGCATATAGATATTATCTATTTCAATTCTTTTTAAATAATCTACTTTTATCAATTCATTTATAGCTTTAATGAATAAATCTCTTTTTAAGTTAAAAACAGATTCCGAGTTGAAAGTAGTTAACGTTATTTCTTTATTTTCATTTTTACTTTTTATGATTAATGTGTATAAGACATTTCTAGCATTGCTAGTTAACTTCTTAAAACGTTTCTCTAATGGCAATTTCCTATTAATAATTGAAAAAATCTTATCATCTACTGTTTTAAGCATAGATCACCTCATTTAGGTTTTTAATGTTGTTTAAGTACCGATTTACATCAGATTCAAAGTAGCCTACGGAGTTAGCTCCTAGGCTAACTTTTTTGGGAAAATTAGGCTTATAATAAGCAGAACTTTTATCCTGCCAAGTGTAGAATGTACTTTTAGATATTCCTAATATCG
Source organism: Haemophilus sp. SZY H8 (assembly GCF_018829755.1). Classification (NCBI taxonomy): domain Bacteria; kingdom Pseudomonadati; phylum Pseudomonadota; class Gammaproteobacteria; order Pasteurellales; family Pasteurellaceae; genus Haemophilus; species Haemophilus sp. SZY H8. The sequence continues at coordinate 113,600 of NZ_JAHKJY010000003.1, forward strand.
TTAAAAATTCTTTTACCCTGATTATTCTATCCATGGTAAAACCCCTATATATAAAAAGGGTATTACTCTTTAGTTAGTAATACCCTTATATTATTGCGTTTAAAAAAATGATCTGTAATATCACTTTTGATAAGGCGTATAGCCTCTATTTCATATATTAATAAGAAATCCTTACTGTTGTATGGTCTAACTAAAATCAACTTGAGACCATCCTATACTTCCTCCAGATTGCTTGCAAGCATTTTTTGAACAAATTTTCTGCTTTCCAACATAGGAAACTTATCTTATTCATTCTCATATATAACTAATGTTTTCATTAAGAAAATTTTTAAAAATTTCTGTCTAAAAAATAGTCGAATAATACTATTTTACTTTTTTAGATATTTTCCTATTGTTGTGCTACCATTAACTCACAAGGTAGCATACCAGTGCTTTAATTATTATAGATAATCTATCACTTCATTTTTTAGTAACACCAATAGTAACACTGAACACAAACCCAACAAATAAAGTTATTATAAATCAAAGTCTTATATTGCTAGTTCAGGTGAGATTATCACCAAATTAATAAAGCAAGGTAAATCACCTTGCTTTTTTTATCTCAGAATTTTTACATTCCAAACTTTAAAGGGTAAAAATAGCGCCATTTAATAATGGCGCTATTTATAAAACAATTAACCGTTAAAACTCTCACCTAAACACGGTCTAATTTTATTCAACATTTCTTTTAATACTCTCGCTGGTGCTGCAATAATATTACCGCTACGTAAGTAGCCGTTACCAGCATCAAAATCACAAACTAAGCCACCCGCCTCACGCACGATTAAATCGCCAGCAGCACAATCCCATGCTTTTAAGCCCATTTCAAAATAACCATCAATACGGTTTGACGCCACATAGCATAAATCCAATGCTGCAGAACCAGTACGACGGAAATCCGCGGCATCTTCAATTAAGGCATTCATCATTGCAAATTGAGTTGGCATTAATTTTGGTTGTTTGAATGGGAAACCGGTCGCTAAAATTGAACCTTGAATTTCACGTTTACTATCTACACGCAAACGTACTTCATTTAATTTTGCGCCTTCACCACGCACAGCGGTAAATAATTCATTACGGATTGGATCATAAACAACCCCAACTTCAGTGCGATTTTTTACACGAATTGCGATAGACACGGCAAAATGAGGAAGGCCCGTCATAAAATTACGGGTACCATCTAGTGGATCAATCACCCATTGTACATCACTATCTTTGCCTTCAAGCGCACCCGTTTCTTCGCTGATGATGGTGTGGTCAGGATAAGATTTACGAATAATTTCAATGATTTCTGCTTCTGCCGCTTTATCAACGTTTGTCACATAATCATTAATACCTTTTTGTGTGCTTTCGATAGCATCACGGCGTTCATAATTTTTAGCAATCACATTGCCCGCTTTTCGTGCCGCACGAATTGCGATATTTAACATTGGATTCATATTTCCACCAGATTTTAAAGAACAGAAAAATTCCGCGCCATTATAGCGAGATTTGCCAAAATAACCAGTTGAAAATTATAAAACAATGGTTTTTATAGGTTTTCAGGAAAAGTTTGCGATACAGATCGCAAAAATAGCATGAAGTGATTTTTCCATTAATTATTTACCATTAAAGTGCGGTAGAAAATTGGAGCGTTTTATGCAGAAAGGTGTGACATTAGTAGAATTATTGATTGAATTAGCCATTATCAGCATTGCGCTGAGTTTTGCCGTCCCATTATGGCAAACCGATTCACCTAAAACGATTTTAACCAAAGAGCAACATCGCCTGTATTTATTTCTACGCCAAATTCAGGCTCGAGCAGAAAATTCATCAGAAGTGTGGTTTTTACTAATCAATCGTAACCTTGCGACACAACAATGGTGCTTAACAGCACAAGTAAAAAATGATCAAACTTGTGATTGTTTAAACCCAACAAACTGCCCGAAAGAGGCCTATGCTCATTTTTACTATCCTTATTTTCCTAAAAAAACAATGATTCAAAGCCATTATATTTATCCCAAAGAAATCACGAGGTTTTATGGTGCTCGTAATACCAGTGTTACTCGTTGCTTTATTCTGCAAGCGGAACATGAACGTACATTATTTTCATTTTTCAATGTTGGCAGTATTCGTTTGAAAACCAATCAAGCGGCTAGTGCATGCAATCAATCATGAAAAGATTATTAAAAGGACAAACCCTATTAGCACTGATGATTTCGCTGGCGCTATCGTCTTTATTATTGCTAAGCATTTCACATTTTTATGTGCAAATACAAACGCAAAATCAACACATGTTATTACATTTAAAACTACAAGCAGAATTACAACGAACATTACAGCTAATCGGTAAAGATCTTCGGCGATTGGGATTTAGAGCATTAAATACAAAAGGAATAGAAAGCAATTTATCTTTATTTGAATTAGATGAACAAGGCACAGCTATTTTCATTAGCCAAGAAGATAACGCCCCACCTAATAGTTGCGTGTTGTTCTTTTATGATTTAAATAAAAATGGGTGTATTGGCAAAGATTCGCCTAAAACCTGTATGAAAAATGGGAAAAATGCATCCAAAAATAGTACAGAAGAATTATTCGGTTATAAAGTGAGTAACAAAATGATAAAAACCAAACTGACTTATCAAAGTGTTATTCCTACTAATTGCACAGCAGAAACTTGTAAACGAGCGTTTCAACAATCGGCTTGCAACGCTGGGGGCGGCTGGACGGATTTATTAGACAACAATGAATACGAAGTCACTACCCTACAATTTAATTGGTTAATTGAAGGTAAAGGATTAGAAATCAAGCTAAAAGGAAATTTAAAACAAACCTCAAATATCAGTTATGAAACATCCCTTGTCGTTGCGCTATGGAATCAAAAATAACGGAATCAAAAATAATGACAATACAAAAAGGCATTATCACGCTGACTATTCTGATTTTTATTTCAGGTTTATTAACTGCGTTTTTATTATTGGATGAGAGCCATTTAAGTTTTTTTCGTGCGCAACAAAATCAACGAAAACACTATGTGGAAAGAACATTACAACTGCAAAAAATGACAGAGGAGAAAAAACAAACTGCCTGCCTTGATTTACCGTTAAATAATAACGAAAGTGTAAAGCAAATCAGCATCACGCTTGATGGCGCCACCGATGCCATTCAATATTTTCTTTGGTGTGAAAGAATAAGCCTATTTAAAAAATCGCCTACGAGAGGCGATAATCAGGGTGCATTGAAAGATTTTATTCACACAGAAAAACTAACGGATTTTCGACCGCGCTTTTCTTCCCCGCCCAAGATTTTAAATGCGAATAAAACACCTAAACTATATTGGTTTTCAGATTCACAAGCGGAGGTTCAAATTAATGGCACCGTGTCTGCCGTATTAATTGCGGAGGGAGATTTAAAACTAACGGGCAAAGGAAGGATTAGTGGCGCGGTGATCACCAACGGGAATTTAACTTTAGATGGGGTGACGTTGGCCTATGGCAAATCTGTCGTAACAACCTTAGTGCAACAATATAGCCAGTGGCAGTTGGCAGAAAAAAGTTGGAGTGATTTTAATGTTCCAGATGAATAAAGGCATGTCGCTCACTACCCTGTTATTTTCTTTGGCTTTATTTAGCATTTTATTTATTGCTTTCAATCAATGGACGGCAAGCCAAAGAAAAAGTGCGGTGAAAACTTATCAAGATTTTCAGGCAATACAGATTGCAGAGAATCAAGCTCAACGCCAATTTTTAGGGTTAGCTTGTGAACAATTGATACCACAAAATGGCTTAACTTTTCGCGTTCAATGTCAAAACGAACGCGTCATTGTGCGTTATCCTATGGGTGAAATTTCGATAAAAACTAAGTAAAATTGAGCTTGTCTTTTTCTAAATCAAATCCTCAAAAGGTCGCCATTGTGTTCATTGTTTACTACTCTAATCAACTCGAAAAACAAAAAGAAATTCTTTCGTCCTTATTCAAATCATTACCTCCAGAAGATCCTTTTCAGCAAGATATTATCTTGGTGCAAAGCCCGGGTATGGCGCAATGGCTGCAAATTGAATTAGCGAAAGAAACAGGCATTTCAGCGAATCTCAAATTTCCTATGCCAGCAAGTTTTATATGGCAACTTTATGCTCAAAACTTACCCGCAACGGCATTAGAAAACCCTTTTGATAAAGATTCAATGACATGGCGTTTAATGCGATTAATCCCGACTTTTCTCGAGAAAAAAAGTTTTTCACCTTTACGCAATTATTTAGCATCATCGCCTCATTCTGAACAATACAAACTTTATCAACTCAGCAGCAAAATTGCCGATTTATTTGACCAATATTTAGTTTATCGACCAGAATGGATTTTTGCTTGGGAAAAAGGCGAAGATACACAAATTACTGCTCAAATACAAAAACAGCAACCTAACCTAAACGATACTTTATTTGAGCAAATTCAAGGCAATATAAAATGGCAAGGTGAGTTATGGCGTGCATTGGTCGTCGATGTTAAATCAGATGTTGGTGATGCCACACATCGAGTGGCTTTGCATAATCAGTTCTTAGCCTTGCTTGCCGATAAAAAAGCGCCGAAAAAATTACCTTCACGCATATTTATTTTTGGTATTCCTGCGCTTCCAACTGCTTATCTCAATATTTTGCAAGCCATGTCCTCTGAAGTAGATATTCATTTATTTTTTAATAATCCCTGCCAAGAGTATTGGGGGGATATTAGCGATTTACGCCTCGATTATTTGCGTTCTCGCAAGCGTTATCAATTCAATAAACAAAATGAAAATCAACCGCTCTTTTCCGAGGATCAACTTTCTCAACTAGAAAACGCTCAGTTTGATGTCACTTATCAAAAAGAAAACCTTCAAGTAGGCAATCCGTTACTGGCTGCTTGGGGAAAAATGGGGCGAGATTTTCTTTACACCTTGGTGCGAGATGAAGAACATATTCCAACTTATCCCATCAGTGCCTATCAAGAAATTAAATCAAACGGTTTGCTTGGGCAATTACAATCTCAAATTCTGCATTTAGAAAATAAACCGTTAAATATCACAAAAAATGACCGCACTTTAACCCTACATTCTTGCCACAGTGCTATGCGTGAAGTGGAAGTATTGCACGATTATTTATTAGATTTATTTAATCAAGATCCTAACCTTACGCCAAAAGATGTGGTTGTTATGGTGGCAGATATAAACCAATACACGCCTTATATTCAGGCAGTTTTCGGGCAAAAAAATGGAGATGCGCAACAAATTCCATTTTCACTTTCAGATAATAAACTTTCAGAAAGCGATGTGTTGGTCTCAAGTTACTTAACTTTATTGCGCTTAAAAGAAAGCAATTTTAGTGCAGAGAATGTCTTAGCGTTGTTGGATATTCCTGCGATGCGAGAACGATTTAATATTTCTCTTGCTGATTTACCATTAGTGAGAGAATGGGTAGCGGATTCAGGGATTCGTTTCGGTTTGCAAAAAAATCAAGATGGTATCAATTTCAATTCTTGGCAGGCTGGATTAGAACGAATGATTTTAGGTTATGCGATGCGTGAAGAACACGGTATTTGGCAAGATAGTCTGGGGTTAAACAGCAGCTATGGCTTAAAAGGTGAATTTGCTGGAAATTTATCTCACTTTTTTTCCTCACTTTCCGCGCTGCATGAAACGCTGCAACAAGCACATTCCATCGAAAAATGGCAAGAAATTTTAACCGCACTTTTATCAGATTTCTTCGTGCAAAATGAAGACACAAGCGACACGGTTTTCTATATTCAAGAGAAAATTAATGAATTAGCTGAGCATCTAAAAGCGCTCCATTTTACTGAAGAATTACAAGCAGATGTGATTGCCGATGTCATCACAATGAAATTGGAAGATGCTCCAAATAGCCTAAAATTCCTTGCAGGAAAAGTAAACTTCTGCACCTTATTACCAATGCGTTCAGTGCCATTCAAGGTAGTTTGTTTACTTGGAATGAATGATGCGGATTACCCTAGAACACAAACACCAAACAGTTTTGATTTAATGCAATATCACCATCAAAAAGGCGACCGTGTTCGCCGTGATGATGATCGCTATTTGTTCTTAGAAGCCTTATTGGCAGCACGTGATTATTGCTATATCAGCTATGTTGGCCGTTCCATCACAGATAATCAACCGAAAGAACCTTCTGTATTAGTAAGCCAACTCGTGGATTATATTAATCAAGGGCAAAGCGAAAATACCCTTACGGTGATTGAGCATCCAATGACAGCATTTAGCCCGGATAATTTCAAATATAACGAGAAATTCACCCGCTCTTTTGCGACAAAATGGTTGCCAATAGCACAATTTGACGCGAGTTCCAACAATTCAGAATTTGCCGTCCCTATGACTGAAAACCCAGAAAAAATCGAAGAAATTGAACTGGATCGTTTAGTCAGCTTTGTTGAAAACCCAGTGAAATTTTTCTTTGAAAAACAACTCGGTGTCTATTTCCGTGATGAAGATGCTCGTATTGCCGACAGTGAGAACTTTACCTTAAGTGGATTAGATAATTACGCGCTCAATAATGACTTAATCTATCTTGATGAACAAAATTTTGCTGATTATTTTAGACAAGCAGAAGTAAAAGGCGTGTTACCTCGAGCCGAATTTGGAAAAGTTTATGCTGAAAATATTCGAGACAATGTTTTGGAATTTAAAAAGAAAATAGCGGATATTGGCGAAGCCAAACATGCTTCCGTCGATTTCAATCTATCCGTAAATTGGCACAATAAAAATCAAGAAATTCGTCTATTTGGTTATATGGAGCCTTTATTTGGCGATGATTCACAGGTGATTCAGTGGCATTTTGCAAAATACAAAGATCGCTATTGCATCCGTCCTTGGATTTATTATTTGATTCAATGTGTCACACAAGAAAATGCGGTACCACCAAAATTAATTACGCAAGATCAAGTTATCGAATTACCGCCTATTGATCGTGAAGCCGCTCTCGCTCAATTAAAAATTTACGTAAAAGATTATTTACAAAGCCAAATAGAAATTCAATTGGTGCCAACGATAAGAAATATTAATCATTTTATTGTGGACGATGAAAGTGCGGTAGATTTTGACAACATTTCTACAAAACTTCAGGAACTGGGCGAAGACAGCTACGGCGCTCAAGCAGATCCATATTGGTCACGCATATTGGCGCAGACCTCAAGATTTGAACAAACTGAAAATATTGAAAAATTATTAAAACAAACAAAAGATTGGTTTGGCTTATTATTCGTATAAAAGAAGACAAGAAAAGCATAAAGCTAATCGTCAAAGAACCGATTTTTTGCTAAGATAACCGCCCTTTTTACGGAGAATTGTCTATGCGCTGTCCATTTTGTTTTACAGAAGAAACCAAGGTAATTGATAGCCGTTTGGTATCGGATGGCTATCAGGTTCGCCGCCGTCGTGAGTGCGGTCATTGTCATGAACGTTTTACTACCTTTGAAACAGCCGAATTAATCGTACCAAAAATTATTAAAACTGACGGTACTCGAGAGCCGTTCAATGAAGATAAATTACGCAGTGGTATTCAGCACGCCTTAGAAAAACGCCCTGTAAGTGCGGATGATGTTGAACAAGCAATTAACCATATAATTTTTCAATTACGCGCGACGGGTGAACGTGAAGTACCAAGTAAACTGGTTGGAAAACTCGCAATGAATGAGTTAAAAAAACTCGATAAAGTGGCTTATATTCGTTTTGCCTCGGTCTATTTGAGTTTCGATAACATTAATCAATTTACCAAAGAAATTGAGAGCTTAAAGGATTAACCATGATCGAATTTTCCGCACAAGATCGCAAATTTATGCAACGTGCCTTGGATTTAGCCGCCAAAGGTCAATATACCACCACACCGAATCCATCGGTGGGATGCGTATTGGTAAAAAATGGTGAAATTGTGGGGGAAGGCTTTCATTTTAAGGCTGGACAACCTCATGCTGAACGCATTGCCTTAGCTCAAGCTGGCGAAAATGCCAAAGGTGCAACCGCTTACGTCACCTTAGAACCCTGCTCTCATTATGGTCGCACACCGCCTTGCGCATTAGGATTAATCGAGGCTGGCGTAGTGAAAGTCATTGCTGCTATGCAAGATCCAAATCCTCAAGTCGCAGGAAAAGGTTTGAAAATGTTGTCTGATGCCAGCATCGAAAGTACGGTGAATTTATTAAACGATCAAGCGGAAAAAATAAATAAAGGCTTTTTAAAACGAATGCGTCAAGGTATGCCTTTTGTTCAACTTAAACTTGCAATGAGTTTAGATGGACGAACAGCAATGGCAAGTGGAGAAAGTAAATGGATTACGGGCCCTGATGCTCGTTCGGACGTACAAAAAATGCGAGCAAAATCATCCGCACTTTTATCTACCTCTGCGACAGTGCTTGCAGATGATCCAAGCCTGAACGTACGCTGGGATGAATTTCCTGAAAATCTAAAAACAGAATATAAAAAAGAAGATCTTCGCCAGCCTGTGCGAGTCATTTTAGATTCACAACATTGCATTCAGTCGACTCATAAACTTTTTTTAACGCATTCTCCCGTTTGGTTAGTTTCTCATGAACCACGAGATTTAATAGGCTTTCCTGATTTCTGCGAACAAATTATTCTTCCAAAAGAAAATTTACTAAAAGAATTAATGCAAGAACTGGGAAAACGCCAAATAAATACGCTTTGGGTAGAAGCTGGAGCAAATTTAGCGGGGAGTTTAATTGATGCAAAATTAGTGGATGAATTGATTATTTACGTTGCGCCTAAATTACTTGGCGACAATGCTCGTGGTCTATGCCAATTACCGAATTTAACTAAACTTGCCGATGCACCATTATGGCAACTTAATGAATTAGAACAAATCGGTGACGATATAAAATTAACTTACACACCGAAAGGAATCTAAATGCTTAAAAAACTTTTCCATTCCGCACTTTGGGGCTTGGCTGCTGCGGGCGTGATTTTGTTTGCGGTTCCAAGACTGAATAACAGCAATATTTTCACTTCAGACGATATTGTATCGTTCAAAAATGCGGTGCGTATTGCCTCACCTGCGGTAGTGAATGTTTATAACCGCTCTTTTTCTTCCGCCAGCATTAATGATAATGATCAGCTACAAGTGAATAACTTAGGTTCTGGCGTGATTATGAGTAAAGATGGCTATATTCTGACGAATAAACACGTCATCCAAAATGCCGATCAAATAGTAGTAGCGTTACAAAATGGAAATATTTTTGAGGCCAGTCTTGTTGGTTCAGATAATCTCACTGATCTTGCTGTTCTCAAAATTCGTGTAAATAATCTTTCAACCATACCACAAAATTCAAATCGTCAAGCTCACGTTGGTGATGTGGTATTAGCAATCGGTAATCCCTACAACTTAGGACAAAGCGTATCCCAAGGTATTATTAGCGCTGTAGGACGAAATGCTGTAGGTGATTCTGTTGGCAGACAAAACTTCATCCAAACCGATGCTTCAATTAACCGCGGCAACTCAGGCGGCGCATTAATTAATTCTGCAGGGGAATTAGTTGGAATCAGTACACTTAGTATTGGCAAAACTGCCAATGAAATCGCAGAAGGACTAAATTTTGCGATTCCAATGGATATTGCAAATGATGTTTTACAGAAAATTATACGAGATGGACGTGTTATCAGAGGTTATTTTGGCGTACAAAGCGACATCAGCTCAAGTAGTGAAGAAGGCATTGTCATCACTGGTGTAAGTCCGAATAGCCCAGCAGCCAAAGCAGGCATTCAATTAGGTGATGTCATTTTGAAATTAAATAATCAAGAAGGCATTTCAGCCCGAGAAATGATGCAAATTATCGCAAATACAAAACCTAATTCAAAAGTTCTCGTCACCATTCTACGATTAGGCAAAATCTTACAATTTCCTGTTATCATTGAAGAATTTCCAGTAAATTAATAAAAAAGTAGCGTTCTTAATCATAGAACTGACTTTCTATTTTTAACTCTTTCTCTTTTTAATAGGAAGAAGAACGAGAAGATCTAATTAAACTATAAAAAATAATACAAACGAAGAAATAAAATAACGATCCCGAATTATGCGCAAGAAATGACTGGCTCATAAAATAGAATAAATGGGATAATAGATGCATAACACCTAAAATTGCGACACATTTTATTTCTAAATTTTGTTGTTGACAATTTTTCATAAAATAAATAAAAGGCACAAATAATATAACTATCAATCCTATAAAACCTAATAATCCTCGTTTAACCCAAGATTCTAAAAATTGATTATGCAAGCTATTAAACTGCAAGGTCGTTTTCGCCATACTACCTGATTCTATCTGTTTATTTCTGAATAGTTCGTAACCTCTGCTCCCATGACCAAAGATAGGCGATTCTTTAATGGCTACAAATGCATTCTCCCACATGTCAAATCTAGCCCCCAACGATGTACTTTTATCATTTTTTTCTAGATATAACTTAATATCAGACTCAGCCGCATAATAACGCTTCGTCATATTAAATTTAGGGTTCATTACAAGAAGAATAAAAGATCCACCCATAATAGCAAAAAAAGCTATTATCAGTTTCTTACTAAGAAATTGACGATATAGTAATAAAAGAATAATCAGTATAATTGGAAATCCTACCCAGCCACCACGCGCACCAGATAATGCGCTTGTACTCATCGCAAGGATAACTCCAGCTAATCCTATTAATACAGATTTATAATATTGTTTTATGAAAAAATGTATTGTGATCACTAAACTAAATGTCGCTAATGAAATAGCTATATCCCCAACCTGAATATGCATAATTTCAGGAAAAGGCTTATCATATCCCAAATAAAATTTCTGAAATAATGCCACGCACCCTGTTATAATTGCCCCTATCGGAATAGCATACAAGATCGTATCAATCTTTAATGGGAAATGTCGAAATAAAATGAATAAAGGAATGAATAATAAAACTCGACTTGGGTTGTCAACTTCTCTAAAACTATCCTGATTAATAAAAACAGAAAGTAAAAAACTAATAAAATAATATAATAAGGAAAATATGAAAATTTTATCTATTTTAGATAATTCATCATGTATCTTTGATTTTATAAAATAAATAATAACATAAATAACACTAACAGCACCTAAAGTTATGGGAACATAGCTATATCCCTTCTTGAATATCAAAACCGTTGTAAAAAATAGCCCAACAAATACATTAATGCAAAAAGTAATATATTTTTTATGAAAAAATGAAGTCATCGCAACGTCAACCTAATTACTAAGATAAGTCATTTTACCTGAATTTATCCATAAATACTCCTAAAATCAGACTATTACTTTATGAAATCAAGAATAAAACTGGTATAGTGTTCCCCCTCATTTTCTTTTATCTGGAGGACAAAGTGGAAATTATACTTTCATACCAACAAGCTAATGCTGTTTGGGGGGAAAAAACAATTCTCAGTTTTAACGATAAACAAGCGACTATTCATTTACAAAACAATGAAAAAACAGACCGTACTTTAATACAACGCGCTGCACGGAAGTTACGTAACATAGGCATTCAAGAAGTTGAGCTTTTAGGTGATAATTGGGCATTAGAATCTTGCTGGGCATTTTACCAAGGCTTTTATACCGCTAAACAAGATTATTCAATTGAATTTCCTCATCTTGATGACGAACCACAAGATGAACTATTAGCACGTATTGAATGCAGTGATTTTGTACGTGAAATCATTAATGAACCAGCACAAAACTTAACGCCTGTAAAATTGGCCGAGCATGCAGCCGAATTTATCTTAAATCAATCAGATATTTATAATAAAAAAAGTGCGGTAAGTTTCCAGATCGTTTCAGGAGAAGAACTTGAACAACAAGGATATCATGGTATCTGGACGGTTGGTAAGGGGTCAGCAAATCCCCCAGCTATGTTACAACTTGATTTTAACCCAACAAATGATCCTAATGCGCCAATATTAGCCTGTTTAGTTGGGAAAGGGATTACTTTTGACAGTGGTGGTTACAGCCTAAAACCAAGTGATGGAATGAGTACTATGCGTACCGACATGGGGGGAGCAGCATTATTAACTGGTGCTTTAGGATTAGCAATTACACGAGGGTTAAATCAACGTGTAAAACTTTACTTATGTTGTGCAGAAAACCTAGTGAGTAGCCATGCCTTTAAATTAGGAGATATTATCACTTATAGAAATGGCATTACCGCTGAAGTATTAAATACAGATGCTGAAGGCCGTCTTGTCCTAGCAGATGGATTAATTGAAGCTGATAATCAGCACCCCAAATTTATTGTTGACTGTGCAACATTAACGGGAGCGGCAAAAGTTGCATTAGGTAATGATTATCATGCAGCACTTTCAATGGATGAGAGCTTAGTAGCAGCGCTATTCCAGTCTGCTCAAGATGAAAATGAACCCTTCTGGCGTTTACCGTTTGAAGATTTCCATCGTTCACAAATCAGCTCATCATTTGCAGACATTGCTAATATTGGTAGTGTCCCGGTTGGAGCAGGTGCAAGCACCGCAACGGCTTTTCTCTCTTATTTTATAAAAAATTATCAGAAAAACTGGCTACACATTGATTGTGCAGCAACTTATCGTAAATCAGGTAGCGATTTATGGGGGGTGGGTGCTACAGGTATTGGTATACAAACACTTGCAAATTTATTATTGTTAAAATCAGAAGAATAAGGATTTACTTATGACGGAAAGAACACTTTCTATTATTAAACCTGATGCAGTTAATCGCCATCTTATAGGTGCTATTTTGGCACGTTTTGAACAAGCTGGTTTTAAGATCATTGCCACAAAGATGCTACATTTAACACGTGAGCAAGCTGAAGGTTTCTATGCAGAACATCAAGGGAAAGTATTTTTTGAACCACTTATTAATTATATGATATCAGCACCAATTTTAGTTTCTGTATTAGAAAAAGAAAATGCAATTAAAGATTACCGCACTTTAATTGGCAATACGAATCCAGAAACAGCAGAAGAAGGTACAATTCGTAAAGACTTTGCGTTAAGTCAACGCGAAAATTCAGTTCACGGTTCTGATAGCCTAGAAAGTGCTAAACGTGAAATAGCCTATTTCTTTGTTGATTCAGAAATCTATACCTATTGACATATTTATATTATCTCTAACAACAAAGCACCTAGATACATATCTAGGTGCTTTATTAAAAAAAGCCCACTTTATGTGGGCAAAATAAGGATTAAAATTATAAAACTAAACTACTTTCTATAAAGTCTGTTATCTAATGATAAAGCGCCCGCACCAGAAAAAACAAAGTACAAAAATATAACAGAATAAAGTAACGCGAGCTCACCGCCATTTGCAATTGGGAATAATAAATTCCCTTTTCCAGCCACATGCATAAAGAAATACGCAAAAGCCATTTGACCAGATAAAACAAACGCAGCTGGGCGCGTAAATAATCCTAAAATTAATAAGATTGAGCCGATAATTTCAATCACGCCACCTACAATCATCATTGAATCACCGACCGGGCCATTTCCACCCGTCATAGAAATTGGAAACTCCCAAAATTTTGCTGTGCCATGTAAGATAAACATGTAAGCAGCAGTGATGCGTAATAGCGCTAATACATAAGGGCGATATTTTTCAAGATTGTTCATTTGCTTTCCTTTTGTTTAAAGATGAATTAAAACAGCGCCATATTAATATTTAACGAATAGTTAAACAATAATTAAAATTGAAAAATACTTTTTACCAAAAGTAAAAAATAACTAAAGTAGCTTTCCAATCCAATTAGAAAAAGAATCGGCATCCATAAAGCCCGTTACTCTACTTCCTTGAATCTCATTATTTTGCTCATCAAAAAATAAAATTGTGGGTAATCCCATCACATTAAAGCGCTCCATTAATGCTTTATTTTCTGGGCTATTCTTTGTCATATTCACTTGTAACAATAAGATATTTTGAAATTGCTGTTGCACTTTTGGATCTGAAAAAGTCAGCTTTTCAAATTCTTTACAAGCCACACACCAATCCGCGTATAAATCCAACATCGCGATCGAATGCGGATTTTCCGCTAAAGTGCGGTCAAATTCTTCAATATTTTTAATTTGCTTAAATTTAACCTGAGAAACAGGCTTATTTTCTACCGCACTTTGTGTTGTAGTTTGAGTTTGCCAAATCCAATTTTGCAAAGGTTGTACGGAAACCATAGACAAAGCAAAACTAATAATTTTAATGGCATAGCCAAAACCACTCTTAGGCATCTGCAACGCAAACCAAATAAAGAATGCTGTCGCTAATCCAGCCCATAAGCGTGGCTCCCATGCTTCAGGCAAAATACGAGAAAGTAAAAACACAGGTAACGCTAACATAACAAAGCCGAATGTTTGTTTCACTGTGTTCATCCACTCACCTGATTTTGGCAAAATTTTATTACCGAATAATGTAATGAGCATTAATGGCATACCCATTCCTAATGCAAGTAAATAAAGTGTGAACGCTCCAGTAAATAAATCTCCACTTTGAGCAACATAAAGCAGAGCACCTGAAAGCGGGGCTGAAGTACAAGGTGAAGCAACAAGGCCGGCTATCATCCCCATAGCGAAGGCGCCACCAAAAGCCCCTGACGTTTGTTTCTGACTCCATGTATTAAGTTTATTTTGTAAACTATTCGGCAATTGAAGGGTAAACATCCCAAACATAGAAAGGGCAAGTACAACAAACAAAATAGAAAGCCCTACCATGACATAAGGATGTTGTAAGGCAATTTGGAACGGTAAGCCAATTGCTGCAACAGCAAGACCTAATAAAGTATAAGTCAACGCCATCCCTTGTACATAAAGGAATGTTAAAATAAATGCTCGCGACATACTTCTTTGTTGTTGACCAATAACAATTGCTGAAAGTAAAGGCAACATAGGCAACACACAAGGTGTAAAAGCAAGCCCTACGCCTAATAAAAAGAAGCCCCAAATTGCCCATTTGCTATGAAATAAGCTATCAGCCAAACGATCTTGCTCTGATAAAAGCACTGGTTCTTCCGTATTATTTTCTATAGCTTTAACATTAGAAATAACAAGATCACCAAGCCGTAAAACTTTACTTTCTGGTGGATAACAAAAACCTTCTGTACAACCTTGATAAGATATTTCCACTTTATCATCAGCATGGGAAAAATCACCGATAAAAGTGCCATCTATGGGTTGGGTAAAGACACTCACTTCACCAAAATAAGGATCCTGATGTCGTTCTGATTGTTGTAGAAAACGAGCTACCAACAATTTTGATTTATCAACAAATCTACCACTGATTTTATCTTGATAAAGATAATATCCTTTCACGATATCCCAATGAATCTGGAGTTGAGTTTTATCTGGAGATAATGTAGCAGAAAATGCAAATGCATCATCTACATTTAAAAATGATTGTTTTTTATCAAACAATCCTGCATTAGCTACAAATGTGGTAAAAATAAATATAAAAAAAAGGATAAATTTTTTCATAAAATAAACTAGAAAAGGAGAAACTTGCCTAAAATTTTAACATAAAGAAATTTGAAAGCATAAAACTATGATGTAGATCACAAAAACAAAACCTAATGAAAAAATCAGAGCATTTTTCTGTTGTTACAACAATGTTACATCGTTAGAATGATAACCACGATAGCATACGCCAAAATAAGTATAAGGATGGAAAATGGCTACCCCAAAAATTCTCATTGTTGAAGATGAAATCGTGACCCGTAATACGCTTAAAGGGATTTTTGAAGCTGAAGGGTATGATGTTCTTGAGGCTCAAGATGGCGCAGAAATGCATCATATTCTTGCACACTACACGATTAATCTTGTGGTAATGGATATTAACTTACCTGGAAAAAATGGTTTATTACTTGCCCGTGAATTGCGTGAAAATATTAATTTACCACTTATATTTTTAACGGGACGAGATAATGAAGTTGATAAAATTTTAGGATTAGAAATAGGTGCGGACGATTACTTAACCAAACCATTTAATCCCCGCGAACTTACTATTAGGGCTCGTAACTTACTACACCGTACTCTGCCTCACCAAGAAAAGGAAAATACATCGGGAAAAGAATTTTATCGCTTCAATGGTTGGGTATTAGATTTAAATAGCCATAATCTCATTACCCCAGAAAACCAAGAACTAAAATTGCCACGCAGTGAATTTCGCGCAATGCTTTATTTCTGTGAAAACCCAGGTAAGTTGCTAACTCGAGAAGAACTTCTGCGTAAAATGACAGGTAGAGCATTTAAACCACAAGATCGCACTGTAGATGTTACAATTCGCCGAATTCGGAAACATTTTGAGGAATATTCAAATACCGATGAGCTCATCATGACAGTGCATGGAGAAGGATATCGATTTTGCGGTAATATAGAATAATGTCAAAGGTTATTATTCATTTCTTAAGATGAATAATAGCCTTTACCGAACCGAATAACCCTCAAACCAACTTTCTAAAATCAAGCAAGCAGAAATACCATCGACCTTATCCTTTTTAAGTGATCTGAAACCACCACGTTCAAATATCTCACTACGCGCTTCCATTGTTGTCAGACGTTCATCTTGTAACTCAACAGTAATACCAAAACGCCCATGCAACCGGTTAGCAAATTTTTTCGCTCGTAGAGTTAAGTCTTGAATGGTACCATCCATATTAAGTGGCAAACCAACAACAAGTACATCAGGCTTCCATTCCTTTAGACAGTTTTCAATAGCGCTCCAATTAGGGATCCCATCCTGTGCTTTAAATGCTGGAAGTGCTTGAGCCGTTCCAGTTATACTTTGTCCAACCGCGCAACCAATACTTTTTGTACCAAAATCAAAGGCAAGTACAGTGATCCCCATTAACTATGCCCCACTTGAGTCATCACAAAATTATGAGGATGAATACCAAGAGATTGATTGGCCACTATATAGCGTTCTTCATAAGGTGTATCAAACAAAATTTGTTCACTAGCTGGTGCAACTAACCAGGCATTATCAATAATTTCTTTTTCTAACTGTCCTGCAGACCAACTCGCACATCCTAGCGCAACTAAATATTTTTCTGGAGCGAATGTAGACCCAAAGGTTTCTACAACATCAGCAGATGTCGTCATAGAAAGCGTATCAGTAACCTTGTAAGTATGTTGAAAATGATTAAGTGTATTTTTATGTAAAATAAAACCACGTTCTGAATGTATCGGACCGCCAGCAACGACCATTTCATTACCAAAAGCGCGGTCATTTTTCATCATAAAATTAAGCTTTAAATAAAGTTCTGCAATACTTAAATCCGTAGGCTGATTGATTACTAATCCCATAGAACCTTGTTCGTTATGTTCACACATAAACACCACAGTTCGATTAAAATAATCATCTAAATGAGGCATTGCGATGAGAAACTTCCCTTGCAGTTCCATCATTCTCCTAAATCTCCAAAATAAATTTGTAATGCACTGATCGCTGCTAGTGAAGCAGTCTCGGTACGTAATACACGCTTTCCTAATAAAATTTCAGTAAAACCTTTCTGTTGTGTTTGCACTATTTCTTGTTCTGATAACCCGCCTTCTGAACCAATTAACAAACGTACCCCATCTTTTGGAATCATTGGTAACGTTTTTATACTATGTTGTGCTCTAGGATGTAGATTTAATTTAATCGCCCCATCATCTTCTGCACACCAATCCTGTAATTTCATTAGAGGACGAATTTCTGGCACCACATTACGACCACATTGTTCACAAGCAGCAATGACAATTTTTTGCCACTGTTGAATTTTTTTATCCATCCGTTCGCCATCTAACTTCACGCCACAACGTTCAGACCACAGTGGCGTAATCACATTTACTCCCAATTCCACAGATTTTTGAATGGTGAATTCCATCCGTTCACCTCGTGAAATAACTTGACCTAAATGGATTTTTAAATTGGATTCTTTATCAGAAAGTTCTCTCCCTAAGATATTAACTTTTACCGATTTCTTATTGGATTCTGTGATTATTGCTGGATAAATATGGTTTGAACCATCAAAAAGTTCAAGTTGCTCACCTTCTACCATTCTCAATACACGACCAACATGATTGGCGGCATCTTCAGAAAGTTGGCATTGCGTTTGATATTCTAGTGATTCAGGGTGATAGATTCTAGGTATGCGCATAGTATTCTAAAATGTTAATAGAAGACGGGAATAATATCTTTCACATGAAAAATAAATAAATTTACACGTGGGCTATTTTAAGCCTCTCATTCCCTATAGATTAATCAGATAGATTTTGAGGTAACCGCTCTAAAATAGCATGCCAGTAAGTGATAGAGCGAACATTATGTTTACGAATACAATCTACCACAGCATCAGCGTTACCTACCTGACAAATTTGCTGCATTTCTAAGTAGAATTGTTTAGTAAGTTCTCTGTGCTTTTCCTCTTTAAAGAAGAGTAAACCAATTCGTTGATAAACACCCTTTAAACTATTGAATACTAATCGATAAAAAGGCTTATTAGCTACCACAGTAAATTGACGAAACAAAGTATAGTCAAATTCCGTGTAATCTTGAGCAGTATTCTCTAATTGCTCTAGTGATGCAAAAAGTGCGGCAGATTGCTCTGGAGAATTTTTAACAGCCTCATAAATATAAAATTCAGACATTTTACTACGTAAAGATAGCATATTATCAATAATCATTGGTGCTGAACGCATATCCAAACTAATCAATGTTTCGATAATATTTGGTCCGGCCGTATCCCAAATATTATTCACTTTCGTCGGTTTACCATGCTGAATTGTTAACCAGCCATCTCTCGCCAAACGTTGCAACACTTCACGTAATGTTGTACGAGTTACCCCTATTTTATCAGCAAGATCTCGTTCTGAAGGCAAATTACTCCCTGCGGGAAAAATATCCTGCCAAATACTTTTTACAATATACTCTTCAGCCAAAGCCGCAGGACTTTGCGCTTTTAAAATGTCATTATCGTTTTGCATTACACTTAAAAATCAGATAAAAATAAAAAAGATGCAATTTTATGAAAAAATAGCTAGTTTTTATTATCCTTTAAAGACGGATATATTACAATGTCAGCATGATAAAAAATAGTGGAGTCCCCTATGACAAACATTCAAGCTTTTATGAAAAACTTTCTTGGTTCAAGTCCGGATTGGTATAAACTTGCCATTGTTGCTTTTCTCATTATTAATCCGATTATTTTCTTTTTCATCAGCCCTTTCCTAGCGGGCTGGCTATTAGTCGCTGAATTTATTTTCACGTTAGGCATGGCATTGAAATGCTACCCCCTTCAACCCGGTGGTTTATTAGCTATTGAAGCTATTATTATCGGCATGACAAACGTAGAGCATGTAAAAGCTGAAATTATGTCTAATTTTGAAGTAATTTTACTATTAATGTTTATGGTTGCGGGTATTTTCTTTATGAAGCAATTACTGCTTTATGTATTTACTAAATTACTCGTTAAAATTCGCTCTAAAATTGCACTTTCTCTCGCATTTTGCTTTAGCGCAGCCTTTTTATCCGCTTTTCTTGACGCATTGACCGTAGTTGCAGTTATTATTAGTGTCGCGATGGGATTTTATGGGGTATACCATAAAGTCGCATCAGGTAATGGTTTAATGGATGCGGTGGATATTTCTGATGACGCTAAAATTGATGCGCAACATCATAAAACCTTAGAAAAATTTCGGGCTTTCTTACGTAGTTTAATGATGCATGCTGGCGTCGGAACTGCACTTGGTGGTGTAATGACAATGGTGGGTGAACCACAAAACTTAATCATTGCAGAACAAGCCAAATGGAACTTTATCGAATTTTTCTTCCGCATGGCGCCAGTTACTGTTCCAGTATTTATTTGCGGATTACTCACTTGCTTCTTAGTCGAAAAATTCAAATTATTCGGTTATGGTGAAAAATTACCTGAAGATGTATGGAAAATCTTGTCAGATTTAGACCGCACTAATTCAGAAAAAATGTCTAAACAAGACAAAATCAAATTAGGTGTTCAAACGTTAATCGCGATTTGGTTAATTCTTGGATTGGCGTTCCATCTTGCGGCGGTAGGATTAATTGGTTTAAGTATCATCATTTTTGCTACAACATTCACAGGTGTGACTGACGAACACACTATCGGTAAAGCATTCCAAGAGTCTTTGCCATTTACAGCCCTACTTGTTGTCTTCTTTTCTGTGGTTGCTGTAATTATTGATCAAAAACTATTCGCACCTATTATTCATTTTGTACTTGCTTCTGAAGAAAATACTCAGCTTGCTCTCTTCTATATCTTTAATGGATTGTTATCTTCTATCTCTGATAACGTATTTGTCGCAACGGTTTATATTAACGAAGCAAAATCTGCATTAGCGAATGGCGTAATTTTACCTCATCAATTTGAATTGCTTTCTGTGGCAATCAATACTGGAACAAACTTACCATCAGTCGCAACACCAAATGGACAAGCAGCATTCTTGTTCTTATTGACCTCATCCCTCGCCCCATTAATTCGCCTTTCTTACGGAAGAATGGTTTATATGGCTTTGCCTTATACCGTTGTTATGTCACTTGTAGGTTTATTTGCTATCGAATTTATTTTACCTGCAACTACAGATTGGTTGGCAAGCTTAGGTTTAATTTTGCCGATTTAAGGAGACAGAATGCTCACATTATTAAAACAATTTTCTGAAAAACGCTCCGTATGGTTTTTGCTAGCTTTATCAAGTTTAGCTTTGGAATCTACCGCACTTTATTTCCAATATGGAATGGGGTTACAGCCTTGTGTGCTTTGCGTATATGAACGTTTAGCGATAATTGGATTATTTATTGCGGGCATTATTGGCCTTCTCGCGCCAAAATCATTTATTGTGAGATTAATCGCCTTGATACTCGGATTATTTAGTAGTATTAAAGGCCTTTTGGTATCACTGCGCCATTTGGATCTACAAATGAATCCAGCCCCCTGGAAACAGTGCGAGTTTATCCCTAACTTTCCAGAAACCTTACCATTTCATCAATGGTTCCCAGCTATTTTTAATCCTACAGGCTCTTGTAATGAAAGCCAATGGTCATTCTTAAATTTAACCATGGTTCAGTGGCTCGTATTTATTTTTGTTGTATACATTGCAATACTCACAATATTATTTATTTCTCAAATACAAAAAAGTCGTAAACAAAGACGGCTATTTAACTAAAAACAATGCCATTTGAAAAAATCAAATGGCATTTTTCTTTATTACATATTCTCATTTTATGATCAGTAAAATCTTTCTATATTTACGCAAACGTTTGCGCTATAATTCACTCCGCTTATTTTTAACCATTTAATGAAGGAAAATGTAATGACAGATCGTCCAATTCGTCAGGCTTTACTCAGTGTTTCGGATAAAACCGGTATCGTAGAATTTGCTCAAGGCTTAGTACAGCATGGTGTAAAACTACTTTCCACAGGCGGTACCGCAAAATTGTTGGAGCAACATGGTTTGCCAGTGACTGAAGTGTCTGATTATACGGGGTTCCCTGAAATGATGGACGGTCGCGTGAAAACCATACACCCCAAAGTGCACGGCGGGATTTTAGGTCGTCGTGGCACGGATGATGCCATCATGCAGCAACATGGTATTGAAGGTATTGATATGGTGGTGGTGAATTTATATCCTTTCGCCGCAACCGTGGCGAAACCAGATTGCACCTTGGTTGATGCGGTGGAAAATATCGATATCGGCGGCCCAACCATGGTGCGTTCTGCTGCGAAAAACCATAAAGATGTAGCGATTGTCGTGAACAATAACGATTTTAATGCCATTCTTACCGAAATGGAGCAACATCAAAACAGCTTAACGCTTGAAACCCGTTTTGATCTTGCCATCAAAGCATTTGAACACACCGCGCAATACGATTCCATGATCGCCAACTATTTCGGTCAATTGGTGAAACCTTATCATGTTGCTTCTGAAGAAGATGCGGAGGCGAAGTGTGGTCAATTCCCACGGACTTTAAACCTTAACTTCGTGCGTAAACAAACCATGCGTTACGGCGAAAACTCTCATCAAAATGCGGCCTTCTATGTTGATTTGAATGTTAAAGAAGCGAGCGTGGCTACCGCTAATCAACTCCAAGGTAAAGCCTTGTCTTACAATAATATTGCAGACACCGATGCAGCCCTTGAATGCGTGAAAGAATTTGATGAGCCGGCCTGTGTGATTGTGAAACACGCCAATCCGTGTGGGGTGGCCTTAGGCAAAGATATTTTAGAGGCCTACAATCGCGCCTATCAAACAGACCCAACCTCAGCCTTTGGCGGCATCATTGCGTTTAACCGTGAATTAGACGAAAAAACGGCAAATGAAATTGTAGAACGTCAATTTGTGGAAGTGATTATCGCACCGAAAGTGTCGGCAGAAGCCGTTGAAGTGGTGAAACGTAAGAAAAATGTCCGTTTGCTTGAATGTGGAGAATGGCAAGCACGTACCCAACGTTTAGATTTCAAACGCGTGAATGGCGGCTTGTTGGTGCAAGATTCGGATTTAGGCATGGTGGGCTTGGATGATTTAAAAGTGGTCAGCAAACGTCAACCGACCGAACAAGAATTGAAAGATTTATTATTCTGTTGGAAAGTGGCGAAATTCGTGAAATCGAATGCCATTGTTTATGCCAAAGATAACCAAACCATCGGTATTGGCGCAGGCCAAATGAGCCGCGTGTATTCGGCTAAAATCGCCGGTATTAAAGCGCAAGATGAAGGCTTGGAAGTGGCCGGTTGTGTGATGGCATCTGATGCGTTCTTCCCATTCCGTGATGGCATTGATGCGGCGGCGAAAGTAGGCATTCAATGTGTGATTCATCCGGGCGGCTCAATGCGTGATCAGGAAGTGATTGATGCGGCAGATGAACATAATATGGTGATGGTATTAACTGGAATGCGTCATTTTAGACATTAATTTATGCAGCAACTTCGCTCAATGAGCGACTTACTTATCCTCCCTCTTTCGTAAAGAGGGGGCGAGAGGGAGATTTAAACGATGCTAAATGTACTATGAGGTTGAAATAACTTCTGGCCAAATCTCCCTTACCCCTCTTTGCTAAAGAGGGGATTAAATTCAAAAAGATACAAGGAGCATTATGAACATCCTCATCATCGGAAACGGCGGTCGTGAACATGCCCTCGCTTGGAAAGTGGCGCAATCTCCATTAGCGAATAAAATTTTCGTTGCACCGGGCAATTCAGGGACAGCGTTAGAACAAAAGGTCGAAAACGTGAATATCGCCGCAACGGATATTCCTGCATTGGTTAAATTTGCCCAAGATAACCACGTAGGTTTAACGATCGTGGGGCCTGAAGCGCCACTTGTGATTGGCGTGGTGGATGCGTTTCGTGCAGCGGGTTTAAAAATTTTCGGACCAACGCAAGCGGCGGCGCAATTAGAAGGTTCAAAAGCTTTTACCAAAGATTTCTTAGCGCGTCATAAAATCCCAACAGCAGAATATCAAAACTTCACTGAAGTCGAACCGGCATTGGCTTACTTGCGTGAAAAAGGTGCGCCAATTGTCGTAAAAGCAGATGGCTTGGCGGCAGGCAAAGGCGTGATTGTGGCTATGACGTTGCAGGAAGCCGAAGACGCAGTGCGTGATATGCTTTCCGGCAATGCCTTTGGTGAAGCCGGTAGTCGAGTGGTCATTGAAGAATTTTTAGATGGCGAAGAGGCGAGCTTTATCGTCATGGTGGACGGCAAAAATGTCGAACCTATGGCGACCAGTCAAGACCACAAGCGTGTGGGTGAGAAAGACACGGGCTTAAACACCGGCGGTATGGGGGCTTATTCTCCTGCGCCTGTGGTGACACCTGAAATTCATGCGCGGGTAATGCGTGAAGTGATCTATCCAACGGTCAACGGCATGGCGGCAGAGGGCAATATTTACACCGGTTTCTTGTATGCCGGTTTGATGATCATGCCGAATGGCCAGCCGAAAGTGATCGAATTTAACTGCCGTTTTGGTGATCCGGAAACCCAACCGATTATGTTACGTTTGGAATCGGATTTGGTGGAGCTTTGTCTTAAAGCCTGTGATGGCAAATTAGACGAAGTGAAATCCCAATGGAATCCGAAAGCTTCTTTAGGTATCATATTGGCAGCAGAAGGCTATCCGGGCGATTATCGCAAGGGCGATGAAATCACCGGTTTGTCACAAAGTGCGGTCGAAAATGAGAAAGTTTTCTTAGCGGGCGTTGCGGAACAAGAAGGCAAGTTA
Organism: Haemophilus sp. SZY H8; assembly: GCF_018829755.1. NCBI lineage: Bacteria > Pseudomonadati > Pseudomonadota > Gammaproteobacteria > Pasteurellales > Pasteurellaceae > Haemophilus > Haemophilus sp. SZY H8. Next base: position 137,864 of record NZ_JAHKJY010000003.1, read on the forward strand.
GTCACGAACGGCGGTCGCGTGCTTTGTGTGACTGCATTAGGCGAAAGTGTATTTGAAGCACAACAAAAAGCCTTAAAACTCGCTGAACAAATTCAATGGTCTGGACGTTTTTATCGTCGAGACATTGGTTATCGTGCTGTTGAACGTGAGCAGCAAAAATAACGACATTTAATGTTAAGGGATTGAATGGATTATAAAAATAAGGAATTATGTCGTCTTCGCACAATCAGTTTTTTTCTAACGTTACATAAAGATAAAACGCAATGGGAAGACGCCCTTTATTCGGTGAAACGTGATGTGGATTTGTTATTACCCGCTGTGCAGAAAGCAGGTTATACCTTGCAATCGATTCGAGTGATTACCAATCCCTTCGGTGAATATTTGGATTTAACCAATTTGCAGACGGCAAAAGCAGATTTGCAGTATTTAACGGAATTATTGAATAAATTTAATGAAAGTGGAATCCGTCTTCGATTTGCAATAGGAGCGGCGAGAAATAAAGAGGAAATTGCTTTATTACCAGAGCTAATCGCGGCTTATGACGACTTGTGTAATGCTTGTGTCAATGTGCCATTAGATGAAAATGGCGTGTTAGATAATGAACTTATTGAGCAATCTGTTTATGCCGTACAACGAATTGCAAATATCACACCACGTGGTGAAGGTAATTTTAACTTTACTGTGAATTTTAACTGCAAGCCATTTATTCCTTATTTCCCCGCCGGTTATCATCTAAGCCATTTACCAAATAGTTTTGTCATTGGTTTAGAAACACCCGATTTATTAGTTGAAGTATTAAAATCTGTACCAAAATCGCCTCATAATCAATTTTATGCTGATTGTTATCAGGCTATGTCGCAAGCTCTGCAATATCATGTAGATCAAGTATTAGATATGTTAAGTACGGTCAAATTATCGGGTGAATTTGAATTTGCAGGCATTGATAGTTCGGCGGCTCCATCAAAAAATTGTTCATCTATGACAAAAGTGTATGAATTAATGGGATTGCCCTATTTTGGTGCGGCTGGTTCAGTAGAGGTTTCTGCGCTACTGACAAAAGTGTTTAAATCAATCCAACATGTGCCATTGGTTGGTTTTTCTGGGTTAATGTTGGCGGTGACAGAAGATTTAGGTTTAGCCGAAGGGACACAAAAACAATATTTTGATATTCGCGCTTTACTGACGTATAGCGCCGTATGTGGTATCGGTTTAGACACGGTTCCCGTGGCGGGAAATGTTAAGGCAGAAAGCATAGCCGCTATTATGCGCGACACTGGGACGATGGCATTTCGCTTAAATAAACCACTAACTGTGCGTTTATTTCCCATTCCGAATAAGGTTGCAGGTGAAATATCAGAATTTGAGAGTGATGATTTATGTAACTGCTGCCTTTTACACATTCCTGATTAAACGAAAATTTCCCTATTTTGTTGTGATCAATGTTATCCCTACTGTCAATAAAAGGAGTATCTCATGAGAAAATTAATATTGGGTAGCCTTGTTGCTGCATTATTAACAGGTTGTGCGGGAGCATCAAATGTCTCACAAAGTGCAACATTAGATGGCGAGTGGATTTGTCGTACTATACCGACAAAAGATAGACAAACTTACGATCGTTTAGAACACTTCGTCTTAAAATCTGATGGAACAGGCGCCTTGCGAGGCATTTCCTACATTGAATTGGATAAAGAGACGACTATTCGTTATTTAACAAAAGGTAAGGTGAAATGGCAGAGCCAAAATAATGTCTTGAGTTTTGATTTTGTTAATCGCGCGATGGTGCCTGCACACAGTAACAATGTGGCTAAAGCCATTAAGCAAGATAAGAAATTACAAAAACAAGAAAAAGAGAAACTAGCTACGTTTTATAGCAAATCAGGCGATCACGTGAATATGTCAATTGAGCTTAAACAGAATGGCAATCAACTTATTTTAGATAAGGATTTTGCGACTTGCCGACGAGTCACCGAGAATGACAAAGATATTCAGTTATTGAATCAGTGGTTTGTAAAGAAATAAATACAATTATTTTAAACTTGATAAAAAACAAGCGTGATTTTAACCGCACTTTATTTTTGATAGTGAGGAAATCAACTAAATAAAAGGAGTATTACTATGAGAAAATTAGTATTAGGTAGTCTTGTCGCTGTATTGCTCTCGGGATGCGCAATGGCACACCAGCAAACTGAACAGGAAAAAGCGTTGCTGGGCGATTGGATTTGCCATGTTAAGCCTGCGGCAAAAGCCCCTTTACCAGTCGAGCATTTTGATTATGTCACTTATCGAGCAGATCAAACTGTGCTGATGCGTGGTATCTCTCAGATTGATACAAAAGAAGGCTGGATGCGTTATTTATTGCAAGCTAAAGCTAAATGGCAGGCGAATGATGACAAGTTAAGTTATGACTTTACGGATCGTCTATTTAAAACCGCGCATTCACCACAAGTCGCGAAAATTATTGAACAATCTCCAGAATTTAAAGAGTATGATAAGGAATTTGTTTCACCTTGTAATAGTTGCGGTAATCATTTGGATATGAAGATTAAAATGAAAAGCCCAACCAGTATGACTAATTTTAATACTTATACGAAAGAGACCAGCCAATGCCGTAAACTGGGTGCAGGCGAGAAAACAAAAGAAGTTAAACTAATTGAGAAATTAGTGAAAGAAAAAGGCTCGATTTAGATAAATGAATGTTTTTCATTGTAATAATGAAAAATATGATCGAAATTTCTGATTAAGTTTTTACTTGGAAACAGGTAAACTATACACAAATAATTCAAACAACGAGGAATACACAATGTTTAAAAAAAGTATGAACATCGCTGATTACGATCCAGTATTGTGGCAAGCGATTCAAGATGAAAATCGTCGTCAAGAAGAGCATATCGAACTAATTGCATCTGAAAACTATGCTAGTCCGCGCGTGATGGAAGCTCAAGGTTCACAATTCACTAATAAATATGCTGAAGGCTATCCAGGTAAACGTTATTACGGTGGTTGTGAGTATGCAGACATTGTGGAACAGTTAGCAATTGACCGTGCGAAAGAATTATTTGGTGCAGATTACGTGAATGTTCAACCACACTCTGGATCACAAGCAAACGCTGCAGTGTATGGTGCATTGATTAATGCAGGCGATACTATTTTAGGTATGGATTTGGCTCACGGTGGGCACTTAACTCACGGTGCAAAAGTCAGTTTCTCTGGTAAAATCTATAATTCTGTACTTTATGGTATTACTGCCGATGGTTTAATCGACTATGAAGATGTCCGTCAAAAAGCATTAGAACACAAACCAAAAATGATTGTGGCGGGTTTCTCTGCTTATTCTCAAGTGGTGGATTGGAAAAAAATGCGTGAAATCGCCGATGAAGTGGGTGCGTATCTATTTGTTGATATGGCGCATGTAGCAGGATTAATTGCAGCGGGTTTATATCCAAATCCACTGCCTCATGCACATGTTGTGACAACAACAACCCATAAAACATTGGGCGGTCCGCGTGGTGGTTTAATTCTTTCATCTTGTGGCGATGAAGAAATCTACAAAAAATTACAATCATCCGTATTCCCTGCAAATCAAGGTGGTCCATTAGTTCATATTATTGCGGCAAAAGCAGTTTGCTTTAAAGAAGCATTAGAGCCTCAATATAAAGAATACCAAGCAAATGTGTTGAGAAATGCAAAAGCAATGGTTGAAGTATTTAAACAACGTGGTTATGACGTGGTGTCAAATGGTACTGAAAACCACTTGTTCTTAGTAAGTTTCATTAAACAAGGATTAACTGGTAAAGCAGCAGATGCAGCTTTAGGCAAAGCAAATATTACCGTGAATAAAAATGCTGTACCAAACGATCCGCAAAAACCATTTGTTACTTCAGGTATCCGTGTAGGTACACCATCTGTGACTCGCCGTGGTTTCAATGAAAATGATGTGCGTGAATTAGCTGGCTGGATGTGTGATGTTTTAGATGCTTTAGGTAAAGAAAATGAAGAACAAGTGATTGCTGAAACTAAAGAAAAAGTCTTAGCAATTTGTAAACGTCTTCCAGTTTATCCGAAATGATTTATTTTCTTTCGTTGATTATATGGTTAGCGGCGATCAATATCGCCGCTTATTTTTTTATGTGGAGAGATAAAATTCGGGCCGTGCGTAACGAGTGGAGAATTCCTGAAAAAACATTTTTTCTTCTAAGCCTTTTAGGTGGTTTTATGGGAATACATTTAGCCATGAAACATTTTCGTCATAAAACGCTGCATTTTAGTTTTAAATTTATTGTTGTTATTAGTGCATTTCTTTGGGTTGTTGTTTTTCCATGGTTATATTTTTCTTTTATTTTTCAATATATAAAAGCATGATAATGTAGATAAATTAATTTGTTATGGTTCACTAACCATTGGTTTGGATAGCTGATTTTTACTAGCGTTATTTTGTATAATATTGGAAATTTTTTTATGGGAAATCATATGACTTATATTGTTGGCTTAACGGGTGGCATTGGTAGTGGTAAAACAACGATTGCTAATTTATTTGCCGATCTTGGCGTACCTCTAGTGGATGCGGATGTGGTTGCTAGAGAAGTCGTCGCGAAAGATTCCCCTTTATTGTCTAAAATTATTGAATATTTTGGTGCTCAAGTTTTAACGGAACAAGGTGAACTTAATCGATCGGGTTTACGAGAACGAGTGTTTAGCAATGATGAAGATAAATTGTGGTTAAATAATCTTTTACATCCCGCTATTCGTGAACGAATGAAACAACAATTAGCAGAACAAACTGCACCTTACACATTATTTGTCGTCCCTTTATTAATAGAAAATAAATTGACCGCACTTTGTGATCGTATTTTGGTGGTGGATGTGAGTCCACAAACTCAACTTGCTCGTTCATCGCAACGAGATAACAATAATTTTGAACAAATTCAACGAATTATGAATTCTCAAGTTTCTCAACAAGAGCGTTTAAAATGGGCGGATGATGTGATTAATAATGATGCTGAACTGGCTCAAAACTTACCGCACTTGCAGCAAAAGGTGCTAGAATTACACCAGTTTTATTTACAACAAGCGGAACATAAAAATGTCTGACGAAATTATTGAAGTACCTTGTCCGATTTGCCAAAAATCTGTGCCTTGGACAAATGAAAGTACTTTTCGACCTTTTTGTAGTAAACGTTGCCAGTTAATCGATCTTGGCGAATGGGCGGCAGAAGAAAAAGCGATTCCAAGTGATACTGCTGATTTTGCAATGGATCCAAATGTGAGTGACGAATGGAGCATTAAATAGAAATTAACCGATAGGAAACCCTATCGGTTAATTTTTATAAGTGCGGTCCTTTTTTGAGGATTTTCCCTAAGCATGCTATGCTAAACCTAATTTTATTATTCTAAAATGTGATTTTTATGCAACAAGATTATTTAAGCCAACAACGATTCTCTGATCTTCCTCTACATCCGATTGTACGAGATGCTTTGGCAAAAAAAGGCTTTGATTTTTGTACCCCAATTCAGGCTTTATCTTTGCCTATCAGTTTAAATGGACGAGATGTCGCAGGACAAGCTCAAACTGGTACAGGCAAGACAATGGCTTTTTTAACGGCTACTTTTCACCATCTTTTAACTCTCCAAGATCCTAATCTTGAATATCGTCACCCAAGAGCTTTGATTCTAGCACCTACACGAGAATTAGCGGTGCAGATTAGTAATGACGCAGAATTTCTTGCAAAAGCGAGTGGATTAAAGACCGCACTTGCCTATGGAGGCGATGGTTATGATAAACAACTACAAGCGATTGAGCGTGGCGTCGATATTTTGATTGGTACGACTGGGCGAGTCATTGATTATGTGAAGCAAGGCGTAATTAGTTTAGATGAAATTCAAGTTGTCGTTCTAGATGAAGCGGATCGAATGTTCGATCTTGGGTTTATCCGTGATATTCGTTATTTATTGCGTAAAGGCCCCGCTCCGCAATCTCGTTTAACGATGTTATTTTCAGCGACACTTTCTTATAAAGTGCGTGAATTAGCATTTGAAGATATGAATGACCCTGAATATATTGAAATTGAACCGGAACAAAAAACAGGGCACCGAATCAAAGAAGAACTTTTTTATCCATCTAATCAGGATAAAATGGCACTTCTCTTAACCTTAATGGAAGATGAATGGCCTGAGCGCTGTATTGTATTTGCGAATACGAAACATCGTTGTGAAGAAATTTGGGGTTATTTGGCGGCTGATGGACATCGTGTTGGTTTACTGACTGGCGATGTAGCACAGAAAAAACGTTTGTCCTTATTAAAACAATTTACCGACGGTGATTTAGATATTTTAGTAGCAACAGATGTGGCTGCTCGTGGCTTGCATATTTCTGATGTGACGCATGTTTTTAATTATGATTTACCCGATGATAGAGAAGATTACGTTCACCGAATCGGCCGTACTGGACGAGCGGGGGAAAGTGGCGTTTCGATTAGTTTTGCTTGCGAAGAATATGCGATGAATTTACCATCAATTGAAGAATATATTGGCCATTCTATCCCAGTGAGCCAATATGAAACAGAAGCCTTGCTTGAACTGCCGAAACCATATCGGTTAAAACGTGCGGTGCCACCGCAAAGGCATACAAGACATCGTTCTTATCATACAAAATAGTGATATAATTTTTTTAGTCTCAATAATTAATAAGGAAATCATTATGGCCATTTTAGTGACAGGTGGCGCCGGTTATATCGGTTCTCACACAGTTGTGGAATTATTAAATGCTGGCAAAGAGGTGGTAGTATTAGATAATCTTTGCAATTCATCGCCAAAATCCCTTGAGCGCGTAAAACAAATTACAGGCAAAGAAGCAAAGTTTTATGAAGGTGATATTTTAGATCGTGCTTTGTTACAAAAAATCTTTACTGAAAATAAGATTAGCTCTGTTATTCACTTTGCAGGGTTAAAAGCCGTAGGGGAAAGTGTTCAAAAGCCGACAGAATATTACATGAACAATGTCTCTGGCACCCTTGTATTAATTCAAGAAATGAAAAAAGCAGGTGTTTGGAACTTTGTATTTAGTTCATCTGCAACGGTTTACGGTGATCCAAAAATTATTCCAATTACAGAGGATTGTGAAGTCGGCGGTACAACCAACCCTTATGGTACATCTAAATATATGGTTGAGCAGATTTTACGCGATACAGTAAAAGCGGAACCAAAATTTAGCATGACCATCTTGCGTTATTTTAATCCAGTTGGGGCGCATGAAAGTGGCTTAATTGGTGAAGATCCAAATGGTATTCCAAATAATTTATTACCTTATATTAGTCAAGTTGCCATCGGTAAATTAGCACAACTTTCTGTATTTGGTAGTGATTACGACACTCATGATGGAACAGGCGTCCGTGATTATATTCATGTGGTTGATTTGGCAGTGGGGCATTTAAAAGCGCTTCAACGTCATGAAAATGATGCTGGTTTACATATTTATAACCTTGGTACAGGCCATGGTTATTCCGTATTAGATATGGTAAAAGCTTTTGAAAAAGCCAACGATATTACAATTGCATATAAACTTGTAGAGCGCCGTCCTGGTGATATTGCGACATGCTATTCTGATCCTAGTTTAGCTGCAAAAGAGCTTGGTTGGGTAGCTGAACGTGGTCTTGAAAAAATGATGCAAGATACATGGAACTGGCAGAAAAATAATCCAAAAGGGTACAGAGATTAATATTCTCTAATATTTGTTTTTCTTTTTTAGGAAGAAGAAGCTAAACATTGGGGGATGTGATTAAAAATCCCCCTAATTTTTGCACTTATCCTTTAATTGAAAGGCAAAGTTTCTAAAATACAACCAAAATTAACCGCACTTTATGTCAAATTCCCTTTCTTCCCAAATTTTTACACGCAAGATGTTGATTTGCGTATTCACAGGTTTTAATTCTGGTTTGCCATTATTTGTGTTATTGCAGATGTTGCCTGTTTGGCTAACAGATAAACATCTTTCAATTGAGCTTATTGGTGCGGTAACTGGTGTGATGTTGCCTTATGGATTGAAATTTTTGTGGGCTCCTTTATTGGATCGTTATTTCCCAAGTTTTTTAGGGCGTCGTCGTAGCTGGATGCTGCTTTCACAAGTGGCATTATTGATTTTACTTTACATAATTAGCCTGTTTGATCCGCTCACACAACTGAGTACGGTTGCAAATATTGCGTTGCTTATCGCCTTTTTTTCAGCCACACAAGATATCGTGTTAGACGCTTATCGTCGTGAGATTTTGAGTGATTATGAATTAGGTTTGGGAAACACTATTCATATTAATGCTTATCGAATTGCGGGATTAATTCCCGGTGGATTATCGCTATATTTGGCGGCGATTTATCCTTGGGAAACAGTCTTTTTATGGACCGCACTTTGTATGTTAGCGGGCATCTTCATGACATTATTTTTAGCAAAAGAGCCCAAAATAGACGTGCAGCAAACTAATCAGCCGTTCTATCAAGCATTTTGGATTCCATTACAAGAATTTTTTCAGCGTAAGGGCATCATTCAGGCTATCGGTTTTTTACTGTTTTTGTTTTTGTATAAGTTCGGGGATTCTTTTGCCACAACGCTACAAACCAAATTTATTTATGATATGGGATTTAGCAAAGAGGATATAGCGATTGTTGTAAAAAGTACCGCACTTTGGTCAAGCATTTTATCTGGACTTGCTGGTGGTGTGATAATGCTAAAACAGGGTATTAACCGTGCATTGTGGCTATTTGGGCTTGTACAGATGGTGACAATTGGTGGGTTTATTTGGTTGGCAGCTTTCGGACATTTTGATGTTATTACATCAGCCGAGTTATGGAAACTAGGTGTTGTGATTGCAGCAGAATATATCGGTGTTGGGCTTGGCACCGCGGCTTTTGTGGCTTTTATGGCGCGTGAGAGTAATCCGCTTTATACCGCAACACAGCTTGCACTTTTTACAAGCCTTTCAGCTTTGCCAAGTAAAGTTTTAGGTATGCTTTCTGGTTATGTTGTGGGAGCGGTAGGGTATTATCAGTATTTTTGGTTTTGTTTATTTTTAGCGATTCCTGGCATGCTTTGTTTATTTTGGGTAGCGCCTTGGAATCAAGAAAATAATACGGCCAATTCACTATAAAAGTACGGTAAAAATTATAAAAAATTTGACCGCACTATGCTTTATCAGTATCTTAATCACGTTTTTTATTAATGGAGATTTTTTATGAAAATTATTCTTTTAGGTGCACCGGGCGCAGGTAAAGGCACTCAAGCACAATTTATTATGAATAAATTTGGTATCCCGCAAATTTCAACTGGCGATATGTTCCGCGCTGCAATCAAAGCAGGGACTGAACTTGGCAAACAAGCTAAAGCATTAATGGATGAAGGTAAATTAGTACCAGATGAATTAACCGTTGCCCTTGTAAAAGATCGTATTGCTCAACCTGACTGCGCAAATGGTTTCTTGTTAGATGGTTTCCCTCGTACTATTCCACAAGCGGATGCATTGAAAGATTCAGGCGTTAAAATTGACTTTGTTTTAGAATTCGATGTGCCAGACGAAGTGATTGTTGAACGTATGAGTGGTCGTCGTGTACATCAAGCATCTGGTCGTTCTTACCACATTGTTTATAATCCACCAAAAGTGGAAGGTAAAGATGATGTAACGGGTGAAGATTTAATTATTCGTGCAGATGATAAACCAGAAACTGTATTAGATCGTTTAGCCGTATATCATAAACAAACCAGCCCATTAATTGATTATTACCAAGCAGAAGCGAAAGCGGGGAATACTCAATATTTCCGTTTAGATGGTACACAAAAAGTGGAAGAAGTTAGCCAAGAGTTAAATAAAATTCTAAGCTAAAATTAACCGCACTTTTTGATATCGAGAAGTGCGGAATATTCCTTAACATGTCTAAAATCCCTAGTTTTATCTTTTAATGATTTACCTCGTGTAAATTCCTGACTTGAAATCAGATAGAGAACATATCATGACATCCTCATTCAAACCAGAATTACTTTCCCCTGCTGGCTCCCTCAAAAATATGCGCTATGCTTTTGCCTATGGTGCAGATGCCGTTTATGCTGGCCAACCTCGTTATAGCTTGCGTGTACGTAACAATGAATTTAATCACGCCAATTTAAAAATCGGGATCGATGAGGCTCATGCGCTTGGCAAAAAATTCTATGTGGTCGTAAACATTGCACCGCATAACTCCAAACTCAAAACCTTTATCAAAGATTTACAACCTGTGATCGACATGGGCCCTGATGCCTTAATTATGTCTGACCCCGGCTTAATCATGTTGGTGCGTGAAAACTTCCCAGATATTGATATTCACCTTTCTGTACAAGCGAATGCGGTAAACTGGGCGACTGTGAAATTCTGGAAACAAATGGGATTAACTCGTGTGATTTTATCGCGCGAATTATCCATTGAAGAGATCGCTGAAATTCGCCAACACGTGCCAGATATCGAACTCGAAATTTTCGTACACGGTGCGTTGTGCATGGCATATTCTGGCCGCTGCTTGCTTTCTGGATATATCAATAAACGCGATCCAAACCAAGGCACTTGCACGAATGCTTGCCGTTGGGAATACAAAATGGAAGAAGGCACCACGGATGAAGTGGGCAATATCGTGCCGAAAATCGATCCTGCCCAACAAATCGAAGTGAAAAATGTGGCGCCAACCTTGGGTGAAGGTGCGGTAACGGATAAAGTCTTCCTTTACACCGAATCACAAAAGCCAGATGAGCAAATGACCGCGTTTGAAGATGAGCACGGCACCTACTTTATGAACTCAAAAGATCTGCGGGCCGTACAACACGTTGAAAAATTGACCGCACTTGGTGTGCATTCGTTAAAAATCGAGGGTCGTACTAAATCATTCTATTATTGCGCAAGAACCGCTCAAGTTTACCGCAAAGCCATCGATGATGCAGCTGCAGGTAAGCCATTTGATGAAAGCTTAATGGATACCTTGGAATCCCTTGCCCATCGTGGTTATACCGAAGGTTTCTTACGTCGCCATACACACGATGAATACCAAAATTACGAATACGGTTATTCTATTTCTGATCGTCAACAGTTTGTCGGTGAATTTACGGGTAAACGTAATGAACAAGGTATGGCTGAAGTGGCGGTGAAGAACAAATTCCTACTTGGTGATGATGTAGAAATGATGACCCCTCAGGGTAATATCAATTTCAAAATTGAAAAAATGATAAATCGTAAAAATGAAGCGGTTGATGCAGCACTAGGTGATGGGCATTTTGTGTTCTTAAACGTACCACAAGATATCAACTTAGACTACGCCTTATTAATGCGTAATTTAGTCAATAGCAATACAAGAAATCCACATAATTAAATGACAAAAAATTATTTGTTAAAAAAATGTTGTATTTTTGTATTTTGTTATTATAATACGTTACATACCTGATTTGTTAATTCAACAACTCATAGTATGACTCCAAATATTTTTGCCCTTTCAGCTTTTGAAAGGGCTTTTTTTATCCCTGAATTTAAAGCCCTAACTTATTCATTTCTTCAATTACAGAGTCCACTTGGATCTGTGCCATTAAATCTTTTCCTTTTAGTTTTGTTACCCAAGGTAATAGAGAAGATGTTTTTCCAAATTCTTTTTGTGCATTCTCTTCATAAACAGAGACGACATTAGACAAATTATGATAAGGGCCCGTACGTAATGGGTTGTGATAAGCATATAAACCAATAACAGGCGTATTTTGAGCCGTTGCAATATGTGCTGGGCCAGAATCGGGCGATAAAACTAAATCTACTTGAGAAATTAAGGCTGCAAGTTGCTTCAAGCTGGTTTTACCTGAGGCATTAGTTGGTTTAAAGTCACAAAGTGCTATGATTCTTTCAACCATTTCTAATTCACGCTTTGAGGGGGAACTACAAAAAATAACATGAATATTACGTTTATTTGCAAGATTTGCAACCTCAGCATAACGTTCAATGAGCCAATCTTTTTCTACTTTACTAGAGCAAGGAGAGATCAGTAAATTTTTACGTGAAGGATCGATAAATTGATATGCATATTCACTTTCCTGGGGAGAGATTTCAAGTTTCCAGGTTAATTTAGCTTTTGGCACACCAATATATTCTGCAAAAGCCATAAAACCGTCTAAGACATGAGGTGAATCAGGATCATTTACTTGACGATTAACAAATAGCCATTGTCCCTCTCGTGATCGTTTTTTACCAAACCCAATTTTATATTTAGCTTTAATTCCTAAGGAAATAATAGAAGCACGAAATGCAGTTTGCATATTTAACAAGGCATCAAAGTGTTGATTCTTTAACGTTTTCCATAATGAGAAAAGACCTTTCCAACCGGTTTTCTTATCATAAGGAATCAGAGTAATATTAGGAATCCCCTCTAATAAACCGAATTCTGTTTTACCTACAACCCAAGTAATTTGGGTTTGAGGATAATAAGCCTGAATATGTTGTATGACAGCAAGGGCATGACAAACATCTCCTACAGCAGAAAGGCGGAGAATACAAAGTGATTTGGGAGCACGAGTGAAAAGTGACATTTGCAATCCTTTCTCATTTAATTTGGATGTATTTTAAAGTAGAATAAGGACATTTTCTATCATCCAATTCCACTAATATGCACTCATTCCAACAGGGTAATGAATATTTTATCTTCAGTTTTGACCGCACTTTTAACGATAAAAGTAACTTCTTTAAACCTAAATTCTGGCAAACTCAAAAAAGAATTATTGGGACTGCAAAAGGCCGAGGCACAACTTATTTTCTACAAACAGAAGATTATCTAGGCGTAAACTGCGCACTGAGACATTATTATCGCGGTGGATTATGGGGAAAATTCAACAAAGATCGTTATTATTTCTCCTCTCTCAAGAAGACCCGTAGTTTTGCTGAATTTTATTTACTACAACGCTTATATGAATCAGGGCTCCCGGTTCCTAAACCTATTGCTGCACGAGTTCAAAAGGGAAAATTTGGGATCTGCTATCAAGCGGATATTTTGACAGAAAAAATTGAAAATGCTCAGGATTTATCCCTACTATTACAGGCAACCCCTTTACCAAAAGAAATCTGGACTCAAATAGGAAAATTAATTCGTCAATTACATGATCAGCAGGTTTGCCATACAGATTTAAATGTACATAACATTCTAGTTCAACAAATAAAAAATAGAAAACAATGTTGGTTATTAGATTTCGATAAGTGCACTATAAGATCGGGAGATAGTTGGAAAACAGATAACTTGAATCGATTACACCGCTCTTTTACAAAAGAAATTAAAAGAATGAAGATTCAATTTACAAAACAAAATTGGGCAGATTTAATCGAAGCCTATAATCAACCTCAAGAATAAAGGATAAGCCATGAAACAAAAAATCGTACTTGCTACAGGTAACCAAGGTAAAGTGAAGGAAATGTCTGATGTATTAGCTAATCTTGGATTTGAAGTGATCGCACAAAGCGATTTAGGCATTAATAGCCCCGAAGAAACAGGCTTAACCTTTGTAGAAAATGCACTATTAAAAGCACGCTATGCGTCAGAAAAATCGGGGTTACCCGCTATAGCAGATGATTCTGGTTTAGTTGTTTATGCGCTCAATGGGGCTCCAGGGTTATATTCTGCGCGATACGCTGGAGAGGATAGTAACGATGAAAAGAATCGCAAAAAATTATTAACCGAACTCTCTCATGTCACAAAAGAAAATCGACAAGCAAAATTTGTGAGCTGTATCGTTTATCTAAAACACCCAAATGATCCGTCACCAATCATCGCTGAAGGTGAATGCCATGGTCTCATTGAGTTTGAAGAAAAAGGTAAAAATGGTTTTGGTTACGATAGTTTATTTTTCAGCCCAGAAAAAAATTGCACGTTCGGTGAACTGGATACAATCGAGAAAAAAAGAATCTCACATAGAGCACGCGCACTTAATATCTTAAAAAATAAATTAGAAAATTAATATTTATAGGCACTCAAAAACGGTCAGAAATATAAAATAATTTCTGACCGCACTTTAACGTTATAATTAAGCTAAACGTATTTTCGCTTCTGCAATAGCTTCGGCAACACGCAATGGAGATACCCCACCTTTTGCACAACGTTTGTCTAAGCAAGATTGGAGCGAAAGAATCTCGTAAACATCATCTCCCACTACTTCACTAAATTGGCGGAATTCAGGAATACTGAGATCTTCTAATCCCTTCCCTTTATCAATCGCATAAACAACCGTTTCACCCACAATATGATGAGAATCTCGGAAAGGTACACCCTTAGAAACTAAATAATCCGCTAATTCAGTTGCGTTTGAATAGCCTTTTAACGCAGCTTCTCGAGTACGTTCAACATTTACTTTCAATTCATCTAATACGAACGTTGCCATATCCACACAGTTTTGCCAAGTATCTAAGGCATCAAAAATACCTTCTTTGTCTTCTTGCATATCTTTATTATACGCAAGTGGCAAGCCTTTTAAGGTGACTAGCATGCCTGTTAATGAGCCAATCACTCTGCCTACTTTACCCCGAATTAACTCACATGCATCAGGATTTTTCTTTTGTGGCATTAATGATGATCCCGAAGTCACGCGATCAGATAGCTCGACGAAATTTGCCTCTCCGCTATTAAAGATAATCATATCTTCAGCAAAGCGGGAAAGATGCGCCATACTGAGGGATGCGATGGAAAGCAACTCTACAATATGATCGCGATCAGAGACGCTATCTAAGCTATTTCTAGTTGCGAAAACAAAACCAAGATCGTGCGCAAGTGAATCACGATCTACGGCATAAGCCGTACCAGCCAGCGCACCACTACCAAGTGGACAGGTATTCATACGATTATACGCATCTGTTAAACGTGAATAGTCGCGGTCGAACATTTCCACATATGCCATACACCAATGAGCAAAAGTGATTGGTTGAGCTCGTTGTAAATGGGTATAGCCAGGCATTACTGCTTGTTGTGTGTTTTCTGCGGTTTGAACTAAGTGGCGTTGCAAATTACGTACTGATTCTTGTAATTCAACCACACGTTGTTTGCACCATAGTTTTATATCTACTGCCACTTGATCGTTGCGGCTACGGCCAGTATGTAATTTTTTACCAAGGTTGCCTACTTTATCGATTAGCTTACTTTCAACCCAACTATGAATATCTTCAGCATCATCTTGTAAAATTGCTTGCGGATTTGACCGCACTTCAATAAGTAATTCATTGAGTGCTTGCTCAAGTTGATGCTGTTCTTCGATAGTTAATACATTGACTTTCACCAAGGCTTTGGACCAACCAATCGAGCCTTGAATATCCTGTTCTACCAAACGATAATCAAAACGTAACGAGTCATTAAAATCTTTAAAACGTTTATCCGCTGCCTGCGTAAAACGCCCCCCCCAAAGTGCCATAATCTTTCCTTTTTATTTTAATTAATTATTCTATTATTGTGCATATTTATGCATAAATCAACATTCTATATTAATAATAAAACAAAAATGGACAAAATCTTTCATTTTGTCCATTTTATCTGTATTAGTGCTATTTATAGCGTTTTTGCTAAATTTTTGATAAAGGTTTTGAATTCTTTACCTAATTTTTCATGACGAATACCGTATTCTACGAAAGCTTCCATATAGCCAATTTTATCACCACAGTCGAATGTTTCACCTGTCATATGGAATGCTTCGACAGTTTCTTTTTCAATGAGCATATCAATAGCATCGGTCAATTGGATTTCATCACCAACACCTACCGGAGTTTTTTCCAATAAATCCCAGATTTCAGCAGAGAATACATAACGACCCACTACAGCAAGGTTCGATGGTGCCTCTTCAACGGCTGGTTTTTCAACAATGTTATTAATTTTTGCACTTTCACCACCATTAAGAGCTACACCGCCACAGTCTGCAACACCATAGCTACTCACATTTTCTTGTGGTACCGGTGCAACCATTATCTGACTAGCTCCTGTTTCTTTAAAACGTTTAATCATTGCAGAAAGATTTTCTTTTTTCTGATTTGCGCTAAAATCAGCCAATAATACATCGGGTAATACTACAGCAAAAGGCTCATTACCAACTACTGGACGACCACAAAGAACAGCATGACCTAAGCCCTTAGCATTACCTTGGCGAACGTGCATAATCGTTACATCTTTTGGACAGATAGAACGCACTTCTTCTAGAAGTTGACGTTTAACTCGTTTTTCTAGCATCGTTTCTAGTTCAAAAGAGGTATCAAAATGGTTTTCGATAGCATTTTTTGATGAATGCGTGACAAGTACAATTTCTTTTATGCCAGCTGCAACACATTCATTTACAACATACTGAATTAATGGTTTATCAACTAATGTAAGCATTTCTTTTGGAATTGCTTTTGTTGCAGGTAACATGCGGGTCCCTAACCCTGCTACAGGAATAATTGCTTTCATAATATTAAATCCATTATTTACGATTATGATGAACCGTCTAATTGTTCATCTTTCATCTGTTTAATTCGTTGGTAAATTTCTTCTCGGTGAACGGATACTTCTTTAGGCGCTTCTACACCGAGTTTAACTTGGTTTCCACGTACACTCAAAATCGTGATAGAAATATCATTTCCAATAAGTACACTTTCGCCAACTTTACGAGTCAAGATTAACATCTTTTATCTCCTTAGTTTGCATTTATTAGATATCCCCATCAATCAAGGAAGGTTGGCATCCCACCAACCGGCTTGTACTACAGATTTTTGTTTAACCAGTCCTGCGCCACTTTAACTGCTTGTGCTACATTTTCTGGTTGGGAGCCTCCTGCCATTGCCATATCCGGACGACCACCGCCTTTACCCCCGACCTGTTGAGCCATTAAATTAACGAGCTCTCCAGCTTTTACTTTGGTAGTTAAATCGTTTGTTACACCAACGACAAGGTTGACTTTTTCATCTAAGATCGATGCGAATGCGATTACGCCTGAGCCGAGTTGATTTTTTAAATCATCGACCATCACACGTAATGACTTTGTTTCTATGCCATCTAATTGTTGTGCGATAACAGAAACACCGTTGATTTTCACCGCACTTTTCACAAAATCAGAACCCGCCTGCATTGCGGCTTTTTCTTTTAGACCTTGCAATTCTTTTTCCACTTTCTTCGCTTTGTCTTGAAGTTGTTGGATTTTTTCTACTAAGGTATTTACATCTGATTTGAATAAGTCTGCGCTTTGGAGCAGAATGCGTTGTTGATTATGTAACCATTCAATCGCATTTTCACCAGTTACAGCTTCAATACGACGAACGCCTGCAGCCACTGCACTTTCAGTAATAATTTTAAATAGACCGATATCCCCAGTGCGTTTTGCGTGAATACCACCACAAAGCTCAATTGAGAAGTCGCCCATGGTCAATACGCGAACGTTATCACCATATTTCTCGCCAAAGAGTGCCATTGCCCCTTTAGCTTTTGCTGAATCAATGTCCATAATATCCGTTTGAACAGGGAAGTTAGCACGGATTTTTTGGTTTACTAGTGTTTCAATTTGAGTTAATTGTTCTTTTGTAATTGCTTCTGGCTGTGCAAAGTCAAAACGCAAGGCTTTATCTGAAACAAGTGATCCTTTTTGCACAACATGTTGACCTAAAACTTGACGTAAAGCCGCGTGCAATAAGTGTGTTGCTGAGTGATTAAGTGATGTACTGTGGCGACGTTCCGCATCCACAATAGCATTCACTGTTTGCCCAACTTTCAAACTTCCTTGCGTTAATTCTCCAATGTGTCCAAATACTTGCCCATATTTTTGGGTATCTTTAACATTAAAGGTCACGCCTTGCGCGTTTAAATATCCGCTATCGCCAATCTGACCGCCTGATTCTGCGTAAAACGGTGTATTTTCTAGAATAACGACTGCACTTTGACCTGCTTCGATACTTTCCACTGATTTACCATCATAGAAAAGTGCGGTGATTTTTGCTTGAGATTCGACTTCAGTATAGCCTTCAAACTTGGTTTCACCATCTACACGAATAATGCTGTTGTAGTCCACACCAAACTGACTTGCGGCTTGAGCACGAGTACGTTGCACTTCCATTTCACGGTCAAAGGCTTGTTCATCAATAGTGATATTGCGCTCACGACATACATCAGCCGTTAAATCCAATGGGAAACCATAGGTGTCATAAAGTTTGAATGCAACTTCACCTGAAAGAATGCCATCTTTCACTTGAGCAAGGGCTTCATCTAATAAGCTCAAACCACGTTCTAGAGTGCGAGCAAATTGTTCTTCTTCTAAACGTAATAGTTTTTCAACATTTGCTTGTTTTGCTTTTACGTCTTTGCCCGCTTCAGCCATTACTTCAATTAGAGTTGGTACGAGTTTATAGAAAAAGGCTTCTTTGGCACCTAATAAGTGACCGTGACGAACTGCGCGGCGAATAATACGACGCAAGACATAACCACGGCCTTCGTTTGATGGAATAACGCCATCTGCGATTAAATATGCACAAGAACGAATATGGTCAGCAATAACACGTAATGATTTATTACTTAAATCTGTTGTGCCAACAACTTCAGCCGTCTTTGCGATTAATGTTTTGAAAATATCAATCTCGTAGTTTGAGTTCACATGTTGCAATACAGCAGAAATACGCTCTAAGCCCATACCTGTGTCAACTGATGGGCGTGGTAATTTTTCCATTGTGCCATCAGCTAAACGGTTGAATTGCATGAACACAACGTTCCAGATTTCGATATAACGGTCGCCATCTTCTTCTGGTGAGCCTGGAGGTCCGCCCCAAATATGATCACCGTGATCGTAGAAAATTTCAGTACAAGGACCACAAGGACCTGTATCGCCCATTGCCCAGAAGTTGTCTGATGCGTAAGGTGCGCCTTTATTGTCACCAATGCGAATAATGCGTTCAGCAGGTACACCGACCTCTTTATTCCAGATGTTGTAGGCTTCGTCATCCGTTTCATACACGGTTACCCATAGTTTTTCTTTAGGTAAACCAAGCCATTGTGGGGAAGTTAAATATTCCCAAGCAAAATTAATCGCATCGTGTTTAAAGTAATCACCAAAACTGAAGTTACCGAGCATTTCAAAGAAAGTATGATGACGCGCGGTATAACCAACATTTTCTAAGTCGTTATGTTTACCACCAGCACGTACGCAACGTTGCGCTGTGGTGGCTCTAGAATAAGGGCGTTTATCCATTCCAAGGAATACATCCTTAAATTGGTTCATCCCAGCGTTCGTGAAAAGCAAAGTCGGATCATTTTCCGGCACAAGTGAGCTACTCTCAACTACTTGGTGACCTTTGCTATGGAAAAAATCAAGGAATGATTGTCTTATTTCTGCTGTTGTTTTCATTAAAAAGAATCCTTGTTACCCATAATAAAAATAAAAACTAAATCGCTCTATTTTTGCATATTTTTGAAATTTATAAAAAGGCTTTTTGCCAAAACCCAAAAATAAAACCGCACTCCACGACGCTATTTGAGAAGTGCGGTTAAAATTTAAGTTATTTCAGATTATTCAAAAAACAATTTCTTGTTAATTATTCATCTCTAAGCGGAACAACCAACATATCAATTTTAATCGTATTCATCACTTGACGTGTTGAAGACATTAACTTACTCCAAAAGTCTTGGTGATGTCCCGTCACTAATAAATCTACATCATATTGTTCGATGGCATCACTTAGAACTTGTCCTAAATCACCACTGCCACTCAATTTTTCTGAAATTGGATAATCCGCACTTTCAGCTAAATCTAACAAGGCTTTTTGTGTTTCCGTGGAAATTCTGTCTTGCATTGAAGACATATTCACATCAATCAATCCAGTGTAAAGATCCGAGAAGTTCACATCAACGTGGATGATAGAAAGTTTTGCTTCGTGACGTTTTGCAACCCCAACCGCTTTTTTAAGTAAAACAGGACTCTCTTCAGAAAGATCTACTGCCACTAAAACGTGTTTGTACATAATCGACTCCTTAACTGATTGGTTCGGTTTTTTAACTGGTTCTAATGCTAACATTTTGAGCAATAAAAAACTGTGTACTAGATCACAATTTAAACATTTTTATTCAAAATTCATTAAATTTTCAATGTCTGCAATTTCTTTAGGGGCAGCTACGGTTAGGATTTTATTACCATATTCAGTCATGAGTAAATTGTCCTCAATACGCACGCCAATGCCTTTGTATTGCTCTGGCACATCAGCATCTTTTGAAATATAAATACCAGGTTCAACGGTAATCACCATGCCGATTTCGAGTATCCGCTGTTTATCCTGACCATAGCTACCCACATCATGTACATCTAAACCTAGCCAGTGTCCTAATCCATGCATATAAAATTGGCGATAAGCTTGTTGTTCAATGAGTGTATCGACATCACCGTTTAAGATACCTAAATCCACTAATCCTTGGGTTTTAATACGAATGACTTCATCATTGGCTTGCTTAATGGAATTGCCTGGTACAAGTAATTCAATCGCACGTTTTTGTGCTTTTAAAACTAACTCGTAAATTTCACGTTGAGGCTGGCTAAATTTTCCATTTACAGGAAAAGTGCGGGTAATATCGCCTGCATACATGGCAAACTCACAGCCGGCGTCTATAAGCACCAAATCCCCATCATTTAATGGGCGATCATTTTCTGTGTAGTGCAAAATACAGGCGTTGTTTCCCCCAGCAACAATGGAATTGTAAGAAGGAAATCTGGCGCAATGACGATTAAATTCATGCAAAATATCGCTTTCAATTTCATATTCAAAGCGATTTGGACGTGTCGTTTGCATTGCTTTAATATGCCCAAGTGCCGTAATTTGTCCTGCTTGTTGCATTAAGCGGATTTCATTAGGCGATTTTATAAGGCGCATTTCGCTGAGCATTGGTCGCCAATCTAAAATCTCGTTAAAATTCACCGCACTTTCTGTCACTAATTTATCACCCCAAGTATGAATTTCTGGCACATAGTAAAGTGCGGTCAAATTTTTCAGTATTTTGGGGAGTACGGTAACGAATTCTTCAATAGAATAGGCTTCATTTACATTAAGTTGTTGTGGTGCTCGCTCAACACCTAATCGGCGACCATTCCACGTTTCAAGTAACGGATCGCGTGGACGAAGAAAAATAATAGCTTTTTCTGCTTGTTCTGTTTTCAGTAATAACAACGCTGCATTAGGTTCATTAAAGCCCGTTAAATACCAAAAATAGCTATCTTGACGGAAAGGATAGGTACAATCATTATTACGGCGTTTTTCGATTTCAGAAAAAAGCAATAATGCTGAATTAGGTTGCATTTGAGTGAATACTCGTGTGCGACGTTCCTCAAATTCTTCTTTAGGCAATTCAGCCATATAAGCCAATTCCATTCGAGATCTCCTTAATGTAATACAGGTTTGCTCTCAATTTCTCCTTCGTTGAAATGAGAATAGAATAACATAGCAATGGTGCGAACATATTCAATGATTTCTTCTAGTGCTTCCACTAGTTCTTCTTCGTTATCGTCTTCATCATAACCAAGTTGGCAAATATCTTGTAAATCATCTACGGCTTCGCCAATCTCGCCTTTTTCTTTTGCTAATTCAGGTTGAGCTAAGCCAAGACCAAGTAAGAATTGGTTTGCCCAGTCAGATAAGCTATCCGCTTGCGCAAAGACATTTTCATCTTCGGTTAAACCAAGTTCAAAGGTAAATCCTTCAACATCTGATAAGGTTTGACTAATTTGTTCATAAAGTTCTGTAACGGGTTGAACTAATGCTGTTGGGTAAGCGTGATTATCATTGCTGAATTGATATAAGAGCGGTAGCCAACTTTGATCTTTTAATCCGCCACAAAGTAAACCGCTTAAAAAACCGTGTAGTTCTGTTGCATTAAAGCCGATTCCAGCAGATTTAAGTTGTTGGTTAAGGTCAGAATGAGAAATGAGCATAATAGATTTCCTGAGTAAATTTGAAATTAGTGTAAACCTTTGTAAATAAAAAAGCGATCGCTTTTCCTTGTGGAAAAACGACCGCACTTTTATCTGATGATGAGCGAATTACATCATTCCGCCCATGCCACCCATACCGCCCATGCCTGCGCCTAGGTCAGCTTTTTCATCTTTTGGAAGCTCAGTTACCATACATTCAGTGGTAATCATTAAGCCTGCTACAGATGCCGCAAATTGCAATGCAGAACGAGTTACTTTAGTTGGATCTAAGATACCCATTTCGATCATATCGCCGTATTGTTCTGTACCTGCGTTATAACCAAAGTTTCCTTCGCCATTTTTAACCGCACTTGCCACAACAGATGCTTCTTCACCTGCGTTAGTAACGATTTGACGTAAAGGTGCTTCCATCGCACGTAATGCAAGTTTGATACCCACATTTTGTTCTTCGTTGTCACCTTTTAGACTTGCTGCAACTTTCGCTGCTGCGCGAACTAATGCAACACCACCACCTGCAACGATACCTTCTTCA
This sequence comes from Haemophilus sp. SZY H8, assembly GCF_018829755.1. Taxonomy (NCBI): domain Bacteria; kingdom Pseudomonadati; phylum Pseudomonadota; class Gammaproteobacteria; order Pasteurellales; family Pasteurellaceae; genus Haemophilus; species Haemophilus sp. SZY H8. The sequence continues at coordinate 160,321 of NZ_JAHKJY010000003.1, forward strand.
ACCGCTGCACGAGTTGCATGTAATGCATCATCCACACGGTCTTTTTTCTCTTTCATTTCAACTTCAGTTGCTGCGCCGACTTTGATTACTGCCACTCCGCCAGCTAATTTAGCCACGCGTTCTTGAAGTTTTTCTTTATCGTAGTCAGAAGTTGATTCTTCAATTTGTTGGCGAATTTGAGCCACACGACCTTTGATTTGAGATTCATCACCAATACCATCAATAATGGTTGTGTTATCTTTATTGATAACAACACGTTTTGCTTGACCTAAATCTTCTAATGTCGCTTTTTCAAGCTCCATACCGATTTCTTCAGAAATCACAGTACCCGCAGTTAAGATCGCAATATCTTGTAACATCGCTTTACGACGATCACCAAAACCAGGCGCTTTCACGGCTGCAACTTTCACGATACCGCGCATAGTGTTCACCACTAAGGTTGCAAGCGCTTCACCTTCCACATCTTCAGCGATGATTAATAACGGTTTACCTGCTTTCGCAACACCTTCTAACACTGGAAGTAATTCACGGATATTAGAGATTTTTTTATCAACAAGAAGAAGATATGGATTATCTAATTCAACCGTTGCAGTTTCTGGTTTGTTGATGAAGTATGGAGAAAGGTAACCACGGTCAAATTGCATCCCTTCAACCACATCTAATTCATCTTCAAGACCTGTACCATCTTCAACGGTAATCACGCCTTCTTTACCCACTTTTTCCATCGCTTGTGAGATTAATTGACCCACAATGCTGTCAGAGTTTGCAGAAATGGTACCTACTTGTTCAATTTCTTTCGCTGTTTCACAAGGTTTAGATAAATTTTTAAGCTCAGAAACAACCGCACTTACTGCTTTATCGATACCACGTTTTAAATCCATTGGATTCATGCCTGCCGCTACTGCTTTCAAGCCTTCATTTACGATAGCTTGCGCAAGTACAGTTGCCGTGGTTGTACCATCACCTGCAGCGTCATTTGCTTTAGATGCTACTTCTTTCACCATTTGTGCACCCATGTTTTCGAATTTATCTTCTAATTCGATTTCACGAGCAACAGATACACCGTCTTTAGTGATAGTTGGTGCGCCAAATGATTTATCTAAAATTACATTACGACCTTTCGGGCCAAGGGTTACTTTTACTGCGTCGGCTAATACATTCACGCCTTTAAGCATTTTTACGCGTGCGTCATTACCAAATTTTACGTCTTTTGCTGCCATTTTCTTTTCCCTTATCTAATTATTCTACAATTGCTAAGATGTCGTTTTCAGAAATGATTAATACTTCTTCACCATCGATTTTTTCGCTTTTCACGCCGTAACCGTCGTTGAAAATTACGGTATCGCCAACTTTTACATCTAATGGTTGAACGGTGCCATTTTCTAAAATACGACCTTTACCCACCGCTAATACTTTAGCACGGGTTGATTTGGTCGCTGCTGAACCGGTTAATACGATACCGCCAGCTGAACGGGTTTCGACTTCTTCACGTTTAATAATTACACGATCGTGTAAAGGACGAATATTCATGATTAATTTCCTTCTTAAGAATTTGTAAGTGCGGTTTTTATATAAGGAACATTTTTTCGCTTTCAAGGGCTATTCATAAAAAAATTCTGACAAAATGTTTCTCCTATTTGGATTTTTTACGTAAAATTCGCCGCTCTTTGTGCGATAAATAAATGAAGGAATGAAGATATGCACTTAACATCAAGAGAACAAGAAAAGCTAATGCTCTTTTTGGCCGGTGAACTGGCAGCAAAACGTAAAGCGAGAGGCGTTAAATTAAATTATCCAGAAACCATTGCTTATATTGCGAGCCATTTACAAGAGGCAGCAAGAGACGGAATGAGTGTAGCGGAAGTGATGCAATATGGCTCAACACTTTTAACCGTTGATGATGTCATGGAAGGTGTGGCAGAAATGGTTCATGAAGTCCAGATTGAAGCGACTTTCCCAGATGGTACAAAACTTGTTACCGTGCATAATCCGATTAGATAAAAGTAGAAGGATTTAAATAAAATGCTCCCAGGTGAATACCAATTAGCTGAAGGCGATATTATTGCCAATGTCGGCAGAAAAACCGTCACAATCGAAGTAACCAATTCAGGCGACCGTCCAATTCAAGTTGGCTCGCATTACCATTTTTTTGAGACCAATAATGCCCTTAAATTTGACCGCACTTTAGCGCGTGGAATGCGCTTAAATGTTCCATCTGGCAATGCAGTACGTTTTGAACCAGGTGAAGTGAAATCAGTCGAGTTAGTGGCTTTTGGAGGATCGCAAACTATTTACGGCTTCCATAATCAAATTGATGGCAAATTATAAGGTAGGGCAAAATGGCATTAACAATTTCAAGAGCACAATATGTAGCAACTTACGGCCCAACCGTTGGCGATAAAGTCCGTTTAGGCGATACCAATTTATGGGCAACTATTGAACAAGATTTATTGACCAAAGGCGATGAGTGTAAATTTGGTGGCGGTAAAAGTGTGCGCGATGGCATGGCGCAAAGCGGCACCGCAACTCGCGACAATCCGAATGTATTGGATTTTGTGATTACCAATGTGATGATCATTGATGCTAAATTAGGCATTATCAAAGCTGATATTGGTATTCGCGATGGGCGTATTGTCGGTATTGGACAAGCTGGTAACCCTGACACTATGGATAACGTCACGCCAAACATGATTATCGGTGCTAGCACGGAAGTGCATAACGGTGCACATTTAATTGCAACCGCTGGCGGTATTGATACCCACATTCACTTTATTTGTCCGCAACAAGCACAACATGCGATTGAAAGCGGTGTTACCACGTTAATTGGTGGAGGAACAGGCCCAGCTGATGGCACACACGCGACCACTTGTACGCCAGGCGCTTGGTATATGGAGCGTATGTTCCAAGCGGCAGAAGCTTTGCCTGTCAACGTAGGCTTTTTTGGTAAAGGTAACTGTTCAACCCTAGATCCGCTACGCGAACAAATTAAAGCGGGTGCATTAGGTTTAAAAATCCACGAAGACTGGGGCGCAACGCCTGCAGTAATTGATTCTGCATTAAAAGTGGCAGATGAAATGGATATTCAAGTAGCGATTCACACCGACACACTAAATGAAAGTGGCTTCTTAGAAGATACCATGAAAGCGATTGATGGACGTGTGATTCACACCTTCCACACGGAAGGTGCGGGCGGCGGACATGCGCCCGATATTATTAAAGCAGCGATGTATCCAAACGTATTACCCGCTTCAACCAACCCGACTCGTCCGTTTACAAAAAACACCATTGATGAACATTTGGATATGTTGATGGTTTGCCATCACTTAGATAAACGCGTGCCGGAAGACGTAGCTTTTGCCGATAGCCGTATCCGTCCTGAAACTATTGCAGCAGAAGATATTTTGCATGATATAGGCGTTTTCTCGATTATGAGTTCTGACTCTCAAGCAATGGGACGTATTGGCGAAGTCGTTATTCGTACATGGCAAACTGCAGATAAAATGAAAATGCAACGTGGTGAGTTAGGCAATGAAGGAAACGATAACTTCCGTATTAAACGCTATATTGCAAAATACACTATCAACCCAGCGATTGCACACGGTATTGCGGATCATATTGGTTCATTAGAAGTGGGCAAAATTGCAGATATCGTATTATGGAAACCGATGTTCTTTGGGGTAAAACCGGAAGTGGTAATTAAAAAAGGTTTTATTAGCTACGCCAAAATGGGCGATCCAAATGCCTCTATTCCAACACCGCAACCTGTATTCTATCGTCCGATGTACGGTGCACAAGGTTTAGCAACAGCACAAACTGCGGTATTCTTTGTTTCACAAGCCGCTGAAAAAGCAGATATTCGTGCAAAATTTGGTTTAAACAAAGAAACCATTGCCGTGAAAGGCTGCCGTAGCGTGGGTAAAAAAGATCTCGTTCACAATAACGCGACACCTGAAATTACGGTAGATCCAGAACGCTATGAAGTGCGAGTGGATGGCGAACTCATTACTTGCGAACCAGTGGATACGGTGCCATTGGGACAACGATATTTTATGTTCTAAGCAGAAAAGAGCGGTCAAATTTTAAGGAGAATTTACAATGAAACTTTGGTACTCCACCACCAGCCCGTATGTGCGTAAAGTGCTGGTAACATTGAAATATCAACAACTCTTAGACAAAACAGAACTGATTAAAATTGGTTCATCATTTGATGCAAGCTCTCCGCATAATCAGGCAAATCCTCTGGGCAGAGTGCCAGCGTTAGAACGTAATTGTGGTAATTGGCTTTATGGCAGTTTGCTGATTTGTGAATATCTTGATCAAAAAGGCAAGGTAGAACCTAAACTCATTCCAGAAAGCGGCAAACCACGCTGGGCAGCGTTAGCGTTGCATAATTTAGCCGATGGCATTATGGAAAACACCGTGCCAATGATGGCTGAAAAAATGCTTCGCCCTGAAAGTGAATGGTGGACAGATCGCCATCAACAACTAACCGAACGTAATCTTCAAAATTTTGCAAGACTTGAGCAAGATTTAAAACCGTTTGGCACGGAATTAAACATTGGTACGTTAACGGCGGTTGCAGTCATTGATTGGTTCTTGTTTAGAGCAGAAAAAATTGGATTAGATCTTGCAAAAGAATTTCCAAATTTAACCGCTTGGGCGGCAGAGATGAATGAAAAATATGAGGTTTTAAGCGAGACAATACCTACTTTGTAACCATTTTTTGCGTCATGAAATAGGTCTAAATAATCTAATTTCTCCGTATTTTCTTCTGCTAAATCTCCCCACCCCCTCTTTGCTAAAGAGGGGAAAGAACGGGCGAGATTTTATATCATTGTTCTACTTTGATATGGCAAATATAAATTAGTCAGATGACAGCAAATTTATAAAGAAAATCCCCTCTTTAGCAAAGGGGGGAAGGAATGAGCGAGGTTTTATATCATTGTTCTACTTTAATATAGCAAATATAAATTAGTCAGGTGACAGCAAATTTATAAAGCCCCCCTCTTTAGCAAAGAGGGGAAGGGGAGATTTGGCAGCCTTAATTAGCGAAGAAAATAAGTAATACAAAAATGAAAATCCTCAACCCCATTTTGCCTATTATGGATACTATTTTAGGCGACTTAGTTAGCCTCCAAACTGAAGGCAAAATTACACATCAAACCATTGAACGCGTGGCATTGCAGTGGTATGAAAGCGAACGGAATATTTTGCGTAAAACCACAAATACGGGGCGCGAAGTTGCCTTTCGTTTGCTAAAAGAAGGGCAACGTTTAAAACACAATGATGTGGTGTTTATCAGTGATGAGTTGGCGATTGTGATCGAAATCTTGCCAAGCGAAGTGATTGTGCTTTCGCCGAAAACCCTGCCTGAAATGGCTCGAGCCTGTTATGAAATCGGCAACAAACATTCACCGCTCTTTTTAGATGGTGATGAAGTCACGTTGCCTTACGATAAACCGATGTTCGAGTGGCTGCAAGCGGCGGGATTTCATCCTCAAAAAGCGGAACGCCGTTTAAGCCAAGCCTTACGTGCCAATTCGGCACAAGGACACGTGCATTCACATAGCCATTCGCACGCTCATCACGGTTATCATCATCACGGAGACGACAATTGGCATCAACATTAAACCGAAGCTTGGCAGATTTAGGTGCGTTGCTTCACTTAGTCGATCCCACTTTACCTATTGGGGGCTTTAACCACTCCAATGGCTTAGAAACCTTCGTCCAGCAAGGCGTTGTTTCGACTAAAGCAACTCTCGAAGAGTATGTGCAAACCCAGCTGTTGCAGAACTGGATTTACAACGACGGTGCGTATCTTTCCCTTGCATTCGATGCAATGAACGAAGGTAATTTTGACAGCTTGTGTGAGCTGGATTGGCAACTTTCCGCCACTAAAGTGGCACGCGAAAGCCGTGAAGGGAGCTTTAAACTCGGTGTACGCTTGCTGAAAATTTTTATTCGCTACGAAACACATACGCTGCTCACCGCTTACCAACAAGCGATTGTCGAAAAACGCGTGCAAGGCTACTTCCCTATCGTGTTTGCAATGGTTGCTCAAGCAATGGGGTTAAGCAAAGCCGATACGCTCTACGCTTTTTATTACAATGCCGCAGTGGGGGCAATTACTAATGGAGTGAAATTGATTCCTCTCAGCCAAATGAATGGGCAAGATATTCTGTTTGACTTGCGTGGCTCGCTCGTACAAGCGGTAGAATTAAGCCTTGAACCCGACGAAGAGTGGCTTGGTGCGGCAACGCTGGCGAATGATATTCGAGCTATCCAGCATGAAACGCTTTATACCCGACTCTATATGTCGTAATAATATTGAAAACAGTTAAGGAAAAGCAAAATGAGCTTTAAAGAAATTTTAGAAACCTTACCCACAATCGATCATTTAACTGGTTTAAATGTGACAGATGGTAAAACGATTATCCACAACATTCCAGCCATACCCGGTAAATTAGGTTCTCTTCGCCTTTATAATGCATTGGCTGAAAAATTTAACGGGAAATTAAACCGCACTTCCGCACAACAAGGTGTTGAATGGTTTGCAGAACACGTAGAAGATGCTAAAGCGAATCCAGGCAAGCATCCGAACATTGATTTACTATTTAAAGTCATTAATGAAAATCTTAATTTAACCCTGATTCCACTTTGCTAATTAATCAGAATTATTTAGAATAATTGAACTTTTGATTGATAAAACCTGTCTTATTAACAAATTGGTTCAATAAGATAGCTTATTGTGCTATAACTAGGTTCATTGATTGGCAAAAGCCAAAATAAAGAAGGGAAACGATGGATAAAGAAACACAAATGATGTTAGTTCCTCAAGGCAGTATCGAAGGTTATATTCGTGCGGCAAATGAATATCCGATGCTGACTGCAGAGGAAGAAAAGGAATTGGCAGAACGTTTGTATTATCACGAGGATTTAGATGCCGCGAAAAAACTCATTTTGTCGCATCTTCGTTTCGTGATCCATGTTGCACGTGGCTATTCTGGCTATGGTTTGCCACAAGCTGACCTAATCCAAGAAGGCAATATCGGCTTAATGAAAGCGGTTAAACGTTTTAACCCTGAAGTTGGTGTACGTTTGGTGTCATTCGCTGTGCATTGGATTAAAGCTGAGATCCACGAATATGTTCTTCGTAACTGGCGTATCGTAAAAGTCGCAACCACGAAAGCTCAACGTAAATTATTTTTCAACCTACGAAAAACTAAACAACGTTTAGGTTGGTTTAACGAAAATGAAGTTGATATCGTGGCAAATGAATTGGGTGTTTCCAAAGAAGATGTGATCGAAATGGAATCGCGTATGAGCGGTGCGGATGTAGGTTTTGATTTACCCACTGATGATGCAGAAACAGAGACTTATTCTCCCGCCCTTTATTTGGAAGATAAAAGTTCCAATTTCGCAGCAGAGCTTGAAAATGAAAACTTTGAAAGCCAAGCAACCGAGCAATTAGGTGCGGCGCTACAAAGTCTAGATGCGCGTAGTCAGGATATTATCAAAGCTCGTTGGCTAGATGATAACAAAGCAACATTACACGACTTAGCGGCAAAATATAATGTCTCAGCGGAACGTATCCGTCAATTAGAAACCAATGCACTGAAAAAATTAAAAAGTGCGGTGAGTTTTTAAATAATTTAAAAAAAGAAAACCTGCTGATTAGCAGGTTTTTTATTTATCATTTAAACGTAATTTCAAATCTTCAGCAGTTTGGCAAGTCTTAATCTTATCAAACACTTGGTTCGCCTCATCATATTCCTTATTCAAATAACGTAACCATTGTTTAATTCGTGCCACATGGTAAAAACCACTGTCATATTCATTTTCGACGTTAGCATATTTGTTCAAGATTTTTTGAATCTCACACCAAGGCATTTTTACTGCATTTGATTTCAGAACATGGCTTAAATTCGGAATATTCAACGCGCCTCGTCCCACCATTAAATCCTGACAACTTGTTTGAGATAGGCAATCTTGCCCATCTTGCCAATGCCAAATTTCTCCGTTAGCAATAACTGGAATGGATAAACGCTCTCGGACTTCACCAATTTTTTTCCAATTAATTCGATCTGCACGATAACCATCGGCTTTTGTGCGTCCATGAACTGTAATTTCGGTTGCACCGCCTTGCTCTACCGCATCTGCGATTTCAAAAGCTTGTGAAATATCATCCCAGCCTAACCGCACTTTTACACTAACAGGAAACTCATTGGGCACTGCTTGACGTAAGGCTTGAGTTGCACGATAAATCAATTCAGGCTGTTTCAATAATGCCGCACCGCCATTGCTACCATTCACAGTTTTAGAGGGACAACCACAATTTAAATCAATGCCATGAGAACCAAGATCGATCGCACGAATCGCATTTTCAGCAAGGCATTCTGGATGCTGCCCGAGCAACTGCACTCGCACTGGTGTGCCAGAGGAAGTAAAGCCCTTATTTTTTAATTCAGGGCATAAACGATAAAATACTTTTTCAGGGAGAAGTTGATCAACTACGCGGACAAATTCTGTTATACATAAATCGTAGTCATTCACTTCGGTGAGGAGTTGACGTACAAAGGGATCTAGAACCCCTTGCATAGGCGCAAGAATAACACGCACTATTTCCAGCCTTTTGCTTTACAAATTAAATCGTAAGCGGCTTGAATCTGTTGAGTTTTTTCTTTTGCCATTTCCATCATTTCTGGCGGTAAACCTTTCGCCACGAGTTTATCTGGATGGTGTTCATTCATTAAACGGCGATAAGCGCGTTTTACCGCTTGTTGTTCATCGGACTCAGTCACACCCAATACTTTATAGGCATCATTTAAAGTTGGACCTGAAGCATGTTGGTAACCACCACTATTTTGTTGCTGATATTGGTAGCCACCTTGATAGGCACCTTGTTGATATTGCTGATAGAAACCGCCTTGAGTAAAAGCTCTGGCAGCCATTTCCATCGCAATCATTTGTTCAAATTGCATACGAGAAAGACCAAGTTCTTCAGCGATCACATAAAGCACTTCTTTCTCATTTTCGTGAAGTTCTGAATCGGCAAAAGCCGCTTGAACCTGCACTTGTAAGAACATTCGCAATAAATCAGCACGTTGCCCACAGCCAATGCGAAATTCACGGATAACTTGACGAATCGGGAAATCAGATTCTTTACCACGACGAAACGCATCCTGCGCTAATTTACGCCCCGCATCATCCAATTTAAGCTGAATCATTAATTGATTAGCTAATTGAATATCTTCTTCTGTTACACGCCCTTTCGATTTACTTAAATGGCCTAGCACCGCAAAGGTGGTTTGCATAAACAAGTCTTGACGCGTTGTTTTCTTTTTAAAGAAACTGGAACTTACCGAACCAAGCTCATACAATTTTTTATCTGCGATGGAACCTAAAATGAGCCCTGCAATCGCACCAAAAAATCCACCAACTTTCCAACCTAAAAATACGCCTATAATTTTTCCAATAAATCCCATTCTTTCCCCTGTTAAGTCAAAGTGCGGTTATTTTTATAATGTTATTTATAATGATGACAAAAATTTATTTCTCAAGTTTTATACGCCAAATTCAGCACGATAAGCACGCATTTCTGGCAAATGGCTACTGTATCGCGGATCTTGTTCGATAAATTGCATCAAATCATCTAAATCAATGATTGACAGCACTTGGCATTGATAATCACGTTCTACTTCTTGAATTGCTGAAAGCTCGCCTTTTCCTCGTTCTTTACGGTTTAAGGCGATTAATACTGCCGCAAGCTCTGCCTTATTTGCACTGATTAATTCCATAGATTCACGGATCGCAGTACCAGCCGTAATCACGTCATCCACAAGCAAAATTTTTCCTTGTAATGGGCTACCAATTAAATTACCGCCCTCTCCGTGATCTTTCACTTCTTTGCGATTAAAACACACGGGTTTATCAATACCATAACGATTAAATAGCGCCACCGAAACTGAAGTGCCAATTGGAATACCTTTGTAAGCGGGGCCAAAAACAACATCAAAATCTACCGCACTTGCCTGAATTGCCGCAGCATAGAACTCGCCTAAACTCGCTAAATCTGCCCCCGTATTGAACAAACCCGCATTGAAAAAATACGGACTTTTACGCCCCGATTTCAAAGTAAACTCTCCGAATTTCAATACATTTCGGCTTAAAGCAAATTCGATAAAATCGCGTTTATATTGTTCCATCTTTTTAATCCCTATAAACTATGTTTATAAGCCTAGCGCTTCTCGTTGAGCGACAAAAATTTGATTACAACCTTGTTTCGCTAAATCTAATAATGTTAATAATTCTTCATGGCTAAATGGCTCGCCTTCTGCGGTGCCTTGCACCTCAATCATTCGACCATCTTCCATCATCACAACATTCATATCAGTTTCCGCTGCAGAATCTTCCACGTATTCCAAATCACAAACAGCTTGACCATCAACAATCCCTACAGAAATTGCCGAAACTAGCCCTTTAATTGGGTTAGTTTTTAACGTGCCATTCTCAATTAAACCATTGATCGCATCACATAATGCAACTGCAGCACCAGTAATGGATGCGGTACGTGTGCCGCCATCTGCTTGAATAACATCGCAATCTAAAGTAATCGCACGTTCACCAAGTGCTTTGAGATCCACCATTGCGCGCAAAGAGCGGGCAATTAAGCGTTGAATTTCCATTGTGCGTCCGCATTGTTTACCTTTGGCCGCTTCACGTTGCATACGACTATGTGTTGAGCGTGGCAACATTCCATATTCAGCCGTGACCCAGCCTTGCCCTTGTCCTTTTAAGAAACGTGGTACAGCATCTTCCACGGTTGCAGTACAAAGCACTTTGGTATCACCAAATTCAACAAGCACAGAACCTTCAGCATGCTTGGTGTAGTTACGGGTAATTTTAATTTGGCGGGGTTGATTATTTTCTCGATTATTTGGACGCATAATTATTCCTTGATATGGTTTCGAACGATGTAATAAAAAAGCGCACTATTCTAGCACGCTTTAGTTTTCATTATTGGGTAGTTTTTTCAAAGTCACGAATTTTATGGAAAGTTTCGTTTAAATCTGCCGCAAAATTAATTTTTTGAATATCTGGCGAAGAATTAGATTTAACTAACATTCTCAACGGCTGAAACTGCATATTGCACAAGTAAAGTTGTTGATGCTGCAACATATGTTGAACAAATCGGGTAAGCGCATGAATGCCACCAGCATCAAGCACTGTAACGGCATCACATTGCAGCACAATATGTCGGATTTCATGATCAGTATGAACCGTTCTATCATGCAAATCCGCAAATAATTTATCCGCCGCGGCAAAGAAAAGCGGACCGCTAATTCGGTAAACCAAAACATCATCTAAATCTTCAGGCGCATTGTGTTCAATGGCTTTTGTCATCTCAGCAATCGTCCGAATAAACAAGAGGCTTGCAAGCAACACTCCGACACTAATCGCAATCACCATATCAAATAATACAGTTAAAATAAGACAAGTGAGCAACACCGCCATTTCATTTTTGCCTGAACGGCGAGCAAGGTGAATAATGTCGTGCACACTTGCCATATTCCACGCCACCACTAACAACAAAGCAGCCATCGATGACAAAGGCAAATAAGAAAGCGCTTGCGAAAACAAAAGTAAAGCGAATAAAACAAGTATTGCGTGTACGACACTCGATATTGGCGATACCGCCCCTGATTTCACATTAGCCGCAGAACGAGCAATCGCAGCTGTTGCAGTAATCCCACCAAAAAACGGAGAAATGATATTTCCCAAGCCTTGCGCTAATAACTCGTTATTAGAGTGATGTTTAGTATCTGTCATATTATCTAAAATCACGGCACAAAGAAGTGATTCGATTGCGCCCAATACCGCCATTGAAAAAGCAGCAGGTAACAATGCTTGTAAGCTATTAAAATCCCAATGAATTAATTGACCTTGCGCATCAGGAATATTCCACGGCAGAGAAAAATCTGGCAATACATTAGGAATCCCATGGCCAATGGAACCATCAGGCAAAGTATATTGGAATGCAGATCCAATCGTCGCCACCTCAAAACCAAAATGCTGTAATGCTAGAGCTAAAATCATGCCAATAATCACGGCAGGTAAATGCCCTGGCACTGCCAAACGCAATTTATGCCATTGAGTCAGGACTAATAGTGTTACCACACCAACTGCTGCATTCGCCCAATTTATCGTAGGAAGTGCGGTAAAAATTGTTTGGATTTTTTCAAGATAATACGCCGGCATTTTTTCTATGGAAAGCCCTAAAAAATCCTTAATCTGCAAAGTACCAATAGTAATACCAATCCCACAAGTAAAACCTAAGGTGACGGGCAACGGAATATATTCAATTAAACGCCCTAGACGAAATAACGCCATCAAAACCAAAATCAGCCCAGAAAGCAACGTTGCCATCAAAAGACCACTTAGCCCAAATTGTTGAGTAACTGGGTAAAGAATCACAACAAAAGCGGCTGTAGGGCCAGATATATTAAAACGAGAACCACCAGTCAGCGCGATAACGATACCCGCAATAATTGCCGTATAAAGACCATGTTGTGGCGGCACACCACTCGCAATAGCCAAAGCCATGGAAAGCGGAATCGCAATCACCCCCACGGTCAACCCTGAAATAATGTCGCGAATCAGCGATTTTATCGAATAACCTAAACGAAAAGAATCTTTCAGCGCGCTAAAGGGTTTTACGGCTAAAAAAACATTTTTAGAAAATAACGCTTTAATATGCATAAAAAAACTACAAACGATAAATAAAGTGCGGTTATTCTAGCGAAACTTTTAAAAGTTTTTTATGTTCTAGCGCAAAAAACTTGACTAAACTGGAGCAAATCTTTATAGTTTGCGCACCTTTTACGGTGAGATGTCCGAGTGGTTGAAGGAGCACGCCTGGAAAGCGTGTATGTGGGAAACTGCATCAAGGGTTCGAATCCCTTTCTCACCGCCACGAACCAATTCATTAACGTTCACCAACGTTCATATTCGATAACAAACTATTGATATTTCAATAAGTTATCGTTCACAAATATTTACTACTGTTTATTTCTGATTGCTTATAACCGCACTTTTTAGATCCCAATTTAGATCCCTCACTGTTTAGGGCTTTTTTCGAGGGATCTAAAAAGTCATACATTTTATTTTATGAGATGATGACTTATGAGCAAGATTGTTAAACCGCTGACAAATACCACTTTACAAAACCTTAAACCGATTTCCAAAGAATACATTAAATCTGATGGAAACGGGCTTTATATAAGAATAAAACCTAATGGCACTAAAATTTGGTACTTTGCCTATAAATGGCATAAGAAGCACAGAAAAATTAGTCTTGGTGCATTTCCTGATTTATCTCTTGCATACGCCAGAGAAATAGCTACAGAATATCGTGGACTGATTTTACGTAGCATTGACCCGCTAGAATATCGAAACTCTTCTAATATAGAAGAAAAGAAAATAACCTTTGCGGAAATGGCGATTAGATGGCGTGATAAGCGTTTAAAATTGGGAAAACTTAAACCTGAAACCGTCAATGACGCTTTCCGCCGCGTGGAATTACATTTATTCCCGAAAATAGCAGATTTGCCCATTGATCAAGCTAATTATAAGACTCTTGAACCTGTATTGTCTCCGCTTAAAAATTCAAATACGCTTTATAAGATAAACATTGCAATAAATCAGATTTTTAGAATGGCAGAGGATGAAGATTTAATTGTTAAAAATCCATTTAGAAAAATTCATGATGAATTTACTTACATTGAAACTAAAAATCATCCGACACTTGCACCAGAAGAATTACCCCGCTTGTTTGAAGTGATGCAAGGGGCAAATTTAGAAAAACCAACCGCACTTTTAATCGAATGGCAATTATTAAGCATTTTACGCAGTTCGGAGGCGGTTAGTATTGAATGGGCGGATATTGATTGGGATGCGAAAGCTCTACATATTCCCGCTGAACGAATGAAAGGCGGTAAGCGTTCCCATAGTGTTCCACTTTCTCGACAGGCTTTGAATATATTAGAGCAAATGCGCCGTTATAATGGCAATCGTAAATATGTGTTTTGTTCACGCATTGCACCTTATAATCGCCCGATGAATAGCGGTGCGGCAAATGTTGCTTTGAAGCGTATTGGATTTAAGGGGTTGTTAGTTGCGCACGGTTTACGCAGTATAGCAAGCACTTATTTGCATGAATTAGATCGCTTTTCTTCTGAAGCCATTGAGTTATGTTTATCTCACGAAAATCGGGGGAAAGTGCGCGCGGCTTACGATAAATCGAAAAAATGGCGTTCTAGACAAGATATTATGCAGACGTGGGGGGATTATGTGGAGGAATGCAAAATAAAGGCGTTACGCACTTAACATTGAACGAAGCTCTTGTTTTTTATTTTCTGGCAGATTTGCAATGATATATTTAAAATAATTCTGTTCTTCTAGTTTACTAGGCTTTGTTGTATGGCTAAATTCTAAATGTAAAACGAATTTATGCTCACAATTCTTATTTTTACAGGTGCAATAAAGCTTAGTATATTCTTTATGTTCTCTTTGGCTTCTATTAATCACTGCCTTATAACCACATATTTTACAAAAAATCATTTTTTCACGCGTTCTTAACTGAAATACTTTTCTTATTAATCCTCTCACGAAAAATTTAAAAAAAATATTATAAATCAGATATTTATATTTCACTTCTTAATATATCACTTTTTCCTTAACTGAAAAACACTGAAAAAATGTGTAATTTTTACAGTTAAGAAAATTCAATAAATGAGCATCTAAAGCTAGATATAGAAAGGCTTTACGCAATTTTAAAGACTGAAAATTAACTGTAATTTTTTCAATTTTTAACGCAAATTCGGCGGGGGAGGAAGTGGATTTTCCGTGACGTTGAATTTTCCGTGGAAAATTTCCGTGGGCCCTGGTTGAAATGGTTATTTTTTATTCTCTTTTTGTGGATTCTAATTTCACAAACAAACTTTCTATTCAATCTATCACTAATCTTTTATTTTTTGCCTATCCAATGGGATGTATTGAGATTCCTAGGAATCCAATTTTTATAAGGAAAATATTTATGAATGAAAAAATGCCACAGGCGGAACGCTTCATAAAATTACCCGAGGTGATGAATAAAACGGGGCTAGGGCGATCAAGTATTTATCGAAAAATGAATGCTGGCGATTTTCCCAGAAGCATTCAACTAAACAAAAATAACATCGTATGGCTTGAAAGCGAAGTAAATGCATGGATGCAAGCACAGATAGAAAAACGTAACCAAAAGGAGAAGTAGAATGAAACTACAAAACCAAGATAAGCAAGCCGAATTAGAACAACTGATCGGCAATTTAAACGTTAGCAATCAAGTATTCTACGAAATACAAGATAAAGCCTTATCAATTAAAGAAAACATATCGCGCAATAAAAAACTCATTGAAGCCTTAGAAAGCGATAACCAAGAAGCACAGAAAGAAATAGACAATCTTCAAGTTAGCGACACTGGCGAGATTAATTTTGATGGCTTTGATGAACTTTCAGAACGAATCAGTAAAAACACCCGTAAAATCGACACAATTAGAAAAGTGGTTGAAAAATTCGAAATTCAATTAGAAATTCTTTTGATGACGGAATACGAACAAAACCTGACAATATGTAATGAATCCGCCCGCAAATGTTATTCACTTATTGGCGATGAGTTACTCAATGAATTTATTTCAGGCAGTATAGCAGAAGAATTAAGCCGAATACTTACCATTTTTGATAAAGGTGGAAGATATGCAGATGTTTTAAAATATTCAACGGATAGCAATATTCGCGATGTTTTTATTGATGAATTGATAAAACGATTGAAACCTTACATTAAAGCTGATGCAAATGTGCGGAATTTAGGTTTTTCATCACCCGAAGTTAAACTATCTATCCCGATTCCTAGCTGCAGTTTATTGCAGAGAAATAAACATTTAGAAGAACTGAACAATAAACTAAATCAATACTAAGTCGTAGCCCTGTTAAAAACAGGGCTTTTTTATTTTTAGGATAAATTGGCATAATTTGGAACGATTTTGGACTGTTCAACCTGTTATATTTGTGCTATTTTGCTATATAAAAACACAGTATTTAGGATGGGTACTATGGGGCTATGTCTAATTGAACAAGATTATATGACTATTTCTGATTTTATTAATTCTTTAAATGAAACCGATAAAACAAAAATAGATATAGATTACCTACTAAAACTTTTTGTAGATGAAAAACTTAATTTCTATTTAAAAATAAAAGGCAATCAAGAGGAAATATATATATCAGATAGATCCTATTTTTGTTCAACACAGTTAGAAACATATGGCAATACTAATGATAATCTCTTTGTTACTAATCGCGTTGCAAAAGAATATGGAAGTACAGCAGAAATAAATTTAGAAAACAACGACTTTCATTTTGAATTAAGTTATTTATCGTGCGATTTGATAGCGAAAGAAAAATATAAACTTAATGATAGAAGAAATTTAATAGTATCAGATAAATTTTGTTTTGAAGGGATGTTTAGAATAAATATAGATAAAGGATTTATTAATGAAATAGGGTTAGACCTTGATAGTTATTTATATAATATAAGAAAATCTATAATTCTTTCTAAAACGGGGCTTTCTAGGCTTATTTGTTCATCCTTAGAAATCAATGAGACTTTTATAGGAGAGCCTGATATTTTTATAGATGCAGAAGATGATCAAATTTTTATTGATTATCTAAATGATGTTTATTTATCAAAGGCTGAGATTAATCTCTTAAATAAAGACTTTGAATTATTTACAAAAACAGATGATAAAAAGTCAGAATCACAATTAAACGGTGATTTAGATCATGAGATGTATCAAAGCATTATTAATGCTTTAGTATTTCTGCATCATCCAAAATTTCAAAAAGTAAATAGAAAGAGCTTTTTCATAACTGACAAGAACAGACCATCATTTAATGCAATTTCTGAAGCTATTAGCGATATATTAGAAGAAATGCAAAGTAAAGTTGGATATAGTGGAAAAGTCAGAAAAGCGAAGACCATAGCACCTTTTCTAGAAAAATTTCTAGACCGAAGTCAATACTACTAAATCAAGCCCCTAATTGGGGCTTTTATTTTGTTACCCTATTCAACCGTCTAATTTTTTCTAAAAAAGACAAAATTTTTCTAAAAAAAAGTAAATTTTCCCAATTTCCTCTAGATCATTTTTTCAACTTCCTACAATACTTTCCGCAATCAAACATAGACAAAGGTGAACGTTAATGAAGATTGCTCAGTACATATGCACACTTACTTATTCAAGAGGAATAACAAAATGAAAGATTCTCAAATAAAGCAATATGCAAGCCAACTTGTGACAAAATATCAAGGTCAACCAAGCAAACAGTCTGACGTTGTTTTATCTATCACACTAAATGAAAAAGCCCTACAAAGTCTAATGACAGATTTTAAGGCGCGCTCTGATTTTTTAGGGGCAGTTAACTGGCTCCCGGTCAAAAACGTTGAAGGGAAAAAATTCTTAGGTGCACTAAAAGGCACAACAACAGGACGCAAACAGGAAGGGCGAAATCGCTCTATTATGAAATATGACGAAACTTACAAAACTTGCGAGATAGATAGCGGCGTGCAAATTAGCTGGCGTTTAATTGATGAGCTTGAAGTCACTCAAGAAAACTTTGAAGAGCTTTTCACCCGGTTGACGGAAAACCAGTTTATTTTAGATATGCTGAAAATAGGCTGGCATGGTGAAAGCCAAGCGGTAAACACACAAGCCGAAGATTTATCAGATGTTACAAAAGGCTGGCTGGCACAACTGAAAGAACAAAACCCAGCGAATATCATTAAGGGCGGAAAAAGTGCGGACAAAATTGTCTTATTTACTGAAAAAGCCGACTACAAAAATTTAGATGAATTAGCGACTGCATTGCGCAATAAATTGCCAGCAGAATATCAAGAATGCAATGATCTTGTATTTCTTGTAGGGGCTGAATTAGCCTCTAAAGCCAATGCCAACATTCAAGGTGCATACCTTTATTCTGAAAATAACGGCATGAATAATCTTTATTTATCAAATTATTTTGGCGGTATGCCTAGCATTATTCCGCCGCAATTCCCGAAAAAATGCGCCGTGGTTACCACGCTTAAAAATTTAAGTATTTACACACAAAAAACAAGCTGTCACCGCTCTATTTATAACGAAGAAAACACGGGCGACTATATTAACGCCTACTATCGCCAAGAGTGCTATGTTGTAGAAAACCTCAATTTAATGACGGCAATCGAGCATAAAAACGTGGTATTTGAAAATGAATAAAGCCTTATCTGTAATGACCGAGTTATCCCGCTTGCCAATTTCAACGCAACGCCGTTTTATTAATGAAATTGCGCGTGAACTTTTACAAGAGAAAATTCCGTTACATAGCTCAATTTTACCGAGATATGACGAACTCAACCATAATGAAAAAAGAACGTTCTATTTTATTCTGATGGAATATATAGAAAAAGATGATGTAGGCAAAACCCTGATTAAATAAAGTGCGGTCAATTCCGCACTTAAATAAAAGGAAAGAATATGACATTAAAAACCTTATTGACGATTCAAGAGCTTGAAGAAATGGGCATTGCCAAGCGCACAAAGATTTATTACATGATGAAGCGTGGCGATTTTCCGAAGCCGTTAAAATACGACAGAACCAACCGATGGGCGCGTGAAGATGTACAAGCCTGGTTAGATAAACAAAACCCAAACCGCAAACAAGAGGCGCAGCATGGCGGGCTTACGGCTTAATTGCCCTGAATGTGGTAAAGCGTTACAAATTCGCTCTTCTGTGCGACCGTGCGCAACGGTAACGATAGCTTATGTTTATTGCGACAAATGCGAATTGAAAGGCGTTTATAAAGCAGGATTTGAACAAGGGCAATTTGCACGATTCCAGCCAATTGCACAGCCACACCAATGGGCGCAAGACCACCCACCCCAATTAAAAAGCAAAAAATAAGGGCTTACCTCGAAAGATAAGCCCGTTCCCTATAACGACAATTTAAAGCGAATAATTCAATGAACTATTTAAACGACAATCTACCGTTTACTGCGGCAGCGTGCAACCTTTTTACACGTAAAAATAAACCATTTTTACAAAATGGCTTGACAGATAAAACGAGATTAAACTATATTAATCCCGCACTCGCAAAATCGAGAGCCAGCCGTGGAAAGCTGAAGATTCAAAAGGCGAACGATAGCACGCCATTTAACCGTGCTTTTTTTGTTTGTAGCGTTTACGCACCTATCCCAAATAATCTATCTTTTGATAGACTATTCTCAATGGTAGCGCGTAATGGGCAACCCTTAGCGGTTGGCTGTTATCCTTTTGAGGCAGTTTTCCACCCTGTTACGTGCTACCGCCCGACCGTGGAAAGTCTAGCGGTAGTTCCTGAAAATAATCAAAAGGACACCGCAGAAATGATCTATAAATTTCTATGCGTTAATCGCACACACCCGCACTTTAATTTGTGCATTCAAACTATTCACGCCAACACCGAAGAAAGCGCAAGATTAAGCCTTAACGCTGATTTTCGCTACCTCGTCACCGTTGCAAAAATCAACCCGAAATTTAACCGCACTTTAGCGATGAAAGGGGGGATTTATGCGTAATCTTTCCCCATCTTTTCTTGATGATATTCAAGCCGATATTTCACGCTTCAACACCTTAGGCACTTGTTTAGAAATGGCAAGTGCAACGAATTATCTAAATGATGTAAACGAATTTCGCGGCTTTATGCTAGATATTGCACACTTTCAACATTTACAGATTGAGCTAATTCAAGAGAAGTTAGATCAGTGTTTCCCCAAATCACGCCCTACATTTTCCCATTCTCGGGAGGCAAAAAATGATAACGCATAAAATTATCTTACCAGACGGCACGATCATAGAGTTTTTCAATGATGAGGCTAAAGCAATGTGGCAAAAAGCCGAGCGATTAGTACAGCAAGCGGAATGTATTAAAACGAAAGCACAAAAGCGCAAGAAAAAGCACCGCACCCATCAAAAACAAGCAAGACGGAAACAACGCTAGGGGGAAATATGGAAAAGCAAACAGAAACCACCAAATTTTTATTAAATGAATTGGAGAGCCTGAAAGCCCGTGTGCAAGCAATAGAAAATCAATATGCGCAAGCAGATCAGATATGGACGCCACACGATATAGCCGCTTATGCAAAAGTATCTTATGGTTATGTGATTCAAACCTTGATTAAATTGCCTGATTTTCCCACAACGTTAGGCGATTCACGCCCACGTTCGCCGAAAAAATACCGCGCGGTAGATGTTATCGAGTTTTTTAAGAATCGGAATAAGGCATAGGGGGAAAAGATGAGTTATAAAAAACACCCACCAAAAGCACCGCACTTTGATGAACAAGGGCGCGTAGCCTTTGAGCATATTCACGCATTAATTGGCAATAAAGCCTGGAATGCTTGGGGATTTGGTAAAGATAAAGGCAATGGCCTTGAATGGGGTTTATTGCGCGATAAATTAGGGCTTGAGCGTGATTATAAGCCGATAATTTTAGATGCGGAGAAACTGGCAAACGCTGGCGATTATCAGATTTTAAAAGATGATGTGCACGCCGTGACATTTTACCGTTTTGGCGAAGTGACAAGCGACCAAGAAAACGCCCTTTTATTGGCACTAGCAACGCGCAGTAAAGCAAAAAAAGTCTTTTTTGCAGATAGCCTCGGCGATAATTTGGAAGAATTAAGCCACCGTTTAGAAGATTTACGCAATAGTGCAGAATCGCGCAATTTAGCAGAAATGCGCGTGGAATATATGGATAAGCCAGAAGCACCAAAACGTGAGCCTTATGTAGAGTATCGAGAAAATGGCAAGATTAAAGGGTTACATTACATTAAGCCTAAAGTTGATAATGATACTGGCGAAATCATTAAAGAGAATATGACGTGGATTTGTGATGATTTGGCACTGGTTGGCGAGGGGAAAACGCAAGGCGGCGAATATTACTATCTTTTTCAATGGCAAAACCGAGATGAAAATAAACCGCGCACCGTTGCTATCGCCCGTGAAGATTTTGGCACAGATTCAGGCTGGAAGATGCTGAAAGCACAAGGCTTGAAAATGACACAAGGCTCAGGCTTAACACAACGCCTTACCGAGCACTTTCACTTTAACGGCGACCATTTCACACAGTGGACTATCACAAATGTGACAGGCTGGCTAAATGGGGCGTATTTATTACCGAATGGGGAAATTATTGGCACGCCGCTTAAACCGATCTATTTTACCGACCGAAGCAGTTCAAGCCTCGGCTATACGACAAGCGGCACGCTTGCAGATTGGCAGCGAGAAATTGCGCAAAATGTACGTGGTAACGCCTCAATGATGATTGGCGTAGCGGTTGCGTTAGCTGCACCTATGCTTTCACTTTTAGGGCGGGAATCTTTTGGCGTGCATTTATTCGCGGAAAGTTCAAAGGGAAAAAGCACAACCCTAAATATTGCCAACAGTATTTACGGCAACCCCGAAAAAATAAAATTAAGCTGGAGTTCAACTGATAACGCCCTAAAAACTGAAGCCGCTGCGCGTAATGATGGCTTTCTAACAATGGACGAAATAGGAGAATCAAAGAATAAGGATTCTTTAGAAAATATTGCTTATGCGTTATTCAATGGAACGGACAAGAACAGAAGCAAAAAAGAGGGCGGAAACAGAGAGATAAAACGCTGGAAAGTCTCCGCACTTTCGACAGGGGAAAAAGATTTAGAAACCCAGCTAAGACAGCAGGGCGCAAAGGTGCACGCTGGGCAATTAGTACGACTTTTAAATGTGCCGCTTGAGGAAGCAAAGCATTTACACAACTTTCCCAATAATAAAGCGCACGCCGACCATTTAAACGAAAAAGTACAAGAATGCTTTGGCGTAATTGGGCGAGAATGGATTGCCTTTCTTTCTAACAATGCGGATGCAGTGAAAAGCACCTATAAGATAATTCGCCAAAAATGGCTAGATTTATCTAATAATATGAGCGGACAAGTGCAACGTGTAGCGGGCGACCGTTTCGCCGTGCTAGAAACCGCACTTTATTTAGCCAAAGACTTAACCCAATGGACGGAAGAAGAAAGCGCACAAGCCATTTTAAAAAACTTTCTCAACTGGAAAGAAGAATTTGGCGAAAATAGCCGAGAGGAAACAAGTTTAATCAGAATTTTGACCGATTGGCTATTAGTCAATGAAGCAAGTTTCATTGAGTACCCAGCGGATCCTAATGCAAGAACACCGATTAAAGTATCAGGTGTTAGAGTGTTGGCCAATGAAGCGAAAAAGGAAGAAGAGCATTATTTCATTTATCCTAAAATTTTTGATGAAATTATTGAGGGATTCCCTAAAAATATGGCGCACAGCATACTTTTTTCATCAGGGTTATTAAAAAAACCGAAAAAGCCCGAGAATGGCTATAATGAATACATTTTCAAAATATCGAAAAAGTATATAGGCAAAACGGTTAGGGCTTATAAAGTGATGCCATTTTCAGATGATGAAAGTGATTCAGAAAAAACCGAATAAAAATTAAAGCAAGGTTCGCCACCTTGCTTTTTTTATGTTTTAAAAGAATTTTTCTGCCAAAAGATAGGATTTTTATAGGAATTATAGGAATAAAATATTATATATCTTTATAAATCAATAACTTATAATAATAAAAAATTCCTATTACCTATCTAAAAATTCCTATTCAGTGGGTAAAAATTCCTATTTTTGCTCTTTTTGTTCCTATTGTACAAAAAACAGCCTTAAAAAATTCCTGTAAAATTCCTAAAAAATTCCTGTTTAAAAAATAACCACAGGAATTTTTTCAAACCTTTAAATCATTAATAAACAAAGATTTTTTCCATAAAAATTAAAAAATTCCTGTAATTCCTGTAATTCCTGTAAAAAAAACGCACAAACAGAAAAAAATAATTTAAGAAAAAGTTATTAGAACGCTTAGAAAATCCACACGTGCCCGCAGATCGGCTTTCTGGCTTTTCTGGTGTGTTTTATAAAATAAAACTTCGCTCTGTAGGCTATCGTTTAGTTTATGAAGTTATTGAAGATAAAGTTATCGTTTATGTTCTTGCTGTTGGCAAGCGTGAACGCGCTGAAGTTTACACCGCTGCACGGGATAGATTAAATTAATCTATATTTAATGATATTACTTGTTATTAATCACAAATTAATTTACATTGCACCCTATCTTTGATCCCTGTTTAGATCCCAGTAAATATAAGCGATCACTACTAAACCTCAGTAAAATCAAGGCATAAGCGTTAAAAATTGTTGTTCTTTCTCACCGCCATCCTAATTTAATCCCCTTATTTTTCTCCTTTCCTTCTTATTCAAAATCAATTTTTTATTCTTCTTTTCGTATTCTGTTCATTGAATTTTTTCATCAATGCAGTAAACTAGCCACCGATTTTTAATCACCTCTCTTTTCACTTTAAATGTTACCCGCGAGTAACAAAAGGACACATCATGACAAACAAAGTAAACAGTTATGGCTGGAAAGCCTTAATTGGCTCTGCCGTCGGCTATGCAATGGACGGTTTCGATCTTCTCATTTTAGGTTTCATGCTTAGTGCAATTTCCGCAGACTTAAATCTAACACCCGCACAAGGTGGCTCTCTCGTAACTTGGACTCTGATTGGTGCTGTATTTGGCGGCATTTTATTTGGTGCATTAAGCGATAAATACGGTCGTGTACGCGTACTGACTTGGACAATTCTTCTTTTTGCAGTATTTACTGGATTATGTGCGATTGCACAAGGTTATTGGGACTTACTGATTTATCGCACAATTGCTGGCATTGGCTTAGGCGGTGAATTTGGAATTGGGATGGCTCTAGCAGCAGAAGCATGGCCCGCACGCCACCGAGCTAAAGCAGCATCTTATGTTGCCTTGGGTTGGCAAGCTGGTGTGTTAGGTGCAGCATTGCTTACACCATTATTGCTCCCGCATATTGGCTGGCGTGGAATGTTCTTGGTGGGTATCTTCCCTGCATTTGTCGCTTGGTTCTTACGTTCTCATCTGCACGAACCTGAAATTTTCACTCAAAAACAAACCGCACTTTCAACGCAATCCAGCTTTACTGATAAATTACGTTCATTCCAGCTTCTTATTAAAGATAAAGCCACGAGCAAAATTAGCTTGGGTATCGTCGTACTCACTTCCGTACAAAACTTCGGTTATTACGGCATTATGATTTGGTTACCTAATTTCTTATCAAAACAACTTGGATTCAGCTTAACTAAATCTGGACTTTGGACAGCCGTTACCGTCTGTGGCATGATGGCTGGAATTTGGATTTTCGGACAACTTGCTGACCGAATCGGACGCAAACCAAGTTTCTTACTTTTCCAATTAGGCGCGGTGATAAGTATCGTGGTTTACTCACAACTTACCGATCCTGACATCATGCTTCTTGCTGGGGCATTTTTAGGTATGTTTGTGAACGGAATGATGGGCGGTTACGGTGCATTGATGGCAGAAGCCTATCCAACAGAAGCTCGAGCAACCGCACAAAACGTACTTTTCAATATTGGTCGTGCCGTAGGGGGATTTGGACCTGTGGTTGTGGGGGCCATCGTACTCGCCTACTCTTTCCAAACTGCCATCGCCCTACTTGCGATTATCTACGTAATTGATATGTTAGCGACAATTTTCTTAATCCCTGAATTAAAAGGTAAAGCCTTAGACTAAGAAAATATAAAAGATGAAAATGCTCGCCAAGTGCGAGCATTTTTTATGAAATAAACGGAAGCAATTGTGATAACACTTGTTCGGCTGAAATCTCTTTCATTGAATTAGCCGATAAGTAATGCTGATTTTTACCATAACAGCCAATCAATTTAGGATCTGTTGCGCCATAAAGCGTAATACTGGGCTTATCCAAGGCGGCAGTTAAATGCGCCAAACCTGTATCCACCGACACGGCAGCTTTTGTATTTGCAAGCTGTTTTGCAAGCTCCGTTAAAGTTAACTTAGGCAACACGATCACATTAGAATGAACTTGAGCCAAACGCTCTGCTCGCGCTTTTTCTAGTTCATTTCCCCAAGGTAGGCGAATTTCGTAATCAGAAAGTGCGGTAATTTTTTCAATCAATTTTTGCCATTCTGATTCTTCCCAATGCTTATCTGCCCGAGTTGTAGAATGAATGAATACCACATAGTTTTGTTCTGAAGTTTGATGAAGAAAATGGCGAGCAATACCATAATCGCCCTGAACTTGAGGTAATTCATAACCTAAACTCTGGGCAAAAAGCTGACGAATTCGTTCCACCGCATGCTGTTGATAAGAAATGGCATATTTTTTATCGTAGAAAAAAGATGCTAACGGCTCTCGGATACTTTGACGATCATAGCCATGTTTCACACCTTGAGCAAAACGAGTTGCAAATAATGCACTTTTAATGAGCCCTTGCGCATCAATTACCGCATCATAGTTTTCAGACTGCAACAAAGTGCGGTAATTTTTCCACTCATTTCTTGTTTGAATGGAAAAAGGCGATTTTCGCCAACGTCTTAAAGCAATTGGAATAATTTGATTCACTGCAGAATGCCAACGTGGGATTTCTGCAAAATTCTCTTCCACCACCCAATCAATAGAGAGATTAGGAATAGCACGCTGTGCATCAGTCAATGCCGGCAAAGTATGAATCACATCCCCCATAGAGGAAGTTTTAATCACACATACTTTCATCTAATTAACCTTCTTCCCCAGTGCATAATCCCAAGCCCAGATACGGCTAAAATGCCCCCAATAATTAAGGAGGAATCCACTTGTTCATTCAACCAAATGGCTGAAAATAAAATACCTAAAATCGGCACAAGAATAATGTAAGCCGAGGCATTGCCTGCCCCTAAGTGTTTCACACCATCAAAATACCATGCATAAGCCAATACCGTTGCACCAAATGCAAGACCAAGTAAACTAAACCATTGCGATCCATTTAATTGAAATACGGTTGCCCAATCTTCCGCACTTTCCGTCCATAATGTTGCCAACGTCAGCATGAAAAAACCAAAAGTAGAAGAAATCGTGGTAGCGGTGAGAGAATCAATTCCGATTAATACTTTACGAGCCAATAAAGTATAAGCAACCCAGCAAACTAAAGCGCAAAGCAATAACATTTGACCAAATCCAAAATTTTGTAAGAGGTTAGTTGGATTCCCTTTTGTCATAGCTAATAAAGAACCGCTAATGGCAATAATCATCCCTAATACAACCCAGCGATTCCATTTTTCTTTAAATAATAAAATAGCAAAAAACATCGTAAAGACAGGATTAGAGGCAACGACCATCGTTCCTTGCCCTGCTGGAACATATTTCAAACCCCAAATAAAGAAAGTCGAATAACCAAAGATCCCAAGCAAAGCCGTTAACAATAACCCCACCCATTGATTAGGTCGCAGTTGTTTAGCATATTTGAAACGATTCGCCGCATATAGCCAAATAATGAGTGGAATAATGGCGAAAAAAAAGCGCACGCTTGAAGCAACAAATGTCGGCATAGCTTGAGCAACCACTCGTCCCCAAGGCCAAGAGGCGCCCCATAAAATTACCATTCCAATTAATTGTAAATGTATGCGTAGAGGGTTCATTTTGCTAATAATGCCTCTAATTTTTCTAATGCCATTTCTGGTGTAATATCAATCAAACTTTGATGATATCCGCCCTCTTTATCGCCTTTACGGACTTTAATCAATCCACCTTCAATTAAACGAATAATCGTTGCTTTATCCGAAAGTGGCGGCGTATATTGCGGACTCGTTGGGCCATAAAGTGCAATCAATGGACGATTTACTGCAGCCGCAATATGCATTAAACCACTGTCATTGCTCACTACTGCCGTACAGTTGGCAATTAAATCCACCGCTTCATTTAAATTGGTTTTTCCTGCTAAATTAACACAAAACTCACGTAATTCTTCTGGCAGAGCTTGACGAATTTCTTCGCCCACAGGCTCATCTTTAGCAGAGCCAAATAATTCCACCGCATAGCCTTGGGTAATTAACATTTCTGCTAATTTTGCATAATGATAATGTGGCCAACGTTTTGCTGGGCCAAATTCTGCGCCAGGACAAAAACCAATAATTGGACGCTCACCTAAAAGTGCGGTTTGTTTTTCAAATTTTTTTAAGGTTTCAGTTTGTTGCGCTGACTCAACCGTCAAATAGGGTTTTAAGACAGGAATATCATCAGCTCTTGGTACAACATCTTTTTCAAAAGCCAATGCAACATAACGCTGCACCATCATTGGATAATCTTTTTTATTGGCTCGTAAATCATTCAATAAAATATAACGGCTTTCCCCCTTCCAACCACGACGATGAGCAATTTTTGAGAAGAAAGGAACAAATGCAGATTTCAATGAATTAGGTAAAATAATCGCCATATCATATTGTTCACGCAAAGACTTTCCTAAACGATAACGCGTTCCCAATTCAAAGGCTCCGTGCCCTAATGGCATTTCAATCGCCTTACGCACCTCTGGCATGCGTGCAAGCAAAGGCTTACACCAATTCGGTGCCATCACATCAATATTGCAGTTTGGATATTGAATTTTCAGTTGCTGGTACAAACTGTGCGACATCATCATATCGCCAACCCAAGAGGGGCCAATAATTAGAATATTCATTTTCTGTCTTTCAGATAAAAGTGCGGTCAAAAATATCAAGATTTTTAACCGCACTTTGTTGATTGGAAGTAGGCAAACCTACGGTTTATTTTCTATTCAACCATGCCATATATTCAGCCACGCCTTCCGCGACTGTTTTGAATGGCTTATCGTAGCCTGTTGAACGAAGTTTAGTTAAATCAGCTTGAGTATATTCTTGATAACGAGATTTCAAATGCTCTGGGAATGGAATAGTTTCAATCTCACCTTTACCGTGGAATTTCACTACCGCATCAGCCACCGCACGGAAACTTTCTGCATTTCCTGTTCCAAGATTGTAAATACCCGAAATACCATTTTGCCAACACCAAATATTCACTGCAGCCACATCACCCACATAAACAAAATCACGGCGGAAGTGTTCGCTGCCTGCAAATAATTTTGGATTTTCGCCTTTTAAGATTTGGTTATTCAAGTGGAATGCTACGCTAGCCATAGAACCTTTATGATTTTCACGCGGCCCGTAAACATTGAAATAACGGAAACCACATACTGGCGATTTTGCTTCTGGCAAAATGTTGCGTACATATTGGTCGAATAAGAATTTAGAATAGCCATAAACATTTAACGGACCTTCAAATTCACGTTCTTCACGGAATACCTTGGTGTCTCCATAAGTTGCTGCACTTGAGGCATAAAAGAAAGGAATTTCGCGATCAAGGCAATAATGCAACAACTCTTTAGAATATTCGTAGTTGTTGTGCATAATGTATTTGCCATCCCATTCCGTAGTCGCAGAACATGCCCCCTCGTGGAATACTGCATCAATATCGCCAAATTCGTCGCCCGCAATAATAGAAGCAATGAAATCTTCTTTATCGCAATAATCTGCAATATCTAAATCAACTAAATTGGCAAATTTTGTGCCATCTTTTAAGTTATCTACCACTAAAATATCTTTGCGCCCTAAATCATTTAATGCTTTGACAATATTGCTGCCAATAAAACCTGCGCCACCTGTTACGATAATCATAATTCTGTCCTCTTTAAAATAAGTCTGCGTATTGTAATAGATTTTCTACCGCTTAGCCAAAAAACTCTGCGAAAAACAACCGCACTTTTAATCCCCAATAACTCGTGAGGCCGGTCGTA
The DNA here is from genome assembly GCF_018829755.1 of Haemophilus sp. SZY H8. Taxonomy (NCBI): domain Bacteria; kingdom Pseudomonadati; phylum Pseudomonadota; class Gammaproteobacteria; order Pasteurellales; family Pasteurellaceae; genus Haemophilus; species Haemophilus sp. SZY H8. The sequence goes on from NZ_JAHKJY010000003.1 coordinate 189,171, forward strand.
ACAAGATCCATTTTGCCTTTACTCAACAGCACAATTGTGGGCGTTACATTAATTTGCCATCGTTCTGCAAATTCCCCTTTAGGATCGTTAACCGTAGTGAAGTGGTAGTCATTTTTACTTAAATAATCATTTACGTCCGCCTCATTACCTGAACGTAACGCCACCGATACAACTTGATAGCCTTCTTTCGCTAAAGAATTAATTGCTGGCGAAGTATAGCGACAATAACCACACCAAGTTCCCCAAAAATAAAGCAGCGTCGCTTTATTTTGATCAAGACTTTCAAGAGAGAACGTATTCCCTTGAAGATCTTGTAACGTGATTTTATTTATTTCCTCTGGTACCACAGGGCGACGAACAAAATCCAGTATGCTACTCATCACAATAAAAGTTAAAAAGAGGGATAATCCATTCTTAAGTAGTTTTTTAATCTTCATTTTCTTTATTCCTTATCGCATTGAGATGATTGTAATCAAGCATAAAACCACAGTCAAAAATAAGGGATTTTTGCTACAATAGGTAAAACATAAATAAAAGGAGGAAAATAATGACACCGAATCAACTTGCTCAATATATCGATCACACCGCACTGACCGCAGAAAAAAATGAACAAGATATTTTGACACTCTGTCATGAAGCGATTGAACACGGATTTTATTCTGTATGTATCAATTCTGGTTATATTCCACTCGCTAAAGAAAAACTTACAGGATCAAATGTAAAAATTTGCACCGTAGTTGGCTTCCCTTTAGGTGCCAATTTAACCTCTGTCAAAGCATTTGAAACGCAAGAATCTATTAAAGCGGGCGCAAATGAAATTGATATGGTAATTAATGTAGGTTGGATAAAATCGCAAAAATGGGATGCTGTAAAACAAGATATTCAAGCGGTATTTGATGCTTGTGATGGCACGCCATTAAAAGTGATTTTAGAAACTTGTTTGCTCACTAAAAATGAAATAGTGAAAACCTGTGAAATTTGTAAAGAAATCGGTGTGGCTTTTGTTAAAACATCAACAGGCTTCAATAAAGGTGGGACGACCGTAGAAGATGTTGCATTGATGAAACAAACAGTCGGCAATATTGGTGTTAAAGCATCAGGTGGTGTGCGTGATACTGAAACTGCACTTGCAATGATTAAAGCGGGTGCGACTCGCATTGGTGCAAGCGCTGGCATTGCAATTATTAGCGGAACGCAAGATACCCAAAGCACTTACTAATCCTTTCACGCGTGGTATCCTCACCACGCGTTTTTACATATTCGATAATTTCTGTAGCAAACGATCCATAGCTCGATATCCCAAAGCTTCCGCTAAGTGCGGTTGAGAAATTTGTTGTTCTCCTTGTAGATCGGCAATGGTTCGAGAAACTTTCAGAATACGATGGTAAGCCCGAACAGAAAGCCCTAGTTTATTCAGCGCATTTTCAAGGAAAAAGGCATCTTTATCACTTAACTTGCAATCACGTTCAATCTCTTTACTGTTCAAATAAGCGTTAATTTTCCCCGATCTTTCCATTTGAATCTCACGCACTTTTAACACTTTTTCTCGTACTTGTGCGCTGGTTTCGCCACGATCGCCGGTATTTTGTAAGCTGCCTTGTGGCAATAAAGGCACTTCAATAGACAAATCAAAACGATCTAAAAATGGCCCTGAAAGTCGATTTAAATAACGCATAATTTGCTGGGGTGAAGTGCGGTTATGTGTTCCGGTATAATGGCCTGTGGGACTTGGATTCATCGCTGCCACCAATTGAAAACGAGCTGGAAATTGGATTTTGGCATTAGCACGAGAAATAATAATCTCACCACTTTCCAAAGGCTGACGTAGTGCATCTAACACCTTTCGCTCAAATTCTGGAAGTTCATCAAGAAAAAGCACACCATTTGTTGCTAAGGATATTTCACCAGGTTTTGGGATCGTCCCGCCTCCAACTAAAGCAGGCATTGATGCACTATGGTGCGGTGAGCGAAAAGGACGTTGTTTCCAATTATGAAAATTTAGCTCATTTTGAACTAAACTCGTTACAGATGCCGTTTCTATCGCTTCTAAATCAGTCATTTCAGGTAAAAGCCCTGTCAATCGGCTAGCTAACATGGTTTTCCCTGTGCCAGGAGGACCAAGAAAGAGCAAGTTATGCTGACCAGCGGCGGCAATGGTCAATGCTCGTTTGGCATGCTGTTGACCAATAATATCCGTTAAATCTAATGTATTTTTACCCGAAAAATTTACCGCACTTTCTTTCACAATTTCAGTGGCAAGGGGTAATTTTTCCTGACCGTTGAGAAATTGCACCACATCTAAAAGCGTTTGCGCAAAATAAGTATTTTGATCAGAAACAAGCGAGGCTTCATTGGCATTTTGTTTCGCGATAATTAACTCTCGCTTTGACTTTTGCGCAGCAAGAATAGCAGGAATCACACCATGCACACCACGCAATTGGCCCGTAAGCGCAAGCTCAGCCACAAATTCAAATTGCTTTAAGCGACTCGCATCAAGCTGCTCCGATGCGGCTAAAATTCCAATGGCAATAGGCAAATCAAATCGACCACCTTCTTTCGGCAAATCCGCAGGGGCGAGATTCACAGTGATACGCTTGGCTGGATATTTAAATTGTGCATTCATTAACGCACTACGCACCCGATCTTGTGCCTCTTTCACCGTCTTTTCGGGCAAACCAACAAGCGTAAATCCTGGTTTTCCGTTGCTTAAATGCACCTCAATGGTGACAAGCGGTGCTTGCACACCCATAGAAGCACGGCTGTAAACAATAGCAAGGGACATGATAATCCTTAAAGTGCGGTAAAAATGAAAATAGTTTTTGCACTATAAAAAAAGCACATAATGAAATCATTCATCATGTGCTTTTCTTGCGATCTAGATCGCAAAATTTACATTTTATTCCGCAAAAAGTGGCGAAAACCAAAAATCTAATTTCGCTGCAAGTTTATCAATACCAATTTTATTTTGTGCAGAAAAGGCTTCTACTTGAATATCACCTTGGAATGGAAGAATCGCTTCGCGCACCATTTTCACTTGTTTACTACGTGCACTTTGACTCAATTTATCGGCTTTAGTAAGCAATAAAAGTACTGGTAAATCTGCTGAAACCGCCCATTCAATCATTTGTTGATCAAGGTCCTTAAGCGGATGGCGAATATCCATCAGCACAACCAATCCCGCCAAACATTCGCGTTTTTGCAAATATTCACCTAATGATTTTTGCCATTGGATTTTCATTTGCTCTGGTACAGCTGCGTAGCCATAGCCTGGTAAATCCACCAATTTACAATTTGGTTCCACTTCAAATAAGTTAATGAGTTGTGTGCGCCCTGGTGTTTTTGAGGTACGGGCCAAATTTTTTTGATTGGTTAATGCATTAAGTGCGGTCGATTTTCCCGCATTTGAACGACCCGCAAACGCAATTTCAATGCCCGTATCTTCAGGAATAGAACGAATATTCGGCGCACTCGTTAAAAAGTGAGTTTTATGGTAATTAAGTTTAATTTCAGACATAAGGATTCCTTTTAAAATTGCGCTTAGAATAGCATAAATAATCCTGTTTCCGAAATGACACGGATTAACTCAAAAGGTAAATTAAGAGATAAAAAAATGCGAAATCAAAGAGATTTCGCATTCAAGTCTAAAGAATAAACTTATTTTCTTGCAAGAGGCGGTACAAACATTAATCCTAAATCCCAAGGCTGTTCAATCCAAGTATTTTGAGGAATATCAATCACATAATCATCAACTAGTTCTGCCCCTGCTGGTTTTGCAAATACTGTCACAAATTTTGCATTTGGATACATTTCACGGATTGCACGTGCCGTATTACCTGTATCAACTAGATCATCAACTATGATGAAACCTTCCCCGCCATTTGGTACCTGTGCAGCGTGAAGAACCTGCAATTCACCTTGATTATTGTGGTCATGATAACTTGCAATACAAACGGTTTCTACGTGGCGAATGCTTAACTCGCGAGCTAATACAGCAGCAGGGAATAAACCACCGCGACTCACAGCAATAATACCTTTCCATTGGGATGCTGGAAGTAAACGCTCTGATAATTTACGAGCATGCATTTGGAACATATCCCAAGTCACCACATATTTTTCACTCATTTTAATACCCTAAATTTTGTCAATAAATAAAAATTGCGTAAGGATAACCTGAAATAGCATTTTATGCTATTATTTCCTCAAACTTTTTCGATAAAAAGGAGAAACTATGTCTGAAATTACAACGCTTCAACCCGAATTGCTATGGAAATGGTTCGATCAAATTTGTGCAATACCACATCCATCTCATCATGAAGATACACTTGCAAACTTTATTGTTAACTGGGCAAAAGAAAAACATTTTTTTGCAGAACGTGACGAGGCGGGTAATGTTTTAATTCGCAAACCTGCAACAGTAGGTATGGAAAATCGCACACCTGTTGTATTGCAAGCCCACTTGGATATGGTACCTCAGGCTAATGAAGGTAATCCCCATGATTTCACTAAAGATCCGATTCGTCCTTATATTGATGGCGATTGGGTAAAAGCACAAGGGACAACGCTTGGTTCCGATAATGGTATTGGTTTAGCATCTACATTAGCCGTTCTTGAAAGCGATAACATCGCACATCCACCACTTGAAGTCCTTCTTACCATGACAGAAGAAACAGGAATGGACGGTGCATTACACCTCCGTCGTAATTGGCTACAATCGGACATTCTTATCAATACTGACACTGAAGAAGTCGGAGAAATTTATATCGGTTGTGCCGGAGGGATTAATGCCAATTTATCAATACCAATTCAATGGGAAAACAACACTTTTGAACAATCAATTCAACTCACATTGAAAGGTTTGCGTGGTGGACATTCAGGTTGCGATATTCATACTGGACGAGCTAATGCAATCAAAGTTATGGCTCGCGTATTAGCGAAACTTTCACAAAACACTTCTCCTTTCCAGCTTGCAGAAATTCGTGGTGGTTCAATTCGAAACGCTATTCCTAGAGAAGCTGTTGCGATTCTAGTTTTCAATGGCGAACCTCATGCTTTTGAAAGTGAGGTAGAAAAACTAAACATTTTATTAAAAGAAGAATTATTCATTGCTGAACCTAACCTTAAGCTTTTCTTAGAATCAGCGGAAAAACCACAATCTATCTTTACCTTAGAATCAACAGAAAAAGTCATTCATTTATTAAACGCGTTACCTAACGGCGTCATTCGTAATAGCGATGTAATCAAAAATGTTGTCGAAAGTTCACTCAGCATTGGGGTATTAAAAACCGAAGATCACAGTGTGAAGGGGACTATTTTAGTACGTTCATTAATTGAAAGCGGTAAAGATTATGTAACAGAATTATTAACCTCTGTTGCCAACCTTGCGGGTGCGAAAACTGAATTTTCAGCACCATATCCAGGTTGGAAACCAGTCAATGATTCCTCCATATTAAATCTTACCCAAAAACATTATGCTGCAGTGTTAGGAAAACAACCTGATATTAAAGTCATTCATGCGGGTTTGGAATGTGGATTACTCAAAGAGCATTATCCTAATATCGAAATGATTTCTCTAGGACCAACTATCCGTAATGCGCATTCACCAGATGAGAAAGTACAGATTTCTACTGTCGCAACATACTGGAATGTATTAGTAAATGTATTAGCTGATATACCAGTTAAAGCTTAATAAATAATAAAAAAGAGATAAAAAAATACCGCACTTTAATATCTCAAAGTGCGGTAATTTTTATCGATATTTTAACTACACATCATAAGTGGTAGAGGCTGTATTCCCACCTCGACCTGTCCAGTTGGTGTGGAAGAATTCACCACGTGGTTTATCAGTACGCTCGTAAGTGTGTGCACCGAAATAGTCACGTTGTGCTTGCAATAAGTTTGCCGGTAAACGGGCTGAAGTATAGCCATCTAAGAAGGTAATCGCAGAGGCCATACAAGGCATTGGGATACCCACTTCGATCGATTTTGCCACCACTTTACGCCAGTCGCTTAATGCGTTTTCTAAAATGCCTTTGAAGTAGCTATCTGAACCTAAGAAGATTAAATCTGGATTTGCTTCATATGCATCCCGAATGTTGCCTAAGAAACGGCTACGGATAATACAACCTTCACGCCATAATAATGCGGTTGCACCGTAGTTGATGTTCCAGCCAAATTGTTCAGAGGCTTCACGAATCAGCATAAAGCCTTGTGCGTAAGAAATAATTTTAGACGCTAATAAGGCTTTGCGTACTGCTTCAATCCACACTTTTTTATCACCTTCAACCAGTTGAATTGTTTTGCCGAATAATTGGTTAGCGGCAACACGTTGATCTTTAAATGAAGATACGCAACGAGCAAAGACAGATTCAGTGATTAAGGTTAATGGAATACCGAAATCTAATGCATTGATACCCGTCCATTTACCAGTCCCTTTTTGGCCAGCTGTATCTAAGATTTTTTCAACTAATGGTTCACCATCAGCATCTTTATAACCAAGAATATCGGTGGTGATATCGATTAAATAGCTATCAAGTTCAGTTTTTTTCCATTCTGCGAAGATAGCTTGCATTTCTTCATAGCTTAAGCCTAAACCTTCTTTTAAGAATTGGTAAGCTTCACAGATTAATTGCATATCGCCATATTCGATACCATTGTGAACCATTTTCACAAAGTGGCCAGCACCTTCACCGCCAACCCAGTCACAGCAAGGCTCACCTTGTTCGGTTTTAGCTGAGATTGCTTGGAAGATTGGTTTGACATATGGCCATGCTTCTTGGTTACCACCCGGCATGATAGAGGGGCCATGACGCGCACCTTCTTCACCACCAGAAACCCCCGAACCGATAAAGCGGATGCCTTTTTCAGCTAATGTTTTTACACGACGGTTGGTATCAGGATAGTTTGAGTTACCCCCATCAATGATGATATCGCCTTCTTCTAAATGTGGCAGTAATGCCTCAATGAATTGGTCCACCACATCACCCGCGCGCACCATTAACATCACTTTGCGTGGTTTTTCTAATTTAGCGGCCAAATCTTCCAAAGAATAAGCACCGATAATGTTCGTGCCTTTTGCCGCACCTTGTAAAAATTCATCCACTTTGGATGTGGTTCGGTTATACGCCACCACTTTAAACCCGTGGTCGTTCATATTTAAAATGAGGTTCTGCCCCATAACGGCTAAGCCGATAACACCGATGTCGCCTTTTACTGACATTGTTTTCTCCTGTTGTAGGGTACAAGTTGTTGTACCGATTTGAATATGTTGGTGCAATAAGTTGCACTCTACAAAATAAATTCTATTCTTTAATATCTTTAATCAAAGAACCTTTTTCATCATAGACTTGAAATCGAATTAGATGTCCATTTTTATAAAAAATTTTTGTTCTTAACTTACCTTCTTGCGTATAACCTTCAGACCATCCTTGAGCTAGTCCTTTTACCAATGGTGTATGAGAGTGCAATTTCCCATTAGGGTGATAAACATCAAAATATTTATCTACATACCCATTTTTTACAACTGTTTTAAAAGTTCGACCATTACTTGCAGTTCCTGTAAATTCACCATCTTTTATATTAGCAGGAACTTGTTTTTTAGAGATCGTTCTCATACTTTCAGGAATATCACTAATCTGATTAATTTCAGGCTGTGAAGAAGTAGTCTTGTTATTATCTGTCACACATGCGGTCAATATGAGAGATGCAAATAATGTTACTAATATTTTTTTCATATTTTTACCCTAAAAAATAAATGTTATTAAATTAAAAACCCTATGATAGCGCGTGTCTCCTGACGCGTGCCTTTATCTACAAGCATACGTTATGAAACGTGCGCTATCAGTAATCCATCTTCTTTCTACGCAAAAGTGCAGCCACCTTTCCAAGTATTTACCTCTTCGTCCACGCACTCATATGTTGAGTAAATCCAATATATGGATAATAATCCACTGCTTGTGGAGCAGATAAAAGCACGATTTTGGCTTGTGGATGTAAGGCTTGCTTAGTGTATTCAATTAACTGCAAGATGATACCTTGTTTCAGATATTCTATAGCAAAACTTCTTTTAAATTTCTCTAATCAAAGAGCTACCTTGCTCTAACGTGTCTAGCCACTGCCATTTTTCATAGCCGATGAGTTTACTCTTTTCTAAAGAAAATGTGGTACAACAACGCCCCAAACGGTTTTCTAGAGATTGATTTAAATGTTGATACGTAAATTCAATTTGAATATCGTCAATCCATTTCCCAATTAAGAAGCCTTTTAAAATTTCACCGCCACCATATTCGGCCCAAATCATTTTACCTTGTTGATGGTAATGAAATTCTGTTTGGCTACTCACTTCACCATTTGCGGTGTTTTCAACAGCAACAAATTTTTTATTATCTAAATTCAACATTAAGTCACTCCGCATCTGATGTATCTATATTTTAATCTTACTTTAATCCATACAATGCTAATAAATTAACTCTTCGTCCATGCACTCATATGCTGCGTAAATCCAATATGTGGATAATAATCCACGGCTTGTGGAGCCGATAAAAGCACAATTTTGGCTTGTGGATGTAGGGCTTGCTTAGTGTGTTCAATCAATTGCAAACCGATACCTTGCTTTTGATATTGTTCATCAACCGCTAAGTCAGATAAATAACAGCAATAGGCAAAATCCGTCACGGAACGTGCTAAACCCACTAATCGTTCACCATCCCAAGCGGTCACTAATAAATCCGCATGGTGTAACATTGCTGCGACACGTTTTTCATCCTCTAACGGACGGCGTGCCCCGAGCGTTGTTTTATTTAGCAATTCAATAAATTGTTTAACTGAAATCGGTTCATTCACTTTGTAGTCTATCATTTTGCAAGCCTGTGATATTGGATACTCAACTTGTTATAGCAATTTCGCTGCCACTTTATCCAAATACCATTCCGTTACACCATTTTTTGCTTTAATTTTTGCTGCAGGGTAAAGTAGATTATCGGCTGGAGTCGTTTGGATTTCTTTTAAAATATCTGCTTTGCTTTCACCTGTGACTAAATAGGTAATGCGTTTGGCTTGTTCAATAAGTTTAGCTGTTTTAGAAATGCGAATTTGACCACTTTCAGGGTGCTTAGCAATGACAGCTAGGTTTTTATCATCAAAATTGGTTTGATGTGGGAAAAGAGAAGCGGTATGACCATCAGTTCCCATACCTAAAATGATCCAATCAAAAACACCGTTTGGAATGACCGCACTTAATTCTTCTTCGAAACGTTTGAGCTCAAAGTGCGGTTCATTTTCACCGCGAATTCGGTGAATATTTTCTGCTGGAACTTGAATATGATCGAATAAGAGTTTTTGCACTTCGCCATAGTTGCTTTCAGGATCGGATGGTGGAACCATGCGATCATCACCCCACCAAAAATGCAGATTTTTCCAGTTAATTTGTTCCGCATAAGGCGTTTTGGATAAGGTTTTAAATAACAACTTAGGTGTTGAACCACCGGAAAGGGAAATATGTACGGGATGATTTAATTGGCTATAAATCACAAATTCTTGGGCAATTTTATCGACTGCGTGTTGAGCCGTTGGGAAGCTGATATAGTTCATTGATTTTCCGTAAGGTGGGCTTTAGCCCATAATTTATTATGTTAGATATTAAGAGTGGTGGGCTAAAGCCCACCCTACATTAGATTAATTAAACTTTTTTCTTCATTAAGCCTGTCGGTTTACGCCAAACCTTACCTTGTTTTGCGATTAATTTATCGGCTGCCACAGGGCCCCAAGTGCCAGCTTCATATTCATGAATACGACCACCATTAGCTTTGTAATCTAAAATCGGTTGCACAAATTTCCACGCGGCATGCACAGCATCAGTACGAGCAAATAATGTTGCATCGCCTTTCATCGCATCTAACAATAAGCGTTCATAAGCAGTTAATACTTGTGCGCCTGCTAAATCTGCATAACGGAAATCCATTGATACTTCTTTCGCTTCAAAGCCTGCACCTGGTTTTTTCAAACCAAAACGCATTGAAATCGCTTCATCAGGTTGAATACGAATAATCAATTTATTCTCTGGTGCATTTTGGCTGAATACAGGATGTGGCGTAGTTTTAAAATGGATCACAATTTCCGTCACCCTTGCTGGTAAGCGTTTACCTGTACGGACATAGAATGGCACACCAGCCCAACGCCAGTTTTCAATTTCACAACGTAATGCGATGTAGGTTTCAGTGCGAGAATCTGCCGGTACGCCTTTTTCTTCTAAATAGCCATTTTCCATTTTGCCGTTAATTTCAGCCGCAGTGTATTGACCTAAAACAAGGTTATGCTCCATATCTTCTACAGTTAATGGACGCAAACTATGCATCACTTTTGCTACTTCATCACGCATTGAATTCGCATTAATAATCGCTGGTGGCTCCATTGCCACCATCGCTAATACTTGCAATAAATGGTTTTGGAACATATCTCGCATTGCACCAGAACCATCATAATAGCCACCGCGCTCTTCCACGCCAATAGATTCTGCACCCGTAATTTCTACATAATCAATGAAATTTCGGTTCCAAAGCGGTTCAAACCAACCATTTGAGAAACGTAATACGAGCAAGTTCTGAACGGTTTCTTTACCTAAATAATGGTCGATACGATAAATTTGGTGTTCTTCAAAGAAATGGTGGATTTGTACGTCTAACGCTTGCGCTGTTTTTTCATCGTAACCAAAAGGTTTTTCAACAATAATACGTTTCCAGCCATATTCTTCCGTATTCAAACCATGTGCAGCCAAACACTCAGGGATCACGCCATAAAGACTTGGCGGAGTGGACATATAGTAAAGGGTGTTACCACAGGTTTTATATTTATCATGAAGATCATCTAAACGTGGAACAAGTTTGCCATAATCTTGAGCATCCGAAGTATTCACTACTTGGTAATAAAGATGGGAGCAGAAAGCATCTAAGGTTTCAGGTGTTGTTTCTTCATTATGGATTAACGCCTCACGCATTTTTTCGCGGAAAGTTTCATCATTCAAGTCAGAACGTGCAACACCTAGAACGGAAAAGTTTTCACTCAAACGCCCAATTTTATAGAGATTATAAAGAGCTGGAATGAGTTTACGGTGAGTTAAGTCACCAGACGCGCCAAAAATGACGATACAGTTATTATCAGTTTGCATAATTATTCCTTATAAGATTCCGAGTAATATCGGAAAATAATGCCGTATTCTAGAGAAAAAAACCAATCGAACCAATCAATTAAATTGAAAGATAGAACGCCAATCGAGCGATTGATCGCCCACCATGACAAAATGCGGATTAATCAAGGTTTCACGTTGGTTATAGGTTAAAGGCTCAAAATGAGAGTCAAAAATGGCACCGTGAGTTTCACCCAGTAGGACTTCAGCGCCAGCGGTATCCCATTCACCAGTTTGTCCTAAACGAACATAACAATCTACTGCACCTTCAGCCACTAAACCGCTTTTTAAGCTACTTGAACCCACCACAACAAATTCACTAGGAAAATCCTTCGGTAAAATCGACCTCACTTTTTCTTGTGAAGTGGTTGCACCTACCGCAATTCGTAAAGGGCGGTCAAAATTAATCGTGGTTTTAGTGAGTTTTTTTACCTGATCCACTTGTTTTTTAAATGCTCCAAAATCACGCATTGCATAATAAGTCGTCGATAAAATTGGTGCATGAATAACGCTTAATACTGGCTTATTTTTACGAACTAAGGTTATCAACACAGAAAATTGATCGGTACGATTAATAAATTGTTGTGTGCCATCAAGAGGATCGATCAACCAATATTCTTTCCAATTTTTACGTTCTTCAAAGGAAATATGACAATTTTCTTCCGAAAGAACAGAGACATTAGGAAAAAGTGCGGTCAATTTTTCTGTTAAAAATTGGCTCACAAAAAGATCCGCTTCCGTCACAGGCGTGTTGTCTTCTTTCAATTCAACATGAACCTGTTTTTGATAAAACTGTTGCAAATGCTTACCCGCTTGATAAGCAATCAGCAATACTTGGTTAAGTAAATGTTCGTTTAACGTGAGCATAAAATTATTCTCTTATTTTTGGCAGCAACCACGGCATCACAAATAGAGCATAAAACACCATTCCGCATGTGCTTATTAGCCCGAGGGATAATCCCCCTTCGGTTAACCAGCCCCAAAAGGAAGTTTCTTGTTCACCGAGCAATAGTAAATAAAAATAAGATGCCATATTGCAGTAAACAAATGAAATGATAGAGGAAACTAATACAATCGAAGCAATGTTATAACGTGTGTAACGGAATTTTACAGCTAAAAGTGCGGTTAAAAATGCGGGAATGGTGGCAAGAAGAAATGCTGTGAGAGCATAGCTAGAAAAAGGAACGATAACGCCACTTGAATCATCATCGAACCAAATCAAAAGTGCGGTGACGATTACTTGTAAAATTAGAGGAAAAAAAATAAGTGTTTTTAAATAAGATTTCATAATAAAAAAATAGGCTATCCCAAAGGTAGCCTATTCTAAAATAAATTTAAGGATTAATCAGATTTTTTCGCACGTAATACGCGAGATGCAAAAATCACAATGCCCACGATAAATACGATTAAACCTAACCACTCGCCAATAGTATCCCAGTTTTCAAGATTTAAGGATAATGGCGCTTCAGAACCACCGGTAGTAACAGAAGCCGCAATAATGAATGCTAAAATCACCCCCATTAAGCTTTCACCTACGATTAAACCTGCAGAAAAAAGGGTACCGAAACGTTCTGCTTTAGCTGACACTTCTTTGTTACCAAGTTTTGCAATATGGCGAGTCATGATCCACGCTAAGAATGCACCAACAATCACAGGCATATTAATTGATGGTGGTAAGTAAATACCAATCCCCACGGCAATAACTGGCAAGCCAAAGACTTTGTTGCTGACTTTTTTCAAGAATGCATCAATCGTAATTAACACAGCCCCCAAAACCACACCAGTTAAGATATAAGTCCATTCCAATTTATTGGTAAAAATACCTTGAGAAATAGTGGTCATTAATGTTGCTTGTGGTGCAGATAGAGCCTGTGAAGGATCCATATCTGGACGTGGCAACGCACCGCTGAAACCATACGCGTGATATAAGATTTCTAATACTGGTGCGATAACAAGCGCACCGACAAAGCAACCGATAATTAATGCTACCTGTTGACGCCAAGGTGTCGCATCCACCAATAAACCCGTTTTTAAATCTTGCAAGTTATCATTAGAAATTGTTGCGGTGGTTAATACAATTGACGCAGTAAAGAGTGTAAGTGCGGTTAAAAATTTCTGACCATCTACGGTTTCAAATAAGCCAGATGCATTACCGATTGACACCAATACCAATGAAATCACGATAACAGAAATAATCCCGATACCAGAAATTGGGCTTGAAGATGAACCCACTAAACCTGCCATATAACCAGAAGCTGCAGCTACAAAGAAGCCGATAAATACAGCTAAGAAAGTACAAACTACCACTAATAAAATGGAAAGCTCCGGTGAAATCGGTGCAGCCGCGATAAAGTGGTGTAATGAAATAACAATTAACACAACAGTCGCGATTAAGATGTAAATCATTGTTTTTGGAGAAAGGTCGATATCTACGCGATGCTCAGATTCAGCCTGTCCACCTTTCAACATACGGAAAGAATGTACCATCCCTTCAATCATTGGTTTCATTAAAATCAGTAATGTCCAAATCGCTGCGATACCAATTGTACCCACACCAATAAAGCGTACTTTCGTTTTCCAAACCACCATAGCAGCATCAATTAAGCTTGCGTCAGCCGCGATATCACCTGACATCGTGAAATATGGCACAGCCACACCCCAAGTCAAAATAACACCGATTAACATCGCAATACCGCCTACGATACCAATTAAATAACCCGCACCAAGCAAGGCAAGTGAAAAGCCCATTGGTAATTGGAAAGCCGCTTTACCAGTTTGAATCCAAGCGCTTGCACCATCAGCCATCACGCGTAAACCGTTGGTTAAAAATGCAACTAATCCCGCTAAAACACCACCGTAAGCAATATCTTTCACGCCGCTATCGCCATCTTCATGATTACCCGCTTTTAAGATTTCAGCAGCCGCTACCCCTTCAGGATAAGGTAAATCACTGTTTACCACCATCGCACGGCGTAATGGAATGGTGAATAACACGCCCAATGTACCACCAGCAGCACAAATCAGCATAGTTTGCCAGAATGGGAAGTCTTGCCAGTAACCCATCATTAATAAGCCTGGTAAGACGAAGATCACAGAAGAAAGTGTCCCCGCTGAAGATGCTTGTGTTTGCACCATGTTATTTTCAAGAATACTAGAATCTTTGAAAAATTTGAGTACAGCCATAGAAATGACGGCCGCCGGAATAGATGACGCGAATGTCATCCCTACTTTTAGACCGAGATACACATTAGATGCAGTGAAAATCACTGTAATCAATGCGCCGAGGATGATCCCTCGAAAGGTCAATTCTTTTAAGTTTTCGTTATGCATATGTTACATCCTTAAGTAAAAAAAAGAGAACACTTTAAAAATCGCAAAAAACACATATTTTTTCAAGTACTTTTAATCTTAATTTTATTCAATTAGAAAATATTTAAATTAAGCGGTATTTCTCTTTCCTAATTTAATAAAAATGCAATAAATAAGATTTGTGATACTATCTTATTCAATAATAACCTAATCCAAAAGGTAAATTCATGGCTAGCAAAGAAGGTGTCCGCTTAGATAAATGGTTATGGGCAGCACGTTTTTACAAAACTCGTACTATCGCCAAAACCATGATTGAAGGGGGGAAAATACACTACAATGGACAACGTGCAAAAGTTAGTAAAATTGTAGAACTAGGTGCATTAATAAAATTACGCCAAGGGAATGAAGAAAAAGAAGTTGAAGTACTTGCATTAAGTGATCAACGTCGTGGCGCACCTGATGCACAATTACTTTACCGGGAAACGGAAACAAGCCTAAAAAAACGTGAGGAAATAGCATGGGCTCGTAAAAATAATGCATTATCCATGCCCCATCCTGATCGTCGCCCAAACAAACAAGAAAGACGTAATTTACTGAAATTTAAACACCAAGATCACTTTGAATAAAAAATAACCGCACTTAATACAAGCACGGTTATTTTTCTTACTATATTTCGATTAGATATCTAAATTTGCTCTTAACGCATTCAACTCAATGAACTCACGGCGTGGCTCAACTTCATCTCCCATTAAGGTCGTGAAGAGTTGATCCGCCGCAACGGCGTCCTTAATAGAAACCTTCAACATACGACGTGAATTTGGATCCATTGTGGTTTCCCAAAGTTGATCTGCGTTCATTTCACCAAGTCCTTTATAACGTTGTACTTCAAGGCCTTTGCGAGATTCTTTCACTAGCCATTCAACGACTTGTTCAAAGCTACGCACGGGTTGCATTTTTTCACCGCGTGTAACATAAGCGCCTTCTTCCAATAAACCATTGAGTTGTTTATTAAGAGAAACAATTTTCGCGTATTCATTGCCGTGAACAAAATCAAAATTCAAGAAATAATCTGTATCAATACCGTGTTTACGAACCGTAATCACCGCTTCATATACTTGGCGTTCCGCGTTAAATTGTGTACGCACTGAATATTGATGCGCTTCTGTTTCTTTTGCAGTCAGTTGTTCAACAAAAGATTTACCCCAATTTTCAACCGCACTTTCGTCTTTCATCATTTCAACAGAAATTGGCGACTGATAAATTAATCCTTGCAACACAGGCGTTGGATAATGGCGACTTAAGCGACCTATAAGTTTTTGTACGCCGTTATATTCTGCCACCAATTTTTCAAATACAAGGGCATTCATTGCCGGTGCATTTGCGCTAATATGTAATTCTGCGCCATCTAAAGCAAGCGTTAATTCATATTGCTCCATTTCATCCGCATCTTTAATGTAGCGTTCTTGTTTTCCTTTTTTCACTTTGTAAAGTGGCGGCTGAGCAATGTAAACATAACCACGCTCAATAAGCTCAGGCATTTGACGATAGAAGAATGTTAAAAGCAGCGTACGAATGTGAGAACCATCCACATCAGCATCAGTCATGATAATGATATGATGATAGCGTAATTTATCAGGGTTATATTCATCACGACCAATACCGCAACCTAAGGCAGTAATCAATGTTCCCACCTCTTGGGAAGACAACATTTTGTCGAAACGTGCTTTTTCTACGTTTAAGATTTTACCTTTCAATGGCAAAATTGCTTGAGTTTTACGATCACGACCAACTTTTGCAGAACCACCCGCGGAGTCACCCTCCACCAAGTAAAGTTCAGAAAACGCAGGATCTTTTTCTTGGCAGTCTGCAAGTTTACCCGGTAAACCTGCAATATCTAATGCCCCTTTACGGCGCGTCATTTCACGAGCTTTGCGTGCTGCTTCGCGCGCACGAGCAGCCATAATAATTTGGTTTACAATGATTTTTGCATCTGCAGGATTTTCCAATAAATATTCCTGCATTTTTTCATTCATGGCAGATTCCACCGCACTTTTAACTTCTGAAGACACAAGTTTGTCTTTAGTTTGCGATGAGAATTTTGGATCAGGCACTTTAACGGAAATAATCGCTACCAAACCTTCACGTGCATCATCACCTGAAGTCGCCACTTTTTCTTTTTTCAGCATACCCTCGTTTTCCATGTAGCTATTTAAGCTACGGGTTAAAGCCCCACGGAAACCAGCTAGGTGAGTACCGCCATCACGTTGAGGAATGTTATTGGTGAAGCAATACACGTTTTCATTTACACCATCATTCCACTGCAATGCGACTTCTACGCCGATGCCATCTTTCTCAGCTGTAAAATAAAATGGCTTCGGATGAATTGGGTTTTTATTTTTGTTCAAATATTCGACGAATGCTTGAATACCGCCTTCGTAATGGAAATGATCTTCAGAGCCATCGCGTTTATCAATTAAACGAATAGATACGCCAGAATTCAAGAAAGAAAGCTCGCGTAAGCGTTTTGCTAAAATTTTGTAATCAAAGGTTGTGATAGCAAAAATATCTGAGCTTGGCCAGAAACGAACTGTTGTACCCGTTGCCTCTGTGTCCCCAATCACTGTTAATGGCGCTTGTGGCTCACCTAAATGATAGAATTGCTCATGAACGTGACCTTGACGACGAATGGTTAACTGTAATTTATCAGAAAGTGCATTCACTACTGATACGCCCACACCGTGTAAACCGCCCGATACTTTATAAGAGTTATCGTCAAATTTACCGCCAGCATGAAGCACGGTCATGATAACTTCTGCTGCAGAAACGCCTTCTTCTGGGTGAATATCCACTGGAATACCACGTCCATCATCTTGCACCGATACTGAATTATCATCATGAATTGTCACGATAATATCGGAACAATGGCCAGCAAGGGCTTCATCAATAGCATTATCCACCACTTCAAATACCATATGGTGCAAACCAGTACCGTCATCGGTATCACCGATATACATACCAGGACGTTTACGCACTGCATCAAGGCCTTTTAATACTTTAATGCTCGATGCACCATAGTTATCATTGGTCGTTTCTGACATAATTTATCTCATTCTTTTGTAAATAAAAATTGGGCGGGATTATAGCAAAAAATCGCCGTTTTGGCGATGCTTTTCGGGAAAGGAAAGCGATAAAAAAAGGGCGAATAATCTCGCCCTATAACTTGTTATTTTTTCCAATTTTTTAGCGCATCAGCAAAGGCATTGCCCATCGCATTATTACCTCTTGAACTACGCTCCTCTCGTTGCGTATTTCCACGAGGTCTTGCGGATAAAGTGCGGTCAGATTTGCCGTCATTTTTGACCGCACTTTCATCTAATCTCATCGTTAACGCAATACGTTTACGCGGCACATCTACTTCCAACACTTTTACTTTTACGATATCACCAGTTTTCACTACTTGGTGTGGATCGTCAACGAATTTATCGCTCAATGATGAAATGTGTACTAAACCGTCTTGGTGAACGCCAATATCCACAAATGCGCCGAAGTTGGTTACATTAGTGACGGTACCTTCTAAAATCATGCCCGGTTTTAAATCGGTGATGTCTTCCACACCCTCTGCAAATACGGCAGTTTTAAATTCACCTCGAGGATCACGACCTGGTTTTTCCAATTCTTTGAAAATATCTTGAACGGTCGGTAAACCAAATTGCTCATCAATGAATTGTTTTGCATCAAGCTGACGTACTACACCAGCATTGCCCATTAAATCTTGAATAGATTGCGCGGTGGCTTGCAAGATTTTTTCGACCACAGGATAAGCTTCTGGGTGAACGCCTGAAGCATCAAGTGGATTTTTACCTTCTGCAATACGCATAAAGCCCGCACATTGCTCAAAGGCTTTTGGCCCTAAACGTGGCACTTTTTTCAATTCGCTACGGCTTTCAAAACGCCCATTTTCATCACGGTATTCCACAATGTTTTGCGCTAAGGTTTTTGTCATACCAGCTACACGAGCGAGCAATGGCGCGGATGCCGTATTCAAATCCACACCCACCGCGTTTACACAGTCTTCCACCACCGCATCGAGTTTACGCGCAAGTTGAGTTTGGTTTACATCGTGTTGATATTGCCCTACACCAATGGCTTTTGGTTCGATTTTCACTAATTCTGCCAATGGATCTTGTAAACGACGTGCAATTGATACCGCACCGCGTAAAGATACATCTAGATTCGGGAATTCATTTGCGGCAAATTCAGAAGCAGAATAAACCGATGCGCCCGCTTCGCTCACTACGACAGTTTGTGGTTTATTCTCTTTGATTTCTTTAATCACTTCTTTCGCAAAACGTTCGGTTTCACGAGAAGCTGTGCCATTACCAATGGCAATTAATTCCACGTTATGTTTGCGGATCAAGCTGAAAATTGCCACTTGCGCTTCAGCTTCACGCCCCGTGTGTGGATAAATGGTGGTGGTATCTAATAACTTACCTGTGTTATCCACCACCGCGACTTTAACACCTGTACGTAAGCCCGGGTCCAAGCCCATAGTACTTTTCGCCCCTGCCGGTGCTGCCATTAAAAGTGCGGTCAAATTTCGAGCGAAAACATCAATGGCTTCTTCTTCCGCTTTTTCACGTAAACTTGCCATTAATTCCGTTTCTAAATGCAACGAAACTTTAATTTTCCATGTCCACGCAATCACTTGCTCACGCCATTTATCCGCAGGCTGTCCCGTGAAACGCACATCTAAATAATCACGAATAATCTCTTCACAATAGCTTTGGCGACTTCCCTCTTCCGCATCAGGATCAGCATTTAAACTTAATTGTAAAATACCCTCATTACGTCCACGGAACATCGCTAATGCACGGTGAGAAGGCACATTTTTCAATAATTCTTGGTGGTCGAAATAATCTTGGAATTTTGCGCCTTCCGTTTCCTTGCCTTCGATCACTTTGGATACGATAACGGCATTTTTCGCTAGATAATCACGCACTTTCGCTAATAAACCCGCATCTTCAGCAAAACGCTCCATTAAAATATAGCGTGCACCGTCTAACGCAGCTTTGCTATCAGCTACGCCTTTTTCAGCATCTACAAAGGAAAGTGCGGTTGATTCTGGATCATTTTTTGGCTCATTCCAAAGTAAATCAGCCAATGGCTCAAGACCTGCTTCAATGGCAATTTGCCCTTTGGTTCGACGTTTTGGTTTGTATGGCAAATACAAATCTTCTAATTCAGTTTTGCTCTGTGTCGCATAGATTTTGTCACGCAATTCATCGGTCAATTTCCCTTGATCTTCAATAGATTTCAAGATGGTTTGACGACGTTCTTCTAATTCACGTAAATAAATTAAACGGGTTTCAAAATGGCGAAGCTGGGTGTCATCCAAGCCACCTGTGGCTTCTTTACGATAACGTGCAATAAATGGAATCGTGTTGCCATCATCTAATAATTGAATGGCGGAGAGGATTTGTTGGGGTTGAACGGTTAATTCTGCCGCAATAATTTGGCTAATTTGTTGATTTAACATTGTCATACTTCTTTGTTATGAAAGGATTCGAGAAAAAACGGGGATAGAATACTGGTTTTAGGCTGTTGGCTCAAATATAATTCGAAAAACTTTCTTTTATTTTTATTATGGCAAAATCAAATTATATTACCCGTCAAGGCTGGAATGAGCTTGATCAAGAACTCAAGTTTTTGTGGAAAGAAGAACGCCCAAAAGTTACTCAAGCAGTCTCAGATGCCGCTGCGCTAGGCGATCGTAGCGAAAACGCAGAATATATTTACGGAAAACGTCGTTTACGTGAAATTGATCGTCGAGTACGTTTTCTTTCTAAACGACTAGAAGTGCTACAAATAGTAGATTACAGCCCAAAACAAGAAGGTAAAGTGTTTTTTGGTGCGTGGGTTGAGCTAGAAAATGAAGAGGGAGAAGTGAAGCAATATCGCCTCGTCGGTTGTGATGAATTCGATCCTGCTAAAAACTGGATCTCCATTGATTCTCCTGTTGCGCGTGCTTTAATCGGTAAAAGCGTTGACGATGAAATCCATGTAAAAACGCCCTCTGGCAAAATAATTCTCTATGTGAACCGAATTTGGTATGAGAAATAAGCAATGAAAAAACATTCATCATCTTTCTCTTTAAATAAGATCAAACAAAATTCGAATAATTTTCACCGCACTTTCAAGCAAAAGTCAAAGTTTAAACTCATCTCACTAAAAGAAACGAAAGTTATCGTATTTAATAAACCCTTTGACGTGCTTACTCAATTTACTGATGAGCAAGGTCGTCGCACATTAAAAGATTTTATTTCTATTCCAAATGTTTATGCAGCAGGACGATTAGATAGAGATAGTGAGGGATTATTGATTCTAACTAACAATGGCGAACTACAACATCGCTTAGCAGATCCTCAATTTAAAACAGAAAAAACTTATTGGGTACAAATTGAAGGAATACCCGAAGAAAAAACTTTAGATCAACTTAGAAAAGGCGTAAAACTTAAAGATGGCATAACTAGCCCAGCTAAAGTACGCCATATCTCCGAACCTAACCTATGGGAACGAAATCCGCCCATCCGAGATCGTAAAAATATTCCAACAAGTTGGCTAGAAATAAAAATTAGTGAAGGGCGTAATCGTCAAGTTCGTAGAATGACCGCCTATATTGGTTTCCCCACTTTACGGCTAATAAGAGTAAATATCGGCGATTTATCCATCAATAATTTAAAAAATGGTGCATTTAGATCATTGTCATTAGATGAAATAAAAGACTTATTTAATCAATTAAAGATAAGATACTAATCTGATAAATATAGCTTGATAATTATAAATATTATAGAGATATATCTAATACTCATAAACAAAAAAGTGCGATGAAAACTCACCGCACTTTTCTCTTACTTGTCTCTTAGACTATTTCGCTACATCTATTATTTGATGATTTTCGCTACAACGCCCGCACCAACTGTACGACCACCTTCACGGATTGCGAAACGTAAACCTTGGTCCATCGCGATTGGGTGGATTAAGCTTACTGTCATTTTGATGTTATCGCCTGGCATTACCATTTCCACGCCTTCTGGTAATTCGATAGTACCAGTTACGTCAGTTGTACGGAAATAGAATTGTGGACGGTAACCTTTGAAGAATGGAGTATGACGACCACCTTCATCTTTTGATAATACGTACACTTCTGATTCGAAGTCAGTGTGTGGTGTGATTGAACCTGGTTTCGCTAATACTTGACCACGTTCGATTTCTTCACGTTTTGTACCACGTAATAATGCACCGATGTTTTCACCTGCACGACCTTCGTCAAGTAATTTACGGAACATTTCAACACCCGTTACAGTAGTTTTCGCTGTTGGTTTGATACCTACGATTTCTACTTCATCACCAGTACGGATGATACCACGTTCTACACGACCTGTTACTACTGTACCACGACCTGAGATTGAGAACACATCTTCAATTGGAAGAAGGAACGGTTGGTCAATCGCACGCTCTGGCTCTGGGATGTAAGTATCTAAGTGGTTTGCTAATTCAAGGATTTTTTCTTCCCATTCTGCTACGCCGTTTAATGCTTGTAATGCAGAACCACGTACGATTGGTGTATCGTCACCTGGGAAGTCATATTGAGAAAGAAGTTCACGAACTTCCATTTCTACTAATTCTAATAACTCTTCGTCATCTACCATGTCGCATTTGTTTAAGAATACGATGATGTATGGAACACCTACTTGGCGACCCAATAAGATATGCTCACGAGTTTGTGGCATAGGACCATCAGTTGCTGCTACTACTAAGATAGCACCATCCATTTGTGCCGCACCAGTAATCATGTTTTTTACATAGTCGGCGTGTCCCGGACAGTCAACGTGTGCGTAGTGACGAGTTGCTGTATCGTATTCAACGTGTGAAGTGTTGATGGTGATACCACGCGCTTTTTCTTCTGGCGCGTTATCAATTTGGTCAAATGCGCGAGCTGCACCACCGTAGTGTTTAGATAATACGGTTGTGATTGCTGCTGTTAAAGTTGTTTTACCGTGGTCAACGTGGCCGATTGTACCCACGTTTACGTGCGGTTTTGTACGTTCAAATTTTTCTTTAGACATTGCTAATGTTTCCTAAGAAGTGCGGTATAAAAATCATGTTTTATACCGCTGGTTTACAAAAATTATTTTTTACGCGCTTCAATTACTGCAGCAGCAACACTTGTTGGCGCTTCAGCATATTTTAACGGTTCCATTGAGTATGATGCACGACCTTGAGTTTGTGAACGTAAGTCTGTTGCATAACCGAACATTTCTGAAAGTGGAACCTCAGCATCGATCTTAACAACGAACTCATTCGCTTCTTGACCGTTCACCATAGCACGACGACGGCTTAAGTCACCAATTACATCACCAACATATTCAGGTGGAGTTTCAACTTCAACTTTCATAATCGGCTCAAGTAATACTGGGTTTGCTTTTGCGAATGCTGCTTTAAATGCTAAAGATGCAGCAAGTTTAAACGCTAACTCAGATGAGTCCACATCATGGTATGAACCGAAGTGTAAACGTACACCAAGATCAACTACTGGGTAACCAGCTAATGGACCAGATTTAAGCTGTTCTTGGATACCTTTATCAACCGCAGGAATGTATTCACCAGGGATTACACCACCTTTGATTTCATTTACGAATTCGTAACCTGGGCCTTCTGGATCTAATGGATATAAGTCAATAACAACGTGACCATATTGACCACGACCACCAGATTGTTTTGCATGTTTACCTTCTACATCATTAACACGAGTGCGGATAGTTTCACGATAAGATACTTGTGGTTTACCGATGTTAGCTTCCACTTTAAACTCACGTTTCATACGGTCAACGATGATATCTAAGTGTAACTCACCCATACCAGAAATAATGGTTTCACCAGATTCTTCATCAGTGTGAACACGGAATGAAGGGTCTTCTTGTGCTAAACGACCTAATGCTAAGCCCATTTTTTCTTGGTCAGCTTTAGTTTTTGGTTCTACCGCAACAGAGATTACTGGCTCTGGGAATTCCATACGCTCAAGGATGATTGGTGCTTCAATTGCACATAATGTATCACCAGTAGTTACATCTTTTAAGCCGATAGCAGCTGCAATGTCACCTGCACGAACTTCTTTAATTTCTTCACGTTTGTTAGCGTGCATCTGTACGATACGACCAAAACGTTCGCGTTTTTGACGTACAGAGTTTAATACTGTGTCACCAGAATTAATAACACCAGAATATACACGGAAGAAGGTTAAGTTACCTACAAACGGGTCAGTTGCAATTTTAAATGCTAATGAAGAGAATGGTTCTTCATCACTTGCATGACGTTCGCCTTCAGTTTCATCTGGATTGATACCTTTAATAGCTGGAATATCTGTTGGCGCTGGTAAATATTCAACAACGGCATCTAGCATAGCTTGAACACCTTTGTTTTTGAATGCAGAACCACAGGTTACTAAGATAATTTCACTTGCTAATACACGCTGACGTAATGCAGACTTAATTTCTTCTTCAGTTAAGTCTTCACCGCCTAAGTATTTCTCCATTAATTCCTCAGACGCTTCAGCTGCTGCTTCTACAAGGTTTTGACGCCATTCTTCACAGTCTGCTTGCATATTTGCAGGCACATCTTCATAGGTAAATGTCATACCTTGATCTGCTTCATTCCAGTTAATCGCTTTCATTTTGATCAAGTCAACAACACCGGTGAAGTTATCTTCTGCACCAATTGGAAGTTGAAGAGGAACTGCGTTAGCACCTAAACGAGTTTTCAATTGCTCAACTACGCGTAAGAAATTTGCACCAGTACGGTCCATCTTGTTTACGAACGCAATACGTGGCACTTGATATTTGTTAGCTTGACGCCATACAGTTTCAGATTGTGGTTGAACACCACCAACCGCACAGTAAACCATTACCGCACCATCAAGAACACGCATAGAACGTTCTACTTCAACAGTAAAGTCTACGTGTCCTGGAGTATCGATAACGTTGATGCGGTGTTGTTGGAACTGTTGTGACATACCAGACCAGAATGCAGTTGTTGCCGCAGAGGTAATGGTAATACCACGCTCTTGTTCTTGTTCCATCCAGTCCATCGTTGCGGCACCATCGTGCACTTCACCGATTTTGTGGCTAACACCAGTATAGAATAAGATACGCTCAGTAGTAGTGGTTTTACCCGCATCAATATGCGCACTGATACCGATATTACGATATCTTTCAATAGGGGTTGTACGAGCCATTATTATAACCTTGTTTATTTAATATCAGTTTATATAAGGGTAAGGCTTCATCAATGATGAAGCCCTTTAAATTCAAAAACTTATTACCAACGGTAGTGAGCAAATGCTTTGTTAGCTTCAGCCATGCGGTGAACATCTTCACGTTTTTTCACTGCTGCACCTTTATTATCTGAAGCATCAGATAATTCGTTTGCAAGGCGTAAAGCCATTGATTTATCACCACGTTTACGTGCTGCTTCAACGATCCAACGCATACCTAATGCGTTACGACGTACAGGGCGCACTTCAACTGGTACTTGGTAAGTAGAACCACCAACACGACGAGATTTAACCTCAACAGTTGGACGTACGTTTTCAAGTGCAACTTCAAACGCTTCTAAAGGCTCTTTACCTGTGCGTTGTGCTAAAGTTTCTAAAGCACCATAAACGATTGATTCAGCAACGGATTTTTTACCGTCTACCATGATTACATTAATAAATTTTGCAAGTAATTCTGAACCGAACTTCGGATCTGGAAGAATCTTGCGTGCTTCAACACTACGACGACGTGGCATTGCGAATTTCTCCGTATTTTAATCTTCAGGATATCCAAAACCCATCAGCAATATTTCTCATTGAGAAAATTTGCAGCGCAAAGCGCTTTTTGACTGGAGTTTATGGTTTAAATTGTTTTGCTAATTTAGACGTTTGGCCTTACTTAACGGAGAACCATTAAGCTTTAGGACGTTTAACGCCGTATTTAGAACGACCTTGTTTACGATCTTTAACGCCTGCGCAGTCTAATGCACCGCGTACTGTGTGGTAACGCACACCCGGTAAGTCTTTAACACGACCACCACGGATTAATACAACACTGTGCTCTTGAAGGTTGTGACCTTCACCACCGATATAAGAAGTTACTTCAAAACCGTTAGTTAAGCGGATACGACATACTTTACGTAACGCTGAGTTTGGTTTTTTAGGAGTTGTAGTATATACACGAGTACATACACCACGTTTCTGCGGGCAAGCCTCTAATGCAGGAACGTTGCTTTTTACAACCTTTTTCACACGCGGTTTGCGTACTAGCTGGTTGATAGTTGCCATTAAAAAAGCTCCAGTTTAAATGTTATTCAATAATAGAATGTTGTTCAAAAAATCTACTTCCATACAGAAATAGACGGCGAATTTTAATCGTTCTGAGGTTTATTGTCAATAATTAAACAGTGCCAAAGATCCGTGAAAGGATCTTTCGTTGCGTACAAAAACGCTTCCCAAATTCACCGCACTTTTTTATTCAAAATGCCAAACCAATTGCCCCAGCGAAATGACAGTTTTATAATTTCTACTTAATTAGTATTAAATTATAATGATTATGTTACGCTCGCTCCAATTTCACTTACGCTATTTCTTCCATAAAAAACTACGCCAAACACACAGAATTTCCCACAAAAGTTTAGAATTTATCTGCCTAATTATAGGTGCGACATTTGTCTCACTCTTTTCATTTTGCTTTGCGAAATTATCTGATCTTGGCCTAGAATTAAACGCTCACTGGTCATCTAAATATCCTATTGCAGTTTGGTTTGTTTTACCCCTAGGCATGGCTTGCCTGACTTGGTTTACAAAAAAATATACTCCATATGTTGGAGGAAGCGGTATTCCGCAAGTCATTGCATCAATTAATCTTCCTCATAGTAGCTATAAAACCAAATTAGTTGGATTCAGCCAAACTATTTGGAAAATTCCTCTTACCTTTCTAGCAATGCTTATTGGCGCATCTGTTGGACGTGAAGGACCATCGGTACAAGTTGGCGCAGCTGTTATGCTTGCGTGGGGAAATTATTGTAGAAAACATAATTTAGCATTTAGAGGATTAAGCACCAATGAATTACTTGCTACAGGTGCAGCAGGTGGGCTTGCAGCAGCCTTTAATGCACCTTTGGCTGGCGTGATATTTGCGATTGAAGAACTTGGACGTGGCGTAATGTTACGTTGGGAACGACGTGTATTGATGGGCGTATTAGCCGCAGGTTTTATTCTTGTCGCGATTCAAGGAAACAGCCCTTATTTTCCAAGCTATCAAGGGGCAACATCTGTTTCTTATCTCTATCTTTGTCTTGCAATTTGTGGGGTGGTTTGTGGCATTCTAGGTGGCATATTTGGACGATTATTAGCAAAAGGTCTCGCAGGATTATCACCTGATAAATGGCGAGGCTGGGTTCGCCAACATCCTATTTATATTGCTTTATTATTGGGTTTAGTGCTTGCCGCACTCGGCAGTTACACTCACGGACAAACTTATGGTACTGGCTATGAGGTTGTTGCACACGCTTTAGAAGGGCAGTCCATAGATCCCGAAATTGGCATCCTTAAACTTTTGGCAACGGTGGCCACTTATTGGAATGGTATTGCCGGTGGTATCTTTACCCCATCACTAACAACAGGAGCGGGCATTGGCGCAATGCTTTGGGATCTCAGTGGCGGTATGGTCGATCAACGTTTTTTAGTAATTTTATGTATGGCGGCGTTTTTAGCTGGCGGCACACAATCTCCAGTTACCGCCAGTGTTGTTGTAATGGAAATGACAGGTGCACAACCCGTTCTCATTTGGCTCTTGATTTCCAGCATTATTGCATCCATAATCTCGCGCCAATTTAGTCCAAAACCATTTTACCACTTTGCTGCAGGCCGTTTTCGCCAGCAAATGCAAGCTCGCCAAGCCGAAGAATTACGCAGCAAAACCGAACAAGAGAAATAAAAATGCCTCAAAATCTACCGCACTTTTACCGCGGCCGTTTTTCTGTTGCGCCAATGTTAGATTGGACAACACGCCATTGTCGTTATTTTCATCGCCAATTTTCAAAACATGCATTACTTTACACTGAAATGGTCACCGCACCTGCGATTATCTATGCCAAATACGATCACTTGGATTTTGATTTACAAGAAAATCCCGTTGCGTTACAGCTGGGAGGAAGCGATCCTGAACAACTAAAATATTGCGCAAAACTTGCTGAGGAACGAGACTATCACGAAATTAATCTTAATGTAGGATGCCCTTCTGATCGCGTACAAAATGGAATGTTTGGTGCTTGCTTAATGGCAAAAGCAGATTTGGTGGCAGACTGTGTAGAACAAATGCAAAGTGCGGTCAAAATTCCAGTCACGGTGAAAACGCGTATTGGCATTGATGAATTAGACAGCTATGAATTTTTATGTGATTTTATTGAAAAGGTTCAAGGAAAAGGTTGCCAAGAGTTTATTATCCACGCACGAAAAGCTTGGCTTTCAGGATTAAGCCCGAAAGAAAATCGAGAAATTCCGCCATTAGATTATGCTCGGGTGTATCAACTAAAACGTGATTTTCCACATCTAACTATCGCAATTAATGGTGGCATAAAAACCATTGAAGAAATGAAGCAACATTTGCAATATGTAGACGGCGTGATGGTTGGGCGAGAGGCCTATCAAAATCCAAGTTTACTTGGGCAAATTGACCAAGCCTTATTTGATCCTAACGCACCAATTGTTACCGCTCATGAAGCAGTACAGTCAATGCTTCCTTATATTGAACAACAACTTAGCCAAGGCATACACCTTAATCATATCGTCCGCCATATGTTAGGCGCATTCCAAAATTGCAAAGGTGCTCGTCAATGGCGACGCTATTTAAGTGAAAATGCGTTTAAACAAGGTGCAGGAGTTGAAGTAGTTGAAACCGCCTTAAGCTTTGTAGAAAACGAATCATAAAAAACAAAATAAGCCGCAAAAGTGCGGCTTATTTTTCAGCGATTTTTCTTACGCAATACGCATTTGAAAAATCACCAATTCAGCTTGGCAACAGAAAGTGAAATCTGCCTTTAATAAATAGCCATCATCCACTTTTGTAATTTCAGATTGAATTTCACAAGGTTCACTTTCTACATCACGCGCTTTCTGAGTAAAAAATGCGAGCGCTTCTTGCGCTTGTTCTTCACTGTCATAAACATATTCAATAACCTGACTACAATCACGATTATCGAAAAGTGATTTCATATCAAATGTGTTACAACCTACACATTCAATCGGTTTTTCAGTTTGAATCGCCATAATATTATCCCTTTTATTCAGATTATTTTGCAGCAACAAAACCTACTGCTTCATACACTTTTACCAAGGTTTCTTGCGCTTTTGCACGCGCTTTTTCCGCTCCTTGTCGTAAGATATTATCTAATAAAGCTTCATCATTACGATATTGATGGAAACGTTCTTGTAAACCAGCAAGTAAAGTTGATACTTCATCCGCTACTGCTGTTTTTAAATGTCCGTACATTTTACCTTCAAATTCTTTTTCAAGCTCAGCAATTGGCTTATCCGTAACCGCAGAAAGAATATCTAAAAGATTGGATACCCCCGCTTTATTTTGCACGTCATAACGAACAACAGGCGGCTCATCTGAATCTGTTACGGCACGTTTAATTTTCTTCGCTACAGATTTTGGATCTTCCAAAAGTGTCACCACGTTGTTGCGGTTATCATCTGATTTTGACATTTTCTTTTCAGGATCTTGCAATGACATAATACGCGCCCCTGCTTTTCCAATGAAAATTTCAGGAATGGTGAAAATATTGCCATAGAGCGCATTAAAGCGGTTTGCAATATCACGCGTAATTTCTAAGTGTTGTTTTTGGTCATCGCCAACAGGCACGCTTTTTGCTTGATAAAGTAAAATATCCGCCGCCATTAACACAGGATAATCAAACAAACCTACGTTAATATTTTCTGCATAACGCGCTGATTTATCTTTAAATTGGGTCATTCGGCTCATTTCACCGAAATAGGTGTAGCAGTTTAACACCCAGCTTAATTGCGTGTGTTCTGGAACATGAGATTGAACAAAAATAGTACTTTTATTTGGATCAATTCCGCACGCTAAATAAAGTGCAAGCACATCAAGCGTTGCTTTGCGAAGGGCAACAGGATCTTGACGAACAGTGATTGCATGTAAATCAACTACGCAGAAAATACATTCATAATCTTCTTGCATCTTCACCCAGTTGCGCAACGCGCCCAAATAATTTCCGATAGTTAATTCACCAGAAGGCTGCACGCCACTAAAAACAATTGGTTTTGCCATAATCAATCCTTAATACCTTAAAACTGTTCGCACATCATACCAGAAACTCTAGGCTTTTTTAATGTTCGAGTTCAAAAGCTAGGTTAAAAATGCTATATTTAACGAAAACGTTTTCCTAATATTTTCTAATGAAAAACTACCACGATATTGTTCTTGCCCTTGCTGGCGTGTGCCAATCAGCAAAATTGGTTCATCAACTTGCAACAGAAAGTCGAGCAGATTCAGATACATTTTTAACCGCACTTAATAGCCTTTTCATTACCCAACCACAACGAATCGAAGATGTTTTTGGTGGCGAAGTTCGTCATTTAAAATTAGGTCTAGAAACCTTAATTCACCAGCTCAATGCACAAGGCGATCAAAATTTAACTCGCTATTGGTTAAGCCTTTTGGCATTAGAAGGAAAATTATCGAAAAATCCCGATGCCAAACAAACATTGGGCAATCGAATTTCTCGCCTAAAAGAACAAGAAATTCATTACGCTCGCGATAGTGAAACAATGTTATCTATTATGGCAAACATTTACAGCGACGTTATTAGCCCATTGGGCAAAAAAATTCACATACTAGGCTCGCCTGATTATTTGCGACAAGAACTCGTGCAAAATAAAATTCGTGCAGTTTTACTTGCAGGCATTCGCTCTGCCGTGCTGTGGAAACAAATGGGTGGAACAAAATGGCAAATTTTATTTTTTCGCAGAAAATTACTTGCCACCGCAAAACAGATTTATTCTTCTATTTATTAATACAATTCTGGAGCAAACATTTATGCAACTCTCTACACTGACCGCACTTTCCCCTCTTGATGGTCGTTATCAAGATAAAGTAACTCCATTACGCGCTATTTTTAGCGAATTCGGGTTAATGAAATTCCGTGTAGCTGTGGAAGTTCGTTGGTTACAAAAATTAGCTTCAACGGCAGACATTACCGAAGTACCGCCATTTTCTACGCAAGCAAATGCTTTTTTAGATGGAATTATGGCTAATTTTAATGAGACAGATGCTGCGCGTATTAAAGAAATTGAGCGCACAACTAATCACGATATGAAAGCCGTTGAGTATTTTCTGAAAGAGAAAATTCAAAATAAACTGGAACTAGTGAACGTGTCCGAATTTATTCACTTCGCTTGCACCTCAGAAGATATTAACAACCTCTCTCACGCGTTAATGTTAAGCACCGCTCGTGACGAAGTGATTTTACCAGAATGGCAAAAACTCATTGATGAAATCACTCGTCTTGCAGAAGAATATAAAACGATTCCATTACTTTCTCGTACACATGGCCAACCAGCTTCACCAAGCACAGTGGGCAAAGAAATGGCGAATATCGTTTACCGTCTAAAACGTCAATTTAAACAACTTCAGAACGCAGAAATCTTAGGTAAAATCAATGGCGCGGTAGGTAACTACAATGCGCATTTATCGGCATATCCTAATATTGATTGGCATAAATTCAGCGAAGAATTTGTCACTTCATTAGGTATTCAATGGAATCCTTATACCACGCAAATTGAGCCGCACGATTACATCGCTGAATTTTTTGATGCTGTAGTACGCTTTAATACCATTATCATTGATTTTGATCGGGATTTATGGGGATACATTGCATTAAATCACTTTAAACAACGGACTATTGCAGGCGAAATCGGTTCTTCTACCATGCCACACAAAGTCAATCCAATTGATTTTGAAAACTCAGAGGGCAATCTAGGGTTAGCCAATGCAGTAATGACCCACTTAGGTCAAAAGTTACCAATTTCTCGCTGGCAGCGTGACTTAACGGATTCAACCGTATTACGTAATTTAGGCGTAGGATTAGGTTATTGTTTGATCGCTTATGCTTCAACACGCAAAGGCATTAGTAAACTTGAAGTAAATAAACCGCACTTATTAGAAGAACTCAATCAAAACTGGGAAGTTTTGGCCGAACCAATTCAAACCGTAATGCGTCGCTATGGAATAGAAAAACCTTACGAAAAATTAAAAGAATTAACGCGAGGTAAACGAGTGACAGAACAGGCTATGCGTGAATTTATTGATAAGTTGGATATTCCACAAGAAGAAAAATTACGTTTACAAAAATTAACACCCGCTACTTATATTGGGGCTGCAGTGGAATTAGTAGAGAAACTATCATAGGAATTTGGTTCTTTTTCCAACAATATCCTTTACAAGAACATAGCTTTTCTCTATAATCCTGCGCCTGTGTTAGTCAATCTAACAAATTTCTGGTTGGTGCTTGACCTATTCAAGCCCCATCCAAGACCGTAGGGGAGTAATCTTAATTATCCTACGTAGATGGTGAACAGAATAAGAATTTTTCTTGCTTCTGGGCGCCGAAGTCATCCTAGTCTAATGATTAGGTAAATTAATTCCGAGCAATCGGAGTGTATTCAGGAGCTAAAAGCCAATGGCATTAAATCTTCAAGACAAACAAGCAATTGTTGCTGAAGTAAATGAAGCAGCCAAAGGTGCACTTTCAGCAGTAATCGCGGATTCTCGCGGTGTAACTGTTGAGAAAATGACTGAATTACGTAAATCAGCACGTGAAGCTGGCGTTACAATGCGTGTAGTTCGTAATACTTTATTACGTCGCGCAGTTGAAGGCACAGATTACGAATGCTTAAAAGATACGTTTGTAGGTCCAACACTTATCGCGTTCTCTAACGAACACCCGGGCGCAGCTGCTCGTTTGTTCAAAGAGTTTGCTAAAGCAAACGATAAGTTTGAAATTAAAGGTGCAGCCTTTGAAGGTAAAATCCAAGATGTTGAATTCTTGGCAACATTACCAACTTACGAAGAAGCGATTGCACGTTTAATGGGCACAATGAAAGAAGCTGCAGCAGGCAAACTTGCTCGCACCTTCGCGGCATTACGCGACAAATTACAAGAAGCAGCTTAATCATTAAGCGTTTCTTACTTCATTTAACTTTATTTATTTTAGGAATTGATTGTTATGTCATTAACTAACGAACAAATCATTGAAGCGATTGCTTCAAAAACTGTAACTGAAATCGTTGAATTAATCGCAGCGATGGAAGAAAAATTCGGTGTTTCAGCAGCGGCAGCAGTAGCAGCAGCTCCAGCAGCAGGCGGCGCAGCGGCAGCAGAAGAAAAAACTGAATTCGACGTAATTCTTGCAGCAGCTGGTGCTAACAAAGTAGCAGTAATCAAAGCAGTACGTGGTGCAACTGGTTTAGGCTTAAAAGAAGCTAAAGATTTAGTTGAATCTGCTCCAGCAGCATTAAAAGAAGGTGTTTCTAAAGAAGAAGCTGAAGCACTTAAGAAAGAATTAGAAGAAGCGGGTGCACAAGTAGAAGTTAAATAATTTCTATTTTAACCACTTTAAAATTCAGAAAACCGATGGGAAACCATCGGTTTTTTCCTATCTAAAAAGCCGTAACTTCCTTAATTTAAAAACTTATCATCTTCTCCTTTCTACGATAAAATATCTCCCATTATTATTTATAAATAAAGAGAAAATCTATGACTACAAAAGCATTAAGTGCGATAATTTTAGCAGCCGGAAAAGGAACGCGCATGTATTCCGATTTACCAAAAGTACTACATAAAATAGCTGGTAAACCAATGGTAAAACATGTAATTGATACTGCTCATCAATTAGGTGCAGAAAATATTCATTTGATCTATGGCCACGGTGGAGACTTAATGCGTACCCATCTTGCAAATGAACAAGTAAATTGGGTATTACAAACAGAACAACTAGGTACTGCACATGCAGTTCAACAAGCGGCACCTTTCTTTAAAGATAACGAAAATATTATTGTACTTTACGGCGATGCACCATTAATAACTAAAGAAACATTAGAAAAATTAATTGAAGCGAAACCAGAAAATGGCATTGCATTGCTTACCGTAAATTTAGATAACCCAACAGGCTATGGACGAATTATTCGTGAAAATGGGAATGTTGTAGCAATTGTAGAACAAAAAGATGCAAATGCTGATCAACTAAATATTAAAGAAGTAAATACTGGCGTTATGGTATCCGATGGTGCAAGTTTCAAAAAATGGCTAGCTCGTGTAGGCAATAATAATGCTCAAGGCGAATATTACTTAACGGATCTTATTGCTCTCGCAAACCAGGATAATTGTCAAGTTGTTGCAGTACAAGCAACAGATGTCATGGAAGTTGAAGGCGCAAACAATCGCTTACAATTAGCCGCACTTGAACGTTATTTCCAAAATAAACAAGCCTCCAAATTATTACTTGAAGGCATAATGATTTACGATCCCGCTCGCTTTGACCTACGTGGAACATTAGAGCATGGAAAAGATGTGGAAATCGACGTTAATGTTATTATAGAAGGTAGTGTTAAACTCGGCGATCGCGTAAAAATTGGCGCAGGTTGCGTATTAAAAAATGTTGTTATTGGCAATGATGTAGAAATAAAACCCTATTCTGTGCTAGAGGATTCTGTAGTGGGAGAAAAAGCCGCAATTGGTCCATTTTCTCGTTTACGCCCAGGTGCAGAACTCGCAGCTGAAACGCATGTCGGTAACTTTGTAGAAATTAAAAAATCTACCGTTGGTAAAGGTTCTAAAGTAAATCATCTAACCTATGTTGGCGATTCAGAAATCGGCTCAAATTGTAATATTGGTGCGGGTGTCATCACCTGTAATTACGATGGCGCAAATAAATTTAAAACGATCATCGGTGATGATGTATTTGTTGGATCTGATACACAATTAGTCGCGCCAGTGAAAGTCGCAAATGGCGCAACTATTGGTGCCGGTACAACAATTACACGTGATGTTGGTGAAAATGAATTAGTGATTACACGAATTCCTCAGCGTCATATTCAAGATTGGCAGCGACCAACAAAGAAAAAATAAAATAGCATAAAAAAATCCTACGTTTTATCGTAGGATTTTTTTATAAACCGATTTTACAAATCATAATTAAAACTACATAAAAAATGACCGCACTTAATACCAATAATTTAAAAGCCAATTTTGGTTTTCTCTGATGTAGGCAATATAAAATTCGAGCTACCACCGCAAGAATAATAGGATAAATCCAAAAAAATATTGAGAATAAATTAACTTGCCAAGTTTCTAAGTTTGAATTTTTCTCAAATGTAGTGGAAAGCAACAGAGCCATCGGACATAACAATACAGGGGCACAAAAAACAGCTAATCCCCAAGAAAATAAACTAAAGCCACAAGGCAAAGATTGTCTTGTCATAACTTAAAATTTTACGAATAATTGATAATTACAATATAACAAATACTGTGATTATTAGAAAGCAAGTGGAAATCAATAGACTTGAATAAAATGAAATGGCGCACCCGAAAGGATTCGAACCTTTGACCGCTCGGTTCGTAGCCGAGTACTCTATCCAGCTGAGCTACGGGTGCGTAGATGATGCTTTAATTATTCATAACCACTTTATAAGATAGAGTCGCTTTAAAATGGCGCACCCGAGAGGATTCGAACCTCTGACCGCTCGGTTCGTAGCCGAGTACTCTATCCAGCTGAGCTACGGGTGCAGAATAAATAAAATAAACAATGGCGGTGAGAGAGGGATTCGAACCCTCGATGGAGCTTTTTAACCCCATACTCCCTTAGCAGGGGAGCGCCTTCAGCCTGCTCGGCCATCTCACCACAATCGGTGTGAGCGGTATAATACGTTTTTTAGAAAATATGTCAAACCATTTTTTGAAAAACATACCTGTTTGAATATTTTATCTACACATTAAATATATTATTGAATAAAAATCTACTCATTATTCAAAAATACTAAAATCTTAGATATTGTTTCCCGTCTCAATTCCTCTTGCTCAAATAACACCTCATGTTTAGCGTTCAATACAACTTTACATTGAGCATTCGGAAAAAGTGCGGTTAATTTTTCAAGATTTTTGTTATCTACTATTTTTTCTTTTTCGGCTTGTAAAATTAGAATTGGAATTTCAATCTTAGGAATAACTTGCGGCAAACGTTTAATTGCATTTAAACACAAATGTACCCAACGGAACGTTGGTCCACCAAGATGAATTGCTGGATTTTTACGATTTACACGATTCATCCATTTCATTCTGGTTTTACAGAAACTTAGTTCATTGTATTCCAAATGGGCTTGTTGATAAGGCCCTTTACCAAAAACATAACGCTTGCCTTGCCCTAACATATTCATCAGGGCAATAATCAGTTCATCTCTAATAGGGTGTTTTAAAGGAATACCGTAAAAAGGCGAAGAAAGCACTGCTTTATTAATGCGATGATCACAATTTGCCAAATAATATGTTGCAATCAATGCGCCCATAGAATGAGCAAGCAAATACTGCGTGGAATAACTGAAAAGTGCAGTCACTTTTTCGATAATTTTCGCCATATCATCAACATAGAAACGAAATTCATCTAAATGCCCTTTTTCAGAATCCTTCAGCAAATGGGTTGAATAGCCTTGACCTCGGTGATCAAATAGCAACACATCATAGCCTTGATGATAAAAATCATAAGCGGGCTCTGACCATTTCAACATATTTTCAGCACGACCATTCACTAAAATCATCAATTTTCTATCCGCACTTTTTGCGTGGATTAAATGATGATAAGCGATTTGAACATTATTTTTGCCAGTGAAATATTGCGTTGGAAATTGATTAAAAAAAGGTAACAGTTCGGTAAAGACAAATTGAGTAAAGTAGGATTCTCGATTCATAAGTTTTTAGATGGGATACATCAACGCATACAAAAGAAAGAAAAAGTGCGTGAGATTTTACCTCACGCACTCTGCCAATTATGCCACCAATTGTTTTAAGATACGGCGAACTGGCTCTGCCGCGCCCCATAATAATTGGTCACCCACAGTAAAGGCTGCCAAATATTCAGGACCCATAGCCAATTTACGTAAACGACCAACCGGTACGCTTAATGTACCAGTTACTTTAGCTGGCGTTAATTCACGCAATGTGGTTTCTTTGTCGTTTGGAATCACTTTCACCCATTCGTTATGAGACGCTAAAATTTGTTCAATTTCTTCTAATGGTAAATCTTTTTTCAGTTTGATGGTGAATGCTTGGCTATGGCAACGTAATGCACCGATACGCACACATAAACCATCCACAGGAATTGGATTGTCGCTTAAACCTAAAATTTTGTTGGTTTCTGCATATCCTTTCCATTCTTCTTTAGTTTGTCCTGTTTCAGGAAGAAGTTTGTCAATCCAAGGGATTAAGCTGCCACCTAATGCTGCACCGAAGTTATCGGTTGGGAAACTATCAGAACGCATTTCTGCCGTCACTTTACGTTCAATATCTAAAATAGATGAAGCAGGATCTTTTAATTCACTTGAAACTGCTTGTTCTAATAAACCCATTTGTGAAAGTAATTCACGCATATTTTTTGCGCCAGCACCTGAAGCCGCTTGGTAAGTTGCCACAGAAATCCATTCCACCAAATCTTTTTCAAATAGACCGCCGATAGCCATAAGCATTAAGCTTACGGTACAGTTCCCGCCCACGAAAGTTTTAATACCTTTTTTCAACCCTTCAGAAATCACATGTTGATTTACCGGATCAAGCACGATAATTGCGTCATCTTTCATGCGTAGTGCAGAAGCGGCATCAACCCAATAACCGTCCCAACCTGTTGCTTTTAATTTTGGATAGACTTCATTGGTGTAATCGCCTCCTTGGCAAGTCACGATAATGTCTAATTTTTTCAGTTCTTCAATATCGAATGCATTTTTAAGTTCGCCTGCATCCTTGCCACCAAATACAGGGGCTTTTTGACCTGCTTGTGAAGTTGTAAAAAATACGGGATTAAGATTCGCAAAATCATTTTCCTGCAACATACGATCCATTAATACGGAACCCACCATTCCGCGCCAGCCGATAAAGCCTACATTTTTCATTATTGTTTCCTTAGTTCGTTGTGTTTAAATAGAATTATTAATTACAAGATAGCGTTAGCAAAATCAAGTATTTTTCATGGAAATTTACATTTTGCGAAAGAAATTAAATAAGAAATAAAAAAGAGCAGTCAATTTAAAAGAAAATTTAATTTGACCGCTCTTTTTCTAGTTATCTACTTCGACACTTATCACACCTTCTTCCGCTTTCAACAATGCATACGCATCTTTCAACATTGTGGAATCAATGGAAAAACAGCGAATTTGTAGCCGCACTTCACCACTACTTTGATCTTTCACCTGTATATGTTCAATACGATACTGATTGTTTACTAACAATTGGGTGACTTTTCCAATACTTTCTGCACTATTGACAAGAATATTGAATTTTGTCCGACGACGTTGTGATTTACGATGAACCCAACGTTGTACCAACGGACTTAATCGAATAGACACCAAAATCATCACCGTCGCAATGACCGCATCAAACACGAAGCCCGCACCAGCGGCAATACCGATCCCCGCAGAAGCCCAAATAATCGCCGCAGTGGTTAAACCTGAAATCGCATCATTTTTCTTATGCAAAATCACTCCTGCACCTAAAAAACCGATGCCGCTAATCACTTGAGCCGCAAGACGCATCGGATCCGTACGAATATTTTCTGAAACTTGCGCATAATGCTCTGCGGCTTGAATCGAAACAATGGTTAGCACACAAGTGGTGACGGCAATAATGGCGCAAGTTTTTACACCCACAGGTTTGCGCTTAAGCTCACGCTCTAAGCCAATAACACTGCCAAGCACCATCGCCAATAGCATTTTGCTAAAAATAATTAAGTGATAAGGATCGAAAAGTGCGGTTAAAAGTAAAGATGAATTTTCCATAATGATAAAAATGAGTACGACATAATCGTCTATTCTACATCACTTAGCTTAAAATCTTTACCCTTCCAAGCCTTTAATTTATCGCCTTTCTTGCGAAAATTGAGTAAAATCTTGCGTTTGAAATTTTATAGAGCGAAAGAACGGTTATTTTTATGCAAAATTCAACCCCAAGCATTGGCTTTGTAAGCCTTGGTTGCCCAAAAAACTTAGTAGATTCTGAACGAATCTTAACGGAACTACGCACCGATGGTTACAATATTGTGCCAAGCTATGAAAATGTTGATTTAGTGATTGTGAACACTTGTGGCTTTATTGATAGTGCCGTGCAGGAATCACTCGAAGCCATTGGCGAAGCATTGGAAGAAAATGGACGCGTCATTGTAACTGGCTGTTTGGGGGCAAAAGAAGACCAAATTCGTGAAGTGCATCCTAAAGTTTTGGAAGTCAGCGGCCCACATAGTTATGAAACAGTGATGGCGCAAGTTCACAAATACGTGCCAAAACCAACACATAGCCCTTACACCAGCTTAGTACCAAAACAAGGCGTAAAACTCACACCAAAACATTATGCCTATTTGAAAATCTCTGAAGGCTGTGATCACCGTTGTACGTTCTGTATTATTCCATCTATGCGTGGTGATTTAGAAAGCCGTTCTATTACGCAAGTTTTAGACGAAGCAAAACGTTTGGCCGAAGCAGGCGTAAAAGAATTACTTGTGGTATCGCAAGATACTTCCGCTTATTCCATGGATTTAAAACGCCAAGAGGGCGGAGTAAAAACGGCTTTCTGGAATGGCATGCCAATTAAAAATGATTTAATGACGCTTTGTAAACAGCTTGGCAAACTTCGCATTTGGGTTCGCTTACATTATGTGTATCCCTATCCGCATGTGGATGATTTAATTCCATTAATGGCTGACGGCACGCTCTTGCCGTATTTAGACATTCCATTACAACACGCCAGCCCGAAAATCTTAAAAGCAATGAAAAGACCGGGCAGTATTGACCGCACTTTAGAACGCATTAAACAATGGCGTGAAATTTGCCCAGATTTAACATTGCGCTCCACCTTTATTGTCGGTTTCCCTGGTGAAACAGAAGAAGATTTCCAATTATTGCTCGATTTCTTAAAAGAAGCTCAACTTGATCGCGTAGGCTGTTTCAAATTCAGCCCCGTTGAAGGCGCACCTGCAACAGAGATGGCTGACCAAGTACCAGAAGATGTGAAAGAAGAACGTTTCCATCGTTTTATGCAATTACAACAGGAAATTTCTGCAAACCGTTTAAAACAAAAAATCGGTAAAACTCTTGATGTATTAGTGGATGAAATTGACGAAGACGGCATTATTGGCCGCTCCAAAGCAGATGCCCCTGAAGTTGACGGGTTAGTTTATGTAGATAATTTAAGCGGAATGAATGTAAAAGTCGGTGACGTGATTAAAGTAACTATCACAAATTCTGATGAATATGATTTATGGGGAAGTTGTTAAATAACAACAATCTCAACGAAATAAACAAAAAATCCATCTTCGCATTGAAGATGGATTTTTCTATCAACCAAACACTTTTTCTAAGTGTGCTTGGTAGTCTGCTAAGTATTGTTCTATTTGTGGATTTTTGATCACATCGTTACATAAAAATGTAGGCAGACGGGTCAAACCGATGAACTCGTTGAGTTTGTGGAAGTGCATGTATAAAGCATCCACACCTTTGCCTTCGAAGAAGTCGCTTTCACGAGTGAACGCTTCAATCGGCGCATTCCAAGTAAGCGAAAGCATGTGTTTTTTGCCTTGCAATAAACCACCTGTGCCATAGCCTTCGGTTGGATTTACACGATGACGGCCATCACTGTGGTAAAGCTTGCCGTGTCCGCTGGTTAATACTTCGTCTATGTATTTTTTCACTATCCAAGGTTCGTGCATCCACCAACCTGGCATCTGCCAAATCACGGCATCCATCCATAAGAATTTTTCAACTTCCTCTTCAACATTATAGCCAGCATCAATCACGGTTTCTTTTACATTATGTCCAAGTGCGGTCAAAACTTCTTTCGCTTTTTTGTGAAGAGTATGATTTAACTCACCATGTGAATGACCAAAATCTTTCCCACCGTCTAGTAATAAAATATTCATCTTTTTGCTCCTAAATAAATAATTCAAAAAATGGGGCTGCAATTATGCCTTTTTACTGCATCTTTTAAAAGTGCATTCGCTTACACTCTATTTACAGACCATAAAGGAAAATTTCTGGCAGCTATCATTAGCATTCATTATTTTTCACCAAACAAGCCTTTTCAATCAGCTCCCTGATCCAATGATAGGCAGGATCTTTATGTGTCAGTTCGTGCCAAATCAATGTTTTGATGAAGCCTTGAATTTTAAGAGGAGGTTTAACGTATTTGAGATTGTTTAAATGAGCTAACGTTTCATTCCACTATATTCCTTCTGAAACTCAAAGATTGTCCGCTAACCATATGGCACAAAGCATTCAGAATAGTAAAACCCGCAGCCTATGGCTTTGTACTAGTCGTAGCTTTACAAGCAGTATTGCAGGAAAGCTTAAGACAAGCTCATTACATCAAGCGCTGTTTGAGTTGCGCTAGATAAACCTAATGTGCAAGTATTGAGATTTTAAGTCTTAGAAAATAAATGCCGTTTGAAGATCAGATGTCAGGCAGTGCTCTTTTTAGAAACGGCTTTATAAAATCTAAAAATTTATGAATTTTATCCTATCTCTCATGCCTTCATAATTATTTCCTTTTAGGAAAATATTATTTAATTAAAGCATTATTTATTTCTTATTTCTGAACCATATAATACTCGCATTGACAGAACGATAGGTTCTACATATTAACAAAGGAGTTTTATATGAAGAAAGTTGCAAATGTTTTTACTGCCCCAGCAAAACATTGGGTAGGAAATGGCTTTCATGTCGCCTCGATGTTTAGTTATCACGATAAAGATAAAAATCTTGATCCATTTCTTTTAATGGATTACAACGAACCAAAATTTTTCCAAGGTGGTCGTCGCGATGATTCTGAATTTGATTTACGTGGTGTCGGTGAACATCCGCACCGAGGTTTTGAAACGGTGACTATTGCTTATCAAGGTGAAGTGTCACATCGGGATTCACATGGCGGTGGTGGTACGATTGGTACGGGTGATGTTCAGTGGATGACTGCCGGTTCTGGCGTGATGCATGAGGAAATGCACTCTGAAAAATTTGCTAAAGAAGGCGGTTTGTTCGAGATGGTACAGCTATGGGTCAATTTGCCGGCAAAAGATAAAATGACAACGCCTAAATATCAAGCGATTAAATCTGAAAATATTCCGGTCGTGGCATTACCGAATAATGCAGGTTCAGTCAGAGTTATCGCTGGTGAATTGCTCAATGTGAAAGGCCCTGCGGATACATTTAGCTCAATTAATATGTGGGATACCACAATGAATGCGAATGCTGCCTATATGTTCAGCGTACCAGCAAGTCATAATGTGATTATCCTTGTATTAGATGGCACGATCCAAGTGAGTGGCAAGGCGATTGCTCGACGCGGTGAATTGGTTACCTTTGAGCATGGTGCTGCAGATGTCTCGATTGAATCCAATAATACTGCAAAATTATTGATTCTCACAGGGGAACCTCTCAATGAGCCTGTTGTAGGATATGGCCCATTTGTTATGAATAGTCGAGAAGAAATCCTTCAAGCTATCCACGATGTGCAATCAGGTAAATTTGGAAACTTAACCTAAAATAAAGCCACTCGAAAGAGTGGCTTTGACATTTATAAATGATGTTTTATAACTTTCATTTAGAACGGAATATTGTCATCAAACGCGTCTATTGGTGGCTAAGCTTGTGGTACTGCTGCAGATTATGCAGATGCATAACCACTCCCGATAGCGCAAGCGTCCTCGCTTATGCCATTACAATCTATTGTAATTTCGGAGTTAGCAAAATCCCGAGGCAAGCTAACGAATAAAGATTACAGGAAATATAGTAATATTTGGTTATAAAGTGATCACCTATTTAAGTTCTCCATTTTCTTCTAATGATAAAAAAGTGCGGTCACAAAATCGAAAGGATAATGGCAGTTTCAGCCGTGCAGCTAAGCAGCTAGCGATGGCAAATTCTGCTGTAAGCTGTGTGGTGAAAAGGCTAGAAGAAAAATTAAGCGTAAACCTAATCAACCGTACCACGAGACGTA
The DNA here is from genome assembly GCF_018829755.1 of Haemophilus sp. SZY H8. Taxonomy (NCBI): domain Bacteria; kingdom Pseudomonadati; phylum Pseudomonadota; class Gammaproteobacteria; order Pasteurellales; family Pasteurellaceae; genus Haemophilus; species Haemophilus sp. SZY H8. Next base: position 232,014 of record NZ_JAHKJY010000003.1, read on the forward strand.
CTACGCGTAAATTCTTCCATGCCGATGGTGTTGCATCTGGTATTTCCCTACTTTCTAATCACATCACCGATAAAACACTCCCTTTCAACGCTATTTATTACAGCGATAAAGTCGCCAATCTTCGCCTACGTGTGTTTTTAGACTTTTTAGTAGAAGAGCTAAGGGGATAATTAAAATTCATAAGCCTCAAATTTTAAAGTCAATTTGCAAAAATACTTTAAAACCTGACCGCACTTTTCCCCTCTTGTCTTTTCATTCCAAACCAGATTTTCTAGCCTCCTTTCAAAATCGCCCTTAATCGATCAAGTTGGTTTTGTGTTTTTTCTTGTTTTTGCTCGGTGGTGAGTTTTGGTTTATCACGTTCCCATAACACATCGTCATTGGGTAATTCAGCTAAAAATCTGCTGGGTTCTGAGCGAACTAATTCACCATATTGACGGCGCTCACGGCATAAGGAAAAAGTGAGTTCTTTTTGCGCTCTTGTGATCCCCACATAAGCCAAGCGACGTTCTTCTTCCACGTTGTCTTCATCAATACTGGTTTGGTGGGGCAAAATGCCTTCTTCCATACCAATCAAATAAACATAAGGAAATTCCAATCCCTTAGAGGCGTGTAATGTCATCAGTTGAACTTGATCGCTCTCATCATCGTCTTCGCCTCTCTCCAACATATCGCGTAATGTTAGGCGGGTTACCACTTGATTAAGGTTCATCGGTTCATTGGTTTTATCGCCTTTTAACATATCCGCAACCCAGTCAAATAGCGTAGCGACATTCTTACTTTGCATTTCTGCGGCTTTAGGGCTTGTCGCGTATTCGTACAAATATTCTTCATAATGAATTGCGGATAACATAGAACGTACCGCCCGTTCAGGTTCAGAACGTTGAATTTCATCATTAAGTTCTACAATCCAACGGCCAAATTTTTGCAATGAATCATAGGCTTTTGGTGTGATGCGTTGAATAAGCTCAAACTCAAAAATAGCGTCAAACAAACTGATGTGCTTTTCTTGAGCCAACTCACCAAGTTTTTGTAACGTTGCAGTGCCAATTTCACGTTTCGGTGTATTCACAATACGCAGGAATGCGGCGTCATCATCTTGATTTACCACCAATCGCAAATACGCCATCATATCTTTGATTTCTGCACGAGAGAAAAAAGAAGTACCGCCCGAAATTTTGTAAGGAATGCGGTTTTGCATTAGTACTTTTTCGAGTAATCGGGATTGATGATTGCCTCGATACAAAATCGCATAATCTTTATATTTGGTTTTACGGCTAAAACGATGGGCGATCAGCTCGGCGACAATCCGCTCTGCTTCGTGTTCTTCATTTTTTGCTTCGATAACAAGCAATTTCTCCCCTTCTCCAATAGTTGAAAAAAGTTTCTTATCAAACACGTGCTCATTGTTATCAATCAAGATATTGGCACAATGCAAAATACGCTGGGTTGAGCGGTAATTTTGCTCTAGCTTAATCACGTTCAAACGAGGGAAATCATCGCGTAAACGCACAATATTTTCTGGTCGTGCGCCACGCCACGAATAAATAGATTGGTCATCATCGCCCACCACAGTGAAACAAGCACGATCACCCACTAAAAGTTTAATCAGCTCATACTGGCTGGTGTTGGTGTCTTGATATTCATCCACCAACAAATAACGAATTTTTGCCTGCCATTTTGACCGCACTTCTTCATTTTGCTTGAACAATAATGTTGGAAGCATAATCAAATCATCAAAATCAAGGGCATTGTAAGCTCGAATTTGTGTGGCGTAACGCTCATAACATTTTGCGAAAGTTTGATATTTTGCATCACGCGCCAACGCAAACGCCTGTTTTGGCGAAATCAAATCGTTCTTCCAATTAGAAATCACGGAAATTAACTCACGCAATAAATCCTTATCTTCTTTTAACACATCAGCGGTTAGCTCTTTTAACAACGCAAATTGATCATGTTCATCAAACAAAGTCATATTTGATTTAAAGCCCAACGCTTTATATTCACGCTTAATAATGTCAAAACCGAGCGTATGAAAAGTGGAAACAAGCAAGCCCTTAGATTGCTCTTTGCCAATGGAATGCGCCACACGCTCTTTCATCTCTCGTGCCGCTTTGTTAGTAAAAGTAACAGCCGCAATTTGTTTCGGAGAATAACCGCACTTTTCAATTAAATGAGCAATTTTATTAATAATGACACGAGTTTTGCCAGAGCCTGCGCCAGCAAGCACAAGACAAGGGCCTGTCACATATTCAACGGCTTGTTGTTGTTGAGGATTGAGTTTCATAAGAATTATTGAGCCCACGCATAGGGCAGTAATACGGTGTCTAATAAAAATGAGAGGGGCAAATCTAAGATTGGCAATCCCCATTGTTGGGCCATTTCAAGATCATAAGCAGCCCCTGCATAGGCGGTATATTTTTCTGTTGGATCGATAAGTTTGACCACAGAACCACAACCAGATAAAGCGATAAGTACGGTTAAAAAGATAAAGATTTTTATCATCGTGATTTTAACGCATTGAACACAGGCACAGGAACTAGCTCAGCGACATCACCGCCATGTAAATAAATTTCACGCACAATGGTGGAAGAAACAAACGCCCATTTTTCTGCTGGAGGGAAAAACAAACTATCTACGCCTTTTGTGAGTAAACGATTAAGGGCAGCCAATTGAAGTTCATATTCAAAATCTGTTGTCGTGCGTACGCCGCGAATAATGGCAGAAATATTGTGCTGCTTAATCACATTGGCCAACAAATCAGAAAAGCCAAACACCTCAACATTGGATAAATGCGCCACAGATTGACGCACAAGTTCTACGCGTTCATCCAAAGAAAATAATGGCTTTTTACTTGGGCTATTCGCCACCGCCACTAAAACACGAGGAAAAATCACCGCACTTCTTTCAATAATGTCTAAATGACCGTTCGTAATCGGATCAAATGTACCGGGATAAATCACACTCGTCATACATTGCGCTCCAAATAAGGTTTTAATAAATCTAACAAACGCTGTAATGCGCCACGGTTTTCCATCAGCACTTCATAGCCAGCATTGCCTAAACGTTCGCTTGCCTCTTTTGAATTTAATAAGGCTTCAACCGCACGTTCCAAAGCATCTGCGGTTGAATTAACTTCCAACACACCTTGTACTTCCACCAACATTCGAAATATCTCGGGGAAATTGAAAGTATGCTTGCCGGTAATCACCGGCATTTTGAATGCTAGAGGTTCCAGCGGATTGTGTCCACCATGTTTCACAAGGCTTCCCCCCACAAAAGCAATATCAGAAACGCCATACATCAACATCAATTCACCCATGCTATCGCCTAAAATCACTTGGGTGTTTTCATTTGGTAACTCATTTGTCGAACGGCGAATAAATTGGAATTTTTCCTTTTTGAGTAAATCAGCCACGACATTAAAACGCTCTGGATGGCGCGGAACGAGCAATAACAATAAATTTGGGTATTTTTCCAATAATTGGCGATGTGCTTGTAATATAATTTGCTCTTCGCCTTCATGGGTACTCGCCGCAATCCAAATCGGACGATTTTTTACCCAAAGTGTTCGTAAAGCATCTATTTTTTCACGTAACTCATCTGTAATGGAAAGATCATATTTAATATTACCCGTCACCTTCAATTTATCTTTGCGATAACCTAAATCCAAATAACGATTGCTACTAATTTTGTCTTGAGGTGCAATTAAATCAATTTGTGAAAACATATTTTGCAAACGCGGTTTAATTTTTCCATAACGGCGCGCGGAACGAGCAGACAAGCGTGCATTTGCCACCACAAAAGGGATGTCACGGCGATAAAATTGTTGAATTAAATTTGGCCAAAGTTCGGTTTCAATCACAATACAAAGTTTTGGTTGAACAAAGTCAATAAAACGATTAATGGCACAAGGTATATCGTAAGGCAAATAACAATGGAAAACGCTATCGCCAAAAGCCGCTTTGACACGATCTGAACCCGTAGGGGTGACCGTAGTGAAAGTAATAGGTAAGTGCGGGTAATTTTGTTGGAGTTTTTGCACGAGTGGCGTAGCAGCAATAACCTCACCCACTGATGCCGCATGAATAACGATACCACCAGCCTTGGGCGGTGTCAGTGAGACATAAAAACCATAACGCTCACCAAGCCTTTTTCGGTAATTCGGTGCCTTAAATCCGCGTAGCCACATAAAGAGCAGCACTAACGGTTGAATCAGATACATCAAGCTCGTATAAAAAAAACGCCACATAAATGAAATTCGGTTATACTTGAAAAAATTTCGGCTAGTATAGCAAAAAAAGGACTGAAAATATGCCTACAATTAGCGTTGCGATGATTGTAAAAAATGAAGCACAAGACCTCGCCAATTGCTTAGACACCGTAAAAGATTGGGTGGATGAGATTATCATTCTAGATTCAGGCAGCACAGATAACACTAAAGAAATTGCGCTCAGTTATGGGGCGAAATTCTATGAAAATAACGACTGGCCAGGCTTTGGTAAACAACGCCAATTAGCCCAACAATATGTAACCAGTGATTATGTACTCTGGTTAGATGCAGACGAACGCGTTACCCCCAAACTACAACAGGCTATCTTAAGTGCGGTTAAAAATGATCGAGAAAATACCGTTTACGAAATTCCACGAGTTAGTGAAGTCTTTGGGCGTGAAATTCGCCATTCAGGCTGGTATCCCGATTATGTGGTTCGTCTCTATCGCACAAATTATGCGCAATATAACGACTCACTTGTACATGAAAAAGTGGAATTTCCAGCTGGGACAAAAGTAGAAAAATTGACAGGTGATTTAGAGCATTTTACTTATAAAAGCATCCATCATTATTTAGTAAAATCCGCAGGTTATGCAAAAGCCTGGGCAGACCAACGCCAAGCAAAAGAAAAAAAAGCGACACTTTGGCAAGGAATCACGCATGCGCTCGGTTGTTTTGTGAAGATGTATTTGTTAAAAGCGGGTTTTTTAGATGGCAAACAAGGATTTTTATTAGCGGTGTTATCGGCGCATTCAACCTTTGTAAAATACGCCGATTTATGGGAGCGTGATCAGCATAAACACTAGCGAGTTTTGCAAGGACAATCATTTAAATGATCGTTCACCAATCCCATAGATTGCATAAACGCATAGCACGTGGTTTCGCCAACAAAGACGAAACCACGTTTTTTTAAGGCTTTAGAAAGAGCTTTAGATGCTTCTGTTTTAGCTGGCACAGATCGCAAATCAGGCACATCATTCACAATCGGTTTATGATTTACAAATGACCAAATAAAATCACTGAAATTTTCACCGCACTTTTCCATCTCTAAATAAGCTTTAGCATTTTTGACAATAGCCTCTAATTTGGCTCGATGGCGAATTAATCCTGTATTTTGCATACAAGCATCAATATCAAGTGCAGTCATTTTTGCGATTTTTTTCGGATCAAATTGATGAAAGGCTACACGGTAAGATTCACGTTTTTTCAAAACCGTAATCCACGAAAGTCCCGCTTGTTGCCCTTCCAAACAAATTTTTTCAAATAGCTTTTGACTGTCGAATTCAGGCTTTCCCCATTCTTTGTCATGATAATCAACATAAATAGGTTGTTCGCCAACCCAAGGGCATCGAGTAATCATAACATCTCCTTTTTAAGCTGCTCATAAACCGCCACAAAATCTGGCATTACGCCTCGCCATAAATGGAAAGAATGTGCTGCTTGCGCGACCAACATTCCCAAGCCATCGCTAACGTTGGTTAAACCCAAACTTTTGCATAATGCAATAAATGGCGTGTCTGCGCCTTTGGCATATTGCATATCGTAAAAAGCTGAGCCTAATTTTAAAATTTCAGTATCAACTGGAGCAGTTCCACCACTTAATCCAGCTGAAGTTGCATTAATCACTACATCATAAGTTTGTAGTGGAATAGAATCCATTGAGGCGGCTTGAATATCGCCGTAAGGCTGAAATCTTTCGGCTAATTCTTTGGCTTTCGAAAAAGTGCGGTTAGCAAGAACAATGTTTTGTTGAGCTTGTAAAAGTGGCAATAATACGCCTTTTGTTGCTCCGCCCGCCCCCAAGATTAATACGCGCTGATTTGGACGAAGCCAATTTAAACGCTCCAAATCCGTCACTAAGCCAATCCCATCAGTGTTATCCGCATAAAGTTTTCCATCATCGAGTTTTTTTAGCGTATTACAGGCTTCCGCCAATTTTGCTCGTTGGCTATATTCGTCTGCCAGCTGATAAGCTCGTTCTTTAAAAGGCGAAGTAATATTGCAACCTTTCGCACCATCCTCAAAAAATGCCAAAAGCTGTTGTTCAAAAACATCAAGATCACCTAATTTTGCAATGTATTCCATGGTTTGATGCGTTTGCGCTGCTAACTGACTTTGAATTAATGGCGATTTACTTTGCGCAATCGGATTCCCCCACACAGCATAAAGATCCATAAATTATCCCTGTCTAAAAAGTTGATTTGTGCGCAAGTCTCGAATTTCGGATGGATTGAGTGCGCCGCCCACAGTTTCATCTAATACAGGAAAATCAGCACCGAATTGTGACCACACTTCATCGGCAGTGCGACAAGGTGGCTCACCTGTCAGATTTGCGCTAGTCGAAGTTAATGCAAACCCTGTGATTTCACATAAGGCTTTCACAGCAGGATGATCGCACAAACGTACCGCAATGCTATCAAATTTGCCTGTGAGAAAGTGCGGGGTGGTCGATTTAGCTGGCACAATCCAAGTTGTTGGACGTTCATATTTGCCTTGCAGGCGAGAAAGCTGCTCATCGTTAATCAGCTCAAAATCGATAAAAAGACGGAAAAAATCCAAGCTCGGTGCCACTAAAATCAAGCCTTTTTCCACTGGACGTTGCTTCAAATCAAGTAATTTTTTTACCGCACTTTCACTTTGCGGATTACAGCCCAAGCCAAACACAGCTTCAGTGGGATAAGCGACCACTTGATTTTGTCGAAGGGCCTCGGCGATTTGTTCTCTATTCATTTCACTCTTTTACTTTTATTGCTCAAAAATATGACGGCAAGTTTTATTTGCACACTGGAAAATTTGTTTTTCCCCATCTTCGCCTTTTAACAAAGAAAGTGGGAAATGACAGGTTGGACAAGGCACGGAATAAGGCTTGGTAGGCAAAGAAAATTTACATTTAGGAAAATTATCACAGCCGTAAAAAATTTTTCCTTGGTGACCTCGACGAGAAATCAAATGCCCCGTTTTACATTCAGGACAAGCAATTTTTTCCTCAGACTCAGATTCTTCTCGCACCACAAAATCGCATTCAGGATAATGGCTACAACCAATAAACATCCCAAAACTACCTTGTTTCAACTGCAATAAATTACCGCACTTCGGGCAAATTTCATCAAGTGTTTTTAATACTTTATGCTCCGATCGTTGCAAAGGACGCAAATAATCACATTCAGGATAAGCAGAGCAACCTAAAAACAGCCCTTTTTTGCCTTGTTTAATTTGCAAAGGCGAACCACATTGAGGGCAAAGCTCTTCATGCTTTATGCGTTGAAAAAGTGTTTCTACCATAAACTGATCACTTTATTTACCAATATGATTGATTCTACAAGCTTAGGTTTTCTCGTCAATATTCAATAAAATAAAAGCGGGATATTTTACAATATCCCGCTCACACTCAATTACAGTCCTAGATTACCAATAAGCACGTAAACCTACAACAGTTTTATAATCGTGCGCTTTGCTAGTTTCTACACCATTTTCTTGAGTTTTGGTTCGTGTTGCTTGCCATTCAACAAATGGTTTAACCTTAATAGAACCTTGTTTATATACGTAGTACTCGGTTCCCACCATAAATTGATTTTTAGTTTTTTCTGTACGAGAACCAGTATGATCCTTATCTGTTTTATATGCATACATCGCATATACATTTAAATCATTATTATAAGTCCATGGATTATTGAATTTTTGAAGAACGATTGTACGAATTTCATTCTTGGTATTTTTGTTATCATAACCACCTTTATGGTTAGTAACTTGACGTTCAAGATCAATACCATAAGTTGTATTTACAAATGTATAAGATGCACCTAAAGAATAAGCATTTGTTGCAAATGAATTATTAGCATTTGTATTCGCAGAAATTTCACGCGTAAAGCCTGCACCAAAACTTACACTTTGAATATCATTAATTTTGTGCTCGTAAATAGAACCTACACCCCAAACATTTTTACGAGGATTTTTTAAATCTAGATTAGTATCACCACGTTTGCTAGCTCCACCGTAGTAAATACCTGCTCTTACTTTATCACCATTTCCATATTCTGAAGTATAAGTATATTGAGTTGCACGACGAGCTGCACTATCTAATAAACCATCAGATAAGCTATAAGTATTAGCTAAATCTGTACGTTTTACTTCATCAGTGATAGTTGGCATATTACCATAAGTTAATTCACTAAATTGTTTCTCCGCATGCTTATAACCAAAACCTGCATAAAGGATACGCGTATACAGATGATCAAAATCATGTTGAGAATCAGCTTCTCCACGTAAACGCCACTCAACACGACCTAAAGCATAGAAATCATCAGTTAATTTTTGTTTCACTTTGAAACCAAAACGTGAACCATTATTAGAAACAGCATGATTAATATGATCTTTTTTCTGACTAGGTGTACTACCATAAGTATCTGTGGTATGAGAGGTACTTTCCCATTTCACACGTAAAGAGCCATTGAAATCAATATCTGTACCAGTTTCTTGAATTTGGAATTTGTAAGCTTGTGCAGAACTTGCAGCCAATGCAGCTACTGTTAAAGCGAGAAGTGTTTTTTTCATCATTTGCTTTCCTTGTTTTGTTAAGAGTTAAAAAATAAATATATTTAAAATATATTGAACTTTTCCAAGTCTACTCACCACATTAGAAATAATCAAGCAGATTTATAAATTCAATATCAAATTATTACGTAAAAAATATGTATAAAAAAACCATTAAAATACAACTTTTCATCAGTCTCATATCGACTGCTTAGATTTCTTTCGCTATAATCAGGCGTCTTATTTTATTTAACAAACGTGTTCGGTGTGGATTTTTACCGAGTGCAAATTAATTGAGGTAACAAATGTCATTAAATATTGAAACAACTCAAGGTTTAGAACGCCGTGTAGCGATCACCGTTCCAGCTGAAACTGTATCTAAAGCAGTTCGTGAAGAATTTAAACGTGCATCAAAAAATGTTCGTGTAGATGGTTTCCGTAAAGGCCATGTACCTGCTCATATTATCGAACAACGTTTCGGTGCATCAATCCGTCAAGATGTATTAAACGATTTATTACCACGTCATTTTTTTGATGCTGTGATTGCAGAAAAGATTAATATTGCAGGTCGTCCAACTTTTGGTATTGAAACTTTTGAAGAAGGTAAAGATCTAGTTTTTACAGCAACTTTTGAAGTTTATCCAGAAGTTAAATTACAAGGTTTAGAGAATATTAAAGTTGAAAAACCAACTGTTGAAATCACAGAAGCTGATATTGATAAAATGGTTGATGTGTTACGTAAACAACAAGCGACTTGGGCAGAAACTGACTCTGCAGCAAAAGCAGATGATCGCGTAACTATTGATTTTGTTGGTTCTGTAGATGGCGAAGAGTTTGAAGGCGGTAAAGCATCTGACTTCGTATTATTTATGGGACAAGGTCGTATGATTCCTGGTTTTGAAGAGGGTATCGTAGGCCATAAAGCAGGTGAGCAATTTGATATTAATGTAACTTTCCCTGCTGAATACCATGCAGAAAACTTAAAAGGTAAGGTGGCAAAATTTGCAATTACCTTGAAAAAAGTAGAAAACATGGTGTTACCTGAGTTAACAGATGAGTTTGTTGCTAAGTTCGGTCCGAATACTAAATCTGTTGCAGATTTACGTGTAGAAATTCGTAAGAATATGGAACGTGAATTGAAAAATGCATTAGTTTCACGTGTTAAACAACAAGTAATCAATGGCTTAATTGAACAAAATCCAATTGAAGTTCCAGCTTCTGCAGTAGAAGAAGAAATTAATGTATTACGCAATCAAGCTGCTCAACGTTTTGGTGGTAATGCACAACAAGCTGCACAGTTACCACGTGAATTATTTGAAGCGGAGGCAACTCGTCGCGTTCAAGTAGGTTTATTATTCTCTGAAGTGATTAAATCTAATGAATTAAAAGCTGATGAAGAACGTGCTAAAGCAATGATTGCAGATATTGCATCAGCTTACGAGCAACCAGCTGAGGTTGTTGAATACTATAGTAAAAACGAAGAGTTAATGAACAATATTCGTAATGTAGTATTAGAAGAACAAGCGGTGGATGCAGTACTTGCTAAAGCTCAAGTTACTGAAAAAGTTTCTTCGTTTGATGAAATTATGAATCCACAAGCATAATGATTAATTAATATCGTTATGATTGAATAAAAGTGCGGTCGCTCTTTTTAACAAAAGCGACCGCATTTTTATTTGTAGATTATTTAGAGTAAAATAATTAGCAATTTTAGAGAAAAAGGTAAGAAAATGAGTGTAATTCCTATGGTTGTTGAACAGACTTCGCGTGGCGAGCGTTCATACGACATTTATTCCCGTTTATTAAAAGAGCGTGTAATCTTCCTAAGTGGTGAAGTGGAAGATCGTATGGCAAATCTCATTGTGGCTCAGCTGCTTTTTTTAGAGTCTGAAGATCCAACTAAAGATATCAATATCTATATCAACTCTCCCGGTGGTTCTGTGACTGCAGGTATGGCTATTTACGACACAATGCAATTTATTAAGCCAGATATTCGTACACTTTGTATCGGTCAGGCATGCTCAATGGGCGCATTCTTGCTTGCTGGCGGAACCGCAGGAAAACGAGCTGCGTTACCAAATGCGCGTGTGATGATTCACCAACCGTTGGGCGGTTTCCGTGGTCAAGCATCGGATATTCAAATTCATGCACAAGAAATTTTGAAAATTAAACACACCTTAAACGATCGTCTAGCATTCCATACTGGGCAAAGTATCGAACGAATTGAGAAAGATACAGATCGCGATAACTTTATGTCAGCTGAAGAAGCAAAAGCGTATGGTTTAGTTGATGAAGTTTTAATTAAACGTTAAGGAAACACATGTCAGACAAAGATAAAGATTTACATTGCTCTTTTTGCGGAAAAGAAAAAGGCGAAGTAGATAAATTAATTGCTGGTACAGACGGCTATATTTGTAATGAGTGTATTGAACTTTGTCATTCAATGCTTGAAGAAAGTAATGATGAAAGTGTAGACGAAAGTGCGGCAGACAATGAGGAGAAATTACCAACTCCTCACGAAATTCGTGCTCATCTAGATGATTATGTTATTGGCCAAGATTATGCGAAAAAAGTGCTTTCTGTCGCAGTTTACAATCATTATAAACGCTTACGAACTAATCATGAAAATAACGATGTTGAGCTCGGTAAAAGTAATATCTTGCTTATTGGACCAACGGGTAGTGGTAAAACATTGCTTGCTCAAACATTAGCTCGTCGCTTAAATGTGCCGTTTGCGATGGCTGACGCGACAACATTGACTGAGGCTGGCTACGTGGGTGAAGATGTAGAAAATGTCTTACAAAAGCTTTTACAAAACTGTGAGTATAATACTGAAAAAGCGGAGCAAGGCATTATCTATATTGATGAAATTGATAAAATTAGCCGTAAATCGGAAGGCGCATCAATTACTCGAGATGTATCTGGCGAAGGTGTACAACAAGCATTGTTAAAACTCATTGAAGGTACTGTAGCGTCTATTCCACCTCAAGGCGGACGTAAACATCCGCAGCAAGAAATGGTGAAATTGGATACGTCAAAAATTCTCTTTATCTGCGGCGGCGCATTTGCGGGATTGGATAAAATTATCAGTAAACGTACACAAACAAGTACGAGTATCGGTTTTAGTGCGAAAGTAGAAAAGGATGAAGAAGAAAAGTCTCTTTCTGAATTATTTCGCCAAGTAGAACCTGATGATTTAATGAAGTTTGGTTTAATTCCGGAATTTATTGGGCGTTTACCAATGATTTCTCCACTAAGTGAATTAGATGAAGAGGCCCTTGTGCAAATTCTTACACAGCCTAAAAATGCCTTAACTAAACAATATCAAGCTTTATTTGGACTTGAAAATGTGGAATTAGAATTCACTCCAGAAGCTTTAAAAGCAATGGCGAAGAAAGCGCTTGAAAGAAAAACAGGCGCGCGTGGGTTACGTTCTATTGTCGAGGCGGTATTGCTTGATACGATGTATGATTTACCATCTATCGAAAATTTACGTAAAGTAGTCGTGGATGAAAGCACTATCGTAGATAATACTGCTCCAAAATTAGAATATCATTCTTAATAGAAAAGTGCGGTTGTTTTTCCCTATATTTTCTATTTTGCTTGATGATTTTCAATAGGCAAGGAGAAAAGAAAATGCTACAATCTCACGTTCTTATAACTTTATTCTTATTTTCCTAAGTAAATAACGGATTCAATTTATGGCAACTGAAATTGTTGATAAAAAGAAAAATGTATCAGAGACGGTGGTAGAAGATAAATCTAAAGGATTAAATACCCTTCTTTGGATTTTAGTCGCAGTCTTTTTTGCGGCAGCTGCAATTGGTAATGTTTATTTCCAAAAAGTATATTCATTACCTATTCGTGTAGTGGGTGTCGTTATTGCATTAGTGATTGCTTTTGCATTTGCTGCAATTACTAATCAAGGTACAAAAGCTCGTACATTCTTTAAAGATTCAAAAATAGAAGCGCAAAAAGTGGTATGGCCAAGTCGCCAAGAAGCGCGTCAAACTACATTAATCGTAATTGGGGTAACAATCATTGCATCCTTATTTTTCTGGGCGACAGATTCGATTATTGTCACAGTAATTAATTTCTTAACTGATTTGAGATTCTAAAATGACTGAAGAAACAACTGTATCAAAAAAACGTTGGTATGTATTACAGGCGTTTTCTGGTTTTGAAAGCCGAGTGGCTTTAACTTTGCGTGAATACATTAAACAGCAACAAATGGAAGACCAATTTGGTGAAGTGTTAGTTCCAACTGAAGAAGTCGTTGAGAATGTTGCAGGTAAACGTCGTAAAAGCGAACGTAAATTTTTCCCAGGCTATGTCCTTGTTGAAATGGAAATGAATGATGATACTTGGCACTTAGTAAAAAGTGTGCCCCGTGTCATGGGATTCATTGGCGGTACACCTGATAAACCTGCGCCAATTTCTAAACGTGAAGCAGATGCTATTCTAAATCGATTAGAACAAAGCTCAGATAAACCACGCCATCGTAATGAGTATCACCCTGGTGAAGAAGTTCGAGTCACTGAAGGTCCATTCGCAGACTTTAACGGAACAGTAGAAGAAGTAGATTATGAAAAAGGTCGCTTAAAAGTCTCAGTATCTATCTTTGGTCGCGCAACACCTGTTGAACTTGAATTTAGTCAAGTAGAAAAAATACATTAATTACATATAAAAAACCCTGCTAATTAAGCGGGGTTTTTCTTCATATCTGATAAAACTAACATAAAACTAATTTTGTTTTCTTATCGTGTAAATAATCGGTAACACTATTAGGGACCTTATCCGTAAACAAATATTCTACATCACTTAATTCGCCCAATCGAACAATCGCTTGGCGCGTAAATTTAGAGTGATCGGTCACCAATAAGGTCTGACGTGAACTTTCAATAATCGCTCGTTTTACTTGTACTTCGTGGTAATCATAATCCAATAGTGAACCATCTGCATCGATCGCGCTAATCCCTAAAATACCAAAATCTAGGCGAAATTGAGAAATAAAATTCACCGTAGCTTCGCCAATAATGCCACCATCCATTCGCAATGATCCGCCTGCCATGACAATATCAAAACTTTCATTTTGGCGTAAAAGATGAGCGGCATTCAGATTGTTCGTCACAATTCTGAGTTTTTCGTGTCCAAGCAAGGCATTGGCGACAGCCTCAGGCGTCGTACCAATATCAATAAACAAAGATGCGCCGTTAGGAATCAACTTTGCGACTTCCTGTGCAATATTATTTTTTTGTAATGAAAAGAATTGCTTACGATCCACGTAATCAGAATTTTCTGCAGAAGATGGCGATGCCGCACCACCGTGATGGCGGCGAATTAAATCTAACTCCGCCAAAATATTCAAATCACGGCGAATCGTTTGAGGGCTAACATCTAAGGCAGCAACCAATTCTTCCGTGCTTAAATAGCCGGATTGTTCCACCAGTTTAATAATTTGTTGATGCCGTAACGACTGCTTCATAGAGAATCCTTTATCCAAATTGAACACACCTACTGTAGCGAATTTTTACGTAATTTGCTATCGATAAATCCCCAAATCAAGCCGACAATCAAGCCTGAAATATGCGCTGCATTTCCCATTTCAACACCAAATAAGGGGCTAATAAAACCTAATGCGATCCCCACCAATAACATGGTGAAAAAACCTTCTGGCAGATCAAATAAATGATGATTCAATTTATCACGTATAAATACATAACCTAGAACCGCATAGACAACACCAGAAAGTCCAAAGAAAGCGGGGCCCGACACATAATTTTGCACATACCCTGTTATGGCAGATGCTACAACATACAACATCAATAATTTAACCGAGCCAAAAGTGCGCTCAATCATTCCACCAAAAATAAAAAACCAAGACAAATTAAACAAAATATGCAAATTAGATAAATGTACCAATGTATGTGAGATATAACGCCAAGCTTCGCTATCTTGCTCTTCGTAAGCGGGGTAATGCATCAAATACATAATATCGTCTTCAAAACCCAGCTGTTGGGCAATATAAATAAGTGCACAAAGTGCGGTGAGAATTAGCGTGATTTTTCCTTGTTGAGCTAAAAAGTTTTTCATTCGTGATCTCGTGCTTCTGCGCAAATTTAAAAATTGGATTTCGCATTAAAAGTCATTGTTTCCCCTGTAATAGGATGGGTAATCGTCAATTCTTCTGCGTGCAAGCATAATCTTGGCGACATAGCTTTAGCCTGTGGATGAGAATAAAATTTATCGCCTAGAATGGGATGCCCCAATGCTAACATGTGCAAGCGTAATTGATGAGATCGGCCTGTCACGGGCGTCAGTTTCACGCGAGTACTATTATTGGACAAACGTGCTAAAACTTCGAATTTTGTGACCGCTCTTTTTCCTAAAACAAAATCCAAACGTTGGCGAGGTCGATTTTCCCAATCACAAATCATCGGCAAATTTACCTCGCCATAATCTTTCTCCAAATGCCCCCAAACAATCGCTTGATAATGTTTTTTCGGTTCACGTTGGCGAAATTGACGTTTTAATTCACGATCCGCCGCCTTACTTAAAGCAAACACAATGATGCCGCTCGTGGCCATATCCAAACGATGAGCTGGCTCACAAAAGCCGAATTTTTCTTTTACTCGACTCATTGCACTATCGTAATATTGTGGTTGATTGCCCGGCACAGAAAGCAAACCGCTAGGTTTGTTCACCACGCACAAATGATTATCTTGATAAATAATCTCTAAATAAGGTTCAAGAGGCGGATTATATTCAATCAATGCCATTTTTATTCCTTGTTCGTCACAATAACACGCAGGCAATCCAAACGCCAATTTGCTTTAGAAAGCTCGTCCAGTGATTGTGTTCGTTGTTGTTCCAAAATATCAATTTCGCTTTGACGAATATTTTTATTTACCGCTCGCAAAGCCTGTAAACGGTTAATTTCTGCGCTTAATTGTTGATCTGCTTGATTTTTAGCTTCAGCAATAATCGGTTCTGCCAAGGATTTTACCAGTTGATCGCCTCGTGTAATCAAGGCTTCAATGTTGCTCCGTGCCATTTTCACCATTTGATTGGCAATATTTTTACCAAGTGGTTTCAATTTGCTATGCAATGTTTCAAAGGCAACCTGCTCACCAATGTTATTTCCTTTGTTATCAAGCAGCAGACGAATAGGCGTTGGCGGCAAGAAACGATTGAGCTGTAACCCTTTTGGCGATTGGCTTTCCACCACGTAAATTAATTCAATTAATAAGGTTCCAGCGGGCAGTTGTTTATTTACAAGCAATGCCATTGCAGCTTTGCCAATATCACCTGAAGCAACAAGATCAATACCTTGACGAATCATAGGATGATCCCAAGTCAAGAATTCCATTTCTTCGCGAGCAAGGGCAAGTTCTCGATCAAAGGTGACCGTCACACCTTCTTCTTTTAAACCCGGAAAATCGGGCACAAGCATTGTCCCAGTTGGACTAATTACAATACTATTAGCCCCAAGATCTTCTTGCTCTACGCCAATAATATCAAATAATTTTAAAGCAAAATTCACAAGCTCAGGCGAATTATCTTCATCAGCAATTTGATCCGCTAACGCTTGAGCCTGCTCACCGCCATGAGAATTTAGCTCTAATAAACGATCACGACCTTTTTCTAACTCAATCTTGAGTTTTTCTCGCGCGGTTTTAGTTTGTTTTAATAATTCAGAAAATTCATTCTCTGAAAGTGCGGTAGAATTTGACCGCACTTTTTCCAACTCATCAGAAAACTGGGCAAATAATGCCATTCCCATTGGACAAGTTTGTTCAAAAGCATTCAGCCCCTCATTGTACCAACGCGCTAAACAACTTTGAGGCGAATCTTTCACACAAGGCACATAAATTTGCACATCACGTTTTTGTCCAATACGGTCTAATCGGCCAATACATTGTTCCAATAAATCAGGATTTGTCGGTAAATCAAATAACACTAAATTTGCCGCAAATTGAAAATTACGCCCTTCCGAGCCAATACTCGAGCTCAGTAAAACCTGTGCGCCGTTTTCTAAATCCGCAAAATACCCTGCGGCTCTATCTCGTTCAATAATCGACATTTTTTCGTGGAACACTGCGGCACGAATCGCCTCACGTTCACGTAAAATTTGTTCTAACTGAATCGCCGTGGCCGCAGTCTGACAAATCACAAAAATTTTTTCATCGCGATGGAGTTTGAGGAAATCAATCAGCCAATCAATTTTATCATTCTCTTCCGAGAGTGTAATTTGGTGGTAAACACGGTGCGGAAAACCTTTCACGCCTTGACGTGTATTGCGGAACAGCATTCGCCCAGTGCCGTGACGATCAATTAAGGATTGGATCAGTTCCTGACGGGCACGCTGTTGTTCTTCATCATTATTTGATGCAATCGCGTTAAAAAGTGGCTCGACATCTTGTTCAAGCAACAAATCAGAAATATGATTTTTTTCTACCGCACTTAATGCCTTATTTGCCAGCAAAGATTCAACAGCGTTAACCACAGGTTGATAGTGTTCCTGCTCTTTCACAAAGGTTTGATAATCAAAGAAACGTTCTGGATCCAGTAAGCGCAAACGAGCAAAATGACTTTCTTGCCCAAGTTGCTCTGGAGTTGCAGTAAGTAACAAGACAGAGGGAATAATACGAGCAAGCTGTTCAACTAATAAATAAGCTACACTCGGTGAAGATTCTGACCACACGAGGTGATGTGCCTCATCCACAATTAAACAGTCAAATTGAGCATCAAGCGCCTGCTCTACTCGGTTTGGATGAGTTGCTAACCAATTCAGCGAACAGATAATTAAGCTTTCAGTTGTAAATGGATTAACGGCATCAAGATCAAAATCGTTGCAACGTTCTTCATCAAAAAGTGAAAAATGCAAATTAAAACGACGAAGCATTTCCACCAGCCATTGATGTTGCAACGTTTCTGGCACGATAATAAGAACACGTTGCACTTTCTCAGCAAAAAGTTGATTCTGCAAAATCATTCCAGCTTCAATGGTTTTCCCTAAACCAACCTCATCCGCCAATAACACACGAGGATTAACTCGATTACCGACTTCAGCTGCAATATGAAGCTGATGAGGAATTAAACCCGCACGCGTTCCACGCAAACCACGCAATGGCGATTTAAATTGTGCTTGCTGATGACAAAGCGTGCGATAACGCAATGCAAAATGACTGCTGCGATCAATTTGCGCTGAAAACAAACGATCTTTCGCTTGGCTAAAAGAAATAATCGGTGAAATATCACGTTCTTGCACAATGACATCTTCACCTTGTGGATTTTTAACTAAATAAAAGAGTAAACCGTTCATATTTTGAACGTCTAAAATCTCACCTTGCCAACCAGCTTGATGAGATAATGTTTCACCTTTACTAAATACAATTCGGCTTAAAGGCGCTTGTGCAGCAGCATATATACGCGTTTCATCCGCAGCAGGGAAATAAATCGCGACAGTTCTTTGATCTAATGCGGTAATGATACCTAATCCTAAAGCGTTTTCACTTTCACTCAACCAGCGCTGACCAATAGCAAAGGGCATAATAATTCTCTTTCTGATTTATATTGATAAAATTTGGGGGCGTATTGTAGCTTGCTTAAATAGCAAAAGAAATTAATAAAAGAGAATAAAAGAGAATAAAAAACGGATTGAAGAAATAAATGGCACGCCCTAAAGGATTCGAACCTTTGACCCACGCCTTAGAAGGGCGTTGCTCTATCCAGCTGAGCTAAGGGCGCATTCAAAGGATTTCTTTTGTACAGAATTTCAAGACAATATAAAAGAAGTGGTCGGCGAGATAGGATTTGAACCTACGACCCACTGGTCCCAAACCAGTTGCGCTACCAAGCTGCGCTACTCGCCGATAAACTGAATTAATTATAGATTTGTTTTGATACCAGTCAATGACTTTTTTTATTTTTTAAGCTAATTGCTCAAAATTATTTCAATTTAGGAAATGTCACTATTTCCCGTTGTAAAAAATTCATTGTCCGTTAGAATAGCAAACGTTTTCTCTCTTTTCATATAAAAGGACAACTAAATGACGGCACAAATCATCTCTGGTACTACCCTTTCAAAAAAAATCAAATCTGATGTTGCCTCTGAGATTGAACATTATATTGCTCAAGGTAAACGTGCACCAGGGCTTGCAGTCATTCTCGTTGGGGCAGATCCTGCATCACAAATTTATGTAGGAAGTAAACGTAAAAGCTGTGAAGAAATCGGCATACTTTCCCAATCTTATGATTTACCAGAAACAACTACACAAGCCGAATTATTAGCCCTCATCGATAAACTCAATAACGACAAAACAATTGATGGTATCTTAGTACAACTCCCCTTACCTCAACAAATCAATGCAGAAGCTATTATTGAACATATTGATCCGAAAAAAGACGTGGATGGCTTCCATCCTTATAATGTAGGAAGATTGTGTCAACGAATTCCAACATTACGAGCCTGCACACCTTATGGTGTAATGAAACTATTAGAAACAACAGGCATTGATTTACATGGCAAACACGCGGTAATTGTAGGTGCATCCAATATTGTCGGCCGCCCAATGTCTTTAGAATTATTATTAGCAGGTGCAACCGTCACTGTGACTCATCGATTCACTAAAGATTTGGAAAGTCATGTTCGCCAAGCTGATATACTTGTCGTTGCAGTGGGTAAGCCGAATTTAATTCCTGGCGATTGGATCAAAGAAAGTGCGGTTGTCATTGATGTCGGAATTAATCGTGTAGATGGAAAATTAGTAGGCGATGTAGAGTTTGACAAAGCAGCTGAAAAAGCGGCATATATTACCCCTGTTCCAGGTGGAGTTGGGCCAATGACCGTTGCAATGTTAATGAGCAATACACTTTATGCCTATAAAAAAACATTAACGCAATAAAATTCAAAAGCAAGGTTAACTTTAACCTTGCTCACCAATGTGAATGAAATCATTTCTTATCAGTCAGGGACAATATTATTCCATTGCAATCTAAAACAAGCGTATGAATATTCAATAATCGATTAATTAATTCGCCTAGGAACTTTCCAACATTCTAATTGCTGAAGCAATCGTATTTGAATTCTATTTGTTCAAAATTTGTGCTTTAATTTACCGATCTTTATAAAAATAAAACAAGAGATCGCAATTTTATAGCAAAATGATAAAAATTTAAAAATAAGTAAGGATGTAAAAATGTTTAATTATGCAATGTTCGATCGATATGAAGGATTAATTTTTGATATGGATGGAACCCTCATTGATACTATGCCTGTTCACGCAAAAGCATGGAGAATGGTGGGAAAACAATTTGGCTACGAATTTGACAGTCAAATCATGTATAACTTAGGTGGGGCAACCGTAAGAACCATTGCAGAGGAAATGATGAAATCGGCTAATATGCCACTTGAGCGCCTTGATGAAGTTATTACAGCAAAACGTGCTTTATCTTATCAGCTCATTCCATCACAATCCACCTTGCTTCCTACATTTGATATTGTAAAACATTTCTATCAGAAAAAACCGATTGCACTAGGCTCGGGCTCTCATCGAAAAATTATTGATATGTTGATAGATAAACTTGATATTGCCTCTTATTTTAATGCCATTGTCAGTGCAGACGATGTAAAAGCGCATAAACCTCATCCAGAAACTTTTTTACGTTGTGCAGAGCTGATCAAGATTAATCCTACAAACTGTATTGTTTTTGAAGATGCAGACTTGGGTGTAAAAGCAGGTTTAAGTGCCGGAATAGATGTTTTTGATATTCGTACTCAACAAATTATAACCACAAAATGATGGAATGGTTATTAGGATTACTCACCGATTTTTGGCAAACTCATGCCTTATGGTTAATGTTTGCAAGTGCATTTCTAAGTGCGACGGTATTACCAGGTAATTCAGAGATAATATTTATTGTATTAGCTATCCCCAAATTAGCGTTAGGAACTTGGCTAAGTACGGATATTTTTTTACTTCTTTTTATGGCAACACTAGGTAATGGGCTAGGTAGCTTAACTACTTATGGAATAGGGCGCTGGCTTCCTCAATTTAGGCCAAAAAATCACCGCACTTTATGGGTTATGAAGCAACTTCAACGTTATGGTTCACTCACCTTACTATTAAGTTGGCTACCTATAGTAGGCGATTTATTTTGCGCCCTAGCGGGCTGGCTTAGATTGAACTTTATCGCGAGCTGTTTTTTTATTTTTCTTGGAAAACTGGTACGTTATGTCGCGTTATTGTTTCTCAGTGTACCTTTCTTATTATAAAATGGACAAAAGAAAAGCCCCGCAAGAATACGGGGCAAATAACCTAAGGAACCAATTTTATTAAAACAACTGCAAGTTGCTTGTTCTATCAGACAAGCCCATCTGGAAAAAGTTCACATAAATTAAAAAAATTCCAAAAAATAAAATCTAACAAAAAATACAAAGAAAAAAGCCCCGCAAGAATACGGGGCAAATAACCTAAGGAACCAATTTTATTAAAACAACTGCAAGTTGCTCGTCTTATAGGACAAAGACCTTGCTATAAAGTTCATAAAAAAATTGTAAAAAAATGAACATTCATTCAAATAATTCTTAATCAACTGATTTATAAGGAAAATTTATGCCATTACTTGATAGTTTTAAAGTAGACCACACTAAAATGAATGCCCCTGCCGTGCGTGTGGCTAAAACAATGCGTACACCTAAAGGTGATGATATTACTATTTTTGACTTACGTTTCTGCATTCCCAATAAAGAAATCCTCCCTCCAAAAGGAATCCACACTCTAGAACACTTATTTGCAGGTTTTATGCGTGATCACTTAAATAACGAAGATGTTGAAATTATTGATATTTCACCTATGGGATGTCGAACCGGTTTTTATATGTCTCTCATCGGCACACCAGACGAACAACAAGTCGCTAACGCTTGGTTAGCATCAATGCACGATATTTTAAATGTACAAGATCAAACCAAAATTCCGGAATTAAACATTTATCAATGTGGCACATATACAGAGCACTCTTTAGAAGAAGCACATGAAATCGCAAAAAATGTGATTGCTCGTCGTGTTGGTATTAATAAAAACGAAGATTTAACATTAGATAATGCATTATTAAAATAGGAGAAATAATGACAACACTTGGTACCGCATTAACACCTAATGCAACAAAAGTGATGCTATTGGGATCGGGGGAACTTGGTAAAGAAGTAGTAATTGAACTACAACGATTAGGCGTAGAAGTAATTGCAGTGGATCGCTATGAAAATGCCCCAGCACAACAAGTTGCACACCGTGCCTATACACTCTCAATGTTGGATGGTGAAGCATTAAAAACACTTGTAAAACAAGAACAACCTGACTACATCGTGCCAGAAGTAGAAGCAATTGCAACAGCAACACTGGTGGAATTAGAGCAAGAGGGTTTTAACGTGGTACCTACCGCCAAAGCCACACAACTTACTATGAATCGTGAGGGGATTCGCCGACTGGCCTCAGAAGAACTTAAGTTACCCACCTCGCCTTACCAATTTGTAGATAATTTTACTGATTTCCAAAATGCGGTAGAAAAAATTGGCATTCCCTGTGTCGTGAAACCAATCATGTCATCTTCTGGTCATGGGCAAAGTATTTTAAGATCTAAAGACGATATTCAAAAAGCATGGGATTATGCACAAGAAGGTGGCCGTGCTGGTGCAGGAAGAATAATTGTAGAAGGGTTTGTAAAATTCGATTATGAAATTACGCTTTTAACCGTTCGTCATATCAATGGTACAAGCTTCTTAGCACCAATTGGCCATCGCCAAGAAGAAGGTGATTATCGAGAATCATGGCAACCACAAGTGATGTCGGATATTGCATTGGAAAAAGCGCAATCGATTGCGGAGAAAATTACAAGTGCACTAGGTGGACGAGGCATCTTTGGCGTAGAAATGTTTGTGTGTGGAGATAATGTCATTTTTAACGAAGTCTCACCACGCCCACATGATACAGGCATGGTCACGCTTATTTCTCAAGAGCTTTCAGAATTTGCCTTACACGCAAGAGCCATTTTAGGTTTACCTATTCCAGAGATTACTTTAATTAGTCCATCCGCATCTAAAGCTATTGTTGTAGAAGGGAAATCAAAGAATGTAAAATTTGGTGCGATTGATAAAGTGCTTGCTGAACCCCATACGAATATTCGTTTATTTGGTAAAAGTGAGGTTAATGGCCACCGACGTTTAGGCGTGTTATTAGCACGAGACGTTTCCGTAGAAAAAGCGCTAGAAAAGGTAAATCAAGCTTATCAAAAATTAGAAATTACACTCTAATATTTCCCATACTCACTGACGCAAGCCTTTCAGCTTGCGTCTATCTTATAGAAGATTTTATATATTAAGCCAAAATGTCACTGGACCATCGTTTGTTAAACTCACTTGCATATCCGCTGCAAATTGCCCTGTTGAAACAGGTAATTTCTCACCGCACTTTTGGATAAAGTATTCATATAATTCATTAGCCAATGCTGGAGGCGCACCTTTTGAAAAGCTTGGACGCAAACCTTTTTGTGTATCCGCCGCTAATGTAAATTGAGAAACAATAAGTAATTCACCTTGTGCTTGTTGAACATTTAAGTTCATTTTGTCATTTTCATCACTGAAAATTCGATAATTAAGCACTTTCTCAGCAAGTTTATCCGCTTTCTCTTGGTTATCTTCTTTTTCTATACCAAGCAAAACCAGTAAACCTTTGCCAATTTGTCCTATTGTTTCACCGTTTACATCAACTTTCGCTTGAGACACACGCTGAATTAAAGCAATCATTTTAATCCCTCGATAAAGCTCGGTAACCATGCTTCAGCATAGCCTTCTTGATCATCCACGTTTAAAACATCAATTTTTAAAGTCTCGCAAATTTTTACCGCACTTTTTTCTTGGAGAGTTTGCTCCACTTTGTCCGCAGCATAGCAAAACGTATCATAATCAGAATTACCTAATCCAACGACCGCAAAGCGAACATCTGAAAAATCGCTTTGATTTTTAGCTAATTCATCAAATAGAGGTTTTAAATTATCTGGCAACTCGCCTGCACCATGAGTTGAAGTCACAACAAGCCAAATTTTTTCATTTTCGATATCGGATAAACTTGGTCCGTGAAAAAGAGCGGTGGAAAAACCTTGAGTTTCTAAAACATCGTTTAAATGTTCGGCAACATATTCTGCACCACCTAAAGTGCTGCCAGAGAGAATGCAAATGTGCATTTGATTATCCTGTATTTATTTTCTTCCCTCATTCGAGGGAAAAGCAAAAAGAATATTTCTGAAATGATTAAAATAAAAAGGCTTAGATTTTCTAAGCCTTTTGTTACGATTAAACGTTATCAAATTTGCCAAGCAATGAACGAATATGTTCTTGCCAGTTGCGGTGTTCGTTTTTCAGTTGCTCATTTTCAGTTTGTAAACTTTCGATATTTCTTTGAGATTCTGCGTTTTTCTCTTTTAATTCTTCAACTTCTAATTGAAGCAATTGGATGGTTTCTACCGCTTGTTTAATTTTTTCTTCAAGCTGGTCTAAAATTTCTAAAGACATAATGATTTCCTTTTAAATATGGGTAAGTTTGAGAGTATTTTACCCAGTAAATTTGCCTTTTTAAAGCGTTGGAGAAAAAATTATTATGCGTTCAATAACGTAATGATAAAATCACACCGTTTTTATGGCTAAAAGTCAAAGGAGAATAAAATGAACGCTGCCCTAGCAATTGAATTTTCACGTGTAACAGAAATGGCCGCATTAGCTGCTCATACATGGTTTGGGCGGGGAGATAAAAATGCGGCTGATGATTCTGCAGTAAAAGCTATGCGTTATATGCTAAATTTAATCGATATGGATGCTGAAATCGTGATTGGCGAAGGTGAAATTGATGAAGCACCAATGCTTTATATTGGTGAAAAAGTCGGTTCTGGCATGGGAGAATTAGTTTCTATCGCCGTTGATCCTATTGATGGCACGCGTATGACCGCAATGGGTCAGTCTAATGCTATTTCCGTCTTGGCAGCTGGCGGCAGAAATACCTTTTTAAAAGCACCCGATATGTATATGGAAAAATTGGTGGTAGGCCCAAATGTTAAAGGCATGATTGATTTAACTTTACCACTGGAACAAAATCTTCGCTGTGTCGCATCTACGCTAGGAAAATCCCTTTCTGATCTCACCGTAATGGTATTAGCAAAACCACGCCATGATGCGGTAATTAAACAAATGCATAACTTGGGCGTGAGAGTAATGGCAATTCCTGATGGTGATGTAGCAGGTTCCGTATTGTGCTGTTTGCCTGATGCCGAAGTCGATCTTCTTTACGGAATCGGTGGTGCGCCAGAAGGCGTGGCAGCTGCCGCAGCAATTCGTGCATTAGGTGGCGATATGCAAGCTCGTTTACTTCCTCGTAACGAAGTAAAAGGTGATACGGAAGAAAATAAAAAAATTGCTGCTGATGAAATTCAGCGTTGTGAAGCATTAGACGTAAAAATCAATGAAGTGTTAAAACTTGAAGATCTTGTGCGTGATGACAACCTTGTATTTACCGCAACGGGTATCACCCATGGTGATTTGCTAAAAGGTATCTCTCGCAAGGGTAATTTAGCTTTTACAGAAACCCTCTTAATCTGTGGTCAATCATGTGCAATCCAAAAAATACAATCAATTCATGACTTAGCTCGTAAAGATTCTGAAATTTATAAGATTTTGAATATTTAGTTATCTACAACAAGTGCGGTGAAATTTCACCGCACTTTTGTGTTGCTTAGCTTACCATTCGTAGCCTACACCAACGGAGCTTACCACATCGCCTTGCGTATTTGTGCTTCCGCTTAAGCGGAACAACACTTTACCGTTGTCACTAGAGCGGCTATATCCCACTGCGATAGCATTTTGTCCTTTGAAGTTTCCTGCCCCCGCAGAAACCATAGACTTACCATTACCTCGCACTTGTGGTAATCCAGCTATTGCAGCAGAGCCCGCAATCCCCGCTTTCAACATTTTATTATGTTGAGTAACTTTTTGATTAATAGCTTCGACAACAGAATAAAGTTGAGAGCCGTTAATCGCATCCGTTGATGTACTGGTAATACGACCTGCTGCAACGTGCGTAATTTGACGCTCTTTACCTTCGGCACCTACGCTGACAGTTGATGTTGGATTTGTACCAGCAAATCGATAAGTGGTGCCTTGAATAGTGATGCTTTCTACAGGCATTGGTTTACTTGGCGCAGATTCATTACCTAATACTACAGCACCATCAAAGCCTGCATCAACAGTGACATTATTGCCTAACACCATCACATTATGTGATGCAACTTTATTCCCCGCACCAATCGCTACAGAATTATTACCCGTCACCTCATTTTTAGTACCGATAGCAATTGAGTTTGTACCGCTCGCAAAGGATTCTTTCCCTGCAGCAATTGAGTTTTCACCGGTCTTACCGAGGATACTTGTTAGTTTTTCCTCCAGTTTTTTTAATTCTTTTTCTTTTTCTGCTCGCTCTTTTTCAAGCTTTTCTTTTTCAGCTTGTTTATCTGCAAGTTCTTCTTGTCTTCGTTTTAACTCATCTGAATTATTTGAATCCGAAGCTGATTGTAGTTTTTCAACTTGAGATTTAAGATCATTGATTTCTTCTTCCATCTTCTCAAATTTTATTTGAGCGTCATCTAAGGCTTTTTGGGCTTTTTCAGATGCTTCTGTTATTCCCTTAACAACTTCATTGTATGGGTCATAAAGTTTTAATTTTTTAGCCCAATCAGTTAATTCTTTTGCTGTCTCGTCAGCATATTCATTCCATAATTTCTTGGTAGATTCCTTAAATTTAAATTCAATATTTTCATAATAATTTTTAGAATCGTTTTTTAGCTTAGAGATTTCTTCATATAAACTGTTTCGTTTACCTCTATTTTCTGGAGTTGGGTCAGCGATTGACTTATCATAAACAGCTATATAGTCTGAAATTTTCTTAGCAAAACTTTCCACATCTTCAAGTTGCTTAAGAAAGTCTTTTTTATCAAAAAGCCATTTTTCTTCAGGTGCTTCACGATCAATTAGATTATCAAAGTCATTATAAAATGTATTTACCCATTCTCTTAAACGATCTACATCCTGAGGGGTGTTATTTTCTTCTCCATTAAAAAATTTATCAAAAAATGTTTTTGTTTGACCATAGTAAAGATAATACTTTGTTTTCTCAGCTTCTGTGTTAAAGCGATGTTCAACTTTATGATTATCCTCACTGTCGTTCATGTCATCAAAATCACTTGGATTATAATGGTGTCTAGTTAATAAAAAATTACTGTGATTTACTTGATCATCACTAGCTTTTATTGGTGGAAGATAAAATACAGTATTCGCTACGTAATTTGGTTTGTAATAATTATCAGTATGTATTTTATTAAGCTTATAAGCTTTACTTAAATCACTTATGATATTATTCCCATTTATTATATTTAGTAGGGTAGAAAATTGTACATAACGATCTTGTTTTTGGGATGAGAAAAAGTCATCTGTAATTCGGCTTGGTATATTATCGATACTTGTAATTTTTACAGGGTCTACAGAAGTGACATTTCTTAGTAAATCTGTAATGCCATCATGATCAGAGGTGTATGAACTTAGATCTCTTCCAGCTCCGTAGTAAAATAAGTATTGTTGATTTCTAGATCTAATCGTATCTTCTATCTTTTTTTTGTTATATTCAAATGATCCTCTAGCGTTATCATATCCATTAACTATAACTTCATATTTATCTATACCAAATTTTTTAAGTTCAGAAACATTAGGGTAATCAGCCTCAACTCGCTCTTTTAGGTCTTTTGCTAGTTTTTGTACCCCAGTTGTTCCGGCAGAGTTATCCGAAAGTTTATTCCAATCAAGTTCTTTAAGTTGTTTCTGGAATTTTATCGAAACATTTTCATCCTCTGAATAGATTGAAGGATAATGACTAGCGTATTCTTTAGCCTCTTCCCGCTCTTTGTCTAATTTGGCTAATTCTTTTTGTTTATTGGCCAAATCATTCTTCAGCGAAGTAACTTGATTTTTTTTATCGTTAGATTGTTTGATTAAATCTGTTATTTCATTAATTTTTTTATTTAGATCTTCAGTAGCTTTATTGTTAGTTTCAATTTTTTTATTTATATCAGAAAGGTTATTTTCCTCTTTGCTTTTATCTGCAATCGTTTGCTTTCTTTCGTTTAATTTTTCATCAAATTCTTTGCGAGAAATATTCCCACCTGTTGCAACAGAATCATTACCCTGCGCCAAGCCATTTGTAGCCGTCACAGTATTATTATAACCAGTTGCAACGCCATGATCGCCAGTGACAATATTCCCTTCACCCGTTGTGGACGGGGCAGAATAGGCAAGATTAGAAGATAAAGGCAATGTAAAGAGCAATAAGGCTACTGAGCTTTTTGCTGTAGTAAGAATTGTATGTTTTTTCAAAATATTCTCCTCAATCCTTGAACTATTTAAAATCAATAATCGATTTGAAATTATACATTTCTGGGATTCTACATACTTATAAAAAATATTCATTTTGTGATCTTGCTCATATTTTTTATTTTATTTTGAGTAAAAAAACAACCAATGAGTCATCGATATAACAGCACGTGATATCCTTGAACACAGC
This sequence comes from Haemophilus sp. SZY H8, assembly GCF_018829755.1. Classification (NCBI taxonomy): domain Bacteria; kingdom Pseudomonadati; phylum Pseudomonadota; class Gammaproteobacteria; order Pasteurellales; family Pasteurellaceae; genus Haemophilus; species Haemophilus sp. SZY H8. The sequence goes on from NZ_JAHKJY010000003.1 coordinate 260,469, forward strand.
AGAATAATCAAATTCATTTCTCTCTTAATAGCTAAAAGAGTCTAGAATTTATAAGACTTTGAATATTTAGTTAGGACAAACAAAAGTGCGGTGAAAATTCACCGCACTTTTAAGAGGTATGTTTAGTAAGATACTACCAGCTATAATGATAAACCGCTTGAATTGCATAAGGTTTGTCGAAGTTTTTACCGTCAGCACGGCTTACTTCTAAACCAAAACGATGATTTGCAAATCCAGCATTTAAACCGACCGCACTTTCAAAACGTCCACGGCTGCTTGCGACATCAAGCGCGCTGTTTGTGTAATGAATTTTACTGCTACGGTTTTTGCTAGTAATCGCATTTACTTCTGCATAAGGTTGTAAATTCCAACCATTACTTAATGCAAAGCCTTTCGCTACACGTAAACCAATTCGAGAATAAACAGAAGATAAGCTATCTTCATTCTCTTGTGATGAAATATGTGTCCACGCTAATTGTGCTTGCGGGGTAATTGTCCAATCATTCGCAAGGCTAAAGCGTTTACCTAATTCACTCGAAATGGTATAAGCGTTGTAATGGCGTTTTTCAGTGTGATCTGAGTTAGCGTGTAAACGGCTGTATTTCACGATGTTATCTACATAAATACCGTTATCTGCAAGGTAAGCTGCATATAAGCCCACGCTATTGCTTCTTACTTTGCCATCACCGTAATAACCACTGAAATCAACGTTAGCTTGGCTACGGCCCACAAATCCACCGACACGAAGATTATCTGTTACAGCAGCATCAGCGCCCACTTGTAAGCTATGTACGTTTTGTTTAAAGCCAGAAGTTTTACTCTCACCTGTCGATAGTGCGGCTAATTTTTGGCGAGAACTTACATTACGAACCCATACATTACCTTTTTCACCGTTTTTCATTTCGCCTAGACGTTGATAAATGCCACTTAAATCATCTTCCACTAAAAGCAATTGTGCTTGGCGAAGAGAAACTTGTGCATTTGCTAAGTCTGAAAGTAATGGTGTACTTGGTAGAACTGGAGCTGCAGATGGTACTACCGGATTACTTGGAGTCACCACAGGGTTACTTGGAGTCACTACAGTATTACTTGGAGTTACCACAGGATTACTTGGAGTCACCACAGGATTACTTGGAGTCACCACAGGATTACTTGGAGCCACAACAGGGTTGCTTGGAGTCACTACAGTATTACTTGGAGTTACCACTGGTTTGCTTGGAGTCACCACAGGGCTGCTTGGAGTCACCACAGGGTTGCTTGGAGTCACCACAGGGTTGCTTGGAGTCACCACAGGGTTGCTTGGAGTTACCATAGAATTACTTGGTGTAACTACATTTTTAGAGTTCGCTAATACCCAATTGTTTCCCTCTTTTGTTAGGAAGTATTGATAAGCACCTAAATCTACTCGATTATTCGTATTAGTTAAGTTAAATGACGCATTACCACCATTGGTTTCTACAAGTGTCACTTTTCCGTTAGCAACATTTGCCCCTTGGTTAGTTACACCAATTTTATGATTACCTTCAGCAGTGCCTTTAACAACGATTTTATCGCTTTTGTTTTCAGCAATATTAGTATTGAGGTTAAATGTGCTGGAACCAGTGAGGTTATCTTTAATAGTTAATGTTTTATACTCAGAAGTCGGGGTAAATGTGATTTCAGAATTGTTTGCATATAAATTATTCAATGAGCTTGATTTATTGAAGCTCCATTGGCTATTAGACATAGACAAATTAATTTCATTTTTTACGGGCCAATCTGGATTTTCAAGAATTGCGCCAGTTAGTTTGGAGTTTTTACTTGCAGTAAGGTTTAGATGATAGACTCCAGCTGGTGTAGAATTAGATGCATCATCCTCATCTTCTGCTTCAAGAGGGAAGTTTTTATCATTAAGCGAGATTAATGCTTGAGTAGCATTTAATGTTGTATTTTCTAAATTAATTTTAACTAACTGCTCATCGCCCAATGGGAATGCGAGTAAACCATAACCTGCGTTACTTTCCGAATTTGTTAGTGTTATTGCTTGCGATCCGCTATCTGATGTGGTGAATAAGCCACTTTTATTGTTAAGAGTTACATTTAAACCATTAGCTATAACCGTCTGAGCCGCATTCTCATCATTTGTACCGATGTCAAAAGCAAATTGCATATCTTGATTTCCAGTAATTTGTACATTACTGATATTTGCTATATCTTCTGCACCATATAATGCGTAGGCAATATCATTCTTTCCATTCATCTTGATACTATGATTGGATGAATTGATAACAGAGGTCTTTTGAGATTCAATTGCGCTAGAACCATCGTTATTTATTTCAATATCAGCTTCTGTATTAATTTTGCCACCACGAGATTCAATCGCTGAGTTGCCACTTAAATCACCATAAGCATCAGTTATATTGTGAATTTGTGCGTAATTTTTCTCAACAATGAGTTTTGAGCCTTTTTCTAAAGTAGCAACTGCCCCCGATATATCTAAAAGTGAACTTGAAGGGTAGTCTTCTTTAAGTGTGGCATTTACACCAGATTTAATAGTAAGTTGATTATTTCTATCAGTAAGGTCAAAAATACCAAATAGTGAATCACTAGAGGCTAGTGGTTGTCCTCCATGCATACTAGTTCCGATATCAGTTTTAGCGATATTTTGGTAGTTTCCTGGTGTAATAGTTACATTAATTGCATCACTAATTGATGTTTGTTGGTTTTTGTTGAAAGTCCAATTAGGTGATGCACCCCAAGAATACTGACATCCTGTTGAGTTTGAGCAAGTTAGATCTGTTGCCCATGCCGAATTAACTAATCCTAACGCCACAGCCACCAAACTCACTTTAAAAGTGCGGTTAAAAATTTTATTATTTTTCATATGAATTCCTTTGGATTATAAAAAAAGCCAACTTATTGAATAAGTTGGCTTGAATTTTACTGATTTAGTAATTAACCCGCAACTGCGATACGTTTCATATCTGTCATATAACCACGTAATTCTTGACCGATTAATTCAACAGGGTGGTTACGAATTGCATCGTTTACATCGCGCAAGGTGATGTTATCGATTTCCGCTACTGGAGTAGGCTCGCCCAAGTCACCTTTTTGAAGGTTAAGGATAATTTCTTTTGCAAGAATTGGAGTCGCTACGTTAGAGAATAAGTAGTTACCATATTCTGCAGTATCAGAAATTACCACGTTCATTTCGTATAAGCGTTTACGTGCGATGGTGTTCGCAATTAATGGTAATTCGTGAAGTGATTCGTAGTAAGCTGATTCTTCATAAATACCGCTTGCAACCATCGCTTCAAAAGCTAATTCCACGCCAGCTTTCACCATTGCGATCATTAATACGCCGTTATCAAAGTATTCTTGTTCACTAATTTTGCCATCATATTTTGGTGCATTTTCAAAGGCTGTTTTACCTGTTGCTTCACGCCATGCGAATAAGTCTTTGTCGCCATTTGCCCAGTCAGCCATCATTGTTGCAGAGAAGTGACCGCTAATGATGTCATCCATGTGTTTGTAATATAAGAAACCAAGGCTTTCTTTGATTTGTTCAGCTAGTTCAAATGCACGTAATTTTGCACTGTTTGATAGGCGATCCATCATTAATGTGATACCACCTTGTTTTAATGCTTCGGTAATGGTTTCCCAACCGTATTGGATTAATTTACCTGCGTATGCTGGATCTTTACCGTCTGCCACTAATTTGTCATAACATACGATAGAGCCTGCTTGTAACATACCGCAAAGGATAGTTTGCTCACCCATTAAGTCAGATTTTACTTCTGCCACGAATGAAGACTCTAAAACACCCGCTTTATGACCGCCAGTTGCAGCAGCCCATGCTTTTGCAATCGCCATGCCTTCGCCTTTCGGGTCATTTTCAGGGTGAACCGCGATTAATGTTGGCACACCGAAACCACGTTTGTATTCTTCACGAACTTCAGTACCCGGGCATTTTGGCGCAACCATCACAACTGTAATGTCTTTACGGATTTCTTCGCCAACTTCAACAATGTTGAAACCGTGTGAATAACCAAATGCAGAGTCTTTTTTCATTAAAGGCATCACATCAGCAACCACTTTAGAGTGTTGTTTGTCTGGCGTTAAGTTTACGACTAAATCTGCAGTTGGAATTAATTCTTCATAAGTACCCACTTTAAAACCATTTTCAGTTGCACGTTGGAATGAAGCACGTTTTTCTGCAATCGCTTCAGGGCGTAAGGCATAGCTAATATCTAAGCCAGAATCACGCATATTCAAACCTTGGTTTAAACCTTGCGCACCACAGCCCACGATAACGATTTTTTTGCCTTTTAAGAAGTTTGCTTCATCTGCAAATTCTTCGCGATCCATAAAACGACAACGACCTAATTGGTCTAATTTTTGACGTAAATTTAATGTGTTGAAATAGTTAGCCATTTTTTGTCCTTAATTGTATAAGGTGAATAATTGTATGATGTTGTGTTTGCATATTTTTTTGTTGTGGTTTGATTATAGGATTTTTTATGATTGCGTAAAGTGATATTATAGGAATGTAATGTTGCGATTTACGCAATTATTTTGTTTTTTGTGGATTGCATCGTATTTCGCTCGATGAGCGACCTACTTTTACTTTGCTTGTGCAAAGTAAAAGTAGGCAAAAAGAAAACACACCCGGCTTTGCCACCTGAAAAATTGAAAATTTGCTTAACGGAAATTTTCTGAACTCGCTGCGCTCAAACAGACGAAAATTTCCTACAAATTTCCAATTTTTCAGGTGGCAAAGAAGGGAAAATATTTTATTCTTTCTTTGATTTAAAGTGCGGTTAAAAATTGAATATTTTTCATTATAAAAACAATCTTATAATCAACTTCACTTTCAAATAATGTGCTAATACATCTTAAGCCCCATATAAATCGCCTTTGTGACTTTCAATTTTTAGGCAATTTTCGTCTGTTTGAGCGCAGCGAGTTTAGAAAATTGCCGTAAAGAAAATTGAAACAAAGCAAAGATCAGCGATTTAACTGGGGTGTATTTTTCTTTGCTTGCTTTCTTTTGTACAAGCAAAAGAAAGTAAGTCGCCGTCAGGCGAAACCCTGACTTAAATAAAATAGATATCATTATGGACTTCAACGATCTCAACTTATTTATTAAATTATCAGAAACCCAAAACTTCGCCAAAACCGCCACCCAAAACCACATGTCCCCTTCCACCCTTTCCCGTCAAATTCAACGGTTGGAAGACGAGTTAGGGAAAACACTTTTTATTCGTGATAACCGTCAAGTTAAACTCACTGAATATGGCGAGAAATTTTTGCAATTTGCTAAAACAGAATGGCAAAGCTGGCAACAATTTAAACAACAACTCAAGGATGAATCAGATGAACTTTGCGGTGAAATTAAACTTTTTTGCTCTGTAACCGCATCTTATAGCCATCTTCCGCAGGTACTTAAAGAGTTTCGCCAGCGTTATCCTAAAGTGGAAATTCAGCTGACGACGGGCGATCCAGCGCTTTCATTAGAGTTGATTCAAACACAACAGGTTGACCTCGCTATTGCGGGTAAACCGAATAATCTGCCATCTAGTGTGGTATTTCATAAAATTGATGATATTAGCTTATCTTTAATTGCACCGCGTGTGGCTTGTTTGGCGACACAATTACTGCAAGAAAAACCCATTAATTGGCAGCAAATGCCTTTTATTTTCCCTGTTGAAGGGCATGCTCGGCAACGGATTGAACAATGGCTACGGGAGAAACACATTAAACATCCGAAAATTTATGCTACCGTTGCGGGGCATGAAGGGATTGTTCCGATGGTTGGATTGGGATTCGGATTAGCGATGTTGCCTGATGCGGTCATTGACAATAGCCCAATGAATAACCAAATTTCCAGACTTAATCTTGATAAGCCTATCGAGCCTTTTGAATTGGTTATCTGTACCCAAAAAAGGAATCTCGAACAACCCTTAATCCGTGCATTTTGGGCGATGTTAGAATAGAATGATTGGCTGTTTAGAATAAGGATTTCTTATGTTTAAAGGTGTTCTCGTTTCATTACTTGCCTCGTTTCTATTTGGCTATATGTATTATTTTTCTACGCTGTTGAAACCTTTGAGTGGCACGGATATTTTCGGTTATCGGATGATTTTTACGTTTCCCTTTGTTGTCCTTTCCGTGTTTATGTTTAAGCAGAAAAATGCGTTGATTCATCGTTTAAAACTCATCAAAAAACAACCGCACTTGGCATTGCCCTATCTTTTTTGCGGCTTATTGATGGGGTTTCAGATGTGGCTTTTTCTTTGGGCGCCGAATAATGGCAGTTCATTGAGCGTCTCTTTTGGTTATTTGCTTTTGCCTATTGTCATGGTGGCAGCAGGTCGCTTAATTTTTAAAGAACGTATTTCAACGTTCAAATTTATTGCAGTCGTGATTGCCGCATTAGGTGTGATTTCTAATATCGTGCTAAAAGGTGGGCTTTCTTGGGAAGCTATTGTGATTTGTGTTGGCTATACCACCTATTTTTCCGTTCGAAAAGCATTAAAAAATAGTGATCTCGCTTCTTTTGGTTTAGAGATGCTGAGCCTAATCCCAATTAGTATTTATTTTGCGTTACAAACAGATTTCGCTGTGGTCGAACAAAGTAACCCTAATATTTGGGGGCTGCTTGTGTTGCTTGGATTAATTAGCGGCACGGCATTGATTGCTTATGTGATTGCCAGCAACATGTTACCGATGAATTTGCTTGGCCTACTTGGCTATGTGGAAACCATTATGATGATTTTCGTATCGTTTTTTATTGGTGAACAAATTGACGCCGAAAGTTACCCGCTTTTTATTTGTTTAGTGCTCGCTATGATTCTTGTTGTGATTGATGGTGTGTACAAACAGCACGCAAAAGGAAGTTTATAAATGTCATTTAAAGAAATTACACCACAACAAGCATGGGAAATGGTTCAGCAAGGGGCAGTGTTAGCCGATATTCGCGATGATGCCCGCTTTACCCTCTCGCACCCTAAAGGTGCTTTTCATTTAACGAATCAAAGTTTTTTGCAATTTGAAGAGTTAGTAGATTTTGACTCCCCCATTATTGTGAGTTGTTATCATGGCGTGAGCAGTAAAAATGTGGCGACCTTTCTAGTGGAACAAGGCTATGAAAATGTGTTTAGTATTATTGGTGGATTTGATGGCTGGTGTAGAGCAGAATTACCTATTGAAACCGCTTATTAATGTTTACCCACATTCAAGCATAAAAATTATGACAAGAAATGATAAATAGCATTGATCATCTTTTACATATCCGTAGACTATAGCCACTAATGTGCAACGATAATACCTAGTAGCATTTAAGCATGAATAAAAAACCTCTAAAACTCACCGCACTTTTTCTTTTTTTTCCTAGCCTAGCTGCTTTAGCTGAACAAACGGTGGATATTGAAATTCAAGGTATCCGTGGATTTCGTGCTGTTCGTAATACGGATCTCAATGTTCATCTGATTAATAAAGAAGAAATGGATGGTTCCGAACGCTATCAACATTTAGTCACTCAAGCTGTGGATCGTGGTTTGCGTGTGTTTGGTTATTATGAATCTTCCGTGCGTTTTGAACGAAAACAGCGTCAAGGCAAACGCGATTTATTGATTGCTCATGTTACACCGGGTGAGCCAACAAAAATTGCGGGTACTGATGTGCAAATTGAAGGGGAAGCCGCACAAGATGAAAATTTTGATGCGCTACGTAAAAAATTACCTAAAGAAGGGGTGTTAGTCGAACACCAAACTTACGATGATTACAAAACAGCGATTTCACGTTTAGCATTAAATCGTGGATATTTTGATGGGGAATTCAAAATTTCACGTTTAGAAATCAGCCCTGAAACCCATCAAGCATGGTGGCGAATGTTATTTGATAGCGGCGTTCGTTATCATTATGGCAATATTACTTTTAATCATTCACAAATTCGGGATGATTACTTAAATAATATTCTTAACATCAAATCTGGTGATCCGTATTTAATGAATAACTTATCGGATTTAACCAGTGATTTTTCATCTTCAAATTGGTTTAGTTCAGTATTAGTTCAACCTAATGTTAATCATAAAAGCAAAACTGTGGATGTAGAGATTATTCTTTATCCACGTAAAAAAAATGCGATGGAACTAGGGGTGGGCTTTTCAACTGATGGTGGCGTGCACACTCAAATTGGTTGGACAAAGCCTTGGATTAATAGTCGTGGACATAGTTTCCGTACCAATCTTTATCTCTCTGCGCCAAAACAAACTTTAGAGGCAACTTATCGAATGCCACTGCTTAAAAATCCATTAAATTATTACTATGATTACTCTGTCGGTTGGGAAGGTGAAAAAGAGAATGATACCAATACGAGAGCGCTTACATTGTCCGCGTTACGTTATTGGAACAACGCACATGGCTGGCAATATTTTGGCGGACTTCGTGCGCGATACGACAGTTTTACACAAGCCGATATAACCGATAAAACATTCCTCCTTTATCCAACGGTCGGATTTACTCGCACCCGATTACGTGGCGGTTCTTTTGCAACTTGGGGCGACGTACAAAAAATCACTTTTGATGTGGGTAACAAAGTTTGGTTATCGGAAGTGTCTTTCGTAAAAGTGCAAGCCTCTAGCGCATGGATTCGTACTTATGCGGAAAATCACCGTATCGTTGCTCGTGCTGAAGTTGGGTATTTACATACAAAGGATATTGAAAAAATTCCGCCCGCACTTCGTTTCTTTGCGGGTGGCGATCGCAGTGTGCGCGGTTACGGCTATAAAAAAATTGCGCCTAAAAATAAAAACGGAAAATTGGTTGGTGGCTCGCGATTACTTGCGGGTTCTTTAGAATATCAATATCAAGTTTATCCGAATTGGTGGGCGGCGACCTTCGCAGATAGCGGATTAGCAGCTAATGATTACACGACTAAAGAATTGCGTTATGGCGCAGGCGTTGGTGTCCGTTGGGCATCACCAGTGGGCGCAATTAAATTTGATATTGCCACCCCGATTCGTGATAAAGATAACAGCAAAAATATTCAATTTTACATCGGACTTGGTACAGAAATTTAAGGTGAATTTATGACAGAACAAATACAACCATCAGAAACTTCACCAAAATCACCTGAGCAACCTAATAAAAAACATTGGGTACGCAAGGCTGTTTGTATCGGAAGTGCGGTCATTTTGGTGCCTGTTTTAGGTGTTGCTGGGGCACTTTCTTTCGATGCGGGGCAAAGAGGTTTAATTCAACTTGCTGATAAAATGCTTGATAGTTTTTCCGTTGAGCAAATTGAAGGCGGACTACAAAATGGCTTAGTGCTGAATAATGTTCGTTATCAAACCGCAGGAATTGATACTCATATTGCGCAAGCACGTTTACAGCTTGATTTCGATTGTTTGCTTTCACGTGAGGTTTGTTTACGTGATTTCACCCTAAATAAACCGACGATTGCAATTAATACAGCATTACTGCCTCGATCAATGCCTGATGATTCAAAGTCTAGCCCGATGAAGCGTATTTCCTTGCCAATTGGTATTAATGCAGAAAATTTGGTGGTGCAAGATTTATCTGTAAATATTGATCAGACTAATATTACTCTCAGTCATTTTAAAAGTGCGGTAAGTTTAAATAATGAAAAAGGGTTAACTATTGCGCCGACTGAAATTAACGATATTTCAGTTATTTCAAAAAAATTACCCGAAGTTAAACCTGAACCGCAAGACAAAAAGCCGAATAAACCTGTAGATTGGGATGCGATTGAGCAATCTTTAACGCCTGCTTTTTTAGGCAATGTATCAGAAATAATTCTTCCTTTTGATTTACACATCCCCGCGATTAAAGGCCAAAACTGGTATTATCAAGCGGTGAATGAAAAAGGTGAAATACTTCAATCTATTGAAATCTCAAACCTGATTGCACAGGCGGATACCGTCGATAACCAACTGCAATTACAAAAATTAGCGGTAGAAAGCTCGTTGGGTAATCTTTATTCACAAGGTAAATTACAACTTGATGGCGATATGCCACTAGATTTAACTTTAAAATCCCATTTGGAGCCGTTGAAATCCTCTGGAAAAGAAATTCTGCCAGCGAGTGATGTCGATCTTACGCTTTCGGGATCATTGAAAAAATCCACCGCACTTTCTTTGAAAACAAAAGGCGTATTAGATGCTGAACTGAATGGCGAAGTGCAATTAGCACAAGACAAAATGCCCTTAAACCTCACATTAAATGTGGCAAAAGGACAATATGCTTTTGTAAACACAATGGCGCCACTTAAAATTAATGATGTAACACTTAAGCTCACGGGGAATTTACTGAATTATCACGCTGAACTTAAAGGTGGCGTAGATGGAATGGATTATATTCCTGCATCTCAAGTGGATCTTAATGCCGACGGTAAACTTTATGAAGTAACCGTCAATAAATTAGGGATAGCTTCGTTAGACGGTAAAAGTGAATTTGTTGGGACAGCAAACTGGAAAGAGGGCGCAAACTGGGATGTACAAGCCGATTTAGAAAAAATGAATATCGGTTTTTATGTACCTGTCATGCCTGCAACACTATCTGGCAAATTGCATTCTCGTGGCTTTGCAGGCTCTCAAGGCTGGCAAGTGGAACTGCCTGTAGCTGATTTAAATGGGACGCTGTCTTCAAACCCCATCAGTTTAAAAGGCTCCGCAACACTCAATCAGAATGTACTTCTAACAGTACCCGATTTGCAGGTGAGATATGGTGAAAATCATCTTAACGCAAGAGGTGTATTAGATGACCATTCTGATTTTGTATTAGATGTCGATGCACCGAATTTACGTGGTTTATGGTCTGATTTAAGTGGTAATGTGAAAGGGCATGCGGCTATTTCTGGTCAGTTCACCAATCCAAACCTTGATCTTGACTTAACCTCGTCTAATTTACACTTGCAAGGTTTCCAATTATCTAAAGCGAGCGCAAAAGGGAATATCAAAAGCGATCCTTTAGCTAAAGGACAATTCAATATTAAGGCTGAGCAACTTCATTATGGTGAAAGTGTTAAACTCCGTTTACTTGATCTCGCTTTATCTGGCGATGAACAAAATCATCTGTTAACGCTTAAATCCCAAGGTGAGCCTGTTGCTGCAAATTTACAAATTAACGGTCATTTTGATCGCACTTTGGAGCAGTGGAAAGGCACACTTTCCCAAGCAAAATTCGATACACCTATTGGCGATGTAAAATCTAACCAAGCTATTGCAGTGTCTTACGATCACAAACAAACACAAGCCAATATTGCCGCACATTGCTGGCAAAATACAGATGTAGAATTATGTTTTCCCCAAGCATTCAATGTGGGCAAGCAAGGGAATATTCCTTTCCAATTCAAACGTGTTAATTTGGATTTAGTGAATAAACTTATCGAACAAGATAGCCTCAAAGGCAATTTACAAGCGCAAGGTAATGTTGCTTGGTTTACGGATAAACCATTCCAATTTACCGCCAAAGTAGATGGCAATCATTTAGCCTTCTCTCAAAAATTGGATTACCGTACGTTTAAATTGGATATTCCAAAATTAACCCTTAACGCCGACATTCAAAATAACAATTTGGTTTTAAAAACAGACATTAATGTGCATAACCAAGGCAGAGTTGTTGGCGATATTCATTTAAATGACCTGGCTAAAAATCGTCAACTTGGCGGAACTCTTGCGATAGAACGATTAAGCTTGTCTATCGCAAATCAGCTACTTACTAGCGGTGAATCAGTAAATGGTGAGGTAGTCTCAAAGTTGAGTTTCGGCGGGAATTTAGAGAAACCATTATTAAATGGCGACTTCAATATTCGCAATATTCGTACCAAATTAAAATCTATGCCAGTCAATATTACTGATGGCGATATTGCCGTACATTTCCACGGTAATAATTCCACTTTACAGGGCAAAATTGAAACTAGCGATAGCCGTTTGAATTTAACCGGCCGAGCAAACTGGGCAAATATCGAACATTGGACAACAGAATTAAATGCTCAGGCAAATAATTTCAACGTGGATATTCCTTCTATGGCGAAACTACGTTTCAGTCCAAATATCACGGTAAAAGCGAATCCGAAAGAATTGAATTTAAGCGGAACAGTGGATATTCCTTGGGCGCGAATTAGAATTGATAGCTTACCAGACACTGCTGAGCCAGTGAGCGAAGATGAAGTTATTTTAAATGGCCCTCATAAGAGCAAAGAAGAACTGATTAAACGTGAATTTGCAGCAAAAACAAAATCAGGCATGGATATTCGCTCTGATTTACGCATCAATATTGGTAAAGACGTCAGCCTTGATGCTTATGGTTTGAAAACCAATCTTGATGGTTTACTTTCTGTGAAACAAGACAGGGGAAATTTAGGTTTATTCGGGCAAATTAATTTAACTAAAGGACGTTATGCATCTTTTGGACAAGATTTATTAATTCGAAAAGGACAAATTAACTTTTCAGGCCAACCGTCACAACCGATGTTAAACATTGAAGCGATTCGCAATCCAGAAGCAATGGAAGACAGCAAAATTACTGCTGGTGTTAGAGTAATAGGTACAGCGGATAGACCTGATGTCACCATCTTTAGCGAACCAAGTAAACCACAAGATCAAGCACTTTCCTATTTGTTAACGGGTCGTTCATTAGAAAATAGTGGTGAGGCGGGATCTAGTGGATCCGTAGGGGCTGCATTACTTGGTCTAGGGCTTTCAAAGAGCGGTAAATTAGTGGGAAGTATTGGAGAGGCTTTTGGTATCCAAGATTTAAACCTTGGCACATCGGGTGTGGGTGATAAATCCAAAGTGACCGTCAGCGGAAACCTCACCAACCGCTTACAAATAAAATATGGTGTAGGCTTATTTGATGGCTTGGCAGAAGTAACCCTACGTTACCGATTAATGCCACAACTTTATTTTCAATCCGTTTCTAGTACAAACCAAGTGTTTGACTTACTTTATCAATTTGAATTTTAGGAATTTTATGAATAACGCAATATTACCCTCACAACATCGTGGTAATGTCCGTGAAATTGCAGCAATTGATCTTGGCTCAAACAGCTTTCATATGATTATTGCACGTATTGTGAATGGTTCTATTCAAGTCCTTTCTCGCTTAAAACAAAAAGTGAGACTAGCAGAAGGATTAGATGAAAATGCCGTACTCAATCAAGAAGCAATTACTCGAGGAATAAACTGTTTAGCATTATTTGCAGAACGTTTACAAGGTTTTCCGATGGAAAATGTTAACGTCGTCGGTACCTATACATTAAGACGCGCGGTCAATAATGATGAATTCTTACGTCAGGCGGCCCGTGTTTTCCCATATCCAATAAATATTATCAGTGGGCAAACAGAAGCCAAAACAATCTATGCCGGCGTATGTCATACCCAGCCAGAAAAAGGCCGTAAACTGGTAATTGATATCGGTGGTGGCTCAACAGAAATGATCATAGGGGATGACTTTACCCCACTTATTGCAGAAAGTCGCCACATGGGTTGTGTCAGCTTTGCCACCCAATTTTTCAAAGATGGAATTATTTCAGGAGAAAATTTCCACCGAGCCCGTCAAAGTGCGGTAAATAAAATCGAAGATTTAGGTTTTGAATATCGTAAACTTGGCTGGCAATCTGTACTGGGTTCCTCAGGAACCATCAAAACTGTTTCTCAGGTTATTTCCTCAACTATCGATCCCAATGGTATTATCACCACAGAACGATTAAATACCCTTATCGCTCAAACGCTACGTGCCAATCATTTCACCTCACTGAATATCAATGGCTTAAATCCTGATCGCGTAGATGTGTTTGTACCCGGACTGGCTATTTTAAGTGCTGTATTTGAGGTATTAAATATTCAACAGATGCGTTATTCTGATGGAGCACTACGTGAAGGTGTTATCTATAGCTTAGAAAAAAACTTTCAAGTTGCTGACATTCGTGCACGCACAGCTTGGGGATTAAGTGAACAATTTAATATAGATCAAGTACAGGCTCACCGTGTTGCTGACAGTGCAAACTTATTAAGTGCTCAATATCAACATTGGCAATCTCAAGCATATATTGAAGAAATGCGAGAAATCCTACTTTGGGCTGCTCGCCTGCATGAAGTAGGTATTGTCATCAATCACAAAAGTTTGCAAAAACATTCTGCTTATATTTTACAAAATATCGCACTACCTGGTTTTGACCGTGAACAGCAACGTTTACTCACAACCTTAGTTAACTGGCATATTGGTCACCTCAAGCCAAACGAATTTCTTCGATCTTCTCGTTATCATGAACAAGATATCATCACGCTTATACGCATTCTCCGTCTTGCGGTAATTTTCAATAAATCACGTCAAGCCACGGAAAATCTAAAAACGTTCACCTTTCAAACTCAACGATCTGACAATAATTGGCTCTTAACGCTTGAAGAAGGTTACTTAGAACGAAACCCATTAATATGGAATGAATTAAGAATTGAAAGCAATCTTCTAAAAGATTTAGAAATGGGACTAATCTTTAATTAATCCTGTCTTACTAACTATATAAAATAAGCTTTTGAGATAAAATCACAAAAGCTTATTTTTTATCCTCACTATTCCCAGTGGCTCGATATAAATGCAAAAAAGTGCGATGAAAACTCACCGCACTTTTCTCTTACTTGTCTCTTAGACTATTTCGCTACATCTATTATTTGATGATTTTCGCTACAACGCCCGCACCAACTGTACGACCACCTTCACGGATTGCGAAACGTAAACCTTGGTCCATCGCGATTGGGTGGATTAAGCTTACTGTCATTTTGATGTTATCACCAGGCATTACCATTTCCACGCCTTCTGGTAATTCAATAGTACCAGTTACGTCAGTTGTACGGAAATAGAATTGTGGACGGTAACCTTTGAAGAATGGAGTATGACGACCACCTTCTTCTTTTGATAATACGTACACTTCTGATTCGAAGTCAGTGTGTGGTGTGATTGAACCTGGTTTTGCTAATACTTGACCACGTTCGATTTCTTCACGTTTAGTACCACGTAATAATGCACCGATATTTTCACCTGCACGACCTTCGTCAAGTAATTTACGGAACATTTCAACACCCGTTACTGTAGTTTTCGCTGTATCTTTGATACCGACGATTTCTACTTCATCACCAGTACGGATGATACCACGTTCTACACGACCTGTTACTACAGTACCACGACCTGAGATTGAGAACACGTCTTCGATTGGAAGAAGGAACGGTTGGTCAATCGCACGCTCTGGCTCTGGGATGTAAGTATCTAAGTGGTTTGCTAATTCAAGGATTTTTTCTTCCCATTCTGCTACGCCGTTTAATGCTTGTAATGCAGAACCACGTACGATTGGAGTATCGTCACCTGGGAAGTCATATTGAGAAAGAAGTTCACGAACTTCCATTTCTACTAATTCTAATAACTCTTCATCATCTACCATGTCGCATTTGTTTAAGAATACGATGATGTAAGGTACACCTACTTGGCGACCTAATAAGATGTGCTCACGAGTTTGTGGCATTGGACCATCAGTTGCTGCTACTACTAAGATAGCACCATCCATTTGTGCCGCACCAGTAATCATGTTTTTCACATAGTCGGCGTGTCCCGGGCAGTCAACGTGTGCGTAGTGACGAGTTGCTGTATCGTATTCAACGTGTGAAGTGTTGATGGTGATACCACGCGCTTTTTCTTCTGGCGCGTTATCGATTTGGTCAAATGCGCGAGCTGCACCACCGTAGTGTTTAGATAATACGGTTGTGATTGCTGCTGTTAAAGTTGTTTTACCGTGGTCAACGTGGCCGATTGTACCCACGTTTACGTGCGGTTTTGTACGTTCAAATTTTTCTTTAGACATTTAAAGAGTCCCTCTAAATAGACACGGTTATCGATGGGTAAATTAAACCACATTAACCAATAAAATTGTTTGCTATAATTGAAGGAAGAGAGAAATGAAGGATGGTGCTGATAGGCGGATTTGAACCGCCGACCTCACCCTTACCAAGGGTGCGCTCTACCAACTGAGCTATATCAGCGTTTGGAGCGGGCAGCGGGAATCGAACCCGCATCATTAGCTTGGAAGGCTAAGGTAATAGCCATTATACGATGCCCGCAAGTCCTAAATTCGTCTGTCCCATCAGGATTCATCTAAAAGATGGTGGAGGGAGAAGGATTCGAACCTTCGAAGGCTGAGCCAACAGATTTACAGTCTGCCCCCTTTGGCCGCTCGGGAACCCCTCCACGCTAAATGAATACTTGATACGAAGGAATGGTGCCGACTATCGGAATCGAACTGATGACCTACTGATTACAAGTCAGTTGCTCTACCTACTGAGCTAAGTCGGCGTGTCGTAAGCAAGTGAGGCGTATTATATGGAAAAAACTTTTCCTGACAAGTGTTTTTTCTAAAAAATTTATTTTTTTTGTCTATTCGTTTAAATCACAATCAAAAATGTGATTTTTTAATCAGAAATCATGAAGTATGCTGAAAAATCAATGCGAAATTTCATCTTATAGAGTATATTTTCTCGCATTTATTTCACGATAAAATCACTACATCATGGAATTTTCAAATCAATTAACCCCGTTTTTAAGCTTCAATCGCGCACAATGGGCTGAATTACGTAAATCCGTTCCGTTAAAACTCACAGAACAAGATCTTAAGCCTCTCCTAGGTTTTAACGAAGAACTTTCACTGGATGAAGTCAGCACAATTTATTTACCCCTGACACGCTTAATTAATTATTACATCGATGAAAATTTACGTCGCCAAACGGTATTACATCGATTTCTCGGCAGAAACAATACCAAAATTCCCTATGTTATCAGTATTGCTGGCAGTGTGGCTGTCGGGAAAAGCACATCTGCACGGATATTACAGTCACTTCTTTCCCATTGGCCAAAAGAGCGAAAAGTTGAACTCATCACCACTGATGGCTTTCTCTATCCACTTGAGAAACTCAAACAAAATAATCTGTTGCAAAAGAAAGGTTTTCCCATTTCCTATGACACGCCCAAACTCATTCGCTTTCTTGCTGATGTAAAATCGGGTAAAAGAAACGTTCATGCACCAATTTATTCTCACCTGACATACGACATTATTCCCAATAAATTTGATGTTGTCGATCAACCGGATATTCTCATTTTAGAAGGATTAAATGTGCTACAAACAGGCAACAATAAAGCAAATCAAACCTTCGTGTCTGACTTTGTTGATTTCTCCATCTATGTTGATGCAGAAGAACATTTATTAAAAGAATGGTATATCAAACGATTTTTAAAATTCCGTGAAAGTGCCTTTACTGATCCTAATTCTTATTTCAAGCACTATGCAAAGTTATCAAAAGAAGAAGCCATTGCCACAGCAAGCAAAATTTGGGATGAAATTAATGGATTAAATCTTAATCAGAACATATTGCCAACACGAGAACGTGCCAATTTAATTCTAAAAAAAGGGGAAAATCACGAAGTAGAATTGGTGAAGCTAAGAAAATAAAAAAGTGCGGTGAATTTTCACCGCACTTTTAGGATTTATTCATGATGGGAAAATCCCATCATAAATGATTACGCTATTACCATTGGTAACCTACACCAACTCCGGCACCCACATCACCACTGGTGTTTGCGTTACCTTGAAGTTTTAAGATTACTTTACCATTATCACTAATACGAGAGTAACCTACAGCTAAAGCATTTTGACCTTTGAAGGTACCCGCTGCTGCAGCCACCATTGCTTTACCTTGAGTATAAGCTTGTGGTAATGCCGCCGCTGCATTCGCACCTGCAATACCTGCACGCGCTTGTTTGCTGTGTTTGTTTACTTTTCTGTCTAGGCTATCAATAGCACCAGCGTGATGATTAATAACCTTACTTAAGTTATTAACAGTCGTGCCTAAATTCGCTACTTTTTCGTTTGTAGCATATAACTGGCTACCATTCACAGCTTGTTTAGATGTTGAATTAAGATCCGCATCTTTCACATTATTGATATTGGTTGCTGCACCATCCTTACCTGCAAGGTTTAAACCTTTATCATCAGAGGTAATTTTAGTTGCATTATCGCCACTACCGATAGTAACGCTATTCACATCAATATCTTGTGCTAATGCATAAGTTATAGATTTTCCATCACGTTTTACTTTCAAGTTTTTACCAGCAGTGTGAGTAACTGTATCGCCAGATTTAACTGCAACTCCGTTATCATCATCAGTTGACTTTTTGATAACCTCTTGCGAGTCAGCTACTTTCACGAAAGTTGCTGCGCTGTTAATTGCCTCGGCAACTGTATCAACTGTCGCCAACTTACCTTTATCAGCATCAGAAACTGTCACTTTACCAGCTTGATCGCCATCAACCTTAGCTGCTGTTACGTTACCCTTAACACCATTAATCGCGTTTGTAGCATTTACAGAGAAGTTAACTTTTGCATTACCATCTTTATCCACAGTTGGGGTAATAGTTACTGAATTATCATCACTCGCAAAATCAAGACCTTTACCATTAGTTATAGCTGCGGTCTGATTGCCATTAGTTTTTAAATTCCAACCTGCATTTAACACATCATTAACTGTAGCAGCTTCTTTTTTCTGCGCATCTTTTAATGTTGGCGTTTTAACTTCAGTTGCATTAACTACATTACCACCAGTCACTTTATCTGGTGCAGTTAAATGATCATCTAAGTTAGTTACTTTACCATTTTCAAATGTAGTCGTAGCTTCACCTGGAGTTTTAGATTTCACAGTAATCTTATCAACTTCAATTGTTGATGCTAAACCGTAAGTAACATCTTTACCCTCACGTTTTACCGCTAAGTTTTTGTCAGCTTTCAACGTTAGAATATCACCTGCTCCCATGGCTTGAGCATCAGCATCCTTATCATTTTGTGTTCGCACATTCATTGAGTCAGATAAATTTTCAACTTTTGCAAACCATTTTGCGCCATTGATCGCATCAGCAACATTTTTAACTGTAGCAAGTTTAGTAGCATCATTATCATTTACGGCAGCCTTGCCCGCACCGTCTTCTCCAGCTTTTTTATCCTTATCTACAGTAATGTCACCAGTTTTACCTTCTAAGAGTTTTGATGAATCAATGCTGAAAGTAAAGTTAGAACCATCTTGCTCTACATTTACGCCATTTCCGCCTTTTAACGTCAATTTTTTACCTGCATTGATCAATTCACTTTTATTAGACTCACCATTTGACACAACGAAACCAGCATTATTAATAGCATCAACAACATTCTTAACTGTAGCAAGTTTCTTACCTTCGCGAGCATCTGCGTTTGCTTGAGTTTCCGTTGATGTTGGATTACTATCCACGGCAACTTTACCAAGATTAGTTTCATCAACTTTAATTGAGCCTTTATCAACATCAACAGAAACTGTTGTTGTATCTACGCCCTTGTCATCACGTACAGTTTTAACTTTAACTATAGTGCCATCACCATCTGCAAAGTTAACTACATCGTTTGGCGTTACTTTTTCGGTGTCTGATACCTTATCAGAGCCAGTTTTAGCATCTAAAGTAGACTTACCATTTTGCTGAACATAGAAACCTGATTTATTCACAGTTTGATCTAACTGATCTTTATTTACTGCTTGATCTGGTTGGGTAGCCCAGCCCACATTACTTAACTGAACACCATGTTCCCCTGCGGTAATCTTATCCTTAGATTCTGGTTTAGTTTTATCATAACCAGTTTCAGTAATATTGCCTTTGTCATCATAGGTATAGGAATTACCTTTCTCATACGGATTATTCTCTGTATCAGAGTCAGTTAATTTAGCGCCTTTTTTATCAATTTCAGATGCGTCAATTGGATCCCCTTTAATGTCGCCATTTTCATCCACTTGATACCATTTACCATCACTCGCTTTAGTTACTGGTTTACCATCAAATGTTGTGCTTGCGTAGTCAATAGGTGAGTCAGTCGAAATGTTTATAGTGCGTACGCCATTTTCTTCATCAACACCATCTACATCTACATTACCTAAACCAACAAAGTTAACAGTATGTCCAATTGATACATTATTTTTATAGCCATTACCAGATGCAGTAATGTTCCAACCAGCATTAACATAATTATTTAAATTAGTAAGCGCAGTTTTTACATCTCCTGCAGCAGGAGGTGCAGTATAATTGCTACCTTCAGCAATAGTTAATGGTTGTGAGAATCCACTTAACGTACCATCTTTATTTAAAGTAACACCCAAAGCATTAGCAGTTTGATTTGCTGCCGTACCTAAAGTTTTAGCCACTTGGTAAAGTTGTGAGCCATTGATTGCATCAGTTGAGTCTGCTGTAATTTGACCTGCTGCAACATGTTTAATTTGACGTTCATTACCTTTAGATCCAACAGATACAACATTACCTTGCTTACCTGTAGCTTCTTTATTTGTACCATCAGTATCAGTTCCACCTAACTTACCCGCAAAATCAGAATAAACCAATGGAGAACCATCAGCCACAGCTGAATTTACAGCCATAACCTTTGTAGACTCTTTCCCTGCATCACTACCATGGCCTAGTACAACAGCGCCATCACGACCTGCGGCTACAGTTATATTTGAACCTAATGTTGAAACATTATTACTGGATATCTTTGAATCTGCACCAACAGCCGCGATGTTTTTACCTGATAATACTGAGTTACTACCCACATTAACAGAACCCTGGCCAGATACTTTTGAAGCACTACCAACAGTAATGGAATCCCAAGAATTAGCTGTAGCGCTTTGCCCCATCGCAGTAGAGTAAGTTCCCAAAGCTTTTGATTGTGCACCAGTTGCAGTAGCTCGCTGAATTGCCTCTGCCTGTTGACCGACAGCAGTAGATGACTGTCCTTTCGCATTAGCAACTTTACCTACTGCTGTAGAGTCCACCTCATCTGCAACAGCGTGGGCACCAAGTGCAGTACTGCCCTGACCCCTAGCTAATGAATATGCCCCTAATGCAACCGCTGCATTTTGAGCGTTTGCACCACCAGTATCCTTACCATTTGCAAAATTACCAGTTGCTTGAGACATTAAACCTATTGCGATATGTGCATTACCGGCTGTACCAGAATTAGAACCAGAAAGAGCACCATTACCAATTGCAATACCATCATAAGCATTTACTTTCGCTTCAGCTTTATTTTCACTTAAACCTGTTTTAGCTTTATAGTCTGCATTTCCATAAAATTGATTTGTTACTGTGTCAGTTCCAATTGCTAATCCGCCTCTATCTTCTGCTTTCGTAACTACATTTGCAGCTTGTGCTCCACCTGCCACAACAGCTAAAAGTGCGGTAGAAATTGCGGCTAATTTTACAGATTTTGATTTACCTTTTGCGGACGCTAATTCACCCACAGCAGTCCAAGTTTGGGTTGCGTGATTCCAAATTACTTTGAAAATGTTGTTCATTCAGGTTTTCTCCTAGTATTAAAATAGATAACAGCGGTTTTCGCTATCGGCATAACGAATAGATAAACAGCCTTGTTTATCAGATTAACGTCTTTTATAACAAATTTGTCTATAAAATACGCTATTTAAATTTCGCACGAATTCTACAAGCAATTAAAATAAATGAAAAGTATCTTTACCAAAATTTACAATCTTTACATTGTAAATTATTGACTTTACATTCAATCTCTGTGAATAACGGATAACTTTATAACGTAAGTGCGGTAAAATCTGCTCCGACCACACTTTTATAAAATGAGAGAAAAATATGCTATCAAAAGAACGTTTATCCCAACTTGCCGAAATGGAAAGTATTTTAGATGAAGCAAATGGCTTTCTTGCCGAGGCAGAACAATTTTTGGAAAAATGGCAGGCATTTTTGCTTAAAATGAAACGCCTAGAACATTATTACTTCGAAGGCGATTGGCGAGAGGATTTTGAGGCTTATGAAAATGGCGAAGTACCAAAAGACCAACCTTGTGGCGTACTTTCCGAAGACTTAGTTTTTAATGCCAGTGTTGCTCAACAGGGCTTGGCGGTTGAGTATTTGAAAGTGGTGACGAAAATTCTCGATCAAACGAATGGAAAGTAATTGTCGATGCAGTTTGCTTGAATTCATAAACAAAAGTGCGGTGAAAATTCACCGCACTTTGTTGTTATTCTAATTAAATGAAAATTAATTTTTCGCTGCTGCCGCTGCTTTTACAATTACTGCAAATGCTGGGGCTTTTAATGATGCGCCACCTACTAATGCACCGTCGATGTCTGGCTGAGTAAATAATTCAGCGGCATTTGCATCATTTACAGAACCGCCGTATTGGATAATTACTTGGTCTGCCACGGCTTGTGATTTTGCTGCAATGTGACGACGGATAAATGCGTGAACGGCTTGTGCTTGTGCTGGAGTCGCAGATTTACCCGTACCGATCGCCCAGATTGGTTCGTATGCGATCACTGCACCGTTGAATGCTTCTACGCCTAATGCATTGATGACTGCATCAATTTGACGTGCACACACTTCTTCTGTTTTGCCTGCTTCGTTTTCAGCTTCAGTTTCACCGATACATAATACTGGTACTAAACCAGCTTCTTTTAATGCACCAAATTTTTTCGCTACGAATTCGTCGCTTTCTTTGTGGTAAGTACGACGCTC
The DNA here is from genome assembly GCF_018829755.1 of Haemophilus sp. SZY H8. Classification (NCBI taxonomy): domain Bacteria; kingdom Pseudomonadati; phylum Pseudomonadota; class Gammaproteobacteria; order Pasteurellales; family Pasteurellaceae; genus Haemophilus; species Haemophilus sp. SZY H8. The sequence goes on from NZ_JAHKJY010000003.1 coordinate 283,062, forward strand.
AGAGTGGCCAATAATGATGTATTTTGCACCAAAATCTTTTAACATTTCGCTAGAAATATCACCAGTAAATGCACCTTTCACATTGATATCTACGTTTTGTGCACCTAATTGAATTACACTTTTACCGCCACAGCTACAACCACAACCAGAAAGTGCTGCTTCAGCCGTACCTAAATACATAACAGGGGGGGCAATTGCTACATCACAACCTGTTACATCATGTAATTCTGCTTTTAATCCTTGGATTAATTCTTTGGTGAACGCTTTAGAACCGTTTAATTTCCAGTTACCCATCACTAAAGGACGACGTGCCATTTTTGTTTCTCCATAGTTGATAAAATTAACTTGCCTACTATACCAAAATTTCTCCACGATTCTTTGCAGAAGATCATAAAATTAAAAAAATTCTCATAGAAAGATGATTATCTTGTGCTAAAAAGCTACAATTACCTGTATGGAACCAATAAAAAATAACCAATTATGAAACTTTTCAAAGCTGAACAATGGAATATTGACGTGCTTCTTCCTCTTTTTGAAGCCTATCGCCAAGCCTATGGACAAGCAGAGAATCCAGAACGCACCTTGGTTTTTTTAACTAATCGTATGCGTTTTAATGAAAGCCTGTTTTTTATTGCGGTGGATGAGAATGAAAAGGCTATTGGCTTTGTGCAGCTTTTCCCTCGCCTTTCTTCTTTACAATTACAACGCTATTGGCAAATCACCGATATTTTTGTGTTGGAACATGTTCAACAAACAGAAATTTATGCGGCGCTGATTTCTAAAGCAAAAGACTTTGTGCATTTCACGCAATCTAATCGTTTAGTAGCGGAATTAGCACAAAATCAATATTCAATGTTGGAATCGGAAGGGTTTAAATTAAACCCGAAAGAACGTTTATTTGAATTGAGTTTGTAATGCTAACCGCGTTAAATCGTTATTGGGATTATTTGCGGATTGAACGCCAAATGAGCCCTCACACGCTTACCAATTATCAACATCAACTCGATGCCATCATCAAAATCTTAGCGCAACAAGATATTCATGCTTGGGCACAAGTGACACCCAGCGTGGTGCGATTTATTTTGGCGGAAAGCAAAAAACAAGGCTTAAAAGAAAAAAGCTTGGCTTTGCGTTTATCCGCATTGCGTCGATTTCTCAGTTTTTTGGTGCAACAAGGCGAATTGAAAGTAAATCCCGCCACAGGCATTTCTGCACCGAAACAAGGCAAGCATTTACCGAAAAATATGGATGGCGAGCAAGTTCAACAATTGCTTGCCAACGATAGCAAAGAGCCGATTGATATTCGTGATCGTGCTATTTTGGAATTAATGTATAGTTCAGGTTTACGTTTATCTGAATTACAAGGCTTAGATTTAAACAGCATTAATACCCGTGTGCGGGAGGTACGCGTTATCGGGAAAGGCAACAAAGAGCGTGTAGTGCCGTTTGGGCGTTATGCTTCGCATGCCATTCAAGAATGGTTAAAAGTGCGGCCGTTATTTAACCCAAAAGATGAGGCATTATTTGTTAGCCAGCTTGGAAATCGTATTTCTCATCGAGCCATTCAAAAACGTTTGGAAACTTGGGGCATTCGTCAAGGCTTAAATAGCCATCTTAATCCGCACAAATTGCGCCATTCTTTTGCGACCCATATGTTAGAAGCCAGTTCTGATTTGCGTGCCGTGCAAGAATTGCTTGGGCATAGCAACCTTTCCACCACACAAATTTATACTCACTTAAATTTTCAACATTTGGCGGAAGTGTACGATCAGGCTCATCCAAGAGCAAAACGTAAAAAATAAACGTCCTCTAAACCGATTATAATAAAAAGAGGTAAGCCATGATTCTGGCTAGAAGGGAATGGGGAACAAATGAGAAAAAACTTTACCAGCTTAATACACTGTGACAAATTTAGTTTAATTCAAAGTGCTAATTGCGGATAAAACTTCTGCGTTATCGCCACAAAATCCAGCATAGTAATAGACCGCACTTTACTTTCTCTAGGTAAAAGTGCGGTGAGATTTCTTGCCAGAATATCTTGCTCTAACAACAGACATTCAGCTGGGCATTGTTCAAAACAATGCGGATATTTAATTGCGAGCAAGACTCCATCTTGCCATAACACCACCGCATCATTCTCAGTAATATTCGCAAAATACCCCTCAAGTTCTCTTTGCGCATAATCTGCTTGTGAAAAAGTATAAAGCATGATTTTCCTTAAAAAGTCAGCAATTTTTCAGCTTGATTCAGTTTGGACATAAAAGAAGCACGATTCATTTTTTCAGCTGAAATAATACATTGCTCTGACGAAATGCCGAATTTTTCCAAACTTTCTGAACAAATGAAACGTTGTGTTATTTCATATAAATCTAACAATTTAAAGGTGCGAATAAAATCTTTTTGGAGAATATGTTCTGGTTGTTGATAAGAAACAAGATTCAGCACACCGTCATCTATAAAGAATACGCCAATATCCTCTTCATCACAAAAAGCCGTTGCGGCAAGTAATGCATCTAATCCCTCACGGGAAAGTGCGGTGCCATGGGGAACTGTTTTAAACAAAAAAGCAATTTTCATAATGTGATGACTCGCTCAGCCTTTAATGTTGCCGATATAAATTCACCTAGCCCCGCAATCGTGAAGCCCTCAGCAAGATTGATGTTTTCTGGGTTTTCTGCCGTTAAAGTATCCACGATGCCACGACGTTGTGAAGCGGCAACACAAAGGTGCAATGGGATTTGATGCATCATAGCAAGATCTTGCCAACACTTTTGCAAATTAACTTCATCACTAGCAGGATAAACTAATGCGTTACCATTCGTCACACCATCTTGGAAAAAGAAAATTTGGGTGATCTCATGTTTTCTTTCAATCAATGCTTTGGCAAATTGGTAAGCTAAAAAAGCCCCTTGCTGGCCATAAATAGGGCTTTTAACTGCAAGTACATAGCGCATTATTCTTGCTCGTGTTTTATTTGACGAATATAGAGATAGACCGTATGGCGGGAAATATCCAAACGCTCAGCCACTAAATTGATCGCATCTTTAATGTCAAAAATGCCTTTTTCATACAGAGATAAGACAATTTGGCGGTTTTTAGTGTTATTGGCCACCATACGATCAGTATTTACTTCCTCGATGGTTTTCTCAATAGTTTGATTGACTAAATCCTCAACAGAGCTTGCAAAATTGACAGACGATGTTTCTTCTGTTTTTTCTGTTGGCATAAAAGCCTGTACAAATTGTGAAATAGGCACGTCTAAATTAATATTAATACAAAGTAAACCAATAATACGTTGAACTTTATTGCGAATCGCAATCGTGACAGATTTCATCAACACACTGCCTTTAGTGCGAGTAAAATAAGGCTTAGAAACACTTTCACTTTGCATATTACGGAGTGAACGCAATGCCAAATCAGTAATTGGTGAGCCCACTTGACGATTCGTATTATGGCCATTTGCAATACAAATAGCAGAATGCTCAATATCTTCTAAAGAATGTAAAACGATTTCACAGTGTTCGCCAATCAGCGCGCTAACGCCATCAACAACCGCTTTATAAGAATTAATAATAGTGCGATCTTCATCCGAGAAAGGTTGTTTATCGTTTAATGTCATGGTTCAAGGTTAAAAGTGCGATCAAAATTCACTGAGTTTTATAACAAATGGCACGCATTAAAAAAACACGTGCCATGACTAGAAGTATTATTTTTCTGATTTAGGATTTACATCTAAAACTTCTACATCAAAAATGAGGGTTGAATTAGGTGGAATAGAGGCGCCAGCACCTTGTTTACCATAACCTAACGCTGGTGGAATCACTAACTGAATTTTTCCACCTTTTTTCACCAATTGAAGGCCTTCTGTCCATCCAGGAATAACTTGGTTTAATTGGAATTCAACCGGTTGACCACGTTCCACAGAACTATCAAATACTTTGCCATTTGGTAATTTACCAGTGTAATGCACTTTTACAGTATCGGTAGCCTTAATTGCCTCACCTTTACCTGCATTTTCAATTTTGTAAAGTAAACCTGATTTAGTCGTTTTAACATCTTTGTCTTTAGCAAAATCAGCGCGATATTTATCTCCCTCTTCCTGAGCACTTTTCGCAATGGCTTCCGCTTTTGCTTTTGATGCAGATACTAATTTCGCTTCAATAGCTTCTAAAGTTTTTTGTACATTTTCATCTTTACGCACATCAACTTTACCCTCTAAAGCATCTTTTAAACCATCTAAGATACGAGCATTATCATAAGTAATCACTTCTTTGTGCGCATCGACCAAATCTTTCATTTGCCCACCCATTAATGCACCCACGGCATAAGAGGCAGCTTTTTCATCAAGCGCTTTTTCTTCCGCAAAAACTTGGCCAGAAATCACCGCACTTACCATTAATGCTGCGATAGATAATTTTTGAATTTTTAACATATGCGTTAATCCTTTATAATAAATGAAATAATTCTGAGGCTAGATTAAATCGCTTTTAACCTATTCTCAACTTTTTTTTAAAATTTAGAGAAATTTTATGCACATTGAACAAATATTAGAAAATCGTATTGCTGAACTTGAAACCAAAATCGCGTTTCAAGAGCAACTATTAGACGAACTGAATCATGCATTAGTTCAACAACAATTTGCGCTTGATAAAATGCAAGTTCAGCTACGCTATGTGGCAAGTAAATTAAAAGATTTTCATCCATCAAACATTGCAAGCCAAGCGGAAGAAACGCCACCACCGCATTATTAATTTCTGCAATAAATTCGTAAAAATGAAAAGGGCGCACAATGCGCCCTTTAAATTACATTCCCAAATAATAATCAGCTAAATACTTGCCTGCTTATGAAAAGTATTTTTCCAAATCGTCGCTACCGCCAATATGCTTACCACCGATAAACACTTGTGGAACAGTTGTACGACCAGAAACCGCACGTACACTCACGATAGTAGCATCATGACCTAATACGATTTCTTCAAAACTTAATCCTTTATCATGTAAAAGTTGTTTTGCTTTTGTGCAATACGGACAACCTGGTTTAGTGAAGATTGAAATAGATTCTTGAATTTGATGCTGTGGCGCAAGATATTTTAACATTGTATCTGCATCAGAAACTTTGAACGGATCGCCCGGTTCATTTGGTTCAACAAACATTTTTTCTACTACGCCATTTTTTACCAACATAGAATAGCGCCAAGAACGTTTGCCAAAACCTAAATCTTCTTTACCAACAAGCATTCCCATGCCTTCTGTAAACTCACCATTACCATCTGGAATAAAAGTGATATTTTCAGATTTTTCGTCTTCTTTCCACGCATTCATCACGAAAGTATCATTGACTGAAACCACAACAATATCATCCACACCATATTTTTTGAATACAGGGGCTAATTCGTTATAACGTGGTAAGTGAGAAGATGAACAAGTCGGCGTGAATGCACCTGGTAATGAGAATACAATCACGGTTTTATTATCAAATAATTCTGAGGTAGTAATATCAACCCATTTATCACCTTGACGAGTGCGAAATGTCACTTGAGGGACTTTTTTGCCTTCCATATTAGACATCATCATTATTCTCCTATTTGGTTGTTGATTTAATTTGAATGCGCTGGATTATAGGGAAATTTATGGTATAGTTACAATCAATTAATTCTATTTTTTTAATTGAAATTTTCTATAGGAGGAATCAAATGAATATCCGAGATTTAGAATACCTTGTAGCCTTATCAGAATATAAACATTTCCGCCGTGCTGCCGATTCTTGCAATGTCAGCCAACCCACTTTAAGTGGTCAAATTCGCAAGCTCGAAGATGAACTTGGCATTATTTTATTAGAACGAACCAGCCGTAAAGTATTATTCACACAATCAGGTATGTTACTTGTAGAACAAGCGCGTACCGTGTTGCGTGAAGTAAAATTATTGAAAGAAATGGCAAGTAATCAAGGTAAGGAAATGACAGGCCCATTACATATAGGATTAATCCCAACTGTTGGCCCTTACTTATTACCTTATATTGTTCCAACGCTAAAAGCTGCCTTTCCGGATCTAGAAGTCTTTCTCTACGAAGCACAAACACATCAATTGTTAGAACAACTCGAAACTGGTCGTTTAGATTGTGCAATTGTAGCTACCGTGCCAGAAACAGAAGCCTTTATTGAAGTGCCTATTTTTAACGAAAAAATGTTACTGGCCGTATCAGATGAACATCCTTGGGCAAAAGAAAAGAAAATGTCTATGAATCAGCTGAAAGGGCAAGAAATGTTAATGTTAGACGATGGTCATTGCTTACGTAATCAGGCTTTAGATTATTGCTTCACGGCAGGCGCAAAAGAAAATGCCCACTTCCAAGCCACAAGCCTAGAAACTTTGCGCAATATGGTCTCTGCAAATGCAGGTATCACGTTTATGCCTGAACTTGCTGTATTAAATGAAGGTGCTCGTAAAGGTGTAAAATATATTCCTTGTCACTCACCTGAACCATCACGCACTATTGCTTTGGTTTATCGACCTGGTTCACCTTTACGTAACCGTTACGAACGCGTAGCCGGTGCAATCAGCAGTGAAGTAAAATTAATTTTAGCCGGAGAAAAATAATGGCCGGGGTTCGTGCAATTCAAAAAGAGAAAACACGTCGAGCCTTAGTAAATGCCGCGTTTAATCAGCTCAGTGCGGAAAAAAGCTTTTCCAACTTAAGTTTACGCGAAGTCGCTCGTGAAGCGGGTATTGCGCCAACTTCGTTTTATCGTCATTTTAGCGACATGGATGAATTAGGCTTAGAAATGGTAGATGAAGCTGGTTTAATTTTGCGTCAATTAATGCGACAAGCGCGTAAACGTATCGATGCTGGTGGTAGTGTAATTTCTGTTTCTGTTGATACGTTTTTTGAATTTATTACCAACAGCACAAATGTTTTCCGCTTATTATTACGTGAAAGCTCGGGTACCTCCCAAGCATTTCGCACTGCAGCAGCACGCGAAATCAAACATTTTGTCGATGAACTCGCAGAGTATATTTCATCTAAGCATCAGTATTCTCAATATATTGCATATGTTCAAGCTGAAGGCATTGTGACTATTGTCTTCACCGCTGGAGCAAATGCTTTAGATATGAATAAAGCTGAAAGAGAACAACTCAAAACACGCGTAATTTTACAATTAAGAATGTTAGCAAAAGGTGCAGATTTCGCGGCTCAAAAAGAAAAAGGAAAACACATATAAACTTAACCGCACTTTTTGTCTTACAGCCAAATCCGCAAAACTGCATTAGTTATCCTATTATTTATTTATAACATAACAAATGGCCACATTTTGCTTTACGAAATGTGGCCATTCTTCTCTATATCTTAACTTACCATTTTCTTTAACTGATACAAATACGCCAAGGCTTGTTTAGGGCTTAAATCATCGGGTTCCAGTTTTTCAATAGCTTCTCTTAATGCATCCGTTTCTTGCTCAAACAATAATTCACCTTGAGTGTGATTGGCTTCACGCAATGCCTGAATTTGCTGATCGGCTGAATGGCCTGATGTTTTTTCTAATTGTGTCAATTTCTGTTTTGCCAGTTTAATAACAGATTGTGGCACACCCGCCAAAGCAGCGACTGCCAAACCATAACTTTTACTTGCGGCGCCATCTTGTACGGCGTGCATAAAGGCGATGGTGTTGTTATGCTCAAGGGCATCTAAATGAATATTCGCGATACCTTCTAGCTGTTCCGGCAATGCGGTTAATTCAAAATAATGGGTGGCAAATAATGTAAGCGAGCGGATTTTTTTGGCTAACCATTCTGCACAAGCCCAAGCTAAAGATAAACCATCATAAGTGGATGTGCCACGACCGATTTCATCAATAAGCACGAGACTTTGCGCCGTGGCCTGATGAAGAATATTTGCCATTTCAGTCATTTCCACCATAAAGGTTGAACGTCCTGAGGCTAAATCATCAGACGCACCAATTCGAGTGAAAATACGATCAATCGGTCCAATTCGGGCGCTGTCTGCCGGCACAAAGCTGCCGATATACGCCAGCAATGTAATTAGTGCGGTTTGACGCATATAAGTACTTTTACCGCCCATATTTGGCCCAGTGATAATTAGCAAATGACGATGGTGATTTAACTCCACAGGGTTGGCGATGAAAGGATCTTTCAATACTTGTTCCACAACAGGATGGCGACCATTTTCAATTTTCACACTCACTTCATCACAGAATCTTGGCATCACGTAATTAAGCGTATCTGCCCGCTCGGCAAGATTGACCAATACATCCAATTCAGAAAGTGCGAGGCTCGCCAGCTGTAACGCACCTAAGTGCGGTAATAATAAATCAAATAATTCATCGTAAAGTTGCTTTTCTAATGCTAACGCTGCGCCTTTTGATTTAAGCACTTTGTCTTCATATTCTTTGAGCTCAGGAATAATGTAACGCTCTGCATTTTTCAAGGTTTGACGGCGAACATAATGAATTGGCGCTTTATGCGCTTGACCTTGGCTAATTTGGATGTAATAACCATGCACTGCATTAAAACCGATTTTTAACGTATCAATGCCTGTGCTTTCACGCTCCCGTTTTTCGAGGTTTTCCAAATATTGCGTTGCGCCATCAGACAACATACGCCATTCGTCCAATTCGGCATTATAGCCTTCGGCAATCACGCCACCATCCCGAATTAAAAGCGGAGGAGTTTCAATCAATGCACGTTGCAATAAATCGTACTGCTCGGTAAAATCGGAAATTTTGCTGAAAAGAGCGGTTAAAAATGGCGGTGTTTTTTGTTGCACAATCGCGCGCAATGCTGGAATTTGCTCCAATGCCGTGCGCAAGCGGGTGAGATCGCGTGGACGCGCTGAACGTAGTGCCACACGCGCTAAAATACGCTCCATATCGCCGACTAATTGCAAATAAGACTGAAGTTCATCGACCAAATCAAAATTCAGAATTTCCGCAATCGCTTGTTGGCGTTGTTTTAATTTTTCTACATTGCGAATAGGCTGGTGAATCCAACGTTTCAGCAAGCGACTTCCCATTGGCGTAACGCATTTATCCAAGACAGATGCTAGTGTATTTTCTGTGCCACCCGCAAGATTTTGTGTCAATTCAAGATTTCTGCGCGTGGCGGCATCTAACTGAATACAGTCTTGATTTTGAATTAAGCTAATGCTTTGAATATGGGGTAATGCGGTACGTTGCGTTTCTTTTGCATATTGCAATAAACAACCTGCCGCACTTAAGCCTAAAGGGGATTTTTCCACACCAAAGGCGCGTAAATCTTTTGTGCCAAATTGGCGATTTAGTAACGTAATGGCAGTACTAAGTTCAAACTCCCAAATCGGGCGACGGCGTAATCCCTTGCAATGTTCAATCGCAGCCATTTCATTAAATTCTTCACAATACAGCAATTCAACAGGTGCAATACGTTGCAATTCCGCACGTAATGTTTCTTTATCTGCAGGTTCACAAAGCTGAAAACGGCCAGAGGTCATATCTAAAGTGGCTAATCCAAATTTTTCTTTCTCTTGATATACTGCTGCAATCAGATTGTCTTGGCGTTCAGGCAAAAGTGCCTCATCACTTACCGTACCAGGTGTAACAATTCGCACAATTTGGCGTTCCACAGGCCCTTTGCTTGTGGCTGGATCACCAATCTGTTCGCAAATCGCCACAGGTTCACCCAACTGAACCAATTTTGCTAAATAACCTTCCACCGCATGATAGGGCACTCCTGCCATTGGAATTGGTTGCCCTGCTGATTGACCTCGTTTCGTCAAAGAAATATCCAACAATGCCGCTGCCTTTTTCGCGTCGTCATAAAACAACTCGTAAAAATCCCCCATGCGATAAAACAACAAAATATCTGGATTCTCTGCTTTGAGTTTTAGATATTGTTGCATCATTGGCGTATGTTGTTGAAATGTTTCTCCGGAAAACATGGGGCTACCTACTTGTAAGATGAGATATTTAAGTGAATCTATGCGGATTTATATAGATTGGCGGAAGGTCATGGGAGTTGAACCCACCCGGGAACGCTGGCGTCCCCAACAGGATTTGAAGTCCTGCCACCTCACCGGAGATGACGACCTTCCGTGGTTGAAATTGAGGTTACTTTAGCGTAAATTAATCAGCAATTCAACGTTATTTTAAACGGATTCAAAAATGACCGCACTTTTTCAACAACTTCCTTCCGTTGATAAGATTCTCAAAACCTCTCAAGGATTACAACTCATTACTGAATTTGGCCACTCTGCAGTCGTGGAAACATGTCGAGAATTATTAACACAAGCTCGTCAATTTATTCAAAAAAATAATCAACTTCCTGAATATTTTTCTAATTTTGACCGCACTTTTGTAGAAATTCATTCTCGCCTACAAAAACAAAACCAAGTACAAATCAAAGCGGTGCATAATCTAACTGGTACAGTTTTACACACAAATCTTGGGCGGGCACTTTGGTCTGAAACAGCACAACAGGCAGCCCTTTCTGCGATGCAAAAAAATGTTTCGCTTGAATATGATTTAGATGAAGGTAAGCGTAGTCATCGCGACAATTACATCAGTGAATTATTATGCAAACTCACAGGTGCTGAGGCAGCCTGTATAGTGAATAACAACGCCGCTGCGGTGTTGTTAATGCTAGCAACCTTTGCTCAAGGTAAAGAAGTTATTATTTCTCGTGGCGAATTAATTGAAATCGGCGGTGCGTTTCGTATTCCAGATATAATGGAACAAGCTGGATGCCATTTAGTGGAAGTGGGTACCACTAATCGTACTCACCTGAAAGATTATCGTAATGCTATCACTGAAAATACGGCTTTTTTAATGAAAGTGCATAGTAGCAATTATCAAATTTGTGGTTTTACCTCTTCAGTTTCAGAAAAAGAACTCGCAGAACTAAGCCGAGAAATGAATGTACCAGTAGTAACTGATTTAGGTAGCGGCGCATTAGTTGATTTAAGCCAATATGGCTTACCAAAAGAACCAACCGTGCAAGAAAAAGTCACGCAAGGTGTGGATTTAGTCTCTTTCTCTGGCGATAAATTACTTGGTGGCGTGCAAGCAGGCATAATAGTGGGTAAAAAAGAATGGATCGAACAATTACAAGCCCATCCACTCAAGCGTGCATTACGTTGCGATAAAGTCATTTTAGCAGGCTTAGAAGCCACATTACGTTTATATTTAAATCCTGAAAAACTGAACAAAAAATTACCAACTTTGCACTTACTCACACAACCATTAGAACAACTCAAAATAAATGCTATACGTCTAAAAGAGCGGTTAGAATCTCGCTTAAATTCACAATTTGATATTCAAATTGAAGATAGCCAAGCACAAATCGGCAGTGGCTCACAACCAATGGAAAGAATCCCTTCCTTGGCTGTTACTATTGCAGAAAAAACAAACGTAAAACTTTCCGCACTTTCAGCTCGCTTTAAACAACTTTCTCAACCTATTATTGGGCGAATGGAAAACGGAAAAATTTGGCTAGATTTACGTAGCCTTGCAGATATTGAAACATTATTAAATACATTGGATGAACTATGATTATTGTTACTTCAGGTCACGTTGATCACGGCAAAACAGCATTATTAAAAGCATTAACTGGCACAAGTACCGCACATTTACCAGAAGAAAAAAAACGCGGTATGACCATTGATTTGGGCTATGCCTATCTGCCTTTAGAAAACAAAGTGCTTGGCTTTATTGATGTACCGGGGCACGAAAAATTCTTGTCAAATATGCTGGCGGGTTTAGGTGGTGTGCATTATGCAATGTTAATTATCGCTGCGGATGAAGGCGTTGCAGCGCAAACAAAAGAACATTTATCGATATTACGCCAACTTCAATTCCACGAAATTATTGTTGTCATCACAAAAGCAGATCGTACAAATTCAGAGCAAATAGAATCGTTAATCCAAACAATTAAACAAAATTATAGTTTTTTACGTGATGCTAACTACTTCATTACCTCTGCAGAAACGGGACAAGGCGTCAATGAATTACGTCATTACTTAGCGAATCTACCTGAATTAGCTGATACTCAGAAACCTTTCCGCTACGCAATAGACCGAGTATTCAGCGTAAAAGGGGCGGGTACCGTCGTGACAGGCACTGCCTTTTCAGGAACAGTGAAAGTCAACAATGAACTTTACCTTTCCACTGGACAGAAAGTTCGTGTAAAAGCGATTCACGCACAAAATACATCAAGCGAACAAGGTATTGCAGGGCAACGTTTAGCGCTAAATTTAAATGCTGATTTAGACCGCACACCAATGAAACGAGGTGATTGGTTATTGCAGAATGAGCCACTTCCACCAACAGATCGCATCAGTGTACAAATTTTGGCTGAAGTACCATTAAATGAAAGCCAACCTGTGCATATTTATCACGGAGCGAGTCGCACTACGGGTAAGCTCACCTTATTACAAGGAAAAAATGCCGCTAAAAATGACCGCACTTTGGCTGAAATCATATTAGATTCACCTTTATTCTTGGCTTTCGGAGACAAACTTATTTTACGCAGTGGTGATGCTAAATCGTTAATTGCTGGTGCGCGCGTATTAGAAATTGATTCACCCAAACGCCATAAACGAACAGAGGGTCGATTAAGCTTCTTGGCAAATTTAGCGCTTGCTGAAAATGCAGCCCAACGTATTGCATTCATCCTTCAACATAATGCAATATCAGCTCATAAACTGATGTGGATAGAACAACTCACAAATAAACAACTAGATGATGCAATTAACGAACGTAGCGCCGTTCGTTATCAAGATTGGTGCTTTAATACAGACTACAAAAAAGAAAAAATACAACTAATTTTAACCGCACTTAATACCTATCACGAGCAACACAATGATCAACTTGGTGTAAGCAAAGCACGTCTCTACCGAATGGCCGCTTTAAACCAGCCTGAAAACTTGATCAATCATTTTATTGATGAAATGTTAGAAGAGGGAAGATTACAGCAAACTCGAGGTTGGCTTCACTTACCCGAACATAAAATCCAATTTAGCCAAGAAGAACAAAAATATTGGGCAAGTGTACTCGATGAATTTGAAAAAGCTCAAGGACAAGCAATTTGGGTGCGTGATATGGCAAATGCCTTGGCTATGGATGAATCCCAAATGCGTAACTTTATGTATAAAGCAGGCAAACTAGGATATCTCACACCCATCGTAAAAGATAGGTTTTTCTTAACTGAAAACATTTATGCCTATGCTCGCCTTATTAAGCAAATCGCAGAAAAAGAAGGGAAAGCATCAGTAAATGAAATTCGAGATCGATTAAATTTTGGGCGAAAACTGACAGTTCAACTCATGGAATATTTTGATCGTACTGGTTTCTTACGTCGTAAAGGAAACGATCATATCCTACGCGATAAAAACGTTTTTGATTTATAAGGAAACATTTTACTGATATATAACTAACTTCAATGAAGTAAATAACCAAGTGAAGAGCTCGAACAATACAAAGTGTAATTGCTCCCATACAACGTGCGTAAAAATATTTTATCAGTTCTTCACTGACGTAAATCAAATGTACGATGCGTTATTGAATAAATCTGGTGCAACTGGTGTATTCACCGACTTCCCAGACACTGGTGTTGAATTTTTGAAAAAACAAAAATAATACGTAAGTAAAAGTAATAAAAAGAGCGGTCAAAATTCGTTATGATTTTTGACCGCTTTTAATCCTACTAAAAATAAGTATATTTATACCTTTTCATAAAAGAGTTATAAAAATAAAATATTTTATAAACACAGATAACTAAGAGTAATTAAGCAAAACATTTCAATTTGAAAGATTATATTATATATTATCTCTGAAAAGGAAAACCATTTTCCCTAAAAATATTCTCGATAATATCAGTTAGATCTTCCTTAAATTTTTTAAATATTTCATTGTTATCTTTAATCATATATTTTAGGTACTTATTTAAGTCAGTTTTAGATTGATGAGAAAACCATTTTTTATAACAATCAATGGAATAACTATTTGCCTGACTATGGTTTAAAGGTATTTCAAAACTCGAAAACTCTTGGATAAATACGTCTTTTGTTTTCCCTGTTTTTTCAAAAAAATCATCACTTCTTGATTTTTTCAATATATAAACAATCAAGTCTTTTTCTATTGGCAATTTGCTATTAACAGTAGGAATAGATAAAATATAATCAAATCTTCTTTTTGCACTTTCTATTTCCGTATCTGCTACATCTCCATCAACAATAATTAAAGACATAGTATCTTTTAATAAAACTGCTCCATTCTTTGCTAAACTTAACAGCCCCTTATAAGGTGAGCCACTATTATCAGGCACTAGGTCATATTGAAACACACAATATTTTGATAAATTTCGCCCAATTATTTTCTTTATATAACCTTTAGCGACCTCATCTTCACACAATAGTTTTATTTTAGATAATGTTTTAGAATACTCATCTACTTTTAGAGTTAATTCTTCCTTCGCGATCCTATAATCAGGATTATGTAAAATTTTTAATTTATCACTGTATCTATAAGTTATAAAATTTAATGATATTTCTTTATTTTTTATTTCTTTTTCTTTATTCATAATCTCTTCTATTAGATAGAGAGAATGAGTATTTATGATAATTTGTACTTTATACTTTTTAGACCAGGATAATAAAAAGTCGAATAAATTAAGTTGAGAGATTGGGTGCAAACTTGCCTCAAACTCATCTATGCTTAATAAGCCAATAAATGATTCTTTATTTTTTTTATTATTATCGTCTAATTTATTATAGATTCTCATAAAAGAAATTAAAGTATTAACTATAGTCCCTAAATTATGCTCCCCTGAAGATATAGATTCTATATCATAATCACTATCTACGGGACCAATAGGGGTGCTAGTGATATTCCCACCCGCGCTAGCATTCGCACTAAATGTACTAAAATTAGAATAATTTCCTTTCAGCAGAACCCTTTCAAAAAATTTTGAGATGAACTTGCGTTCAGCATCATTATAAATCACCTTCTTCTCTTCATTTTTTCTTGATTCTGTTAAGGGGTATAACCTTTTTAAATTTATATATCTAGATGGAAAATTAAAATTACCGTTTCCTTTACTTTGTCCACTAACTATGATTCTATGCCGATTTTCAGTTTTTCTGTATGAAATAGATATTGGTTCGGATAAGTATAAGTTTTGGGATGCATACTCTGCCTCTAATTTTATAAAATAATTATACTTATTTACATCATGAATTTTTGAGAAACTAAAGACTTCACTTAGATTTGTTTTTATACTATTACCCATAATATCAATCTCAGCTGTTGAAAATGGATGAGCTACAAGCCCCATAATTGTAGATTTCATTGAACCATTTCGGCCTGAAACTACAGTTATGTTGTTAGCTAATAGAAATTCTTGATTTTCTAGTCCTCTAAAATTATCAATATAAATTCCTATAATTTTTTTAATATTTACATTTTTATTATTTTTTACTCCTTCTTCTTTTGCTGTTTTAAAAATTACATTAGATAAATCTACCATGTTTAACTCCTATAAAATAAATTCTATTTTTTAATTTAGTTCAACTTTAAATTATATTCTCTTTCTAAATTATTAAAAATAAACCAATTTAGTTTTTACATTTAACAAAAAAGACTTGCCATTTACCTCAGCAAGCCTTTCAAAATAAAGAAATTAAGCAAACTGTTTTTTATTCTCTAAATAACGTTTCGCACATTCTGCTGCAGCAACTAAGCCACCCGCCATCATAATAATATCTTTAATCACGAGTCGGCCAGCACCTGAAAGATATGGGAAGCCATAATTAGGTGTTGGGAAGTCTCCACCTAAATTAGGCACCCAGGTTTCTGGCGTAAATATCAGGAATGACAGCGTGACTATCGACATACCAAAGGTGAGTAAGCCTCCTAATAAACCTAATGTTGGAGACCAAATCCCCGCTAATACTAAAATACCAATCGTCACAATAATTGCGCCAATAATATAAGAAGCGGTATAGGTGCCATTGACTTTATGCCATTCGATATTTTTTGCGACCATTTTGCCTTCAGGGTTTTTATATAAGGTATATTCTTTCACTAAAACCCCCTTATCATTTGTCACTTCATTTGCACCGTTTTTGTAAAGGAAGCTTAAGAAAGGACTATTTGACACAAAGTGTGCAATACCATCTGCCTCATATTGGCAAACTTTTAAGCCACCAATCCAAACCATCACAACACAAATCGCAATGCGGATAAAGTTAATAAATTGACGTTGCAATGGCGCAACAATATTAGCTAGCAATGTAACTAATGCACTCATTCAGAACTCCTTATATAGTTCAATTGATATAACGGACATAATGTCCAAGAATTTTTATATAAAATATTTATATAAATCATTAACAATATTACTCGCTAATATTGTTGGTATTTTTTTATTGCTAAGATTTATGCAATAAAAAAAGAGATACCAATTTCTTAGTATCTCTTATTTTTAATTAATTTTCCGTGATCAATTTCACATTATTTGAAATTCACTCTCGCATTTCTAAAAATTCTCATCCATGCGCCATCTTCAGACCAGTCTTCTGGATACCATGAGTTGCTCACGGCACGGAATACACGCTCAGGGTGTGGCATCATCGCGGCAATACGACCATCGACGTTAGAAATGGCGGTGATCCCTAATGCCGAGCCATTCGGATTGGCTGGATAGGTTTCCGTCACATTTAAATGACTGTCGATATATTGTGCCACAATCAAGTTTTGCGCTTGAAGTGCGGTCAAATTCTCAGGAGTTTTGAATTCTACCCGACCTTCACCGTGAGAAACGGCAATCGGCATATGTGAACCTGCCATGCCTTTAAACCACTCTGAGTTGGTGTCGTTGATTTTCACCATCGCGGCACGCGCTTCAAAGCGTTCTGATTTATTACGCACAAAACGTGGCCAGTTTTCTGCACCTGGGATGATTTCCGCAAGGGTGGAGATAAATTGACAGCCGTTACATACACCTAATGAAAGGGTGTTTTCATTGGCGAAGAATTGGCTGAATTGATCGCGTAATTGCGGGTTGAATAAAATGGATTTCGCCCATCCGCCGCCAGCACCTAATACGTCACCGTAAGAGAAACCTCCACAGGCCACCATCGCGTTGAAATCGTTTAAGTTGTAACAACCCGCCATTAAATCACTCATGTGAACATCTATTGCCGCAAAGCCTGCACGGTCAAACGCTGCCGCCATTTCAACGTGACTGTTTACACCTTGTTCACGCAATACTGCTACTTTTGGTTTTACGCCTTTGCTGATGTAAGGCGCAGCAATATCTTCATTCACATCATAAGTTAAGTGAGCGGACAAACCTTTGTTGTCTGTTGCTTTTTTCGCTTCAAATTCTTGGTCAGCACATTCAGGGTTATCGCGTAAGCGTTGCATTTGATGGGTCAATTCCGCCCAAATGCCACGCAATTCGGAGCGTTTTTCATCCAAAATTTCCCTTCCGAATTGATGGATCACAATGCGATCATCGTTGCTAACCTTGCCGATGTCGTAGGTAATTCCCTCTAATCCATGTGTTTTCAACACCGTATAAATAGCGTCAAGTTCCGCCTCTAATACCTGAATCACCGCGCCTAATTCTTCGTTAAATAAAATGGCTAACTCAGAAATTTCTTGAGCATAGTGTTCCGCACCGAGCTCAAGCGCCCATCCTTTTCCGCTATCGAATAACGGAGAAATATCAACATCCACGCCACAGTTACCCGCAAATGCCATTTCTGCAAGTGTGGTAATTAAACCACCGTCTGAACGGTCGTGGTAAGCCAATAATTTACGCTCTGCCACCAATTCTTGCATTGCATCGAAGAAGTTTTTCAGTTTGGCTACGTTCACCACATCGGCTGGTTTGTCACCTAATTGTTTATACACTTGCGCAAGTGCGGTCGCGCCTAAGCGATTTTTTCTTTCGCCTAAATCAATCAACAATAAACGGCTTGCGCCTTTGTCTGTGCGTAATTGAGGTGTCACAGTTTTGCGGACATCTTCCACGCGGGCAAAAGATGAAATCACTAAAGAAAGTGGTGCAGTAACGGATTTTTTCTCACCATTTTCTTCCCAAGTGGTTTTCATCGACATAGAGTCTTTACCCACAGGAATGGTAATGCCTAATGCCGGGCAAAGTTCTTCACCTACGGCTTTCACCGCTTCATATAAGCCGGCATCTTCACCACCATGACCCGCTGCAGACATCCAGTTTGCAGAAAGTTTGATGCGTTTAATATCGCCAATGTTGGTGCCCGCAATGTTGGTAATGGATTCTGCCACCGCTAAACGTGCAGAAGCACCAAAGTTTAATAATGCCACAGGTGCACGTTCACCCATTGCCATGGCTTCGCCGTGATAGCTGTCTAATGAAGCGGTTGTGACAGCCACATCAGATACTGGAATTTGCCACGGACCGACCATTTGATCACGTGCCACCATACCAGTTACCGAACGGTCGCCAATAGTAATTAAGAACGTTTTTTCTGCCACCACCGGTAAGCGTAATACGCGATGGAAAGCTTCTTTTAATTGAATATATTCTGTTGCAAGCGGTCGATTTTCGACAGTTTTTGACGAAACCTCACGCGTCATTTTCGGGGTTTTGCCTAATAACACATTCATTGGCAAATCAATTGGATTATTGTCGAAATGGCTATCATGTAAGGTTAAATGTTTTTCTTCCGTTGCCTCACCAATGACCGCAAACGGCGCGCGCTCACGTTCACAAAGTGCGGTAAATAATTCGAGTTTTTCTGGCGCAACGGCTAAGACATAACGTTCTTGCGATTCGTTACACCAAATTTCCAATGGTGACATGCCTTTTTCATCGCAAAGGATTGAGCGTAAATCAAATTTACCGCCACGCTCGCCATCGTGCACCAATTCAGGCATCGCATTGGATAACCCCCCCGCCCCCACATCGTGGATAAAGAGAATTGGGTTTTCATCACCTAATTGCCAGCAGCGGTCAATCACCTCTTGGCAGCGGCGTTCCATTTCTGGGTTTTCACGTTGAACAGAGGCAAAATCTAAATCTTCTTTTGATTTACCGCTGTCCATAGAAGAAGCTGCTCCACCGCCTAAGCCGATGTTCATGGCTGGACCGCCTAATACGATCAATTTCGCACCAACGGGGATTTCACCTTTTTGAACGTGTTCGCCACGAATATTACCGATACCGCCCGCTAACATAATCGGCTTGTGGTAACCACGCACTTCTTCACCATTGAAGCTGTTGACTTTCTCTTCATAGGTACGGAAATAACCCAATAACGCAGGGCGACCAAACTCGTTGTTAAATGCTGCACCACCTAATGGGCCTTCAATCATAATATCTAAGGCTGATGCAATACGGTTTGGCTTGGAGAGCGGATTTTCCCAAGGTTGCTCAAAGTTTGGAATGACAAGGTTTGATACAGAGAAACCAGTTAAACCTGCTTTGGGTTTTGCACCACGACCCGTTGCACCTTCATCACGAATCTCACCGCCCGAACCTGTTGCCGCCCCTGGGAATGGCGAAATTGCGGTTGGGTGGTTGTGAGTTTCCACTTTCATTAAGATATGTGCATCTTCATTGTGATAGCGATATTGCCCATCTTGATCCGCAAAGAAACGGCCAACTTTTGAGCCTTCCATTACCGCTGCATTATCTTTATAAGCTGAAAGCACGAAATCAGGGGTTTTCTCAAAGGTGTTTTTAATCATTTTAAACAGGGATTTATCCTGTTTTTTGCCGTCGATAATCCAATCCGCATTAAAGATTTTATGGCGGCAGTGCTCAGAGTTGGCTTGCGCGAACATATAAAGTTCAATATCGTGCGGATTGCGCCCTAATTGGGTGAAATTTTCCACCAAATAATCAATTTCATCTTCTGCCAGTGCCAAGCCTAATTCTACGTTGGCTGTTACTAAGGCTTCACGTCCACCTTTTAAAATATCCACAGTTTTGAACGGTTTCGGATCTTGATGACGGAATAAAATCTCAGCATCTTGCGGATTGCGCACCACGGTTTCCATCATTCGGTCATGTAAAAGTGCGGTCAATTTTTCAGTTGTTTTTTCATCAAGCGGTCGGCTTAACTCAAAATAATACGCCAAACCACGCTCAATACGCTCCACTTCACTTAAACCACAGTTATGCGCAATATCGGTCGCTTTAGAAGACCAAGAAGAAATCGTGCCAACGCGTGGAATCACGATAAAGGTTTCGCCTTTGGCATCGTGTTCTGCCAAGGTTGGGCCGTAATGTAACAATGCTTTTAGTTTTGCTTCCTGCTCGCTAACAAGCGGTCGATTTAATTCCACAAAATGCAAATATTCCGCGTAAACCGATTTTACCGGCAATTGATTTTGTTGGAATTTTTGCATTAAGCCTTGAATACGGAATTCAGAAAGGGCTGGTGAGCCACGAAAAGTTTGAAACATAAGGGGGTCCTTTATGAGGATAGGAATGAAAATCTAGGTGTATTATAAAGGATATTTCTAGAAACGAAAACGTTTGCGTTAGTGAGGGATAAAATCCCCATCTTTAAGAATTTGATGGGGATAAGAAGATTAAAGGGTTATAAAACCGTCATATACATGGGTCGCTTCGCCAGTCATATAAAGTGGATAACCAACGCCATCCCATTCAATGATTAATGAACCGCCTGGCAAATCGACTTGAACTCGATTATTCAATAAACCTTGCATTATTCCAACTGCAACAGCTGCACAAGCTCCACTGCCACAGGCTTGCGTTTCTCCAGCACCACGTTCATAAACTCTAAGTTTAATATGCTCTTTATTGATGATTTGCATAAAACCAGCATTGACCCGTTCGGGAAAGCGTTCGTGGCTTTCTAGCAAAGGACCAAGTTGTTCAACATTTGCGGTTTGAATATCATCTACTTGTACAACACAATGAGGATTGCCCATTGAAACGGCACCACATAAGACGGTTTGAATGTCCGTGCGCAGAATGTAATTTTTCTCGAATTTATTTGCGGTAAATGGAATTTTTGCTGGCTCCCAAATAGGTTCGCCCATATTCACACGAATTTGGTTATCGTCTTTTACCGTTAGAACCATATTACCTTTTTGCGTGCTAACCGCGATGTCTTTTTTGTTAGTCAATCCTTTTAATGTCACAAAACGAGCAAAACAGCGGGCACCATTTCCGCATTGCGAAACTTCACTTCCATCGGCATTGAAAATACGATAATGAAAATCGAGTTCAGGATCATAAGGTGGCTCAACAAGCAAAAGCTGATCAAAACCAATTCCACGGTGGCGATCAGCTAAGCGTTGAATGGTTTCTGACGTAAAAAAAACATTTTGAGTAACACCATCAACCACAACAAAATCGTTGCCTAATCCGTGCATTTTGGAAAACTGCATTTTTCCATCCTTTATTTAAATTCAAGATTGATTGCATTATAGAGAGCGGTAAAAAGAATGGCAAATTCAGAATTTTAAACTAAGAAAAGTGCGGTAAAACACAGGAAATTTTTACCGCACTTGATTCGCTAATTTACTCAGATTACATCCAAGCATTATTGCGAATGATCCCTACTGCAATGCCTTCAATCTCAAAGTTTTCTTGTTCTTCAAGATTTACTACGATTGGATCAAATTCTTCATTTTCTGCGTGTAGATAAATGATAGAACCTTTTTTCTCAAGGCGTTTTACCGTCACTTCATCTTCAATACGGGCAACGACAATTTGTCCATTACGTACATCCTTGGTGCTATGTACAGCTAATAAATCACCATCTAAGATACCAATGTCTTTCATGGATTGGCCATAAACTTTGAGTAAGAAATCGGCTTGTGGTTTAAACATATCGGCATCTACGCGATAAGTTGCTTCGATATGTTGTTCTGCAAGAATAGGCTCTCCAGCCGCTACGCGCCCTACGAGTGGTAAACCATCAAATTCTTCATTTGCGCTATTGTCTAAAATTCGGATACCGCGAGATGCGCCTGGAATAATTTCAATGGCACCTTTGCGTGAAAGTGCTTTTAAATGTTCTTCTGCAGCATTGGGGGATTTAAAGCCCAATTCTCGAGAGATTTCGGCTCGTGTTGGTGGCATGCCTGTTGTTTCTAAATGACGTTTTAATAAATCCAACACTTCTTGTTGGCGTGCTGTTAATGGTCTCATATACACTCCTGTTTTTAAATACAGATAACTGGTATTGTATACAGATTGTGTGAAGTTGCAATAGTTATTTTTTAAATCTGTGTATTAGGTCACATTCTTCCAGCAAATTTTTTAAAGCGGTTGAGATCGGATGTGTTAAAATATTCCGAATTTACAACAAAGAGAAAATTTATCATGGCAAATTTTGTAAATATGTATCGTCAATTATTGAGCTTGCCTCTGTCAGTATTAGTGAAAAATAATCCAATTCCAGCCAATCCGATAGAAGAGCTTTCCCTCAATATTCACCAACCTGTTGTTTATGTTTTGCCTTATACTTCTCAAACCGATTTCGTTATTTTCCGTCGAAATTGTTTGGCGTTAGGTTTACCTGATCCTGCTGAGAAAAATGAAATTGATGGTGTGAAGTTGCCTCGTTATGTGTATTTAGATGAGGGACGCCGCATTTTTAAATCGAAAGGTGCGAAAGATGAAACCACCACGATCTTCAATAAATACCTCGAATTACACCGCACTTCTGAGAGTTTAGATGTGCAACTTATTCCAGTTTCCGTTCTTTGGGGGCGTTCTCCTGGGCATGAAGATAAATCCGGCTTGCCTAACTTGCGTTTGTTAAATGGCATGCAAAAAACTTTTGCTGCTATTTGGTTTGGACGTGATACTTTTGTACGTTTTTCTCAAGCTGTTTCATTACGTTATATGGTGAATGAGTATGGCTCCGATGAAAAAATTGCGCAGAAGCTGGCTCGAGTTGCAAAAATGCATTTTGCCAAACAGCGTATTTCGGCAACAGGCCCTCGTTTACCGAATCGCCAAGCTATGTTTAATAAATTATTGCAATCAGAAGCGATTCAGCATGCGATTGAAGATGAAGCAAAATCGAAAAATATCAGTATTGAAAAAGCGCAAAAAGAAGCACATAAGATTTTGGATGAAATCGCAGCAGATGTAAGTCATTCAAGTTTACGAGCTGCGGATCGTTTTTTACGTTGGCTTTGGAATAAACTTTATTCTGGTATTGATGTGCAAAATGCAGATCGCGTACGTAAATTAGCACTCGAAGGTCATGAGATTGTTTATGTGCCTTGCCACCGTAGCCACATTGACTATTTATTACTTTCTTATGTGCTTTATCATCAAGGGCTTGTTCCGCCGCATATCGCAGCAGGAATTAATTTAAATTTCTGGCCTGTGGGTAGAATGTTCCGCAGTTGGGGCGCATTCTTTATTCGCCGCACTTTTAAAGGAAATAGATTATATTCTGCAATCTTCCGCGAATATTTATCAGAGTTATTCCACCGTGGTTATTCGGTAGAATATTTTATTGAGGGTGGTCGTTCGCGCACTGGCCGTTTACTTGCACCAAAAACAGGCATGATGTCGATGACACTTCAAGCGTTGCAACATAATCAAACTCGTCCAATTTCTGTTGTTCCAGTTTATGTGGGCTATGAGCATGTATTAGAGGTAGATACTTACGCAAAAGAATTACGTGGTGCGGTGAAAGAAAAAGAAAATGCAGGTTTGGTTATTCGAGTAATAAAAAAATTACGCAATCTTGGTCAAGGTTTTGTGAATTTTGGTGAGCCAATTACACTTTCAAACTACTTGAGTCAACACTTCCCTGATTGGAAAGAGCAAAATCACGAAGAAAAACCACAATGGTTTGCTCCAGCAGTTGATTCTGTATCAAAACAAGTGATGGTGAACATTAATAAAGCTGCCGCGGTGAATGCAATGAATTTAGTTGGGACGGCATTGTTGTCTTCTCGTCAGCGTGCTCTTTCTCGTGAGCAACTTTTAGAACAACTGGCGAGTTACCAACAATTACTACAAAACGTGCCTTATTCTACAGATGTTGTATTGCCAACGGCTACGCCTGAAATGATGTTAAACCATGTATTAACGCTTGATCGTGTTGGCGTGTTAGTCGAAAAAGATAACTTTGGGGAAATTGTGCGTTTAGAACGTGCATCAGCCGTCTTGATGACTTACTATCGCAATAATATTCAACACTTATTTGTATTGCCATCTTTAGTTGCAAGCATCATTTTGCATTATGAGGCGATTCAAAAAGATTTATTAGTGGAAGCGGTTGGTAAGATTTATCCATTCTTAAAAGGCGAGCTATTCTTGCACTTTAGTGAAGAAGAGTTAAAAACTCAAATTCACCAAATTATTGATGAATTTGCGCGCCAACAGGTGATTAACTCTAATGATAATTTCTTATCTATCAATAAATCGAAAGTACGTATTTTACAACTTTGGTCCGCGGGAATGCGTGAAATCTTGCAACGTTATTACATCACAGTGACAATTTTGCAAAAACAATCAGATATTTCACGTGCAGAACTGGAGAAAGAAAGCCAACTCGTTGCACAACGTTTATCTGTATTGCATGGTATTAACGCGCCGGAATTCTTTGATAAAGCCGTCTTCTCTATGTTCATTGCTAATTTGAAAGAGCAAGGTTATTTTGATGAATCAGGCAATGGCAATCTTGAGAAAATAGAATATTTGGCTTCAACGCTTTCTCATTTAATTTCAACCGAAATTTGCCTCACTGTAAAAGGCACGGTGGCTAAAGTTGAAGATAACTAAATATTACCATGTTACAAAGTGCGGTGAATATTCACCGCATTTTTTATTATCAATCCGATAAATAAAAATGTGATAGAGATCACATTTTTCATGTTTTTCAATTGTATTTTATTTTACGTGGGTGTATAACTCTGCCAATGATGAGAGAGAGATTTTGTCGTATCGTTGAGCTATCAGTAGTCGTCTTAATTTAGCACTTCCTTAAACCTCCCTTTCTATATTCTCAATAACGAATCAATGTGTTTTTACATATTGTTTGTTGTCATTTCTACAAATTTATTCCAAATAATTTAATGAAAAAGGACTGTTTTTATGAAATATGAACTTTTAAAACGTACTGCAATTGCGTTATTTGTTGGTGGTATTGTTTCTACTTATGCTATGGCAGAAGATAAAGCTGTTGACGATGCTCTAGCAGCTCTTGGTAAAGCTATTAACGCAAATGCTACAAAACAAACTGAAGCAACTGAAGCAGTGAAATCAGAACTCACTAAAAAAATTGAAGAACAAGATAAGAAAATTAACGACAATACTACGGCTATATTTGGTGATGATGACGATCCTGAGAATCCAGGATTACTAAATACTGTAGATAAGCATACAGATGCTATATATGGTACTAAGGAAGATCCTGATTCTGGATTAATTAATGTCGTTAATAAACATTCAGATGCGATTGCTGGAGTAACTGTAAACTCTTACAATAACACATTAACTTTAAGTGGTTTTAAAGATGGCGATGATTTATATGATATAGATCCTGAAACAGGAAAAGTGACTAAAAAAACAGCTACAGCGAAAGATGTTGAGGCGGATCCTTTAAAAGGAAAAGGGGTAATTAACTCCATTAACGATATAACCTCTGATGTCGATGATTTAGAGAAGGAAGTTATTAAGACTGTTGGGACAGTTAACGACCATACAAAGGTTCTAGATGGTGATGGAACTGATGCGAATCCTGGATTAGTAAGTAAGGTTAATAATCTTGAGGATGATGTATATGGTGATGGAACTGATGCAAATCCTGGATTAGTAGGTGTTGTTGATAATCATGCAGAGGCTATATATGGTGATGGAACTGATGCGAATCCTGGATTAATGAAGGTAGTTAGTAAACAGACAGAAGCCATTAATGAATTAAAAGCTTATAATCATTTAGATGATGTTAAAGCTCTTGTTGAAAACAAAGCAGATAAAACAGATGTATATACTAAGACTGAAAGCGACAGCAAACTAAATGCTAAAGCGGATAAGCAAGCATTAGAAGACCTTAAAGAAGAGGTTAAAGATAACGAAGAAGGAATCGGTGCATTATCAGGGGTCGTTAATGAACTTGGTAAGGATGTCGGGAATTTAACTGAAGAACACCGTGACTTAGAAGGTAAACATAATAAATTAGCTGAAGGTGTTAAAGAATTTACTGAAACTTATAATAAATTTGCTGATAATACAAATGCAGAACTGGACAAAAAAGCAGATGCTGATGATGTAGAAGATGCTTTATCTAGAAAGGCAAATGTATCAGATGTATATACTAAGGCTGAAAGCAACAGCAAACTAGATGCTAAAGCAAATGTAGCTGACGTATATAGTAAAACTGAAACCGATAATAAATTTGCATTAAAAGCCAATAGTTCAGTGGTTAGTGCTCACGCAGTAGATATTAATAAGCTACGTACAGACGTTAACACCCATACAAAACGCCTTGATCACTTAGATAACCGTGTTAATAAACTTGATAAAGATCTTAAACGTGGTCTTGCTGCTCAAGCTGCTTTAACAGGTTTATTCCAACCATATACTGTGGGTAAAGCAAACTTTACAGCAGCTGTTGGGGGTTATAAATCTCAAACTGCAGTAGCGATTGGTACTGGTTATCGTTATAACCAAAACATTGCGACTAAAGCAGGGGTTGCATTTACACAAGGTGGCGGCGTAACTTATAACGCTGGTGTAAACTTTGAATGGTAAATAAATATTACCTATAAGGGCAGACATTGTGTCTGTCCTTTTTTCTTTATTAAACAATAATATTGGCGTTAATAGACTGGTTAGAAATAAATTAAGACAGAATCTTATTATAAGTAAAAAAACACTAAAGATTTTCACCGCACTTTTAAGTAAAATAGCGCAATTTTCTAAAGAGATAATAAATATGAAAGCCAAATTAGCTAGTTTACTTGCGCAAGCAAATATAAAAATAAGTGATCAACAAATTCAGCAGCTGATTGATCTGGTCAATTTACTCAATAAATGGAATAAAGCCTATAATTTAACATCTGTTCGTGATCCACAAGAAATGTTAGTCAAACATATCTTAGATAGTCTTGTTGTAAGCCCTTATTTACAAGGCGATCGTTTCATCGATGTCGGCACAGGCCCCGGCTTGCCAGGTTTACCTTTAGCAATTATTAATCCTTACAAACAATTTGTTCTCCTTGATAGTTTAGGCAAACGTATTAGTTTTATTCGAAATGCTATACGTGAGCTTGGGCTCACTAATGTAATCCCTGTTTTAAGTCGAGTAGAAGAATACCAACCTGAAGATAAATTTGATGGTGTATTAAGTCGCGCTTTTGCTTCGTTAAAAGATATGACTGATTGGTGCCATCATTTACCCAAAGAAAACGGTCATTTTTATGCATTAAAAGGTATTTATCAGGAAGATGAAATTAATGAATTGAATAAAAAATACACTATTCAAGAAGTGATTGAACTACATGTTCCTGAACTTATAGGTGAGCGACATTTAATCGTTTTGCGTTAAAAAGTAACAAATAGATAAATTATTTTCTAAAAGTGTGATTTATATAACACTTTTTATGTGTTTTTAAGTTGAATCTAAATCCAGCAAAGGTATAATCGGCGAGCTAAAATTATTTTGTAAAAGTGATGTCGCGCATTTTATCTCACGCTAAAAAAAACTACAGAAAAGCTATTGTTATTGAGAGTCTTTTGCTTGTAGTTTTTTATTTGCTTATTTATGGATGGCAACGCCAAAGTGCGGTAGATTTTAGCTACGGTTTTTTAAGTGCCTTTTTGCCTTTTTGTACATTCATATTTATCATTTTTTACAGAAAACAAAATTTTTCAACAAAACTGACCGCACTTTATCGTGCTGAAGCAATAAAGTTTATTTTAACGATGGTTTTTATCATTATTGCCATCAAATGGTTATTAGTTATCAATTTTATTGCGTTTTTTGTTGGTTTTTTATTGGCGTTAGTGCTGAATAATGTTATTCCACTTATTCTCAATAAAATTTAACTTTGGGTTATTCTTCTTCAGAACAAAGGATCGATTATGTCTGGACAAACTTCAATTGAATATATCCAACACCATTTAACTTATCTTACAACAGGTGAAGGTTTTTGGACGTTTAATCTTGATACGTTTTTCTTCTCTGTGTTGTGCGGTTTCCTTTTCTTAGCTATTTTTCACAAGGTGGCTAAAAAAGCAACAACAGGTGTGCCGAGTAAACTACAATGTGCTGTTGAAATGGCTGTAGAATGGATTGATGGTGTGGTAAAAGAAAATTATCACGGTAAACGAGATGTGATAGCGCCGTTGGCTTTAACTATTTTCGTATGGGTGATGATTATGAATACTATTGATTTGGTACCTGTGGATTATATTCCCCGGTTGTTTGCTATTATTACAGGCGATCATCATATTCCTGTACGAGCCGTGCCGACTACGGATATGAATATGACATTTGCAATGTCGATTTCAGTATTTGTATTAATCCTTTTTTATACGATTAAATCTAAGGGTATTAAAGGTCTCGCAAAAGAATACACTTTACACCCTTTTAATCATTGGGCATTTATCCCTGTTAATCTTCTTCTTGAATCCGTGACGTTGATCTCAAAGCCTGTTTCATTAGCACTTCGTTTATTCGGAAATATGTATGCTGGTGAGCTGATCTTTATTTTGATTGCCGTGATGTATTCAGCCAATGCGTTTGTGGCTGCACTGGGTGTGCCATTGCAGTTGGTGTGGGCGATTTTCCATATTTTGGTTATCGCATTACAAGCCTTCGTCTTTATGATGCTTACTGTGGTTTACCTGAGTATTGCATATAATAAAGCGGAACATTAATTTTTATTTTTTATTTAACAACTCAACTCTCAACAACGGAGAAAATTTATGGAAACTGTAATTAGTGCAACAATCATTGCTTCTGCGATTATGCTTGCTTTTGCTGCGTTAGGTACTGCGATTGGCTTTGGTCTTCTTGGCGGTAAATACCTTGAGTCTGCCGCTCGTCAGCCTGAATTAGCTAATTCACTACTTACTAAGATGTTTATTGTTGCAGGTCTTCTTGATGCGATTGCGATGATCGCTGTAGGTATCGGTTTATATTTCGCATTCGCAAATCCATTTGCTGCATTATTAGGTTAATAAACAACAAATTTCCTAATTAACGAAGGAGGTATGTTGTGAATATTAATGCAACATTAATTGGTCAAACCATCGCCTTTATTATTTTTGTATGGTTCTGTGTGAAGTTTGTTTGGCCACCAATTATTAATGCGATTGAAACACGTCAAAGCCAAATTGCGAACGCTTTAGCGTCAGCTGAAGCAGCTAAAAAAGAGCAAGCAGATACGAAAAATCTTGTTGAACAAGAACTTTCAGCTGCAAAAGTACAAGCTCAAGAAATTTTAGATGCTGCGAATAAACGTCGCAATGAAGTATTAGACGAAGTGAAGGCAGAAGCCGAAGAACTAAAAGCAAAAATTATTGCTCAAGGTTATGCAGAAGTAGAAGCTGAACGTAAACGTGTTCAAGAAGAATTACGTCTTAAAGTGGCTTCATTGGCAGTGGCTGGTGCTGAGAAAATTGTGGGTCGTTCTATTGATGAAGCGGCAAACAATGACATTATTGATAAATTAGTTGCAGAGTTATAAGAGGCTTAGCTTATGTCAGAATTAACTACAATAGCTCGCCCTTATGCAAAAGCTGCATTCGACTTTGCCATTGAACAAAGTGCGGTCGAAAAATGGACTGAAATGTTAGGTTTTGCTGCAGCCGTAGCTGAAGATGAAACGGTAAAAGCTTACTTAAGTAGTTCTCTTTCTGCACAGAAATTAGCTGATACAGTAATTTCTATTTGTGGCGAACAATTGGATCAATATGGGCAAAATCTTATTCGGTTAATGGCTGAAAATAAGCGTTTGAGTGCTATTCCTGCAGTGTTTGAAGAATTTAAACATCACGTAGAGGAGCACCAAGCTATTGCAGAAGTTGAAGTAACGTCTGCGCAACCATTGAATGCAACACAAATCGAAAAAATTGCAGCTGCAATGGAAAAAAGATTAGCTCGCAAAGTGAAATTAAATTGCAACGTGGATAACGCACTTATTGCTGGTGTGATTGTTCGTACTGAAGACTTTGTGATTGACGGAAGTAGCCGTGGGCAACTTACTCGTCTCGCAAACGAGTTGCAATTATAAGAGGAATACAAGATGCAACTAAATTCAACTGAAATTAGTGAATTGATTAAAAAACGCATCGCTCAATTCGACGTGGTCAGTGAAGCCCGTAATACAGGGACAATTGTTTCTGTAAGCGATGGCATTATTCGCATCCACGGTTTAAGCGATGTGATGCAAGGTGAAATGATCGCCTTACCAGGTAATCGTTATGCGATGGCACTTAACCTTGAACGCGATTCTGTTGGTGCTGTAGTTATGGGACCTTACGCAGATTTAGCGGAAGGTATGGAAGTTCAATGTACAGGTCGTATCCTTGAAGTACCAGTTGGTCGTGGTTTATTAGGTCGTGTAGTTAATACGCTTGGTCAACCAATTGATGGTAAAGGCGAAATTGAAAATGATGGTTTCTCACCAGTAGAAGTGATTGCGCCAGGCGTTATCGATCGTCGTTCTGTTGATCAACCTGTTCAAACTGGTTACAAAGCCGTTGACTCAATGGTGCCAATCGGTCGTGGTCAACGTGAATTAATCATCGGTGACCGTCAAACGGGTAAAACTGCGTTAGCAATTGACGCTATTATTAACCAACGTAATTCTGGTATTAAATGTATCTATGTTGCGATTGGTCAAAAAGCCTCTACTATTGCAAACGTTGTGCGTAAATTAGAAGAACATGGTGCACTTGCAAATACTATCGTGGTAGCCGCATCAGCATCTGAATCAGCAGCGTTACAATATTTAGCACCTTATGCTGGTTGTGCGATGGGTGAATATTTCCGTGATCGCGGCGAAGATGCATTAATTGTTTATGATGATTTATCAAAACAAGCCGTAGCTTATCGTCAAATTTCATTATTATTACGTCGTCCACCAGGTCGTGAAGCCTATCCAGGTGATGTGTTCTATTTACATTCTCGTTTACTAGAACGTGCTTCTCGTGTAAACGAAGATTACGTAGAAAAATTCACTAAAGGTGAAGTGAAAGGAAAAACAGGTTCTTTAACCGCACTTCCTATTATTGAAACCCAAGCTGGTGACGTATCTGCGTTTGTTCCAACCAACGTAATTTCTATTACCGATGGTCAGATCTTCTTAGAATCTAACTTGTTTAACTCAGGTATTCGTCCTGCGGTAAACCCAGGTATTTCGGTATCTCGTGTGGGTGGTTCAGCGCAAACTAAAGTTATTAAAAAATTAGCGGGTGGTATTCGTACCGCGCTAGCTCAATATCGTGAATTAGCAGCGTTTGCACAGTTTGCATCAGATCTTGATGATGCGACTCGTAAGCAACTTTCTCACGGTGAAAAAGTAACTGAATTATTAAAACAAAAACAATTTGCTCCATTATCTGTTGCAGAACAAGCGGTTGTATTGTTTGCTGTTGAATTTGGTTATTTGGATGACGTGGAATTATCAAAAATTGCAAGTTTTGAGACCGCACTTTTAGATTATTCTAACCGTAATCACGCTGAGTTTATGCAAGAGCTTACTAAAACCGGTAACTATAATGACGAAATCAAAGATACATTAAAAGGTATTTTAGATAGTTTTAAAGCGAATAGTGCTTGGTAGTAACGGAGAGATAAGATGGCAGGTGCAAAAGAGATAAAAACCAAAATTGCCAGTGTACAAAGTACACAAAAAATTACTAAGGCAATGGAAATGGTGGCGACCTCGAAAATGCGTAAAACGCAGGATCGTATGGCTGCATCTCGTCCGTATTCTGAAACTATCCGTAACGTTATTAGTCATGTGTCTAAAGCAAGTGTCGGTTATAAACATCCGTTCTTAGTTGAGCGTGAAGTGAAGAAAATCGGTATCTTGGTTATTTCAACAGATCGTGGTATGTGTGGTGGTTTAAATGTTAATTTATTCAAAACCACACTTAACCAAATCAAAAATTGGAAAGAACAAAATATCTCTACAGATTTGGGCTTAATAGGTTCAAAAGGGATTAGTTTTTTCCGTTCCTTTGGATTTAATATCAAAGGTCAACTTTCTGGTTTAGGCGATACGCCCGCTCTAGAAGAATTAATTGGTGTCGCAAATACAATGTTTGATGCTTATCGTAATGGTGAAATTGATGCAGTTTATATTGCATACAATAAATTTGTTAATACGATGTCTCAAAAACCTGTTGTACAACAATTAGTTCCTTTACCAGAATCTAAAGACGATCATTTAAATGAAAGACAACAGACTTGGGATTATCTTTATGAACCAGAACCAAAAGTACTATTAGATAGCCTTTTAGTTCGTTATTTAGAATCCCAAATTTATCAAGCGGTTGTAGATAATTTAGCTTCAGAACAAGCGGCTCGAATGGTAGCAATGAAAGCAGCAACTGATAATGCAGGTAATTTAATTAATGATCTGCGGTTGGTGTATAACAAAGCTCGTCAAGCAAGTATCACAAATGAATTGAATGAAATCGTAGCCGGTGCGGCAGCGATTTAAGAAAAGAGGAACGGTAATGTCAGCAGGAAAAATTGTACAAATCATCGGTGCGGTGATTGACGTTGAATTTCCACAAGATGCAGTGCCAAAAGTTTACGATGCATTAAAAGTTGAATCAGGTTTAACACTTGAGGTGCAACAACAATTAGGTGGCGGTGTGGTACGTTGTATCGCATTAGGTGCTTCTGATGGTTTAAAACGTGGTTTAAAAGTAGAAAACACGAATGAGCCGATTCAAGTACCGGTAGGCACAAAAACCCTTGGTCGTATTATGAATGTATTGGGTGAACCAATTGACGAACAAGGTCCAATCGGTGAAGAAGAGCGTTGGGCTATCCAC
Source organism: Haemophilus sp. SZY H8 (assembly GCF_018829755.1). Classification (NCBI taxonomy): domain Bacteria; kingdom Pseudomonadati; phylum Pseudomonadota; class Gammaproteobacteria; order Pasteurellales; family Pasteurellaceae; genus Haemophilus; species Haemophilus sp. SZY H8. The sequence continues at coordinate 316,070 of NZ_JAHKJY010000003.1, forward strand.
CGTTCTGCACCAAGCTATGAAGAACAATCAAACAGTACGGAATTATTAGAAACTGGTATCAAAGTTATCGACTTAATTTGTCCATTTGCTAAAGGTGGTAAAGTTGGTTTATTCGGTGGTGCGGGTGTAGGTAAAACCGTTAACATGATGGAATTAATCCGTAACATCGCGATCGAGCACTCTGGTTACTCTGTATTTGCGGGTGTAGGTGAACGTACTCGAGAAGGTAACGACTTCTATCATGAAATGAAAGATTCTAACGTATTAGATAAAGTATCTTTGGTTTATGGTCAGATGAATGAGCCACCAGGTAACCGTTTACGTGTTGCGTTAACTGGTTTAACCATGGCAGAAAAATTCCGTGATGAAGGTCGTGATGTATTATTCTTCGTGGATAATATCTATCGTTATACCCTTGCTGGTACTGAGGTGTCTGCGTTATTAGGTCGTATGCCATCAGCAGTAGGTTACCAACCAACCTTAGCGGAAGAAATGGGTGTATTACAAGAACGTATTACTTCAACCAAAACAGGTTCTATTACCTCTGTACAAGCGGTATACGTACCTGCGGATGACTTAACTGACCCATCTCCGGCAACAACCTTTGCGCACTTAGACTCAACTGTTGTATTAAGTCGTCAAATTGCATCTTTAGGTATCTACCCTGCGGTTGACCCATTAGATTCAACTTCACGTCAGTTAGACCCTCTTGTTGTTGGCCAAGAACATTATGATATTGCTCGTGGTGTACAAGGTATTTTACAACGTTATAAAGAATTGAAAGATATTATCGCAATTCTTGGTATGGACGAATTATCTGAAGAAGATAAATTAGTGGTAGCACGTGCACGTAAAATTGAACGTTTCTTATCACAACCGTTCTTCGTTGCTGAAGTATTTAATGGTACTCCAGGTAAATATGTTCCATTAAAAGAAACTATTCGCGGCTTTAAAGGTATTTTAAGCGGTGATTACGACCATATCCCAGAACAAGCGTTCTATATGGTAGGTTCAATCGACGAAGCGCTAGAAAAAGCCAAAAATATGTAATCACTTCAAGTCATTTGAAGGAGAACAAAAATGGCGACATTTAATTTAACAATAGTAAGCGCAGAGCGAAAAATCTTTGAAGGTGAAGTAAAACAGATCCAAGCAACAGGTGTTGAGGGGGAATTAGGAATTCTCCCTGGACACACACCATTGCTAACGGCAATTAAACCAGGGATTGTTAAATTTACCCTTCAAGATGGAAATGAAGAAGTTATCTATGTTTCCGGTGGTTTTTTAGAGGTTCAACCAAATATTGTTACGGTACTAGCAGATGTTGCTATCCGTGGTAGTGAATTGGATGCTGATCGTATTCGCGAAGCAAAACGTAAAGCTGAAGAGAACATTGTATCTCATGTATCAGATGTAGATCATGATTTACTGGTTGCGAAACTTTCTAAAGAGTTAGCAAAACTTCGAGCTTATGAATTGACTGAAAAACTCTTGAAAACAAGACGGTAATAAAAAGTGCGGTAAATTTTCACCGCACTTTTTATATCCAATAATATATCCTTTAAACATACCTTTCTATATCAACTGTTGACTACTCTATTCACTTATTATAGCCACTCTATACTATATTATTTTCCGAAATAGCTTTGACCAACTTTTCTATATTAGATTAAAATATACGCCTTTTTAAATTTTATCCTTAAGGAAGAAAAATGGAAGAATCTTCGGAATTAGAAAAGCTCCCGAAAATGATAACTGGAGTCCTAAAAATAGTGTTAAGTTCTGCATTAATTGCATTAGCAATTGTACTAATTATTGCTTTGGGTAAAATAACTTATACCTTAGCAATGATGGTTTTAAATACATCAAGCTTTGTACCCTATGATGTAGCTGAACAAGCTGTAATGTTTTTCTTATATTTCGGGTTTATAGGATTAATAGTTCAATATTTTAAAAGTGGCTATCATTTTCCATTGCGCTATTTTATATACGCAGGGATTACAGCAATGTTACGACTCATTATTGTAAATCATGAAAGCTCAGTTGATACCTTATTATTTGCTGGTTCAATTCTTGTTATGGTTATTGCGCTTTGCCTTGTTTTATATTCTAACAGACTTAAAAATCTATAAAGATATAAAAATCCAAAGCATAATAAAACGCACTTCATTGAAGTGCGTTTTATCTATTATAATCAGTATTTATTCTAATTTGCTTTTGAAAGCTAATCTCCATTTTTTGGCATATTTTCCTCATTTTTTTCAAGAGGAATATTGTCTATAGCCATTACGGATTTTAAACTATCTTGTCGTACTTGTTCTGCAAGGACTTTATCACCAGACTGTTCAAAAACGTAAGAAGCCATCATCAAATCATTTGATTCTAATTGATTAGGGCAAGCAATCACCTTTTTAAAAACTTCAGCAGCTTGGGAAAATTCGTTATTACGAACATATAAATAGCCCAACGCTCGATTAATACAACATTTTTCTACATCACCAGCATGTTTAGCTCGTTTTGCTACAAGTTTAATTAACTTGCTGTTATCTTCCGGCTGTAAACGTGTAATTTGAGTGCAAAGCGCTTTACCAATTGGTGTGTTGTCACCAATTTTTTTCAAGATTTCAAGGGTAAATTCTGCTGCAGACTCATGATCATTACAATCAATTAAACGTTGAATTAAGCCTACTTTTAAATCAACATTATTACGGCGACGACGAGGTAGCTCATCCCACCATGCAAGTAATCCATCAACGCCTTCCTCATTCATCTTTTCATCAAGTAGGCCATTTTCTGTTTGCGTACGAAGTTCTTGAAACTCTTCTGTGCTAAATAAACCACTATTTTCTACACTGTCTAAAATCTCATCAAGCGCTTGATAAGCTTTAGAGCGCAAATAAATATCCACAGCAAGTTTTAATACTTCTTTATTACGGTTAGACATTTCAAGCAGGCTATCTACTGAACTACGCGCTGCTGGTAATTTATTTTGTTGTAATAAAATCCGTGTCCGAGCGATTTCAACCAATAAATTATCAGAACCCGCTAACTCTGTTGCCTCAATTAAATAACGATTTGCACTAAATTCATCACCGCGTTGTTGTGCAGCTTCAGCTGCTTTGATTAGATTTAATACTGGCTCAGCAGAGTGTTTGGCATTTTTACCAATCAATTTTTCTGCTTTTGCATAATCTCCCTCATTCATTTTAACCAAACCTTCAAGGGTTTGTTTTTGTGCTCTAACACGTTTACGGCGTGAAAACCAGTTGTAAGATCCTCTACTTAAACGTAAAAATCGGGTAATAATCCACTCCAATCCATAAATGATTGCTAACGCGATAACAAAAAAGATGACTAGCGTTGTAATAGACATTTCAATAATATTGTTAGCCGTTTCAATACGGACATAACCTTGCTGACCAGAAAGATAAGGTCCACCCACAAGTCCTGCAAGCAGCGCTATCATTAGAAAAAGCACTCTAAACATAGGCTCTCCTTATTGTTGATGCTCGGCTTTTGCCGGTTTATCTTCAGATTTTTGCATTGTATCCTCTACTTTCGGCATACTTTCAACCGCTTTATCTGTCTCAATTTCTACTTTTTGTACATCTAATGGTAAGCGATTAAGATATTTATCAAGCAATGTTAAACTTGCCAATTGTTCTGGAACATCCACATAAATAGACAGTTCTGACAATTCATCCACAGATTTTAAGAAATTCTGCGTAGTTTCAGAATTTGTATCAAAATAGCTACGAACCCAAGACGACACAGCATCTAAAGATTGTTTATAAAGCTCATCCTGTTGACGAGGTACAGCCATAATAGCAAGTTGTAAACGTAAACGAATATTTTCACGAAGATAAATATCTTGATTCGGTGCTAATAATTCTTTCTTATTTGCACTTTGTTTTGGCGAAATACGAATAAAATGATTTAAGAAAGAAGTAGCACTTTTTTCAACATTTTGTTGCCAATCCTCGATACTATCGGATAATTTATTATTATTTTCAGGGGTATCATCAAAATTTACATTAAGCACTTGCAACTCATCAACTGTGTTGGCAAGCTGTGAAAGTTTTTGCATCACTGAATTTTGATCCACACTAGAAAGAGAAAGTAATTTCTTCAAATCTTGGTTAATCGCATTACGAACAGAATTAGCTTGAGTATTATTAATTTTAACTAGCGTTTCATCAGCTAATTTCAATAAAGAAATAGCTGTATCAACGTCATTATCTAAAATAAGTTTACGTAGTGCGTTATTCAATAAAAAATCGACTTCAGAGAATAACCAATCATTTGGTTGTTGTGCACTTGCAAGTTGACCCACTTGTTTTATTTGTGCCTGTAAAGTAGTAATTTCTTCCGTTTTACTTTTATTAAATTCTTCTAATTGAATTACCTTTTCCTGCATGGCTTTTAAACCACTTTCCAATTGGCTTACTTGCTCATTTTTCTCATTTGAAGTAACACGAGAGGCTGACTCTCCGACTTGGTTTTCAAGAACAATTAACTTTTTCTGAAAGTCTGTAACTTGTTGTTGGCCAATATAATAACCAGCACCGCCAACACCAAGCGCAATTAAAATAGCTAACAAACTTAATGCTGTACCATTCTTTTTAACTATTGTTTGTTGAAGAACCGGCTGTTCAGCAGATTGTTCCGCTTCCGTTTTTTCTACTACTATTTCAGGGGTATCGCTGACTTGTTCAGTGATATCATTTGATTGATTCTTTGCCATATCAATTCCTTAATGAGTCTTAAGTAAGGTATTTAATAAACTTGTGTTATCTGCTTTAGGAGAAATGACGACATTAGCCCAACCAGCTTCTTTCGTAAAATTAGCAATACGTTGGCTTACAGTAATCAGTGTGCATTGTTTTAACCATGCCTGATCATTTTCAGGCACAAATGTTAATAGGAATTGAACGATGTCTAAGCTTGTCGCCACAATAGTATTTACACCTAAACGCTTACAAATATTTATTTTTTCTTCTGCATCATAAAGAAGAGGCTCCCGACGATAACATTCAACATAGCTTACCAATGCTCCACGTAATTCCGCTTGTTTGCGGAAAAAATCTCGACCATTATTAGCTCGTAATATTAAAATTTGTTTGCCTTGCAAAAATTGCATTTCGGGTAACTCTAACAAACCTTCACTGCTTTCAGAACGAATAGGGTAACGCACATTGCGCTCGCTTTGACAAGAAAAATACTGTGCGGTTCGTTCTCCAACTGTAAAGAAATGTAAATCTTTTCTCCAAATATTATTTGTTTTTTTTAATATTTTATCTGCAAAATCCACCGCACTTTTAGAAACCAAGAACACATAATCACCAGCATTGAGTTGATTTAATCTAGTGGGTAAATTAACAAGCTCATAGCCTTCTTCTAGAGTAAATAAAGGCAAATGAAGTGCTGCCACACCTGATTGACTTAACATATCAACCAATTGCCTACCACGTTCGTCAGGGCGAGTTACTAAGACAGCCATTACTTCCCCCTATTATGCATAAATTCTTGCTAAAATTTTATCAGCACCTTGAGCTAATAACTGTTTAGCCAAAGTACGGCCTAATTCTTCTGCATTTTCTACCGCACTTTTGCCTTCTGCTCGAAGAATCAACGAACCATCCACATCACCCACTAATGCACGTAAATAAATTTCATCTCCCTGTAACACAGCATACCCCCCAATTGGTACCTGACATCCACCTTGTAATGCAGTATTCATCGCACGTTCAGCCAAAACACATACTGTTGTTTCTTCATCAGCTAGCGGCGCTAATAAATCTTTCACGACTATATCATCCGTTCGGCATTCTATTCCTACAGCACCTTGTCCTGCAGCCGGCAATGACTGTTCTACTTCAATAAAAGAAGCAATTCTAGATGCTAAACCTAAACGAATTAAACCTGCAGAAGCCAAAATAATGGCATCGTATTCACCAGTATCAAGTTTACTCAAACGCGTACCCACATTTCCACGTAAAGAACGAATATCTAAATCTGGTCGAAGCTGTTTTAACTGGCATTGACGACGTAAGCTAGATGTTCCTACAATCGCGCCCCGTGGTAATTCAGATAAAGAACAGTAAGAATTTGAAACAAAAGCATCTCGTGGATCTTCGCGTTTACAAATCACACTTAAGCCTAAACCTTCAGGAAAAGTCATTGGTACATCTTTCATTGAATGTACAGCTATATCTGCTCGCTTCTCCAATAATGCATGCTCTAGTTCTTTCACAAATAAACCTTTACCCCCAATTTTTGCTAAAGGTGAATCTAAAATCACATCACCTTTTGTCACCATAGGCACAAGTTCAACTGTTAAATGGGAATGAAGTTGCTCTAAGCGCTCTTTCACAAAATTTGCTTGCCATAAAGCTAAAGGACTTTGACGCGTTGCGATTTTTACAATTCGAGATTGGGTCATAATTGATTCAATTTACATAATAAAACTGCCAATTATCCTATCACTGTTAGGAAAAAAAGTCATTTTGATTGTACTGTGATGATGATTAGTAAAATAAAGCTCAACTTAATTTTTTGATCTCGATCACAAAATAAAAATAATTATCAAAAATATATACAAAATAAAAATTCATTATTTATAATAATTATCATTTATATAACTTAAGGAAATCATAAATGAAACAACATAAATTAACCCCTTATGCTCTGTTGCTGATTACTGCTGGCATGTCTGTTACGAGTTATGCTTTGGCTGAGGAGCAATTGTCTGAAATTAAGGTTACGGATGAAATATCATCTCCACGTAAAACACAATCCGCTGTGATTCATAAAAATGAAAAAACAATTCAAAAAGAGATGATCCGTGATACTCGAGATTTGGTTCGTTATACAACTGATGTTGGTATCAGTGATAATGGTAGATTCTTAAAAGGTTTCTCTATTCGTGGGGTAGAAAATAATCGTGTAGGAATTAGTATTGATGGTGTTAATTTACCAGATAGCGAAGAAAATTCACTTTATGCTCGTTATGGTAATTTTAATAGCTCAAGATTATCTATTGATTCAGAATTAGTTCGTGAAATTGATATTGTTCGTGGCTCAGATTCTTTTAATCAAGGTAGTGGTTACCTTGGTGGTGGAGTAAATTATCGGACATTGGAAGCAGGGGATTTTTTACTGCCAAATAAAAATTATGGTGTCCTTTTACGTAATGGCTACGCAAGCAAAAATCGAGAATGGTTCCATACAATGGGATTGGGCTATATAGGAGAGAAAGTAGATTTAACGTTGCTTTACTCTTATCGTAATGGACACGAAATGAAAAGTGCTGGCAGTGGAGAGTTGGTTAGAGGGCAAAATAGACAAACACCAGATCCCTCAAAACATTGGAATAATAGTTATTTAGCTAAAATTGGTTATCAATTAAATGATGAGAATAGAATTAATTTTTCTATTTCAGGACAGAAGTCAAGTCGTTACACCGACGAGTATTCATATAATCTATTGAATTCTTATCGTGAGTCTGATGATTCTCAAAAAATATATACAATAAATACTAATTATCAATATTTACCTAAATCAGGATTATTTACATTAATAAGAGCGGATTTTGATTATCAACAAACTAATTTAGGTTCTGTTAATCATAAAGGGGATTATGTTTATTCTTCTTGGAGAAATGAAAAAGATTTATCTAAGAATCCAGCAACAGAAGTAGATGATCGTCAAACAAAAACAAAATATAAAAGAGTATCTTTACGATTAGATACGAAATCTTTTGATTTGTTTGGTGATCATAGATTCTCATTCCAATCTTTTGTTAGTGAGAAAAATTTCCAAAATGTGAATTATGATACTGATATTGATTTAACTAGAAACACTAGAAAAACTAATATTTATACAATCCAAAACCCAGTGAAAACTACCCAATATGGTGTTTCTTTGCTAGATAACGTGACATTTAATGATATATTTTCAGCTAATGTTGGTATTCGTTATGATCATACAAAGATGGAACCTTTAGATTATAATGTTCCATATAGAAATCCTCAATTCCAACCTAAAAAACCAGAAAAAGCTAAATTTAACGATTGGACAGGGTTAATTGGATTAAATGGTCAAATTAATGAAGCCTGGAAATTAAGTTATTTGTTGAGCACTGGATATCGTTTGCCAAGTGCATCCGAAATGTTTTTTACCTATGAGAATATTTATGGTAATTGGGCTGCTAATCCAGATTTAAAAACAGAACGTAGCTTAAGTCAAAGTTTAACGTTACAAGGTCGTGGTGAGAAAGGGGATTTAGATGTAACGATTTATCACACTCGTTATCGCAATTTCTTGTATGAACAAGAAACAGAGAAAGAAGTTCCGAATAAATATTATGACGAGTATAGTTGTTATAATGATCCTAAATTTTGTAATCCGACAATTCCTGAGTTATATCAACAAATGGTTAATCTTGACAGAGCAAAAATTTCAGGCATTGAGTTTAAAGGATCGTTAAACTTACATTCTCTGTATCAAAAAATACCTGATGGCTTTAAGTTATTTGGTGCTCTAGGTTACAGTAAAGGTTCTTTGTCTAATGGAGAAAGTTTACAATCAATTCAACCAATAAAAACAATTTTTGGTTTAGATTATGAATCTCCTAATAAAGTATGGGGTATCTTTTCAAGATTTACGTATTTAGGTGCTAAAAAAGACAAAGATGCTAAAATCCAAGAAGTAAAACATGAATGTTTACGCCCAACTAGAGATTGGTATGGTGATCTGGATGGAGGATGTGAACAAGGAGCTGACATAAGCTATAATCTTATTAAACCTTATCGCTGGTTAAATGGTTCTGCTTTTGTTGTAGATCTATTTGGTTATTATAAACCAGTAGAAAATGTAACATTACGTGCTGGTGTGTATAACTTACTTGACCGTAAATACCATACGTGGGATAGCTTACGTGGTATAAATCGTCGTTCAACAACAAATGGATTAAACTGGGATACAGGCTATGGTCTTGAACGTTTCTATCAACCAGGTCGTAACTTCTCAGCTTCTGTAGAAATTCGATTCTAATTAATTTGTAGGGTGTGTGAATCGTTTTCCATTCACACACATAAATAATCTGAGTGCATGGATTGTGCTAACTTCCATTCCCTACATATAAAGTACGCATAATTCTATGCGTACTTCTTTTTATTTTAGGAGCAATCATTATGATGATAGATAAACGCCTAATTAACACTGTGGCCGATAGTAAAAAATGGATTGGTGTCACGGTGTTGTGGAATTGGGTGGCGTTAGTTGGCGGGATTATTAGTGCCGTCGTGTTTTCTTATATTTTACAAGCCGCTTATTTTAAAGAGTTGACGATGTCAAGTGCGGTGGGTTTAGGTGTGATTTTAATTGCGGCATTAGCATTACGTGCTTTTGCGGGTAAAAAATCGGTGCAGGCGTCTTATTTTGCCAGCACAAAAGTGAAGCATGAATTGCGTAGCCTCATTTATCGTAAATTGGCTTCTATGCCACTTAACCAAGTGAATCAACAATCTACTTCAAGCATTATCCAAGTGGCATCAGAAGGTGTAGAACAGCTTGAAATCTACTTTGGGCGTTATTTGCCGCAGCTTTTTTATAGCTTGCTTGCACCGCTTACCCTCTTTGTTTTCTTGATTTTTTTCAGCTTTAAAACAGCCATTATTTTATTAATTTGCGTGCCGCTTATCCCTATGTCGATCATTGCGGTGAATAAAATTGCGAAAAAACTCTTAGCAAAATATTGGTCCATCTATGTGGGATTAGGCAGCAGCTTTTTAGATAACCTACAGGGTTTAATTACTTTGAAAATCTATCAAGACGACGCTTACAAAGCGAAAGAGATGGATAAAGAGGCTGAGCATTTCCGCAAAATTACCATGAAAGTGCTTACCATGCAGCTTAACTCGGTTTCTCTTATGGATTTACTTGCTTACGGCGGTGCGGCAATCGGGATTTTAACCGCACTATTGCAATTCCAAGATGCACAACTCAGCGTGTTAGGCGTGATTTTATTTATTCTCCTTTCCTCTGAGTTCTTTATTCCGCTTCGTTTGCTTGGTTCTTTCTTCCATGTGGCGATGAATGGTAAAGCGGCTTCAGATAAGATCTTCACATTACTTGATACGCCTGTGGAAACCCAACAAAGTGCGGTAAATTTTGAAGCCAAAAATAACGTTCAAGTGGAAATTAAAGATTTACATTTTGCGTATTCTGCAGAAAAACCAGCAATTCAGGGTTTAACTTTAACGATTCAACCAAATCAACTTTCAGTGTTTGTGGGTAAAAGTGGTTGCGGTAAATCAACTTTAGTTTCTTTGTTGATGGGCTTTAATAAAGCGCAACAAGGTGAGATTTTGTTTAATGGACAAAACGCCTCAGAAATAGACCGCACTTCTTTCTATCAAAAAGTATCGTTGGTGAGCCATAGTAGCTACGTGTTTAAAGGCTCGCTGCGTGAAAATATGACGATGGCGAAAATTGATGCCACAGACGAGCAAATTTATGCGTGTTTAGAACAAGTGAATCTTGCCCATTTTGTACGCGAAAATGGTGGCTTAGATATGCAATTATTAAGCCGTGGTGCGAATTTATCGGGCGGTCAGATTCAACGTTTAGCCTTAGCGCGTGCTTTATTACACAATGCCGAGCTTTACATTTTTGATGAAGCGACCAGTAACATTGATGTGGAAAGCGAAGAAATTATTTTGCAGTTCATTCAGCAATTTAAACAACAAAAAACCATTGTGATGATTTCTCACCGCTTAGCAAATGCGGTAAATGCGGACTGTATTAACGTACTTGACCAAGGTAAATTGATTGAGCAAGGCACTCACCAAACCTTAATGACAAAACAAGGTGCGTATGCTGAAATGTTCCAACAACAAAAAGATTTAGAACAAATTAGAGAGGTGGCAAATGCGTAAAAATGGTTTTGTTGTTATGGGGCATTTGTTGAAATTAGTGACTCCACTCGCACATATTATGGCGTTTACCATTACTATGGGTACGCTTGGTTTCCTGGCTGCCATCTTTATTATGGTGCTGGGTGCGATGGGGTTAGTAAATCTTCTTAACTTTGACACTCATTTAAGTTTCTCCGGAATTTTGACCGCACTTATAGTATTGGCGGTGGCTCGTGGCGCACTGCGTTATTTAGAGCAAATGTCTGGGCACTACATCGCTTTTAAATTACTCGCATTATTGCGTGACAAAGTGTTTTCTTCTTTGCGCCGTTTGGCTTTTGTGAAGTTGCAAGATAAACAAGCAGGGCAATTAGTGTCTTTAGTGACTAATGATATTGAATTGCTCGAAGTGTTCTATGCGCATACCATTGCGCCAATTATGATCGCGTTCTTTACCTCTGTGATTTTATTGTTGGTCTTTGCGCATCTTTCAGGTTGGTTTGTGCTTGTGGCGTTGGCTGCGTATTTGACAGTGGGTGTTATTTTACCGATTATCACCACTAAATTAGCGCGTGAAGATGGCAGACGTTATCGTGAATTAGTGGGCGAAATGAATGATTTCTTCCTCGACAGTGTGCGAGGTATGAAAGAAATTCAGCTCTTCGGTTATGCGAAACAACGGTTAGATGAAATCCAACAACGCAGCCAAAAAATCGATACAGCTTTTGAACGTATTAAAGACCAAGAAGCAAAAGTGCGTGTTTATACTGAAGTGGCGGTATCGGCGTTTAACATAATTATATTATTCACAGGCTTAATTTTATTTAGCTTAGATAAAATTGATTTCTCAGCCTTTTTAATTGGTGTGATTTTATTGATGTCGAGCTACGGGCCAGTTATTGCCTTAAGTAACCTTTCAAGCAACTTATTACAAACTTTGGCTTCAGGTGAGCGAGTATTAGGTTTATTAGCAGAAGAACCAGAGTTAAAAGATGTAGAAAGTGCGGTAGATTTGAAGGAGGTTTCTCGCATTGATGTAGAGAATGTAAACTTCGCTTACGGTGAAGAACAAATTTTATCGGATGTCAGCTTATCTGTGAAAAAAGGTGAAATCTTAGGGATTCACGGCAGAAGCGGAAGCGGTAAAAGTACCTTGTTGAAATTGCTGATGCGTTTTTACGATCCAAAATCAGGTAGCATTAAAATTAACAGCGAAACTTTACCGAATATCAACACTCGTAGCTTGCGTGACAATATGGCATACATTACTCAGCAAACCTATATTTTCAACGAAACCATTGAGGAAAATATCCGTCTTGCGCGCCGTGATGCAACGTTAGATGAAATTATGGAAGCCGCGAAGAAAGCTTCAATTCATGATTTCATTTTAAGCTTGCCACAAGGTTATCAAACAAAAATGACGGAATTAGGCGGTAACCTGTCTGATGGTGAAAAACAACGTATCGGTATTGCCCGAGCATTTTTACATAATGCACCGATTATCTTGCTTGATGAGCCAACCAGTAATTTGGATAGCTTAAACGAAGCAATGATTTTGAAATCATTACTCGATGTAAAAGCTGAGAAATTGATTATTCTCGTCAGCCATCGCCAATCCACCATGGCAATTTGTGATCAGGTGATTGGCATAGAAAACGGCAGAATGTCCTAAATTAATATAAGAAAAAATCGCACTGTTAAAGGTGCGATTTTTTTACCTTAGGAATTTCCATAAACAAGTTCAGTAATAATTCTTAATGTTTTTTCACTGTATCTAAAATTTCAGGTAAATTTGTTTCTAACCAATCCACCAAATCAAACATCTTATTAGATGCCTCTGTCCCAAATTCTGTTAATGTGTAATCCACTTGCGGTGGCACGGTATTATAGGATTTACGGATTAACATACCATCAGCCTCCAATTCCTGCAGGGTTTTAGTCAACATACGCTCGCTTACGCCATCAATAGCACGGCGAAGTTCACTAAAACGCTTGGTGCCAGAATGTAAACTCACTAACACTAATGCGCCCCAACGACTGGTTAAATGTTGCAAAATTTGGCGAGAAGGGCAAGCTGAAGCCAGTACGTTCCCACGATTTAAATTTTTTTCCATTTTTAATTCCTTAAAAATCAACAATTTGAAAAATTTTTTAAAAAATTCCAAAACTTACGTTTATGTAAGTACTTCTCAAAAGTAAGTATTAAAATATAATACGCCACATCAAGCGAACAATCAAATGTTCAAACATCATTTCAACTTAACGAGAAGGAAAACATCATGACAACTAAAACTATCGCAATTACTGGTGCAACAGGTCAATTTGGCGCAATCGCATTAGACTTATTAAAAGCAAAACAAGCAAACGTTCTTGCGCTTGTACGCTCTCCAGAAAAAATTTTAGGTGTAGAAGCTCGCAAATTTGATTATTCAAAAACAGAAGGACAAGTAGAAGCATTACAAGGCGTAGATACATTAATTTTAGTATCAAGTAATGAAATCGGTCAGCGTTTTGTACAACACAACAACGTAATTGAATCGGCGAAAAAAGCGGGTGTGAAACATATTATCTATACCAGTTTACTCGGCGCGACCAACAATAATACTGTAAAATCCCTTGCCGGTGAGCACGTTGAAACTGAAGCTGCATTAAAAGCTTCGGGTATTACTTACACTATTTTACGCAATGGTTGGTACACCGAAAACTACACAGCTTCAATTCCGGCAGCATTAGCAAACAATGCTTTCTACGGTTCAGCAAAAAACGGCAAAATTTCGTCTGTACTTCGTGCAGAACTTGCTGAAGCTGCAGTAAATGTGGCGCTAGGTGAAGGTCATGAAAACCAAACTTACGAGCTTGCCGGATCAAGCAGCTGGACATTAGCTGACCTTGCAGCAGAAATCAGCAAACAAACAGGTAAAGATATCCCTTACGTGGATATTCCTGTAGCAGATTATGCCGCAGCACTTGTACAAGCAGGATTAGATGAAAGCTTTGCAGGCTTAATTGCACAATGGGATGTAGATGCGTCAAACGGTGCGTTATTCTCAGAAGACAAAACCCTTGAGAAATTACTTGGCCGTCCAACAGCTGGATTGGATGTAGCAGTGAAACAAGCTTTATCCCACTAATAACATTTGACTAAAACAAGGTGCGGTTATTATCGCACCTTTTTAAATAGCGTTTGTTTATTCGGGGAGTAATAAAAATAAGGAGAAACAATGCTTTTTATTATCTTTATTCTTTTATCTTTGATTTTCTACTCAGCTCTCCATTATCGTCCACATTTAATTTCGCTCAGTAGCTTCAAATTTGCAAAATACTCAAAAGTTGATTCTTTATCATTTTACATTGAAGAAGTGGAATTTAATGACAGCCAAGCCACAATTCATAGCTATTTTAACATTGTTCCAATGTTACAAAATCAAGCGGATGTATTAGAAAGCAGTTACAATTTTGTTAAAGCTACAAATAAGTATCATAATGGGCAAAACCTAGAATGATAGAATAAGACTTTAGCCTATTTTTACTCTTAGAAGATACTGTTTAATGGCGATAAAACCACAAATAGCAGTCAAAATATATTAAAAGATACCAATAAAGGTCAAATTATTTATGAAAACAGAACCTACCTTTCAACAGGTTCGTAAGATTAAACCTACACGCCTTAGCGTATCAGGCTTATTTCCTTTTAAAGATGGAGTAAGCATTCCTTACGAATCTACACTTGAGCGTGATCTCTTACTCTATTTTACTTATATTCCTGCAGTAGAGGAAATCGTTTCTCAACCTGTTAGCATTCTGTTTGTGAAAAATGGAATGACTTATCCTTACACTCCTGATTTCTTCATTTGTTTCAATGATGGACGACCATCGCTTTTGATTGAAGTAAAACCGAAATCAAAATGGCAAGAACATTGGCGTAATTGGAAAGAAAAATGGAAAGCAACAATGGCATTTTGTAAAAAGAATAAGTGTATTTTCCACGTTTATAATGAAGATAGAATTCGTCACCTTGCGTTATTTAACATTAACTCTGTTCAAAGTTACAAGCAACAGCAATGTAATCTTGAAGATATTGAGGCGGTACTTACTCAAGTTAAGTTACATGGCAGTACTATGATAGATTTTCTACTTTCTCACCTTTTTACAGATTCACTCTACCATTTCCTACCAAGTAAAAAACGGACTATTCAGCATAATGGAGTGACAATTGATGGTTTACGTTACTACGATGTAGCACTCAATATGTACACCAATGATTCAGACGAAAAAAAGTAAGGAATTTTTATTTCGTCGAGATCCTGTAGTATTGATGCGCAAACTGGTTGAACAATCTGCACATAGGACTAAGAAAGCTTGCAGACAGGCTCAACGGCAGAAAGTCCATGCGAAAAGCAAGGTGGTAATCCCAACAAGTTTACCCGAAAGCAAACCAACAGAAACAGTCAAAACACCTGCTTCTAACTTGCTTTTAGACAATGATTTCACATTTGGGGAGATTGAGTAATGGAAAAGCAATATGAGTATGTTCAATTTGTTGGCAGTCGGTGATTCTAACAATAGTAAAACGACGCTTATTCGACACTTTTATGATTTGTACGGCATACCTTTTGTGGACAGTCAATCAGACGGCGTGCACCCCATTATTTTGGCAGAAGCACCGCCGAGTGCAAATAAAAAAGAGCTTTATATCTCGTTATTGGAACGTTTTTATATTCCGTATCGACACAACGGACAGTGTCGCTAAATTGCGTTATCAGACTATTCACTTATTCCGTGAATACAAGGTAAAAATGCTGATTATTAACGAATTTCATTCGTTGCTTATGGGAACACCGCGTTTGCAACGCCAAATAATGAATGCTATTAAAATGTTGTGCAATGAATTGCAAATTCCGATTGTAAGCGTAGGTACAAAAGATGCAATCCGTGTTTTACACACCTATCCACAGCATACCAGTCGTTTTGATGTAGCGGAGTTGCCAATATGGAAATTGAATAAGGATTTTCAAAAACTACTCTTCCAATTTCAAGGTATTTTGCCATTAAAGAAATGTTCTAATCTACAATCACCAGAGTTAGCAACAAAGATTAATACAATCTCAGGTGGCAACTTAGGCAATGTATATTGTTTATTAAACGTATGTACTGTTGAAGCGATTACAAGTGGGACTGAGTAAATTACATCAGACATTATTGAGCATAATTCATGGGTACAACCAACGCAGGGCTTACGTAAAATTATCGAGTAAAATCAGGGGGTATCTGAACTCCACTTTATCCGAATGAAAGCATCAGTTCGTGGCTTATTCGTGCTGCTTTAGATTACGGTACGGAGTCGATTATATTTACTGGATTTTATTGGGATAAATGGCGACTATGGATGTGTGATTTAGATAGAGGGTTGAACCGATAGTACCGCAGATTCATGAAGATATTAAAGCATTATCACTTAATCAGCAGGTAAACTTAGCTAACCATTCGATGTATTTCGTATTGAAACTGATTAATGGCGAAAGCACCCTGATTAAAGGTCAAGCGAAGTAGGTGATTTCAAGAGGTTCGTATAATAGCACTTTTCGTGTCGGTCAATCTTATTGTCCTTGTTGCTTAGAGGAAACTCCTTATTTGCGTAATGAATGGCGTTTTGCGTAGCACTTTGGTTGTTTAGAACATCAGGTTCTACTTGAGTCCAAACGTCCTTGTTGTAGTGAACTGTATCAACCGCATTTACTTTCTACAGAGAAACAACAATTGAATTATTACCATCAATGCGGTGAGAAATTATAGGTTGTGATGACACCTCTTAATGAAGTAGAAATCGTAACGATGGAAACGATTAATAATGCGTTTACGACTAATTCAGGTGAATGTTTCAGAAAACGTGTGGATGTGCAAGTGTACTTTGCTACATTGCATTACTTCATCAATTTTATTTGACGTGCTGCGGTTTCCAAATCCACTCATGCTTTCACAAGGTTTGTGGAATAATGCGGTATTTCTCAAGTAGAAATATACCAAACCAAAACAGCTCTTGCATTTGAACAGCTTCCTGTTGAAGAGCGCAAGAATCTATTGGTAAACGCGATTAAAATTCAAAAATTACCAAGTAAGGATTTTATTCAAGCTATTCAACAAAGTGGTATAACACAAAAGGTGTTTGACTTTGAAAAGTATCCTACGAAACTTGATACACTCTTTAAATACACACCAGAAGGCAAAACTGTAAGCCGTAAGACAGTAACTAATAAATCTAAGACTGATTCTGTTTTAAGTCTAAACCGTCAATGGGAACGCTTAAAACGGCAGTTAAAAATCGCAGCATGAAAATCACTAAAATTTGCTCTCAAAAGAGAAATAGTTGCTCTATTTGTGGCAAAGCTCAAGTTACACGCAAGTTCCAAGAAGAATATTATTGTGAAAATTGCTACGTCCAGTGGTTTAAAAAAACATCTTGTAAGCGATGCGAACAACTCAAACGTATTCACCTTGATGGTAAACTTTGTCTTGAATGCGAAAAATTAAAGGATTGTGTACGCTATGGTAAATAAGCTGGTACATTTGAAATCAGTATAATAAGTCGGTGCGGTGTGTAGTTCTTGCACTCATTATTTTCGAGAGAAAATAGAATGCTCAGAATGCGGTAAAATGACACACGATAGATACCGTTCGCCCATGACGAATGAATTGGTCTGTTTGCAGTGCTATCGTCGATATACTTTTGCAACTTGTAAGAATTGCTGTAGTTATCGTAAGGTTCATAACCAAGAGATACTGTTGTGCAAGAAATGTGACGAACAGTTACTTTCAATTTGCCTGAAATTCAACGGTGAAATGCCATCTGGTTACGGTAATGTTTGCCATGATTGTTCAAGACGAAGTTTATTGTTCAATATGATTCGCCTAAATGGACATATCTTGTGTAATAAAGCAGTTAAAACCACCTACAAGAAGTTCATTTTCTGGTATATGCGAAAATGTGGTATTAGTGTCGCCTTGGATAAAGGATCAATTTTTATGCGGTTCTTCATTAATTGTGATGAAATTTGGCAAAAATGCGGAGCTAGTTACGCACTTTAAACCAAATGGATTGCGTGCCAATTTAACTGTATTACGCTGGTTGCTTGATACCAATCAGATTATTGTTGATGAAGTGTTAAAAGATAATTTAGCTGAATTAGAACGCATACAAGCTCTTTTTAATAAACTCAAAGAGCCCGAGCCTCGTATCGAAAGTTACTATCAGAAATTGCAACGTCGGTGTGATGAAGGTAAAACTTCAATTAAATCAGTGCGATTAGCTTTGCAACCTGCGATAGATTTAATCAGTGTTAACAATATTACGGATTACCCAACACAAGATCAGCTAAATCAATATTTAGTGGAAAAATCAGGGCAAACGGCGGCAATAACAAGCTTTATCAATCACTTGCGGAATACCATCGAGAGCTTGAAATCAATTATAAGCGGATTCAGCAAATTAAGACTAAACAGCTTAAAAAACATTGTTCTCAGCGCTTAGTAGAACTCTATAAGCAAGCCTATTTACCCCAAAGAGAGCTAATGGAGCTAGTTTCTGTTGTGTTATACAGCTTATACGGCGCTACAATAAAAATGCCAACGCAGGAGAACATCATCAAGATTGATAAAGTTACTTATTATTGATTGTTACGAAAATAGGAATTATTTATTACCAGAGGAGATTTATAAGTGTGTTGTTTAGTATTTTAGGTTTGGAAAATATCATTTTTGCAATTTACATCGCAAAACTATTTCTTAAATCTAGGCATAGATAAAACTAACAATAAACGCCAGCCTATTATCAGCACATAAATAGAGATTTATTATACAAAAGGATGGTTAGTTGATGTTAAGTTACACAGTGGCTAATGTGAGAGATTACGTTATGTATTATAATTTTGTTTGCTACATTATTACAATCAAGGGCTACCACTAATTTTAACAAAAACAATCTATCAACGATTTTTGGTATAATCTTAGTAAAAAAACAAGATTGGCTCAGTTTTAATAAAAAATGGTTAAAAACAAACTAAAAATAAATAAAAATGGCTTTAACTTTGTTTTTTTTGGGTTATAATTTCAAAAATTTTATCTATTTATAAGGATTTTTGTAAATTTATGGCCAATGTAATAAATAAAATGTTTATTGATGTAGTAAATGATGCTCTTACCGGGAAAAAAGATAGCCTTTTGATGCGGTTGAAAGTAATAGCCAAAAAGCTAAAGAAAGAACTACCTGACTTAGCAAAGGAATTGGAATCTTTAATTTCTACTTCAAACACTAATGCTGTCACAAGAGGGCAATCATTAACACCTCAATTTTCCCCTGTTGACGCCGATACCAGACAAAAATTACTAATTGAAGTATATCCGGTAATTATGGATACAGTTCCTATATGGTCAGAAAAAGTAAATACTCAGTTAAATCGCTTTATAGCTGAGTGGGAAATGAAAGAATCCTTACATAAAGGCGGGCTACATCCATCTACATCCTTGCTTATAAGTGGTCCGCCAGGAGTAGGTAAGACATTATCTGCCAAATGGATTGCTCATAAACTTGACATACCCCTCCTAACTTTAGATCTCGCCAGTGTAATGAGCAGTTATCTGGGTAAAACCGGCAATAATATTAAAGCCGTACTCAATTATGCTTCATCTTTTCCATGTGTATTATTACTTGATGAGTTTGATTCAATAGCTAAAAAGAGAGACGATACAACTGATGTCGGTGAATTAAAAAGATTAGTAACCGTTATTCTCCAAGCTATTGACGAATGGCCTAAGCAATCTGTCCTGATAGCAGCAACTAATCATTCAGAGCTTCTAGATCCTGCTGTTTGGCGACGGTTTGACAGTATTATTGATTTTGAGCTTCCGAATCAAGAACTAATTAAAAAATATCTGATATCTAAAGATATTAGTAATAATCTGGCAGATTATATATCAACTAAATTACATGATATTTCTTATGCCATAATAGAAAGATCCATCAATCAAGCTAAAAAAAATTCTATCATAGAAAAAAAACCTTTCAGTGCAACATTAATTAATGAATTATTAGGTGATAATGTCTTACTGGAAAATGTTATTGAAACGATGTTATCAACAAATATTTCTCAACGAAAAATTGCACAAGACTTAGGGATTTCAAGATCTCAAATACAAAAATTTGTGAAAGAACAAGGATTATAAAAATGAATAATAAAAATATGCTTCTTGGTTATGGAGAAACCCTTACTAGCCCAGTGATATTAAATACAGGCGGAGGACCGAAAAATAAGCCGTATACATATGAAGAAAACAAACCTGTTATTGTAGCGCAGCTAAATGAGGTCATTTCTGAAATTAACAATACACTACCGCTTGCAATGCCAGAGGGGAAAGCAGTAGTAAAATTCGTTCTTCATCCGGCTTTTTTAGCTAAAAGTTATTTTCCAGTTAAGTTATTAAATAAATTTTCTCTTCAAAATATAGGCAGCAAGGCCGTTAGTATTAAGCCTAGAAAAAATATCAAAAAGAAAGGGTGGAGAGAAGAATATACAACCGCCTGTATTTATGTATCTGGTAAAAAAGAGAATTTTCAGAACTTTCTTGATACATTAAATGAAGACAAACTAAATCAAAGCCTAAAAGATGATTTTATTACGTTAGAAAGTATATCTATATTAACTATTTCAGATAAAGTAAAAAGTTTTAATAATGATGAGGTTGTAGCTGTTGAAATAGCTTTACATACACCCAATACCCCTTCAGGAATTGTTGATGCTTTTGAAACATTCGCAAAACAAAATGGTGTTTTCATAGATAAAAAAAGAAGTATAAACGTAAAAGGATTAACATTCATACCAGCTAAAGCCAGTAAAGATATGGCATTGAAACTCGCGGAATTTTCTTTTCTACGGACCTTAAGACAATTACCCGAATTACGGGTTAATGATCCTGTGATATTACGTTCATCTACCAATGAAACCACTTTTAGCCCTCCTTCGGAGAGAGCTATAAATCCTGATTTAAAAGTTGCAATATTCGATGGAGGACTAGGAATTAATAATTTTGATCCTTGGGTTAAAGAATATATTTGGGGTAATGGTAATACTAGTGCCCAATTACTTTCTCATGGGCAAGATGTCACATCCACTATTCTTTTTGGTGTTGTGAATAGTAATACTAAAAAGCTTAGTGTGCCTTATTGTAATATAGATCATTATAGAGTTTTAGACTCGGATATTAATAATACTGATACAGATTTATTTGATGTTCTTATCCGTATAAAAACGATATTAGAGCAAACAAAATATGATTATATAAACCTAAGTTTAGGTCCAAGACTACCAATTGACGACGACGATGTTCACGTATGGACTTCTACTCTTGAAGAAATTTTTGCTAAAAGCGGAACACTTTGTACTATCGCCGTTGGCAATGATGGACATTTACCTGAATCACTGAATCGAATTCAACCACCTTCAGATTTAGTCAATGGATTATCCGTTGGTGCGGCAACTTCTCTATCTGATGACTGGGAAAGATGTTTATATAGCTGCATTGGCCCTGGTAGAAGCCCTGGATATATAAAACCGGATGGTGTTGCTTTTGGAGGGCACGCCGAAGAACCATTTCAAACATATAGTCCGATGAATAACGGAATTGTAAGCACTGCCGGTACAAGTTTTGCTGCCCCATTAGTATTACGGCAGGCAATAGCTTTAAGCACATCCCTACAATATAACATCACGCCATTAACAGCTAAAGCTCTCCTCGTACATCATGCAGAACCTAAGGATTTTCCGCGTCATGAAATTGGATGGGGACGTTTCCCTAATGATATTAATGATATTATCTATTGTAGTGATGATGAAGTAAAAGTTATTTATCAAGGAATTCTCAAACCATCACAATATATGCGAGCCTTAATTCCAATTCCAAACATACCTATGCGGGGAAATGTAAATTTAAGGGCAACGCTCTGTTTCTCAACTTCGGTAGATCCCGAACATTCCCTCAATTATACAAGAAGCGGACTTGAGGTCACTATGCGAAAAAGTACTGATGATGCCCCGGGACTTACATTCCCATTTTTTAATCAGAAACGTATTTATATGGATGAAAGTGAACAACGCGATGCCCATAAGTGGGAAAACACAATAAGAAGTGAACACAAGTTTAAAGCTAACCAACTAACAACCCCATGTTTTGATATAATTTATTATGGAAGAGATTGTGGTATGCCTGTTCATATAAACGAACTGGAAGATTTACCTTACGTTTTAGTTGTTACATTATCCGCAGAGGAAATGCCTAATCTGTATAACTTAATAAGACAAAAATATCAAACACTCCAACCAATTCAGGTACAACAACAAATTGTATTACAACACACTTAGTACATTAAACATTTTAATACAATAGAATATGCATAATAAAAAGCTGAATATAACTATTCAGCTTTTTTACATCATTTCCGCTTACTGTATCGGCTGTAATGTACCATCCCACTCTACACCTTTACGTATAGCATCCATTGCTAATGCACCGGTCTTCTTATCTACACTATAACTGAATAAATGATTTTGTACAGATGGAACTTTTATTTGTATTTCCGTATTGATGTTGATTATAAAGTATTACTGTTTATAATAATTATTGTAATTATCATAGATAGAACTTGAAATAGCCAGTAACATTAGCACAACTGTTTTATTTATTATTATTTCCTAAATTTTAGAGTAATTTTTTAATACCATTCCAAACCCAGTTATTATTCGTTTTTTAGCTTCTCGATGTCTAAATGATGACATTTTTCCATCTTTAGAATCGATGTAGTCGCTACTTATCCCCAACCTGATACTATATCAGCAAATATCTTAAATAAGTTCCAATTTTGGCTATTGTGATCTGACCCTAAAAAGTTAGACTGTTATTTAAAGGATTATTTTCGATATTGTATCGGACTCAGTCCTTTTAGTTTTAGTTGAATCCGTCGGTGGTTATAGTAATCCAAATAATCCCTGACGGCATCAACTATCTCCTCTCTACTGTTAAATTCCCGACCATAAAAACATTCCGTTTTTAATATCCCAAAGAAACTTTCCATCGCGGCATTGCCCAAGCCATTCCCTTTTCTCGACATACTTTGAATGATGCCATGTTCAGCCAAGATCCGACTATAAGCCATCATTTTATACTGCCAGCCTTGGTCTGAATGTAAAATGACACCACAAGCTTTATTTAATCCTTTGCTGCTTGCATTAACATGTTCTCTACTTGTGCCCAGTTTGGGGAATAGCTGAGATTATAGGAGACTATCTCATTGTTAAATAAGTCTAAAATTGGAGATAAATAGACTTTTCCTCCATCTTTAGCCTTAAACTCGGTGATATCAGTCACCCATTTTTGTTTCGGGGCCGTTGCGCTAAAATCGCGTTCAAGATGATTCAGTGCAATCACCCCTATCGTGCCTCAATAGGTCGTAAATTTCTTACTTTTTCTTGACCGCACTTGAAATCCAAGGCCTGCATTAAACGTTGGACTTTTTTATGATTTACGCCTGGCAAACAGGCATGAACGCGTCAATAGCCATAATCAGGATGATTAGCTTTGATGCGTTTAATAGTCTTTTTCAGCTGCTCATCCTTATCCAGTTTAATCTGAAGTTTAGCAAAAAACGTACTACGCGCTAACTGTGCAAAGCCTAAAAGCCATTTTAACGGATAGAGTGTTCTTAACCTTTGAATAATTTCCGTTGCTCGGCTTCGTCCTGAAGTCTAAGCCTTCTCAACTCCTTTAGGTAGGCTACCTCCTCTTCAAGCTGTAAAATTCTCAAACGTAAACGGTCTTCTTCAGTTTTGGGTGGCGGTGGCATTTTTGCATACTTGGGTTTCATTGGCGGTCGTCCTGATGGTTTGCGGGAAATAAGTCCTTTTATGCCTGTTTTTTCAAACCTTTTCAACCATGTCCCGACTAAGGTGTTGGAAGGAATATTGTAAAAAAGCGCGGCTTCTCTGATACTCATTTCTCCATTCAAGATAGGTTGGAGAGCCTGTAATTTAAATTCTGTTGTATAGCGTTTACCCATAAAAAATCTGCACCTCAATTGTTGGTTGTTGAGTCCAACTTTTGGGGTGCAGATCAAATTCACCGCTCTTTTACATTTAAATTAAAAAAACTTTATTCCCCACGCTTCAGCATACCTTGTTTTTTCAAATTCACCAGAATAATTGAAATTGCCGCAGGGGTAACACCTGAAATTCGGCTGGCTTGGCCAATGGAAACTGGATGATGCTGTTCCAACTTCGCACGTACTTCATTAGATAAACCAGAAACCTTGCTGTAATCAAAGTTAGCTGGAATTGCCGTATTTTCGTGGCGTTTTTGTTTTTCAATTTCTTCTTGTTGATGCTCAATATAGCCTTGATACTTAATGGCAATTTCCACTTGTTCTACAGCTTCTCTATCTTCCATTGATGGTTTGTATGGCGTTAAAGAAGTCAAAATATCATAAGTCATTTCTGGACGGCGCAATAAATCTTCACCGCTGGCTTCACGCATAAGTGGGCTACCAAGCACTTTATTCGCTTCTCCTAAATATTCAGAGCGCGGATGCAACCAAATGCTGCGTAAGCGTTGGCGTTCCTGTTCAATATTTTCCATTTTTTGATTAAAGCGTGCCCAACGAGCCTCATCAATTAAACCTAATTCATGGGCAATAGGTGTTAAACGAATATCTGCATTATCTTCACGTAATAACAAACGGTATTCGGCACGAGAAGTGAATACGCGATACGGTTCTTTGGTACCAAGCGTACAAAGGTCATCAACCAGTACGCCAGTATAAGATTGATCACGACGTGGATACCATGCCTCTTTCTCTTGTACATAAAGACCAGCATTAATCCCCGCCAATAAGCCTTGTGCTGCCGCTTCTTCATAACCAGTTGTACCGTTAATTTGACCTGCAAAGAATAAACCTGAAATCGATTTAGTTTCTAACGTTGGTTTTAAGTCACGTGGATCAAAATAATCATATTCAATGGCATAACCTGGTTTGATGATGCGAGCTTTTTCTAAACCTTTCATGGAATTCACAATGCCCATTTGCACGTCAAACGGCAAACTGGTAGAAATCCCGTTTGGATACACTTCGTTACTGGTTAAGCCTTCAGGTTCCAAATAGATTTGATGTGAATTACGATCCGCAAAACGCATCACTTTATCTTCAATGGATGGACAATAACGTGGCCCGATCCCTTCAATCACACCAGTATACATTGGACTGCGATCCAAATTATTACGGATCACTTCATGAGTTTGTTCATTAGTATGGGTTATATAACAAGGAATTTGTTGTGGGTGATCATCTACTGATCCCATAAAAGAAAACACGGGTAAAACAGCATCACCATGCTGTTTAGCTAAAACATCAAAATTGATCGTACGTGCATCAATACGTGGTGGTGTACCTGTTTTAAGGCGATCTACACGTAATCCAAGATCTCTTAATCGATGTGAAAGATTTACAGAAGCAGGATCCCCTGCTCGACCACCTTCATAATTTTCCAAACCAATATGAATTTTACCAGCTAAGAAAGTACCTGCAGTTAATATCACTGATTTAGCACGAAAAGTTAATCCCATTTTTGTGCTAACGCCTGTAACTCGATCTTGCTCAATTAGAATATCAGTGGCTTCTTGTTGGAAAATATCTAAATTAGGTTGATTTTCTAATGCTGTACGAACAGCTTGACGATATAGAACTCTGTCAGCTTGAGCTCGAGTAGCACGTACTGCTGGGCCTTTACTGCTATTTAAAGTACGAAATTGGATCCCTGCTTTATCTGCAGCATGAGCCATTAAACCGCCCATTGCATCTACTTCTTTTACTAAATGACCTTTACCAATCCCACCAATTGCAGGGTTACAAGACATTTGCCCTAAAGTATCTACATTATGCGTTAATAAAAGGGTTTTTAATCCCATTCGAGCTGGTGTAAGCGCGGCTTCTGTACCCGCATGACCACCACCGATCACAATCACATCATAAGTTTCAGTGTAAAACATATCTATCTCTATATTATTCGGATCAAAAAATTGGCATTATTTTACAGAAATTTAAAACACCTGACAAAAAAAGAATAGATCTATTGATCCTTTGAAAGATCACGTTTTTATTAGTAAATAAGATCTCTTTTTATATATAAAGATCTTATTATTGTTACTATTAAGATCCTTTGAGGTTGTGAGTAACCTTACTCGATCCTTATGGAAACAGGTGTTATAGAATCTAAAGATCTTGTGAAAATGCGATCATTTTCTTTAAAAATCTTGTGTGTAAAATGGAAAGTTATTAACAACTTTATTTTTTCTCAAAGTTATCAAGTGAGTAAAAACAGTTTTATGACAGATTATTTATGAGTTATCCACAGATAAAAATGAATTTTTATTGAAATCTCTATAATTTAGCTTTTTTTAAATAATTAATTTTATTAAATGTAAGTTTTATGATTTGACTTTGTAGTTACTACAGGTTTTATGCTTCTTTCAAATCAAATAGTTAAGGAAATAAAATGAAAGAAGTTTCTCTAGTAAAAAATTATACTCCTAAAGAATATCAGCAGTATGCATCTTGCCCTCATAGTCAAATTTCTAAAAATAAAATGGTATTAGGCATCAGTTTTGCAATTATTACTTTTTATATGGTTGTTGAATTTCTAGGGGGATATTGGTTTAACAGCCTTACCTTGATGGCTGATGCTGGGCATATGGCAAATGATAGTTTATCTATTTTTTTAGTATGGATTGGGTTATTTTTAAGTCTAAAATGGCAAAAATGGTTAGCTTTAATCAATGGAATTTCATTAGTTTGGGTCGCTATTTGGATTTTTATTGAGGCTGTAACACGTTGGCAGGCTCCGATAGAAATAGACGCTTTGCCAATGTTAGGTGTAGCTTTACTAGGGTTTGGGATTAATTTGTTGGTAGCTTTTATAATGCTAAAAAGTAATCGCCATAATTTGAATATTCGTGCAGCATATTTGCATGTTTTAGTAGATTTATTTGGTTCGGTTGTTGCTATTATTGCAGGAATAAGTGCTTGGTGGTTAAATTGGCAGTGGGTTGATGTAGTTGCTAGTGGTATCTTAAGTATTTTTGTATTACACAGCGGTATTTCTACAGTTTTTCAAGCTATTAAATCCTTATATAGTAGCGATGACAATTCATTGCCGAATGATCATTCTCATTAAAGTAAAAAATTGCTTGAGGAAATAATGAAAATTAATGAATTAAGTAAATCTACACATACTAATATTGAAACTATTCGCTACTATGAGAAACAAGGAGTATTACCTCCACCTAAGCGATTGGCTAATGGTTATCGATTTTATGATGAAGAGAGTATAGAGCAATTAAACTTTATTAAAAAATGTCGAATGTTGGGCTTCTCTTTAGAGAATATTCGGGAACTCAATCGTATTAGGTTTAGTACGAAAGATCATTATCAAGCAGATCAATTAGTACTTAATCAACTTATTCAAGTAGAAAATAAAATATTTCAATTATTAGAAATTAAAGCTTTTTTACAATCTATTGTTACCGAAAGTGAACATAATGAAGAGGAATGTAAAGCAATAGAAGGATTGAAAAGCGAATGCAATTTGTAAAAGAAAGAAGGTAGATTAAAAATACTCAGAAATTTGACCGCTCTTTAGGAAGAAAAAATGCCGCCTAAATTTTAATTTTTAGACAGCATTTTATTTTTCTAATTATTATTTTGACAAATCAATTTGATACACTGCAAAACCGATTTCATCAGTACCCACTTGTTTCATTGGATACTGTGCTTTTTCTTTGATGAATTGGGCTGCTTGTTCGCTTGGTGAAGTTTCAAAACGGACATCTAATTTATCGTTACCTGTGATAGGCACAAAACGCCAGTTTTTATCCGCGCTAGGGTTTACAGAACCTTCTTTTTCACTGGTTACTTTAATGTAATCAGCTAAAATTTGACGGTTTTCATCTGGCGATGCGTAAACAATATGTTGATCGCCAGTGCCTGGGAATTTATTACCGTAAGCACGATAGTTATTCGTTGCAATCAAGAATTCTGCTTTTGGATCAACTGGTTTTCCTTGATAGGTTAAATTTACTACACGATGCGATTCTGGGTTAATTAATTTACATTCGCCATCGTAACGAGCAGGTTTGGTTAGATCGTATTCATAATTAACACCATCAATCACATCAAAGTTATAAGTGCGGAAACCTTCCCAGTCGATTAATGATTGTGGTTTATCACTTGTAGGGTCAATTTGTTTAAACATACCTGCACTACATTCTAACCATTCTTTTAATTGCTCGCCTGTAGCTTTAACAACCACTAATGTATTTGGATAGAGATATAAGTCTGCCGCATTACGGAAAGTTAATTTACCTTTATTTACTTCGGTATAACCTGTTGGGTCATTTTTACGACCACCCGCTTTAAATGGTGCACCTGCACTTAAAATAGGTAAGCCAGCCATTGCTGCAACACTTGGTGCAACTTTTTCTACATAGGCTTTTTGTGCTTGGTTCACGATTTGGATGGTTGGATCATCTTGTACTAATGCAAGATAGCTGTACATATTATCTGTTGCTTTACCAATAGGCTGAGAAACAAATTTACGTGTCGCTTCGTGAACTGGTTTTAAAAGTGCGGTAATTTCTGGGTCATTTTCTGCAAGCGCTTTTTTATTTTCTGCATCATAGATTGGACGAAGAACCGCTTTACCTGAAGTAACAATCCATTTACCTTTGTGTTCTGTTAAGCCTAAATCTACCACGCTGATATTATTTGCCCAGTAACCAGCCATACTTTCTGGTACACCTTTTACTGTACCATTTACGATGTCTGCATTTGGTGATTTCGCAAATTCTTTATTTGGGAATAAACGGTGTGAGTGACCAAAAATGACGGCATCAATATGTGGTACATCAGCTAGATAGAATGCTGAGTTTTCAGCACCTTCTTGATAAGGTTCATCTGATGGGCCTGTGTGAGCTAATGCAACGACAATATCAGCCCCTTTTTTCTTCATTTCAGGGACATATTTTTGTGCTGTTTTTACAATATCACGGGTTTCGACTTTGCCTTGAAGGTTCGCTTTATCCCAAACCATAATTTGCGGTGGCACAAAACCGATATAACCGATTTTTAATTTATGTGTTTTGCCATTATTATCCACCACAGATTTTTCTTGAATGACATAAGGTGTGAAATAAGGCTCTTCTGTCCCCGCTTTTACTACGTTCGCATTCACAATTGGGAATTTAGCTTGTTTGATACAGTCAGCTAAATAATCTAAACCATAGTTAAACTCGTGGTTACCTAAAGTTCCTACTTCATAGTGCATAGCATTTAAGCAATCAACCGCAGGGTTAGATTTGCCCTCTTTATAGCCTTGTACAGCTTGATAATCAGCAATAGGGTTACCTTGAATTAAATCCCCGTTATCAACCAATACGCTATTTTTTACTTCAGCACGTGCTTGACGAATAAGGCTTGCTGCACGAGTAAAACCGAATTTCTCGGTTGGTGCGTCTTTGTAATAATCAAAGTCTGTTAAGAAACTATGAACGTCAGTAGTAGCAACAATACGTAAATCTACATCATGTTTATCTTTTGCTGTCGCAAAACGGCTTGCACTTAATGCAAGAATACTGCTTGCACCGATTTGAATAAAATGACGTCTATTAATCATTGAGTTTTCCTTATAAGGTGGGTAGATATTGCCTTTATTCTAAGAAAAATAGCGGATTCTTAAAAGAAAGGAGTAAAAATATTTTTATTTAATTAAGCTAATAATCTTTGTACTAAAGAAGTATAAATATTAACTCCAGTAAGCAATTGATTTTCATCGAAATCAAATTCAGCTTCATGATGACCTGCTGTACGATCTGCACCAAGAATAAAGTAAATGGCTTTACCCCCGTGTTCTTGTACACGTCTACCTAAAATAGTCGCATCTTCACTTGCATTGAAAGCATAATCTGAATTTACGTTATTTATTTGTGGTTGTTCAAGAGATATTTCTTCGATAAGTTTTATAAGTTCAACATCATTATTCATATCCACTGCTTCACCTACAATTTCAGTTTCATATGCGACATCAAAACTTATGGAGATACCTTTGGCTATTTGCATGACTTGTTCGGTCATGTATTCATTAATTACTTTATTTTCTCCCCGCACTTCTAATTGCAATTCAGCAGAAGATGGGATGACATTTCGTCCTTCACCCGCTTTTAGCACACCCACATTAATTCTTGTCATGCCTTCACCATGGCGTGCAATACCATGAAGTTGAGTGACTGTATGCGCTGCAGCTAATAAAGCATTACGACCTAAATGGGGCGCAGCACCTGCGTGTGCAGGTTTACCTTTATAACGAATATCAATTTTTGTGGTGGAAAGAAAATTTCTTGGATTAGCAATAACTGTGCCTGTATTCGCGCAAAAACTAATGTGTGAAGAAGCAAAATAATCTGCATCATCAATTATGCCACTTTGTGCAATGGCTGCTGCACCTCGAACACCTTCTTCTGCTGGTTGGAATACAATTTTTACTTTTCCCGTGAGTTTATCTTTGTTCTGAGCGATCCATAATGCAACGCCTAAACCTATTGTAATGTGTGAATCATGTCCACAAGCATGCATAAAACCATCGTTAATTGAAGCAAAACCTTCTTTATTTGGAATATGCTCGGGTGAGCGAGTTTCCGTTACATTCACACAGTCGATATCAAAACGTAATGCGATGGTTTTTCCTGGTTTACCTGAATCAAATAATGCCACACAACCAGTATACCCTTCCATTTTTTCGAGCCATTTTTCATTGGCTCCATAGGCTTTTGCATTAGCTAAACCTTTATCTACTACAGCTTGTTTTCGTCCACGAACAAAGTCTGGATTTATAATTTGTTTGCCAAGAAAAATTTCAAAACAACCTAAGTCTTCCAAGTAATCCGCAATGCGAGAAGTTGTCCAAAATTCACTCCAACCAATTTCTGGAAAACGATGAAATTCACGACGCCATTTAACAAGTTGATTTAAATCTAAGTTCATTTTTTTCTTCCTTTAAAAGTCTATAAAAACAGACCGCACTTAAATAAAGTGCGGTCAATTTTTTTACTATTTTTACAACATAAATAATGCTAAGAATAAAACGGCAAGTATCATGCCTGGCGCGGTACGTTTTACCATTTCTACAGGGCTTACCATCGCAAGGCCTGCACAAACAATAGTTACGCCTGCAATTGGTGAAGCTGTACGGCCTATTGCACCAGCAATCGCTGCTGCCATACCAAGATTTACGTGAGTGTAGCCGAGTTCTACAGCATGTGGCGTGACGGCTGTGTTAAAGGCAATCGCTGCTGCATCGCCAGAGCCTGTAATTAAGCCCATTAAGAATGGTCCAATTGTTGCACCCCAACGTACAAATTCGTTGGATTCTTTTAAGAAAGAAATTGCAGCATCAACTGCGCCCGTAGATTTTAATCCTGCTACAAATACACTGGCGGCAATAATGATACCAAGTACGTTTGCATAAGAATTTCCCATGCCATTGAAAAATTCTTCAGTGATTTTTACTGGGGAAATACGAGTTACGATAATGCCATAAATTGCACCAATCAACATCGCTTGAGGAACGCCCATTTTAGTCCATTCAAGACCTGGTACTTGTTGTAATGACGTTCCACCAATCACTAAAATAACTAATGGTATTAATGGTGCAAGGGCATAAAGTACATTGACGCCTTCAACAACTTTAATTTCACTTTCTTTTTGTTCTGCAAGATAAGCTTGGCGATGTTGTTCACCATAATCTTTAAAAACAAGCGCAAGAATTGTTAAAACAACAGCACCTATTGCTCCTGCAATCATGTTATATGGCGCATGTGAAAGGTTTACTTGAGCGATAGTTAAGCCTGACATTTCACTAATCATTGCTGAGTGAGAAGAACCTGGGCTCATCATTGATCCAAAAGTCCCAGCTAAAATAGCTGCACCAGCAGTAGCTGGTCGAACACCCGCACTTTTTAAAACGGGAATTAATGTTGCGCCAACTGCAGCTGCACAACCAGCAGCAGAAGGAATAGCAATATTGATGAAAAAGGTGATGACTGTTGCAATCGGAATTAAGAAGAATTTTAATCCGCTTAATGGTTTAGTAAGTAAATGCACTAGATGAGTATCACATTGAGTGTATTTCATTACATAAGCAAAACCCATACTAGAACAGATGGCCATAATTAATCCGCCAGATGTCATGCTTTTGGCAAAAGCATCTAATGCGCCCATTGGATTAAGCGTTAGAATGGACATTATTAAACCGACACCAATCAAAACGGTTCGGGTTTCGGCTTTTTTAATCAGAAAATAAATTGTGGCAATAATGCCAATCACTGCAACGATGGATTTAAATAATTCCATTATATGTTCCCTTTAAGTTAATAAGAAAAAGTTGTATTGATATCAAATGTGCCACATTCCATATTTTCACTGAAGCACAAAATAGGATTTTCGCCCAACACAGTTGCCATTTCATTTTGTATATGAAGCGCAGAACCTTCAGGTAATGCATATACAAATGCAGTTGGATTAACGAGTAAAAATTCTGCCAAACGTTCTTCTCGGCTTTCGCCATTGTGGCCTTGGATTTTACCTGAAATAAAGTGTGGATTAATTTGATGAGGAAAAAGTTGTAATGCTTGAAATGAAGGAGGATAAGTAATCGGCATATCATTAGTTGTCATAATAGATGCGCCCGCTACATTGGCGCCAGCACTCCAACCAAAATAAGGCGTACCGTTATTTACTTTTTCACGAATGATATCAATCAAATTGTGCTCATAAAGTTGTTTTAACAAACAAAATGTATTCCCGCCGCCAATAGCAATGACATCTGCTTGTTCAATGATATCTCGATGCTGTTTACCATGATGAACGGAAACAATATTCATCCCTAAATTAGAAAGTGCATTTTGCACAGTTTTTTCATATTCATCAAAAGTGCGACGTACCCCAGCATAAGGCACAAAAGCAATAGTTTTACCACGATAATCAGCCAAGAAATTTTGTAACCAAGGTACAGTGTGTTCAAGATAACCTGTATTCTTGTATTTTGAGCTACTGAGCAGTAACATGTTTTTCATATTTATAATCCTTTTTAGGGATGAAAAGTTATTGCTATTATGTCGAAGCTAAAAACAAAATCCAGCATAAAAGCTGGATTTTTATAAAGGCAACTCAGTTGTTGATTTAACCGTTTTTAGTGTTACTTCTGATTTTAAGGTTTTAATGCCAAGCCTGGAATTAAGATAGGTGGTTTTAATGTGGTTAAATTCT
Organism: Haemophilus sp. SZY H8; assembly: GCF_018829755.1. Classification (NCBI taxonomy): domain Bacteria; kingdom Pseudomonadati; phylum Pseudomonadota; class Gammaproteobacteria; order Pasteurellales; family Pasteurellaceae; genus Haemophilus; species Haemophilus sp. SZY H8. Next base: position 349,397 of record NZ_JAHKJY010000003.1, read on the forward strand.
TCTAAATCTGATACACAAAGTTTCAGAAGAAAATCGAAAGTTCCTGCCATAAAATGGCATTCGATGATCTGTGGGATTAATTTTACTTCAAAAATAAACCGCTCTTTTAATTCTGGATCTTCTTCAAAGAAAGAACCTAATGCATAAACGATAAGATTACAATTTACTTTCTTGGGATTCAATAAGGCAACATAACTATCAATTACGCCGCTTTCTTCCAGTTGATTTACTCGGCGTAAGCAAGCTGAATTTGAAAGCCCTATTTCGTTGGCAAGTTCATTATTTTGTAATCGACCATTTCGTTGTAATGCTTTAAGAATACGAGTATCTATATTATCGAAACATTTTTTAAGCATAGTAAATCCTTTTTATGCTAACAAAAAAGATAACTTATTATAAAAGAAACCGCCTAGAAAAACTGTGATCTAGGCGGCAATTTGGCTAATTAAACGCTATATAAGGATACTTGTACTACCAGTAAAATAGATCCGATTAATAATAAGCATCCAATCATTGGCATGACGAATTTAACCCATCTATCAAATGGAATATGCAACATTTGGAGAGTCACTAATACTAATCCTGTTGGTGCCAAGAATAGCATTGCATATTGTCCCCAGTTGTAAGCGGAAACCACGATATCGCGTGGAATACCCACTGAGTCAGCAAGTGGCGCCATTATTGGCATTGAAAGCACGGCTAAGCCTGAAGAAGACGGCACGATTAAGCCTAGGAAAATAAATACGACTAATTGACCTAAGATGAATACGCTACCCGGCATACCGCTAACCACATTAGACATATAATCAAGGATAGTATCAGAAATCATACCTTGTTCGAGCACTAAGTTTACGCCACGAGCAAGACCAATGATTAAGGACACGCCTACTAATTCTGATGCACCTTCAGTGAAGGATTCCACTATATCTTTTTCAGACAAGCCACTGATAAACATAATGATGATAGTAATGGCAAGGAAAGATGCAGCCATTTGAGGGAACCACCATCCGCCAACCATTACACCCCAAATCATAATAGGGAATGCAATACAGAAAAGCGTTAAGATTAATTTGCGACGAGCTGAGAATGCGATAGTTGCATTTGGATCAAAGTTCTTCATATAACGTTGGCGAAATTCTTCGCGATCGTCGTAAGTGAAAGAAAAACTTGGGTCAGCTTTGATTTTTTTACAGTACCAATAAAGATATGCGATTACGCAAGTTGCGCCTAAAGCTAAACCTAGAGCACGGAAACCAATACCTTCAGTAAATTGAATACCAGCTGCATTTGATGCGATAACAACGGAGAATGGGTTAATTGTAGAGAATGCGGTCCCCATAGATGAAGCAAGGAATATAGCCCCTACGCAGACTATCGCATCATATCCTAGAGCCAGGAATACAGGCACCAGAATCGGATAGAATGCCACGGCCTCTTCTTCAATACCGCATGTTGTGCCGCCTAACACCATTAAGACGGATACGCTGAATACAATAAAAAACTCATTACCTTTGGTTTTCTTCGCCAGAGCCATCAAACCAGCATTAAAAGAACCAGTACGGTTAATGACACCAATCATACCACCTAACACGAAAATAAAGACCATGACATCAACGGCTTCGATAGTTCCTTCCACCATACTTTTGGTGATGTCTTCAATGCCTTTGTGGTGTTGTTCTACTCGTTGATAGGTACCAGGAATTGCGATTGGTTTTTTGATCACGCCTTCGGTGAAGTTGGAGAGTTTAATTTTGATATTGAGATTATCAAGAGTGTCTGTTGTGGCGGGATAAGTTTTATCGTCAACGCCGTAAGCTTTGACGACAAAAACATTATCTGTGGAGTTATATGTTAATTTTGAATATGAACCGGATGGAATTACCCAGGTCAATCCAACAGCGAGAATTAATATTGCAAATAAAATAGTAAACGCTGATGGGAAATTAAACGTTTTCTTCTTTTTGGACGCATCCATAGCGAGCTCCTTATGTTTAACGTTTAAAGTGCGGTTGGTAAAAACATCGGTTAAACCGACCGCACTTTTTACTTTGAGAATGATTTCTCAAAGTTCTTTTATTATTTAAGCATAATAGGATATACCTTCAGCTTTTTTCGTAATACGAGTACCAGCTTTTCCTTTCACAATATCCACAATATCAGATAAAGAGCCTATTACTGCATCTTTTCCTGTTTGTTTCGCAAAGTTGATCGCGGCTTGTACTTTCGGCCCCATGGAACCTGCAGCGAAACCAAGTTCTGAAATGGCTTCTGGTGATGCGACAGAAATTGCTTTTTGAGTTGGTTTACCCCAATCTACGAAAGTTGCGGAAACGTCAGTTGCGATGATAAATAAATCAGCGTCAAGATTTTCTGCAAGTAAAGCTGAACATAAATCTTTGTCGATAACAGCTTCAACACCTTGTAAATTATGGTGTTTATCATAATAGGTCGGAATACCACCGCCACCCGCGCAAATTACGATACTGCCTTTTTCAAGTAACCATTTGACTGGACGAATTTCAAAAATACGTTTTGGTAATGGACTTGGCACAACGCGACGATATTTATCACCATCTTGTGCGATAGACCAATTTTTTTCTTTTGCCAAACGTTCAGCTTCTTCTTTCGTATAAACAGGGCCAATTGGTTTAGTTGGATTTTTAAAAGCTGGGTCGTTGATATCAACTTCTACTTGAGATAATAAAGTTGCAAATGGCACTTCAAATGGAACTAAATTACCGAGTTCTTGTTGAATCATATAACCAATCATTCCTACTGATTCTGCACCTAATACATCTAAAGGATAGGTTGGCACATCAGTATAGGCAGCACCTTGTAATGCGAGCAAACCCACTTGTGGGCCATTACCGTGCGCAATTACTAATTCATTATTTGGCCAAACCTTAGCAATTTGCTCACAAGCAATGCGAACATTTTGTCGTTGATTTTCGGCTGTCAGCGGCTCTCCGCGTCGTAATAACGCATTACCGCCTAATGCAATCACTATTCTCATACGCTCTCCTTATGCCAAACTTGCCACCATGACTGCTTTAATTGTGTGCATACGGTTTTCAGCTTGTTCAAATGCAATATTCATTGGAGATTCAAATACATCTTCAGTCACTTCAATACCATTAGCCAATTCAGGATATTTTTCAGCAATTTGACGACCAACTTTGGTTTCACTGTTATGGAAGGCAGGTAAGCAGTGCATAAATTTCACTTTTGGATTACCTGTGCGTTTCATTAATTCAGGTGTGACTTGATAAGGAAGTAATAATTTAATGCGTTCGCCCCAAGTTTCTAATGGTTCACCCATTGAAACCCACACATCAGTATGAACAAAATCTACACCTTTCACAGCTTTGTCGATATCTTCAGTTACAGTAATACGAGCGCCACTTTCTTTCGCAAATTTTTCGCACATTTCCACAAGACTAGCTTCTGGTAATAATGCTTTAGGTCCACAAATACGAACATCCATACCTAATTTTGCACCAATTAATAAAAGTGAATTACCCATGTTATTGCGAGCATCCCCAATATATACATATCTAATTTCGCTTAATGGTTTGTCGCAATGTTCAATCATGGTAAGTACGTCGGCAAGCATTTGTGTTGGGTGGAATTCATCGGTTAAACCATTGAATACTGGCACACCAGCATAATCAGCAAGTTCTTGAACGATACTTTGTTTAAAGCCACGATATTCAATGCCATCATACATTCTGCCTAATACGCGGGCGGTATCTTTCATACTTTCTTTGTGGCCAATTTGAGAGGAGTTCGGGTCGATGTAGGTGACTTGTGCGCCTTGATCATGAGCGGCGACTTCGAATGCACAGCGTGTGCGAGTGGAGGTTTTTTCAAAGATGAGCGCTATATTTTTGCCTTTTAATTTTTGTTGTTCTGTGCCTGTATATTTGGCTCGTTTCAAATCTCGGGAGAGATCTAAGAGATATTTAATTTCACGTTCTGTGTGATGAACAAGACTAAGTAAATGTCTATTTTTCATATTGAAAGCCATAATAATCTCCTTGTGTTTTGACTATCCATTGGGGAATAAACATACATCATTCGAGATACTGCTTGTCGTTCGAACGGTTGCATTATAAGAGAAATAAAATGAAATTTGTTATCGTATTTCATCTGGTAATGTAAAGATATTGAATTTTATTGCGAGGTTTTTAGTGTTATTAGAATTTATGTTTTTCTAAACAAGAAAATCAATTTATGATTGGTATTAGCTTAATCTAGATCAAACAAGTTCTAATTAATTAAAATTTCCTTTTGTATCTAGTAGAAAAAAGGTTTTATCATTTTATTCATAAATCTGAGTGATTTTATCGGGTTTATAACGAAACTTTCTATTCTAACAAAAGGACTTAATTATGTACTGTGTACAATGTGAACAAACCATGCGTACTCCGATGGGTAATGGTTGTAGTTACTCTCAAGGAATGTGCGGTAAAACTGCGGAAACTTCTGATTTACAAGATCTTCTTATTGCAACTCTGCAAAGCTTATCTGCTTGGGCTATTCAAGCGAGAGATTTAGCTATTATTGATAATGAAATTGATGCTTTTACGGCACAAGCATTTTTCTCTACCTTGACTAATGTAAACTTTGATTCTCAACGTATAGTTGAATATGCGCAACAAGCCATCGCTTATCGCGATAATTTAATGAAACGTTGCCGTACACTAAATCCAAGTATTGATATAAACCATCCATTAGCTCATTTACAGCTTGAAGGTGCAACGATTTCTGATTTAACAAAACAAGCAGCGAATTTTGCTCTAAATTCTGACCGCACTTTGATTGGGGAAGAAGTACATGGCGTGCGTATGCTTTGTTTATACGGTTTAAAAGGTGCGGCTGCTTATATGGAACATGCCCATGTTTTAGGTAAATTTGATAATGAGGTATATCGTCAATTCCATGAGTTTATGGCGTGGCTAGGAACAAATCCAAGCGATCTAAATGAATTGTTAGAAAAGGCGCTTGGCATCGGTAATATGAATTTTCAAGTAATGAGTTTATTAGATGCAGGTGAAACAGAAGCATTTGGTCATCCTGTTCCAGCAACGGTAAATGTGAAGCCTGTAGCAGGAAAATGTATTTTAATTTCTGGTCATGATTTAAAAGATTTAAAAGCACTTTTAGAACAAACGGAAGGAACAGGGATAAATATTTATACTCATGGTGAAATGTTACCTGCGCATGGTTACCCAGAATTGAAAAAATACAACCATTTAGTTGGTAACTATGGAAGTGGTTGGCAAAATCAGCAGAAAGAATTTGCTAAATTCCCTGGTCCTGTAATTATGACCTCTAACTGTATTATTGATCCTAATGTTGGTAATTACGCAGATCGTATTTATACCCGTAGTATTGTGGGCTGGCCTGGTGTAACGCACATTGAAGATCGTGATTTCAGTCAAGTTATCGCGAAAGCACAAGAAATGGCGGGATTCCCTTATGATGAATTAGAACACAAAATTACCGTTGGGTTTGGTCGTCAAACTTTATTAGATGCTTCAGATGCGGTGATTAATCTTGTTGCTGGTGGAAAATTACGTCATGTTTTCTTAGTGGGCGGGTGTGATGGTAGCAAAGGTGAACGTAGCTATTACACTGATTTTGCTCGTCAAGTACCGGAAGATTGTGCGATTTTAACTTTAGGTTGTGGTAAATATCGTTTTAATAAATTAGATTTTGGTGCTATTGATGGGTTACCTCGCTTGTTAGATGTTGGGCAATGTAATGATGCGTATTCTGCGATAATGCTTGCTGTAAATCTTTCACAAAAACTTGGTATTGGCGTTAATGAATTGCCATTAACACTAGTGCTTTCTTGGTTTGAGCAAAAAGCTATTGTTATTTTGCTTACCTTATTGGCGTTAGGTGTAAAAAATATCTATACAGGGCCGACTGCTCCAGCATTTTTAAATGATAATGTGATGGCATTATTAAATGAAAAATTCGGTTTGCGCGGTTTGACCACTCCTGAACAAGATATGGCAGAAGCTTTAGCTAAATAACATTTCATAGAAAAGTGCGGTCGATTTTTTAATTTGTAGTATTAGTTTTATAAACATTTTAAAAATCCACCGCACTTTTTTCTATCTTCAAAGAGAAAATTCTATGTCAAATAATCAGAATCCGTTGTGTTATAACGAAATGCAGGTACATGCTATTCATCAGGAAACTGATGATGTCTATACAATTGAATTAATAGCACAAGATTTTTACCCTTATGAGCCTGGTCAGTACGCTTTAGTAAGTATTCGTAATACGCCAAATATTGTGCGAGCTTATACACTATCATCTACGCCAGGAATGAGCCGTTTTGTTACTTTAACCGTTCGCCGTATTAAAAATGGAGTAGGTTCTAATTGGATTACATCCGAAATTAAAGAAGGTGATCAAATTTGGCTATCCGATCCAATGGGTAAATTTACCTGTACCCGTATTGTAAGTGATCGATATTTGCTTGTGGCTGGTGGATGTGGCGTTACGCCAATCATGTCTATGACGCGCTGGTTATTAAAAAATAAACCGAGTGTAGATGTGGTTGTATTCTATAGTGTCCATTCGCCTAAAGATGTTATTTTTAAACGAGAATGGACATTGCTGAAAGAACAATTTCCACAGTTAAAATTATTTATTAATGCTTCTGTTGATGCGGATGATGGCTTTATAGCTGGACGTTTAAATAGTCAAATGTTATCTGACCTTGTACCCAATATAGCTGATTATACGGTGCTGACTTGTGGTCCAGAGAGTTATATGAATGATTTACGTACGATGACAGAATCCCTTGGTATTCCATCTGAGCGTTTCTTTTTAGAGCAATTTCATTCTTCAGCAGAAAATTGTATGTTAGATAATAGTAAACAAGTGACGCTTTCTATTATTAATCCAGTACCTCAAACTTTTTCTGTACCTGTTGGAAAAACCTTATTAGCTGCTTTGGAAGAACATAAAGCACCGATTATTGCCGCCTGTAGAGAAGGTATTTGTGGTTCTTGTAAAACTTTAGTGGTGAGTGGGGATTATGAAGTGAGTTCAAACGGACCGCTGACAGAAGATGAAATTAAACAAGGTTATGTTTTAGCGTGTTGCTGTCAAATGAAAGGAAATATATCAGTTGATTTAATGCCTTAATCCTTAATAAAGTGCGGTTATTTTTATTACGGTTTTTATACATTGATCTTAGACAAGGGCAATTTGTATATTTAGTGATATGATAACCGCAAATTATTTTTTGAGTTTTTTATGAATTTACCTTTTCGAGCAATGGTGTCTGATTTAGATGGCACCCTTTTAACTCCTGAACATTTAGTCGGTGATCTTACCATTGATACGCTGAGAGCATTAGAGCAAAACGGAGTGGATATCATTTTGGCAACGGGGCGTAACCATACCGATGTGTCATCTATTCTTGGAAAAATTGGTGCGGAACGTGCGGTTATGATTACATCAAATGGTGCTCGTGTACGGGATTTACAGGGTAATTTGCTTTATAGCAATAGTTTGCCTGAAGACTTAGTTCTCGAGCTTTACAAAACGCCATTTGATACTTCCAAAGTATGCATGAATAGCTATCAAGATGAAGGTTGGTTTACTAACAAAGATATCCCTGCAATGCGTCAGTTCCATAAAGAATCTGGATTCGATTATAACGTTGTCGATTTTTCCAAACATCATGGACGTGGGACAGAAAAAGTCTTTTTTATTGGTAAAACTCCTGAGGATTTAGTTGAAGTAGAAAGTTATTTACGAGATAAGTTTGGTGACGTAACGACAATTGTTTATTCAGCATTAGCTTGTTTGGAAGTAATGAATAAGAATGTTTCAAAAGGGGATGCATTAAAACATTTACTCGAATCACGTGAGTATGAGTTAAAAGACTGTATTACTTTTGGTGATGGAATGAATGATGTAGAAATGCTTTCTTGGTCTGGTAAGGGCTGCATCATGCAAGATGCAGATGTTCGTTTAAAAAAAGCTTGTCCAGAGTTAGAAGTTATTGGTTCAAATAAAGAAGAATCAGTCGCTCGTTATTTGCGAACCCAATTTGGATTAGATTATTAATGCAGGCATTATTATTTATAAGTTGTGGTGCAATATTAGGTGCGTCATTGCGTTGGGCTATAGGATTGTTATTTAATCCTTTATTTTCCTCATTTGCTTTTGGAACTTTAATAGCTAATTTGCTTGGTTGTTTAATTATTGGTGTATTACTTGGGCTTTTTTGGCAATTTCCACAAATTAGTTCTGAATGGCGGTTATTTTTAATTACCGGTTTTTTAGGATCGCTAACCACATTTTCTTCTTTTTCTTCCGAAATTGTGGAATTATTTTTTAATGACAAGTGGTTAAATGGATTTTGTGTATTGATGATGCATTTATTCGGATGTTTAGCTATGACTGTATTGGGCATTTGGATATATAAAATTTGTTCTCAACTTTTATCTTAATCCCATTCACTTTGGTTTTGCCCAATTAAATCAGCAAATTCATCGCTACGAAATCCATGTGATAGCATATATTGCCAAATTTTTTGTTTCATTTTAGGCGTTTGCTGTTCGTTGTAATTTGGGAATTTTTTACGTAACAAGTTCTCAGCCATTTCATACCAATTAATTTCTGATTCCATTAAAACTTCATCAATAATATCAGAAGACACACCTTTTAATTGGAGTAATTCTTGTCGAATTCTTCCTACACCATAACCTTTTTGTGCGCGTGAATTTAGATAATTTTCTGAAAAACGACGATCACTTTGCCAATTTTTTGCCTGGCATAAAGATAATGCATCATCAATTTCTTCTTCCGAAAAGTTCTTTTCCTGCATTTTATTGCGGAGCTCGAATTCACTATATTCTCTGCGAGAAAGAAGATTAACTATGTAATTAAAAGCAAGGGATGACAAGGAATGATTCCTTTATTTTTATTGAGTTGATATAAAGTGCGGTTAAAAATGACCGCACTTTTGGCGTTAATGATTTGATTTATTCAAAATCACTTTCTGATCCGGAACTATTTTCAGATTGTTCAATATCAGCCATTAAAGCTTGTTCTGGATTAGCCACTAATTCTGCGCGTAAACGAGCTTCTAACTCATCTGCTTTTTCTGGATTTTCATTGAGCCATTTCATTGAGTTAGTTTTACCTTGGCCAATTTTTTCTCCATTATAGGCATACCACGCACCTGATTTCTCTACAAGCTTGTGTTTTACACCAAGTTCTAATAATTCCCCTGCTTTTGAAATACCTTCACCATAAAGAATTTGGAAATCTACTTGACGGAATGGTGCCGCTAATTTGTTTTTCACTACTTTTACGCGAGTTTCATTCCCAATAATATTTTCGCCATCTTTTACAGAACCTGTGCGACGAATATCTAAACGAACAGAAGAATAGAATTTTAATGCATTACCGCCAGTGGTAGTTTCTGGATTGCCAAACATCACACCTATTTTCATTCGGATTTGGTTAATAAATACAACTAAACAGTTTGCATTTTTTATTTGGCCAGTAAGTTTACGCAAAGCTTGTGACATTAAACGAGCCTGTAGTCCCATATGGGAATCACCCATATCCCCTTCAATTTCAGCTTTTGGTGTCAGTGCGGCAACGGAGTCAACAATGATTACATCAATTGCGCCAGAGCGAACTAATGCATCACAGATTTCAAGTGCTTGTTCACCATTATCTGGTTGAGAAACAAAAAGTTCTTTTACATCTACTCCAAGTTTTGCTGCATAAATAGGATCAAGGGCGTGTTCTGCATCAATAAATGCACAGGTTTTTCCCGCTTTTTGCGCTTGAGCAATGACGGAAAGAGTTAATGTTGTTTTACCAGATGATTCAGGTCCGAAAATTTCTACAATTCGTCCCATAGGTAGACCACCAATTCCCAGTGCAACATCTAAGCCAAGTGATCCAGTAGAAATAGATTCTACATCTAACGTTTTGGTATCGCCTAACTTCATAATTGAGCCTTTACCAAATTGTTTTTCGATTTGTCCTAATGCTGCAGCTAGTGCTTTTTGTTTTTCTTCTTGAGTCGCCATAAGTGAATTCCTGTTTGAATGTTCAAGTTTTTTGTGATTATATCTGTATTGATGTACAGGTCAAGAAAAATTTCTATATTTTATGAGAAATGTGAACAACAGTTCAGAATTAGTTTTGAATATTTATAGATAAAATAAATAAAAATAGTTAGAAATAAATTTGCTTCTTTTATCTCTATTTTATGTTGTAAGAAGGATTTTTACTATATTGATTATTCATAGTAATTTAAGTATTTCTTTAAAAATAAATTTTATTTTGCGATCAGGTTCACAAAATTGAAATTTATTTTTAGGTAATGAAAAAAGTTCGTGATATAAAAAAAGCAGAAGTACTTCTACCGATTTTTTCAACAAATTATTCATTTTGGAGATATATATGAATATAAAAGACGAACATATTGATGTAGTTTGCTCTCTGTTAGATCAGTTGGTAGGAAATGTTACCTCCAGGAACCTTTTTACAGGATATGGGTTATTCCATAAAGGAGAAACGATGTTTGCAATTTGGCAAAATAAGAAACTCTACTTGAGAGGGGAGGGAGAGTTAGCATCTTATCTTATTAGGCTTGGTTGTGAGCCTTTTACAACAAATGAAGTAAATAAACGCTTTGTTCTTTCTCAGTATTATGCTTTATCTAATCAGGTTATAGGTGATAATGCATTATGTAGAAAACTAGTAATTCTATCTATTAAACAAATTCAAAAGCAGAAGTTGAAGCGTACATTAAATAAACTAAACCGTTTGAAAGATTTGGCTAACTTGACTATTAGGCATGAGAGAGCGCTAATTAAAGCTGGTATTTTAGATGTTAAAATGCTGAGGGAAATTGGCGCAGAGAATGCTATGGTTCGATTAAAAAAAGCAGGAAGTGGTGCTACTTTAGATTTCTACTGGAAATTAGTTGGAGCATTACTTAATAAAAATAGCCAAATGTTCACTAAAGCAGAAAAAGAAGCTTTATTAAAAAAATTGAATGAAGTTTTGAGGGCTAACGGTTTAAAGGGTTATAGAAAATTAGATGATGAGTAAAATTTGCGCGTTCAAATAAAATTTCTTAAAAAGGGGTTGCAAAGGGTTTTAAAACGCCTATAATGCACCGCACACAACGACGCACTGTTGTGAAGTTTTTAAGTTTCCAAGTGCGTCGTTGTTTTTTGCTCTTTAACAATATATCAGACAATCTGTGTGGGCACTTGTTGATTGACTTGTTTT
>NZ_JAHKJY010000004.1:0-184527 GCF_018829755.1 Haemophilus sp. SZY H8
GAACATAGATAGAAGTTAGAATAAAAGTTATCAAAGAATTATCCTGGCGGCGATAGTGCGGTGGAACCACCTGACACCATACCGAACTCAGAAGTGAAACGCTGTAATGCCGATGGTAGTGTGGGGCATCCCCATGTGAGAGTAGGGCACCGCCAGGTTACTAAATACAAAGCTAAATTAAATAAAAACAGAAAAACCCTGTGTCGAAAGATATAGGGTTTTTGTTTTTTCTATAGAATATTAATTCGAATATTTCGTATTTTAAGGTATTATATCTATCATCTAATTTTCTATTTTGTATGAATATTTTTAATGAAACCAACCTTTCTAGAATTTAGACATCTTAAAACTTTATTGGCCTTAAAAGAGACGGGGAGCGTTTCTTTGGCAGCAAAGCGAGTATATCTAACCCAATCAGCCCTTTCTCACCAAATTAAATTAATAGAAGAACAGTTTGGTTTACCTTTGTTTGAGCGTAAAAGTAATCCACTTCGTTTTACTTCTGCGGGAGAGCGTTTAATTCGTCTTGCTAATGAAGTAATGCCAAAAGTTGTTGATGCTGAACGCGATCTTGCTCGGGTTAAACATGGGGATGCGGGGCAACTTCGCATAGCTGTGGAATGTCATACTTGTTTTGATTGGTTAATGCCTGCTATGGACGAATTTCGTCGGCATTGGGGGCTAGTTGAGTTGGATATTGTATCTGGTTTTCATACGGATCCTGTTGGTTTATTGCTTTCTCACCGAGCAGATTGGGCGATAGTATCAGAAGTAGAGCATAATGATGATGTCATTTTTAAACCGCTCTTTTCTTATGAGATGGTTGGAATTTGTTCAAAAGATCATCCTTTAGCAGAAAAAGAAATTTGGGATGCGGAAGATTTTGCAGATGAAACCTGGGTAACTTACCCGGTTCCTGATGATATGTTAGATCTATTGCGTAAAGTGCTTAAACCAAAAGGAATTAATCCTACTCGCCGCACAACAGAATTGACTATTGCTATGATTCAATTAGTTGCTAGTCGTCGTGGCATTGCAACTATCCCTTATTGGGCTGCATTGCCTTATTTAGAAAAGGGCTATGTCGTGGCAAGAAAAGTCACAAAAGAAGGTTTATATAGCAATCTATATGCGGCTATTCGCAAAGAAGATGAATCCCTTTCTTATTTAGAAGATTTTTATCAAACCGTAAAAGCTCAAAGTTTTTCAACTTTACCAGGGCTATCTGTTTTAGATTTATAGAAGTAATAAATGAATTTTTCTCAACAAAATCAGCAGACTCATCCGATTAGTGCAGCGGCTAAAGCTGCTTTTCCTTATAGTGCGCCAATGATTGCAGGATTTTTATTTCTTGGTGTGGCATACGGTATTTATATGAAGGCACTGGGTTTCGGATTTTTATATCCTACTTTGATGGCTTTACTTATTTATGCGGGTTCGGTTGAGTTTATTGCTGCTGGAGCACTTATCGCACCTTTTTCTCCCATCAGTGTGTTATTAATTACCTTGATGATCAGTATTCGTCAGATTTTCTATGGCATATCAATGTTAGAAAAATATGGCGTACATATTGGTCATAAACGTTGGTATTTAATTACCACCCTCGTTGATGAATCTTTTTCTTTAAATTATATGGCCAAAATTCCACAGCACTTAGATAAAGGTTGGTACATGTTCTTTGTCAGCTTATATTTGCATATTTATTGGGTGGTTGGCGCTGCAATTGGTAACTTATTTGGCTCTGTTTTACCTTTTGATTTAAAAGGTGTGGAATTCTCGATGACCGCTCTTTTCTTAGTCATTTTTGCAGAAAATTGGATAAAGGAAAAATCCCATGAAAGCTCTCTATTGGGTTTAGGGATTGCATTAGCTTTTTTACTGATTGTAGGCAAAGAATACTTCTTAATTCCAACATTAATTGGTATCTGGTTAATTCTAACTATGCGTGGGCCTAAATTAGACACAAAATTGGAGTCGCTAAAATGACACTCACAGAACAGATTATGACGATTGGAATTTGTGTGCTTACTGTGCAATTTACGCGCTTATTGCCATTTTTTGTGTTCCCAGCTAATCGTCCGATTCCACAATATATTCGCTATCTTGGGAAAGTTTTACCTCCAGCTATGTTTGGTATGCTTGTAGTTTATTGTTATAAGAATATTGATGTTTTAACTGGTTATCATGGTATCCCTGATTTTCTTGCTGGCATAGTGGTGCTAGGTCTGCATTTTTGGAAGAAAAATATGTTTCTATCTATTGCTGTTGGTACGCTTTTCTATATGGTTTTAGTACAACTTGTCTTTATTTAGAATAAGATCATAACGTTCATTTCTCTAGAATTCTCTTGAATCTAAAGTTACTTCATAGTTTATAATCAACCTGATTTCTAGAATGGTAGAAATTGGAATTTTAGTTATTACAAAAGATAGAACCTCGTTTTATTAAATTTCTTTATTGTTCATAGCATTACTATCAGGCTTCTTAAATGAGTTTAGCCGGTGACAAAGTGCGGATTGAGCGAGCTAATGTTATCTAATTCCCCAAAATTGGATAAGCTTCCCAAGATTTTAGATGTACGCACTCGTCCCGGCTTTTACGCGCTTATGATGATAAAAATACCTTTATTCTTTGTAAGATAAAATAATTTCATCTTGCAATCGGTTGCTTTTTTTTCTGATCTTTTCCTTATTTTAAAAATCTTTTATTATGGCGCCCGTTTTATTTTTAATCGAAGAGAACAGAATTATGGAATTGAATTTAGTTGAATTATTGGGTTATATCGCAACCTTTTTTGTTGCAGTATCATTTTTGTTTAAATCTATCGTACATCTACGCATAGTGAACAGCATTGGTGCAATTTTATTTGTCATCTATAGCGTAATTATCGCCGCTTATCCTGTAGCATTATTAAATGCATTTTTAGCCGTGGTGAATGTTTATCAACTTTGGCGATTAAGACAAGAAAAAGTCTCTAAATAAAAGAAAAGCGTTGAATTAAATTTCAACGCTTTTTTTTCTGGAAAAGTGCGGTGAAATTTCACCGCACTTTATCGTTTTAATGTTCACGAGTTTTGTAAAAAACGACATCAGGATAACGTTCTTGAGCTAAATTCAGATTTACCATTGTTGGCGCAATATAGGTTAAGTTATCTCCACCATCTAAAGCTAAATTTGGCTCATTTTTGCGTTTAAATTCTTCGAATTTTTTCGCATCGACACATTCCACCCAGCGTGCGGTTGCAACGTTCACATTTTCATAAATCGCTTCCACGTTATATTCAGTTTTTAGACGAGAAACCACCACATCAAACTGCAAGACACCCACTGCACCCACAATTAAATCGTTATTCATTAATGGGCGGAATACCTGAACAGCACCTTCTTCTGAAAGCTGTACTAAACCTTTGAGTAATTGCTTTTGTTTGAGAGGATCTCTCAAGCGAATACGACGGAATAGCTCTGGCGCAAAGTTTGGAATACCGGTAAATTTCAAGGTTTCGCCTTGCGTAAATGTATCGCCAATTTGGATCGTTCCGTGATTATGTAAACCGATAATATCACCTGCGTAAGCTTCTTCGGCGTGAGCACGGTCGCCAGCCATAAAGGTAAGTGCATCAGAAATCACCACATCTTTACCAATTCGAACATGTTTTAATTTCATGCCTTTTTCATATTTGCCCGAAACCACACGCATAAAGGCAACTCGGTCGCGGTGTTTGGGATCCATGTTGGCTTGAATTTTAAATACGAAACCAGAGAATTTCTCTTCTGAACTTTCAACGATTCTTGTATCTGCTTGACGAGATTGTGGTTTTGGTGCCCATTGTGTTAAACCATCAAGGAAATGATCCACGCCAAAGTTGCCTAATGCTGTCCCGAAAAATACTGGTGTAAGTTCACCTTTAATAAAGGCATCATGTTCAAATTCGTTACTTGCGCCTTGCACTAATTCCAATTCATCGCGAAGTTGTTCTGCTAAATCATCGCCAACAGCGGCATCTAATTCTGGGCTATTTAAACCTTTCACAATGCGAACTTCTTGAATGGTTGAGCCTTGACCAGATTGATAAAGATAGGTTTCATCTTTAGCGATATGATAAACGCCTTTAAATAATTTCCCGCAACCAATCGGCCATGTAATTGGCGCACAACGAATTTTCAGAATATTTTCCACTTCATCTAACAATTCCATTGGATCGCGAATATCGCGGTCGAGTTTGTTCATGAAGGTGATGATTGGCGTATCACGTAAGCGAGTTACTTCCATTAGTTTAATTGTTCGCTCCTCAACCCCTTTTGCTGAGTCGATAACCATTAAACAGCTATCCACAGCGGTTAAAGTGCGGTAAGTATCTTCAGAGAAATCTTCGTGCCCCGGAGTATCAAGTAAGTTCACCAAGCAATCATTATAAGGAAATTGCATTACGGAAGTGGTAATCGAAATCCCACGTTGTTTTTCCATTTCCATCCAGTCGGATTTGGCATGCGCAGTCGAGCCTTTGCCTTTTACAGAACCTGCTGTTTGAATCGCATTTCCGTATAAAAGTACTTTTTCGGTGATGGTTGTTTTACCTGCATCAGGGTGGGAAATAATTGCAAAAGTGCGACGTTTATTAACTTCTTCTAATGGATAACTCATTGTTTCTTCTTCATTCAATTAAAAATGTGGGCTATTTTCGCTGATTTTAGGTTTTTGCTCAAACGAATTTGTAAATAAAGTGCGGTTGGTTTTTTAGAAAAATTGGTCTGCTTTGTACAAAGACAAATTTTCGCTTATACTACGCAAGTTTTTTACGCTAACAATATAGGAAAAATTATGGGTTTCTTAACAGGTAAACGCATTTTAGTGACCGGTCTTGCAAGCAATCGTTCTATCGCTTACGGGATCGCAAAATCAATGAAAGAACAAGGTGCAGAACTTGCTTTCACTTATTTAAACGATAAATTACAACCGCGCGTAGAAGAATTTGCCAAAGAATTTGGTTCTGATATCGTGCTTCCTTTAGATGTTGCAACTGATGAAAGCATCCAAAATTGCTTCGCAGAATTAAGCAAACGTTGGGATAAATTTGATGGTTTTGTTCATGCAATCGCATTTGCACCAGGTGATCAATTAGATGGTGATTATGTAAACGCAGCGACACGTGAAGGTTACCGTATCGCTCACGATATTAGCGCATATAGCTTCGTAGCCATGGCCCAAGCGGCACGTTCTTACTTAAATCCAAATGCTGCATTATTAACGTTGTCTTACTTAGGTGCAGAGCGCGCAATTCCTAACTACAACGTCATGTGTTTAGCGAAAGCGTCTCTTGAAGCTGCAACTCGCGTGATGGCCGCGGATTTAGGTAAAGAAGGTATTCGTGTGAATGCAATCTCTGCTGGTCCAATTCGCACTTTAGCGGCATCAGGCATTAAAAACTTCAAGAAAATGCTTTCTACCTTTGAGAAAACCGCTGCATTACGCCGCACAGTCACTATTGAAGATGTGGGTAACTCAGCGGCATTTTTATGCTCTGATTTAGCATCGGGTATTACTGGTGAAATCGTTCACGTAGATGCAGGTTTCCGCATCACCGCAATGGGCGAATTAGGCGAAGAATAATTTTTCTTACATTCTTTTTTAGGCAGGCTTTTCAGTCTGCCTTTTCTCTTTTTTAAAATATAACTATGTTTCAAGATAATCCTTTACTCGCACAGCTTAAACAACAAATCCACGACAGCAAAGAGCATGTAGAAGGCGTGGTAAAAAGCACAGATAAAGCCTATGGTTTTTTAGAGTGCGATAAGAAGACTTATTTCATTGCACCGCCTTCAATGAAAAAGGTGATGCACGGTGACAAAATCAAAGCCACTATTGAAAAGCAAGGCGATAAAGAACAAGCCGAGCCGGAATCCTTAATTGAGCCAATGTTGACACGTTTCATTGCTAAAGTGCGGTTCAATAAAGACAAGAAATTACAAGTATTGGTTGATCATCCAAGTATTAACCAACCAATTGGCGCACAACAAGCCAAATCTGTAAAAGAAGAATTACAGGAAGGTGATTGGGTGGTTGCTAATTTAAAAACGCACCCATTACGTGATGATCGCTTTTTCTATGCCACTATTAATCAGTTTATTTGCCGAGCTGATGATGAATTTGCTCCTTGGTGGGTAACATTGGCACGTCATGAGCAATCTCGTTATCCTGTGCAAGGCGCTGAAACTTATGAAATGTTAGATCAACAAACTCGTGAAGATCTGACCGCACTTCATTTTGTGACTATCGACTCAGAAAGCACAATGGATATGGACGATGCCTTATATATCGAGCCTATCGAACAAAATGCGGTACAAACAGGTTGGAAATTAGTTGTCGCGATTGCGGATCCAACTGCTTATATCGCATTAGATTCTCAAATTGAAAAAGATGCGAAACAGCGTTGTTTCACCAATTATTTGCCAGGCTTTAACATCCCAATGTTGCCACGTGAATTATCTGATGAATTATGTTCGTTAATCGCAAATGAAACGCGTCCAGCCCTTGTTTGTTATATCGAAACGGATCTTGAAGGCAATATCACGGCTAAACCGCATTTTGTTTCGGCTTATGTTCAATCTAAAGCGAAATTGGCTTACAACAAAGTGTCGGATTATTTAGAACAGACAGACAATGCATGGCAACCCGAAACATCAGAAATTGCACAGCAAATTGATTGGTTACATCAATTTACCAAAGCACGTATTCAATGGCGTAAGACTCATTCTTTGTTATTTAAAGAAAAACCGGATTATTCTTTTGTGCTCGCTGAAAATGGCAAAGTGGCAGAAATCAAAGCTGAATATCGTCGTATAGCCAATCAAATTGTCGAAGAATCGATGATTATTGCTAACATTTGTGCCGCGCAATTTTTAGCAGAGCATGCACAAACTGGTATTTTCAATACGCATAGCGGTTTTGATAAAAAATTCTTAGAGAATGTGCACAATTTCTTAATGGCAAATTTAGCCAATGAACAAAATCAAGCTGAACTTGCGGAGCGTTATTCGGTAGAAAATTTGGCAACATTAAACGGTTATTGTCAAATGCGTCATGATATTGAACCAATTGACGGTGACTATTTAGAATTCCGTTTACGTCGTTATTTAACTTTCGCTGAATTTAAATCGGAATTAGCACCGCACTTTGGTCTTGGTTTAGAAGGGTATGCGACATGGACATCACCAATTCGTAAATATTCTGATATGGTGAACCATCGTTTAATTAAAGCAGTATTGACACAACAAGCTTGTAATAAGCCACAAGATGAGGTGCTTGCCCGTTTACAAGAGGCTCGTCGCCAAAATCGCCTAGTAGAACGTGATATTGCAGATTGGTTATATTGCCGTTATCTTGTCGATAAAGTCGCAGAAAATGCTGAATTCGAGGCGGAAGTGCAAGATGTGATGCGTGGTGGATTACGTGTGCAATTATTAGAAAATGGCGCCTCAATGTTTATACCTGCTTCAACTTTACATAATAATAAAGAAGAAATGCAAGTGAATTCTGATGAGATTGCCCTTTATATTAAAGGTGAGCGTATTTACAAAATAGGTGATACTGTGAAAGTGAAACTTACGGAAGTGAAAGAGGCAACTCGCAGTATTGTCGGCGAAATCGTTCAATAAAATGCTTCTTTTTCAACCAATTTTAAGTTGTTGAATATTCGGGAATAAAAATGGCTACATGAAGTAGCCATTTTTATAAGCGGAAAAGTGCGGTCAGTTTTCACCGCACTTTTATCTTATTTCTTGCCTAATTGTGGCAATACTGAATCTTTAATTGCGCTTAATAAACCTGTTTGTGCATAGATGCCAAGTTTGCCTCGGGTGTCAGATACATCTAAATTACGCATAGTTAATTGACCGATACGATCAATTGGATCAAATGGTGCATCTTCCACTTTTTCCATACTTAAACGCTCTGCTTCGTAGGTTAAGTTTGGTGATTCGGTATTTAAGATAGTGAAGTCGTTACCACGACGAAGTTCAAGTGTTACCGTGCCCGTAATTGCTTTTGCCACCCAACGTTGTGCTGTTTCACGCAGCATTAATGCTTGCGGATCAAACCAACGACCTTGATATAACAAACGGCCTAAACGGATGCCATTAATACGATATTGTTCGATGGTATCTTCATTGTGAATACCAGTTACTAAACGTTCGTAAGCAATATGTAATAATGCCATCCCCGGTGCTTCATAAATACCACGAGATTTGGCTTCAATAATACGGTTTTCGATTTGGTCAGACATCCCTAAGCCATGACGGCCACCGATACGATTGGCTTCCAGAATAATATCAACTGCATTATCAAAACGTTTACCATTTAATGCGACAGGGACGCCTTCTTCAAAAGTGACGGTTACTGTTTCTGGTTTAATTTCTACATTCTCATCCCAAAATGCGACACCCATAATTGGTTTAACAATTTTCATGCCAGTGCTTAATTGCTCTAAGTCTTTTGCTTCATGGGTTGCGCCTAGCATATTGGAATCGGTCGAATAGGCTTTTTCAACGGACATTTTGTAGTCAAAACCATTTTCGATAAGAAATTGAGACATTTCAAAGCGGCCACCAAGTTCTTCAATAAATTGCGCATCTAGCCAAGGTTTATAGATTTTTAAATTTGGGTTTGTTAATAAACCATAACGATAGAAGCGTTCGATGTCATTCCCTTTGAATGTAGAGCCATCCCCCCAAATATTTACATCGTCTTCTTTCATTGCCGCAACTAGCATTGTACCTGTTACGGCACGACCAAGTGGAGTCGTATTGAAGTAAGGAATTCCGCCTGTAGAAATATGGAATGCACCGCATTGAATTGCCGCAATGCCTTCATGAGCAAGCTGAGAGCGACAATCAATTAAGCTAGCATTTTCTGCACCATACGCCATCGCTTTTTTCGGGATTGCGCTGTAATCATCTTCATCAGGTTGACCTAAATTGGCGGTGTATGCATAAGGCACAGCACCTTTTTGACGCATCCAAAGTAATGCTGCGCTGGTGTCTAATCCTCCAGAGAAAGCAATACCGACTTTTTGCCCTTCAGGTAAATGTTGTAGAATTGTATTTGACATATCTTTTCCTTGTTTATAATTTAGATTGAATAATTAATCATTTTATTTGAATAAAAAGTCATTTAAATATAACCGCACTTTTTATGTTTGTCTAGCCTTTTATGTATTTAGACTAAAAATCTTTAGTTGTCATCATGCATAAAAATCCCCGCTGTAAATAGCAGGGATTTTGATCTCTATTTTGTTAATAAATCCAGCGCTTCCTGATATTTATCAACAGTTTTCTGAATAATATTTTCTGGTACTTTCGGTGCAGGCGCTTGTTTATTCCAGCCGCTATTTTCTAACCAATCGCGTACAAATTGTTTATCGAATGAGGGAGGATTAATCCCTTCTTGATAAGTATCGATAGACCAAAAACGGCTAGAGTCAGGTGTTAATACTTCATCCATTAAGGTGAGCGTACCATTTTCATCTAAACCAAATTCAAATTTTGTATCGCAAATAATAATGCCTTTAGTCAGTGCATATTCTGCAGCTGCAGTATAAAGTGCGATAGCTTTTTCTTTTACTTGTGCGGCTAAATCAGCCCCGATGAGTTTTTCACATTCAGCATAGCTGATATTTATATCGTGATTGCCTACGGCTTCTTTACTTGATGGGGTGAAAATAGGTTCTGGTAATTTACTGGCTTCAACTAAGCCTTCAGGTAATTTTAATCCGCAGATGGTTCCAGTTTGTTTGTAATCTTTTAAACCACTGCCAGTTAAATAGCCACGTACGATAGATTCAATTTTAATGGGATTCAAACGTTTACACACTACAGCTCGATCTTTGATTAAATCGGCTTCTTCTTTTGGCAACACATCATAAACACTCTCGCCAGTGAAATGATTCGGCATAATGTGAGCAAGTTTGTTAAACCAAAAATTGGAAATTTGGGTCAGGATTTCACCTTTTCGTGGAATGGGATCATCTAAAATAACATCAAACGCAGATAAGCGGTCAGAAGCAACCATTAGCATGCGTTTATCATCGATTTCATAGAGATCACGTACTTTACCTGAATAGATTTTTTTTAGACTTAGAGTAGGGAGTTGTTGTGTCATCGTTTTGCACCTGTATGAAAGTAAAAACTGGCGCGTATTGTACCGCACTTTTAAAGCAAACGTTTGCTATTTTTTTAAAGAAATAAAAAAATCCCCTGAAATTTCAGGGGATGTGTAGTTTTTTCGCTTCAAAATATTTGCTTACTATTAGAAATATACCGCGATTAATTATTGTGCGGGTGGATTTGGGTTATCCAATACATCCCAGACGCTTTCTTGTCGAGGAGCAATTTCTGTTTCAGCTGGTGGAGTAGCTGGCGATGTAGAAGCATTTGGTGTGCCTCCACAGAAATTTTGCCCATTATTCACCCAAACTGGGATCACTCGATTGCTGTCACAATCCCAGCTGCCATGTTGGGTAATACCAACCCATTTCATATTCGCAGGTTTATTTAGCTTCAATTTCTCAATATAAGTATGGCTTAAATAATCTTTATAAATCTGTAATGCGCCTGATGCGCCAGTAAGTTTTGTTTCACCATTATCATCGCGACCAAGCCAAACCGTGCTGATATTTTTTCCATCGATCCCCACAAACCAAGTATCACGCGCATCATTTGTTGTCCCTGTTTTACCGGCTAAACGTAAATCCGCATAATCATTTTGCAAGCTACGAGCTGTACCACGTTCAACAGTTTGTTGCATCGCAAATAACGTTTGGAATGCGGCTTCTTGCGGCACCACTTGTTTTGCGGTTTTATCATGTTGATAAATGATATTTCCTTGGCGATCTGCAATGGTATCGACGGTTGTGAGCTCAATCCGTCCACCTTGATTCGCAATAGTTTGATAAAGTTTTGTGACATCATAAGGTGAGATAGTATAAGCCCCGAGCAACATAGCGGGCACTTTTGGAATTTCCACATTATCCCATCCCATTGCTTTTTGTGTATCAATGACTTTGCTCAAGCCGACTTTCATCCCAATATTCACAGTTGGAATATTTAAAGAACGCGCTAAGGCATCCATTAACATCACTGAACCACTATATTTTTTGTCATAGTTGCGCGGTTGCCACGGTGGGCTACCTTTGACATTAATCGTAATTGGCTGGTTATTAATTGGGGTATTCAAACGGAACTGTTCAGGATTCGAAAGTGCGGTCAAATAAATTGATGGTTTGACTAAAGAACCAATCTGACGTTTTGCCATTAATGCACGATTAAAGCCTGCATATTGCGTTTGCAAACCACCTACTACCGCACGAATTTCACCCACACGGTAATCCGCAACAATCATGGCTCCTTCTAAATATGGATTTTTAGTTTTCAGTTGTAGTTGTGAAACTGTATTCACCACTGCATTTTCTGCTTGGGCTTGTTGTTTTAAATCCATTGTGGTGAAAATACGTGCGCCAAGTAAACTGGATATTTTATGTTCGCCTAGTTCACGACGTAAATCCGCCTGTAAAGTCTGAATAAATGACGGATATTTACGGGAGATTTGTCCTTTTTGTTGAACACCTAAAGGTCGTTGGCTTAATAATTGGTAAAGTTCATCGCCGATCATTTTATGTTCAAGCATGAGCTTTAAAACAATATTACGACGCTCTAAGGCATTCTGAGGATTACGCCAAGGATTATAAAGTGAAGGACCTTTGACCATCCCGACTAAAAGTGCAATTTGATCTAAGCTGATTTCACGAATTGAACGACCAAAATAGAATTGGCTAGCTAATTCAAAACCGTGAATTTGCGTATCGCCATTTTGTCCGAGATAAATTTCATTGAGATAGGTTTCGAGAATGCGGTTTTTATCATAACGCCAATCTAACACCAATGACATCAAGGCTTCGTTCGCTTTACGGGTAATCGTACGTTCGCTTGATAAAAATAAATTTTTTACGAGTTGTTGAGTGAGCGTACTACCACCTTGTACCGTTTGCCCCGCACGGATATTGGTAATTAATGCTCGTATAATCCCCACTGGGTTTATACCATGATGATCATAAAAACGGCGATCTTCCGTTAAAATTAAGGCGTCAATCAATAAGCGCGGGTAATTTTGTAAAGGAATTGCAAGGCGATCTTCATTATCAGATTCCAACATTGCAATCAATTTTGGTGCAAGGCGAAATTCATCGATTGCTTTTACGGAAACGAGATCTTCAATTCGATTGAGTTTGTTATCGACAAAACGTAAACGTAAAACTCGTTGTGGTTCTGGTTTATCAGGGAAAGGGAACGCGCGGCGAAGAACCACAATGGTATCATCTTCTAATTTGAAATCGCCTGGTGCGGCTACCATGGTCGTTTGGCGATATTCGTTATCTAATAAAATTTGAATCACTTCATCGAAAGCGAGATTATCTGAAATTTTCACACTTTCAATGCGGCTATACACTTCAGCGGGCAAACGCCAAATTTGCCCGTCCATTTTTGAACGGATTTGCCAATCTAAATATCCGCCATAAAATACAGTTAATACCGCACCAGTAAACGCTACTTTTAATAGAAAGCTTTTGAAAGAACGGCGTTTTTTAGGTGTTTTTTCTTCGGGATTTTTTTGAACGTTTTCGGTGGTCATAGTCGGTTAAGAGATAAAATCAACGTAAGCTTCGAGGAAATGGATAAAATCTTTCGTGCCACAAAAAGCAATGCTTTCTTCATCATAATAATGAAAATCGTCTTCCAGAATTTCATCGGTTTCAATGGCGAGATTATTCGCTCGTACCATTATTTCATCAGCATCTAAAAACAATGTATATTCTGCGCCGATTAAGATCTCTTCTTGATTTTCAGAGAGGGATTGCGCAGTAGAAAGTGCGGTCAAAATCGCCTTTGGATTTGACCGCACTTCAGTATTGAACCAGTTAGCAAGGGCAATGTGTTCCATCGAACATTTTACGGATACATTGCCTTGATAATGTGTAAATTGAAAATCCATCTTAGATACTAAAGGATGAACCACAGCCACAAGTGCTGGTAGCATTTGGATTATTTACAGTAAAGCGTGAACCTTCTAAACCTTCAGTGTAATCGACGGTACCACCGATTAAATACTGTAAACTCATTGGGTCAATCACAAGTTGAACCCCTGATTTTTCAATTGTTAAATCGCCTTCATTCACTTTTTCATCAAAAGTAAAACCATATTGGAAACCGCTGCAACCGCCTCCCGTGATATACACGCGTAATTTCAAATTAGTGTTTTCTTCTTCGCTGATTAAACTTTTTACTTTATTCGCTGCTGCATCAGTAAATGTCAATGGTACTGCAATGTTATCTGTCATAATTATTTCCCGCTTCCCGAAAATTTGAATTTCGTTATTATCTAATAACCATTTACTCCATTCAAGTGTAATCCAGTTTTTTCCTAGAAATCGTGCTATAATCTCGCAAAAATTTTTTCAAAAAAGGTGAAATAAAATGGCTATTCCAATTAGAACAGAAAAAGAAATTGTAAAACTACGTGAGGCCTGTAAATTGGCTTCGGATGTGCTGGTGATGATTGAACCTTACGTAAAAGCAGGGGTAACTACAGGCGAACTTGATCGAATTTGCCATGAATATATGGTGAATGAACAAAAGGTTATCCCTGCGTGTTTGAATTATCACGGTTTCCCAAAGGCGACCTGTATTTCCATTAACGAAGTTGTCTGTCACGGTATTCCAAGTGACGATAAAGTGCTTAAAAATGGCGATATTGTGAATATTGATGTCACGGTGATTAAAGACGGTTATTTTGGCGATAACTCAAAAATGTATATCGTGGGCGGTGAAACGAATATTCGTAGTAAAAAGTTAGTGGAAGCGGCACAAGAAGCCCTATACGTGGGATTGCGCACAGTAAAACCAGGTATTCGTTTAAATGAAATAGGTAAAGCCGTGCAAAAATATACTGAAAGTCAAACTTTCAGCGTTGTGCGTGAATATTGCGGACATGGTGTTGGTACAGAATTTCACTGCGAACCTCAAGTATTGCATTATTACGCAGATGATGGTGGTGTAATTTTAAAACCAGGTATGGTGTTCACGATTGAACCAATGATTAATGCGGGCAAAAAAGAGGTGCGCGTTATGGGAGATGGTTGGACAGTAAAAACCAAAGATCGTAGCCATTCAGCACAATACGAACATCAACTTGTTGTCACAGAAACTGGTTGTGAAGTGATGACTATCCGCGATGAAGAAATTGCAGAAGGTCGAATTTCACGCATTATGGTGAATGTGTAATTGACATTAAATGATAAGATAAGGGCGTAGATATACGCCCTTTTTGTTTTTCTTTATAATAAAGCGATTTCGATTTAACAAAAGACAATTAATATGCTGTTTTCTCCGACACTATCTTCTCCTTTAACGCCAAGTGCGGTCAAAATTGAACGAGAAAATCTTAAGCAATTTGAGCTAGAGAATTTTTCTCGTTATTCCATTTTTGAGCTTATTGAAAATCGCAGTGATTTTTATGATGCCTTATTGATTCAACTTTGGCAGGAAATGGGATTAAGTGAATTGCAGGGGATTGCTTTAATTGCAGTGGGCGGTTATGGACGGCGTGAGATGTTTCCTTTGTCGGATCTCGATTTTTTAATTTTGGTGAAGCAAATACCTAGCCAAGATATTGAAGAAAAGATCACCCAATTTATCCAATTTTTATGGGATTGTGGCTTTGAGGTGGGAAATAGTGTTCGAACCTTAGAACAATGCGAGTCGGAAGGAAAACAAGATATTACGATCGCCACCAATTTATTAGAAGCCAGATTTCTTGTTGGAAATCGACCGCACTTTGATGCGCTAAATGAATTGGTAAAGCGTGCTGATTTTTGGTCGAAAGAAGATTTTTTTAATGCCAAAGTGCAAGAGCAAATAGAACGTTATCAGCGTTATCACAATACGGCTTATAACCTTGAGCCAGATATTAAGTACAGCCCTGGTGGTTTGCGTGATTTGCATTTGTTGTATTGGGTGGCGTTGCGCCATTCGGGGGCGCTGACCCTTGAGGCCATTTTACAAAGCGGTTTTATTTATCCTCAAGAATATCAGCAACTACAAGAAAGTCGTGCATTTTTATTTAAAGTTCGGTTCGCTTTGCATTTGATTTTGAAACGCTACGATAATCGCCTGTTGTTTGATCGTCAAATTAAAGTCAGCGAATTGTTGGGTTTCCGAGGGGAAGGGAATCAATCTGTGGAAAAAATGATGAAATGTTTTTTCCAAGCATTGCACCGAATTTCGCTTATTAGTAATTTGCTGATTCAGCATTATCGAGAAAATGTGCTTTCATCAAATCAGGACAGCATGATTCATCAGTTAGACGATGATTTTCAACTGATTAACCAATGCTTGTGTTTGCGTAATAGTCTTGTTTTTCAAGAAAAACCAGAACGAATTTTAGATCTATTCTTTTATTTAACGCAGTACGAACAGGCCAATATTCATTCTGATACTTTGCGTCAATTACAAATTTCCTTAGATCAACTACCACAAAAATTATGTGAAATTCCTGAGGCTCGAGAAAAATTTCTACGTTTGTTTAATCAACCTAATGCGATTAAGCGTGCGTTTATGCCGATGCACCAATATGGCGTATTAACTACGTATCTTCCGCAATGGCAAGCCATTGAGGGTTTAATGCAATTTGATTTATTCCATATTTATACGGTGGATGAGCATACATTGCGAGTGATGTTGAAATTGGAAAGTTTTCTGTCACAGGAAAGTGCGCAAGAACATCCCATTGTCCATCGAATTTTTAGCCAACTTTCTGACCGCACTTTGCTTTATATTGCAGCGTTATTCCACGATATTGCAAAAGGGCGGGGTGGTGATCATGCAGAACTTGGCGCAGAAGACGTAGCAGACTTTGCGCAATTACATGGTTTAGATCGTCGAGAAATTGATACCCTTGCTTGGCTCGTAAAATCCCATTTGCTGATGTCAATTACTGCGCAACGCCGTGATATTCATGATCCAGAAGTCGTCATGAATTTTGCGGAAGCCGTGCAAAATCAAGTTCGATTAGATTATCTCACCTGTTTAACGGTGGCGGATATTTGTGCAACCAATTGTAATTTATGGAATAGCTGGAAACGTTCGCTTTTTGCCTCTTTATATGAATTTACCGAACAGCAATTTGCACAAGGCATGAAAGAATTGCTTGATTACTCAGAAAAATCAGCAGAAAACCGAAAACTTGCACAACAAATTTTAACGCAGGATTATTCCGATATTACGCCAATTTCGATTGAGCAATTATGGGATCGTTGCCCTGAAGATTATTTTGTGCGTAATACGCCAAAACAAATTGCGTGGCATACAAGTTTGCTGGTGGATTTCGCTGAGGCATTATTAGTGAAAATTAGTAATCGCTTTTCACTTGGTGGCACGGAAGTATTTATTTATTGCCAAGATCAACCGCACTTATTTAATAAAGTGGTGACTACCATTGGAGCAAAAAAATTCAGTATCCATGATGCACAGATTATTACGACACAAGATGGTTATGTTTTTGATAGCTTTATCATCACGGAACTTAACGGTGAATTAGTGGAATTTGATCGTCGCCGAGAACTAGAGCAAGCCCTAACAGTAGCCCTTCAAAGTGAAAAATTGCCCACACTTTCTATTACACCGAATCGTCAGCTTCAACATTTTACTGTGCAAACAGACGTGCGTTTTTTACATGAAAACAAAAAAGAGCATACTGAAATGGAACTGGTTGCGTTGGATAAACCGGGGTTATTAGCGCAAGTGAGCCAGATTTTTAGTGAGTTAAATCTCAATTTATTGAATGCGAAAATTACCACTGTGGGCGAGAAAGCCGAGGACTTTTTTATTTTGACGAATCAATTAGGGAAAGCTCTTGCAAGAGAGGAGAGAGAAAACTTGCGCCATGTGATTATCCAAGATGTTACATCATAAGCCAAAATGCGGTGGAACACACCGCATTTTAACACTAAGCAATCGCTGAAAAAGCAATATCTGCAGCCGAAAGCGTTCTCTCTATATCTTCATCGGTGTGGGCGAGCGACATAAATCCTGCCTCAAAAGCAGATGGCGCAAGGTATATCCCCTGTTCTAACATTTTATGGAAGAAAATTTTAAATTTCTCGGTGTCGCATTTCATGACTTCAGCATAGGATGTTATTTCCTGTTGTTCAGTGAAGAAAATACCAAACATACCGCCTACATAGTTTACGACAAAAGGTACATGATGTTTTTCGGCAAGGGATTTTAATCCTAGACAAAGTTTCTCTGTTTTTATTGCAAGTTGTTGTTCATTGCCTGGTTTTTTCAATTCGTTTAAGCAAGCTAAACCTGCCGCCATTGCAATAGGATTACCAGAAAGTGTTCCTGCTTGATATACTGGACCGGTTGGGGCAAGATATTCCATGATAGCTTTTTTACCCCCTACCGCACCGACAGGCATTCCACCACCGATAACTTTACCTAGAGTTGTAAGATCAGGTGTTACACCATAATAAGATTGTGCTCCAGCAAGTGCCACACGAAAACCTGTCATAACCTCATCAATGATGAAAAGTGCGCCATATTTGTCGCAAAGTTCTCGTATTCCTTGTAAAAATCCCGATTTTGGTGGAACACAATTCATATTGCCAGCTACAGGCTCGATGATGACACAAGAAATACTATCAGGATATTGTTCAAATAGCGCTTTTACTGAGTCAAGATTATTGTATTCTGCCGTTAATGTATATTTCGCAAAATCTTCAGGTACGCCTGGAGAGCTTGGTTGACCAAGTGTTAATGCGCCCGAGCCTGCTTTTACAAGCAATGAGTCTGAATGACCATGGTAACAACCTTCAAATTTTAAGATTTTATCACGACCAGTATAACCACGAGCAAGGCGAATTGCCGTCATCGTTGCTTCGGTGCCTGAACTTACCATACGCACCATTTCAATAGAAGGGACAATATTACAGACCAGTTCTGCTAAATCAATTTCAGAAGGGGTGGGAGCACCAAAACTTAAACCATTTTCAGCCGCTTT
Source organism: Haemophilus sp. SZY H8 (assembly GCF_018829755.1). Lineage (NCBI taxonomy): Bacteria > Pseudomonadati > Pseudomonadota > Gammaproteobacteria > Pasteurellales > Pasteurellaceae > Haemophilus > Haemophilus sp. SZY H8. The sequence goes on from NZ_JAHKJY010000004.1 coordinate 18,107, forward strand.
AAGTACAGCATTTAAGATCGATGGATGATTATGGCCTAAAATCATTGGCCCCCAAGAACCAACATAGTCAACATATTGTTTTCCATTAGTATCATAAATATAGGCACCTTGCGCTTTTTGAATGAATACGGGGGTACCACCAACGCCTTTAAAGGCGCGTACAGGGGAATTTACTCCACCTGGAATAAAGGACTGTGCACGAGAAAAAAGTGCGGTTGAATCTGTCATTGTTTTTTCCTTTCTTATAAAAATGACGGTATTGTACTGAAAAATAGACTCTTTGTTAAAAATATCTTTATTGGTAAATTTCCCTTATGTTATCCTTTACAAAAAATTTTAGGGTCAAATTATGTTGAGTCTTTTAGTTGCGTTTTTAGGCGCATTTATTACGCTTATCGTAATGCGTCCAATTGCAAATAAAATTGGATTAGTTGATAAACCAAATTATCGCAAACGCCACCAGGGCGCAATTCCGCTAATCGGTGGCGTATCGCTTTTTGTTGGAAATCTTTGCTATTACCTGATGGAATGGGATCAACTTCGATTACCGTATCTTTATTTGTTCAGTATTTTTGTTTTATTGGCGATAGGGATTTTAGATGATCGCTTTGATATCAGTCCTTTCTTAAGAGCGGGGATTCAAGCAATTCTGGCGATTTTAATGATCGATCTTGGGAATGTTTATCTGGATCATCTAGGTCAGATTTTAGGACCTTTCCAGTTAACGCTTGGTTCAATTGGTTTGATTATTACCGTATTTGCCACTATCGCGATTATTAATGCCTTTAATATGATTGATGGTATTGATGGATTGCTCGGTGGGCTTTCTTGCGTTTCTTTTGCCGCGATTGGTTTCTTGATGTATCGAGATGGGCAAATGGATATGGCGCATTGGAGTTTTGCTTTAATTGCGTCGATTTTACCTTATTTGATGCTAAATCTAGGGATTCCATTTGGACCGAAATATAAGGTGTTTATGGGCGATGCAGGGAGTACATTAATTGGTTTTACCATTATTTGGATTTTGTTATTGAGTACGCAAGGAAAAGGGCATCCGATGAATCCTGTAACCGCACTTTGGATTATTGCGATTCCTTTGATTGACATGGTTGCGATTATTTATCGCCGTGTACGTAAAGGTAAAAGCCCATTCCGCCCAGATCGTTTACATGTCCATCATTTAATGGTGAGAGCGGGTTTGACATCAAGACAAGCCTTTTTATTGATTACGTTTGTTTCTGCAGTTTGTGCAACGATTGGTATTTTAGGGGAAATTTATTATGTGAATGAGTGGGCGATGTTTGTTGGCTTTTTCATTTTATTTTTCCTTTATGTCTATTCAATTACGCGTGCATGGCGAATTACCCGTTGGGTAAGAAGAATGAAACGTCGCGCAAAACGGTTGAAGAAAGCATAAAAAATAAAGGTTTGTGTTATTAAATCGCAAGCCTTTATTTTTTGAGAAAATTCACCGCACTTTAGAATTTGGGCGATATGTTTTGTAGATAGAAAAAATCCCCAGCCTTTTGGCTAGGGATTGAAATTTGGAGCGGGAAACGAGGCTCGAACTCGCGACCCCGACCTTGGCAAGGTCGTGCTCTACCAACTGAGCTATTCCCGCAATAATGCTTTTATAATGTGAAATTGGAGCGGGAAACGAGGCTCGAACTCGCGACCCCAACCTTGGCAAGGTTGTGCTCTACCAACTGAGCTATTCCCGCAGTTCACATCAGTGAATGAGCCCGAATTATACAAATATTTTTAGGGCTTGCAAGGGCAATTTCATAAAAAGAAATTTTTTGTTGAAGTTTTCGTCAATCTAATTTCATGAAATGTTCGCGATAATAAGCTAGCTCTTTAATCGATTCTCGAATGTCATCTAGCGCCAAATGTGTATTCTCTTTTTTAAAGCCTTCTAAAATTTCAGGTTTCCAACGTGCTGCAAGTTCTTTTAATGTGCTCACGTCTAAATGACGATAATGAAAATAATCGGCTAAATCAGGCATATATTTCACTAAGAAGCGCTTATCTTGGGCAATACTGTTACCGCAAATTGGCGACGCACCTTTCGGCACCCATTTTTTTAAAAAGTCTAAGGTTTGTAATTCTGCTGCACGTTCGGTGAGTTTGCTGGCTTTTACGCGTTCAATTAAGCCGTTTTCACTATGTGTTTTTTGGCACCAATCATTCATTTTATTGAGTAATTCATCAGACTGATGAACAGCCAATACAGGGCCTTCAGCCAAAATATTCAAATTTTTATCTGTCACAATAGTCGCAATTTCAATAATACGTTCTTTTTCCGGATCTAAACCGGTCATTTCTAAATCAATCCAAATAAGATTTTGTTTATCGAATGGCATAATATCAGGTATCCTATGCAAAAATTTTTTTCATTTTACCAAAAACAAGGGAAAAAACGACCGCACTTTTATGGCTAAACGTAAATTAACTCAGAACCAAACCAGAAGAATTCAATCGAATAATGCGAAAACATTACATCGCCATAAGAAAAAAGAGATTGAATGGTCAGATGAAATGCTTGGCGAATCACAAGAAGGTGTTGTGGTCACGCGTTATTCGATTCATGCTGATGTCGAAAATAAACAAGGCGAAATTTATCGTTGTAATTTGCGCCGTACCTTGTCGAGTTTGGTGGTGGGAGATAAAGTCGTTTGGCGTAAAGGCAATGAACAATTACAAGGTGTGAGTGGTGTGATTGAGGCAATTCACCCTCGAGAAAATGAAATTTCCCGCCCTGACTATTATGATGGTTTGAAACCCATTGCGGCGAATATTGATCGTATTATTATTGTATCAGCAGTATTACCAACGCTTTCCTTAAATATTATCGATCGTTATCTTGTTGTGTGTGAAATTGCGGGAATCACGCCTCTCATTGTTTTGAATAAAGTGGATTTATTGGCGCAAGAACAGCGTCAAGAAATTGAAGACCAACTCAAAATTTACCAAGATATTGGCTATGAAATTTTAATGATTTCAGCAAAGAGCGGTGAAAATATGGAAAAATTAACCGCACTTTTGGCACAAGGCACGGCGATTTTTGTTGGGCAATCGGGTGTCGGTAAATCGAGTTTAATTAATCATATTTTGCCTAGTGTAAACGCTCAAGTAGGTGATGTTAGTGAAACATCAGGATTAGGGCAGCATACGACGACATCATCGCGTCTTTATCATTTGCCACAAGGTGGTAATTTAATTGATTCGCCAGGAATTAGAGAATTTGGGCTTTGGCATTTAGATGCGGAGCAAATCACAAAAGGGTATCGAGAATTTCAATATGTTTTGGGAACCTGTAAATTCCGTGATTGTAAACATTTGAGCGATCCAGGATGTGCATTACGTGAAGCGGTCGAGCAAGGGAAAATTTCACCAGTGCGTTATGATAATTATCATCGATTAATTGAAAGTTTAAGTGAAACCAAATCACAACGTCATTTTTCAGCAGTTTAACGATTGCGTGAAGCGGCTAAAAAATAGGCATATTTGTTGTTTTTTCACGATTTAGTTCAAGTTTTTTGTGTTTATTGTTGATTATTTTGCTTTGAACAAGGATACTAAGGTGATTTCTTAGTTTTTATTTTTTAACTATTATTTAGTAGAGGTAGCATTATGTACTCAAAAGATGTCGAAATCACTGCGCCAAATGGCTTACATACTCGCCCAGCTGCGCAATTTGTGAAAGAAGCAAAGGCATTTTTATCTGATATTACTGTGACTTCAGCAGGAAAAAGCGCAAGTGCGAAAAGTTTATTTAAGCTACAGACGTTAGGTTTAACACAAGGAACTGTGATCACCATTTCTGCAGAAGGTGAAGATGAGCAACAGGCTGTAGACCATTTAGTTGCTTTAATTCCAACCTTAGAATAATACTGACTTAGCCATAAAATTGAGAAATTTTATGGCTATTGTTTATCTATCTCTTTTTTAATTATTTCGGAAGGTATCTATGATTTCTGGCATTCTCGCATCCCCAGGTATTGCCTTTGGTAAGGCACTTGTTCTTAAAGAAGAAAAGATTGTTCTTGATACGCAAAAAATTACTGATGATCAAATTGATGCAGAAGTCGATCGATTTTATGAAGGTCGTGCATTGGCGGTGGAACAACTTAATTCAATCAGAGAGCGTGCATTAATTTCTTTAGGCGAAGAAAAAGCCGCGATCTTTGAAGGTCACTTGATGATTCTTGAGGATGAAGAATTAGAAGAAGAAATACTTGATTATCTTCGTTCAAATAAAGTCAATGCCGCAGTTGCAGCGAGCAAAATTATTGATCAACAAGTCACAATGTTGTCGGAGATCGATGATGAATATTTAAAAGAGCGTGCTGGTGATATTCGTGATATTGGTAACCGTTTAATTAAAAATATTTTGGGCATGTACATAATAGATCTTGGCGATATTCAAGAAGAATCAATTCTTGTCGCTTATGATCTGACTCCTTCAGAAACAGCTCAACTTAATCTTGAAAAAGTATTAGGGGTTGTCACTGATATTGGTGGTAGAACCTCTCATACTTCTATTATGGCGCGTTCTTTAGAATTACCAGCAATTGTAGGCACAAATAATGTGACCGAATTGGTGAATACTGGTGATTACTTAATTTTAGATGCCATAAATAATCAAGTTTATATCAATCCAACACAATCTCAGATTGATGAATTAAAAACACTTGAAGCTAAAATTTCTGAGGAAAAAGCAGAGTTAGCTAAATTAAAAGATCTCCCCGCAATCACATTGGATGGACACAAGGTTGATGTGGTCGCGAATATCGGAACAATCCGTGATTGTGAAGGAGCAGATCGCAATGGCGCGGAAGGTATTGGTTTATACCGAACGGAATTCTTATTTATGGATCGTGAACAGCTTCCGACGGAAGAAGAGCAATTCATCGCCTATAAAGAAGTCGTAGAAGCAATGAACGGGCGTTTAACTGTGCTTCGTACTATGGATATTGGTGGCGATAAGGAGCTTCCATATTTAGATTTACCAAAAGAAATGAATCCATTCTTAGGATGGCGTGCGATTCGCATTGCGTTAGATCGCCGTGAAATTTTAAATGCACAATTACGCGCAGTATTACGAGCTTCAGCGTTTGGTAAATTAGCGGTGATGTTCCCGATGATTATTTCTGTAGAAGAAATTCGAGAATTAAAAGCGGTTATTGAAGCATTAAAAGTGGAATTACGTGCAGAAGGCAAAGCTTTTGATGAGCATATCCAAGTGGGTGTCATGGTTGAAACACCGTCAGCTGCTGTAAATGCAAAATTCTTAGCAAAAGAAGTCGATTTCTTCAGTATCGGTACTAACGATTTAACCCAATATACTTTGGCGGTGGATCGAGGCAATGAGTTAATTTCACATCTTTATAATCCGATGCAGCCATCTGTGCTTGGTTTAATTAAACAAGTAATTGATGCTTCTCACGCAGAGGGTAAATGGACGGGAATGTGCGGTGAATTAGCGGGTGATGAACGTGCAACCTTATTGTTACTTGGTATGGGATTAGATGAATTTAGTATGAGTGCTATTTCTGTACCTAGAATTAAAAAATTAATCCGTAATGTGAATTTCCAAGATGCAAAAGCTCTTGCTAATGCCGCATTACAAAAACCGACTGCTTCGGAAATTGAGCAGTTAATCGAAGAATTTTTGGCGGAAAATGCATTAAATTAGACAAAATTGTTTGATTTTACGTTAAAATAACAGCCATCTATGAATTGATAGGAGATTAAAATGGGCTTATTTGACAAGTTATTCGGTTCAAAAGAAAACAAATCTGTGGAAGTTGAAATTTATGCACCTATCTCTGGTGAGATTGTAAATATTGAAGATGTTCCCGATGTAGTTTTCTCTGAAAAAATCGTGGGTGATGGTGTTGCTATTCGTCCTACTGGTAACAAAATCGTTGCGCCAGTGGATGGTGTGATTGGTAAAATTTTTGAAACCAATCATGCTTTCTCAATGGAATCAAAAGAAGGTGTAGAATTATTTGTACACTTTGGCATTGATACCGTTGAGTTGAAAGGTGAAGGCTTTACTCGTATTGCGCAAGAAGGTCAATCTGTTAAGCGTGGAGATACCGTGATTGAATTTGATCTTCCTTTATTAGAATCAAAAGCAAAATCTGTATTAACCCCCGTTGTTATTTCCAATATGGATGAAATTTCTTGCATCGTGAAAAAATCAGGTGAAGTCGTCGCTGGAGAGTCAGTGGTATTAAGCTTAACTAAATAATTTCTTTACGATAAAAAAGTCCGCCTTTGTGCGGATTTTTTATTTATGTAAATAAAACTGTGGTGTAGATAGGATTCAAGGGAAAAATTAAAAATGATCTATAAACTTACTGGCTCACTCCAAAATTACGTATGGGGAGGGCATCAATATATTCCTCAATTACTAAATATTCCTGCGGAAGAAAATCAATATTATGCTGAATGGTGGTTGGGCGCTCATAATTCTGCGCCTTCAACCATTGAAGTTGATGGTAAAAATTTGTTACTTACTGAATTTTTACAAAAAAATCCTACCGCACTTGGTGCACAAAGCCGAGCAAGTTTTGGTGATGAATTACCCTATTTATTAAAAATTCTTGATGTCGCCCAACCTCTTTCTATTCAACTTCATCCAACGAAAACACAAGCTGAGATAGGTTTTGCGGAAGAAAATGCGAAAGGCATTGATTTAAAAGCATCAACACGTACTTATAAAGATAACAATTATAAACCTGAAATGATGATCGCTTTATCTGATTTCTGGTTGTTGCATGGTTTTAAAAATAAATCGGATATTATCGAAGCTTTAGAGGCACGCTCATCTTTAGCCCCGCTTGCAAAAAAATTACATAAACAAGATTTACATGCTTTCTATGCCGATATTATGCAAGCAGAACAAGCTCAGCTACACCAATGGCTTTCTCCAATTCTGTTGGAAAATCAAACTGCTTATGAGGCTAATAATCTGGATTTAACTAATCCAGATTATTGGGTGCTTTATACCATTGATGCAATGAATATTTCTTTAGATAAATTAGATGCAGGTTTAATTTGCTTCTATTTGTTTAATATTGTGCACCTCAAAAAAGGTGAGGGAATTTACCAAGATGCTGGCATTCCGCATGCTTATTTACGCGGGCAAAATATTGAACTGATGGCTTGTTCAGATAATGTGATTCGAGGTGGTTTAACGCCTAAATATGTGGATATTCCAGAATTGCTTAAAATTATAGATTGTCGTGAAGTGGAGCCTAAAATTATCCCGTCGGCACCTCAAGACGCGCGTATATTTACTTATGCTACGCCGGCACAAGATTTCGCTTTGCAAAATATTCAATATGAATGTGGTGAAACTCATCATTTAAAAGCACAAAGTGCGAGTATTTTATTGGTGATGAATGGCCAGTTGAATTTACGCTCAGAAACGACCGCACTTTCTTTGAAACAAGGTGAGGCAGCTTTCATTACTGCGAATGCTTCTTATGAGGTGGAAGGTTTAATTGAAGGCTATGCAGTAGTGGCAAAATTGCCTTAATTTTATACAAAATAGGCTATAAAAGTGCGGGTGGATTTGATAGACTTTTTTCATTAAATCTACCCTAATAAAGGAGAAAAAATATGCTTGATGGATTCGCTATTTCCACATTAATTTTTGTGATATTAGTCGCATTAATTTTGTTTTCTACAGTAAAAACCGTACCACAAGGTTATAACTGGACAATCGAACGTTTTGGTCGTTACACAAGAACATTAATGCCAGGGCTAAATTTAGTGGTGCCTTTTGTTGATCGTATTGGTCGTAAAATTAATATGATGGAACAAGTTTTAGACATTCCTTCCCAAGAAGTGATTTCTAAAGATAACGCCAATGTTTCTATTGATGCGGTTTGTTTTGTGCAAGTGATTGATGCCCGAAGTGCGGCTTATGAAGTGAATCATTTGGAACAAGCTATCATCAACTTAACGATGACAAATATTCGAACCGTGCTTGGTTCGATGGAGCTTGATGAAATGCTTTCCCAACGTGATTCTATTAATAGTCGATTATTGGCTATTGTGGATGAAGCGACAAATCCATGGGGGATTAAAGTAACGCGTATTGAAATTCGTGATGTTCGTCCGCCTCGTGAATTGATTGATTCTATGAATGCTCAAATGAAAGCGGAACGAAATAAACGTGCTGAAGTATTAGAGGCTGAGGGGATTCGTCAAGCTCAGATTCTCCGTGCTGAAGGTGAAAAACAAGCTAGAATTCTAAAAGCGGAAGGGGAGCGACAAGAAGCCTTTTTACAAGCTGAAGCCCGAGAACGTGCTGCGGAAGCTGAAGCAAAAGCAACGCAAATGGTATCTGAAGCAATTACCAGCGGTGATACCAAAGCGATTAACTACTTTATTGCACAAAAATATACGGAAGCATTGAAAGAAATCGGAAGTTCAGGAAACAGTAAAGTCGTGCTTATGCCATTAGAAGCTGGCAATTTAATTGGTTCTGTTGCTGGTATTGCGGAGTTATTAAAGGGCGATAAGAAATCTTAATTTAGATAAAGTGCGGTGATTTTTTTAATCGTTTATCACCGCACTTTTGTAATAAAAAGCCTTTACAACAAATAGGAGAATCTATGGCGGATTGGTTAATAAATTGGACGCTTTGGCACTGGCTGATTTTAGGCTTTATTTTGCTTATTGGTGAAGTGCTTACACCTGGGATATTTTTGCTATGGTGGGGATTAGCAGCTTTAGTGACGGCATTTGTACAATTTCTTTTTCCCAGCCTTTCTCTTGCCTCACTTGCTATTTTTTACGCGCTATTAGCTTGCATACTTTCAGTGATTTGGTGGAAATATCAACATGGTAAAGATCGCCATGATCAATCTCATTCAACATTAAATCAACGCGATCATGCGTTACTTGGTAAACAAGGTATTGTTCAAGAACTTGGCGCGAATGGAATTGGTCGAGGTGCTTTTGGTGATACAACTTGGCGTATTCAAGGCGATAATCTCACGGTTGGCGCATTGATTGAAGTTGAACGTGTGGATGGTATTACGCTGATTGTAAAAAATATTTCTAATTAGTTTAGGATTTTAATTGATAACAAATAAGACAGGCATCAACCCTGTCTTTTTTGTATGATCAAAATATTCTTCCAAAATTTACCGCACTTTGAGATTAACCTAGCGTCGCTAAAATAATTTGCTCTTGATCAATATGAATCCAAACTTGTTGCCCGATTTGCCATTGATTTGGCTGGTGGACCGTGGCACAAAATTCAATATCGCTGTCAGCAAATTGAAGGATGGCTTCCTCTTCATTAAGTGATTTGATATTTACAGGGAACTGATTAGATTGATTTTCTAGTGTTTTTTCACTAATTTTCACCCAAGGCGCTTTGAACATCAACATCACTTCTTTTTCCGTAATGAGTTTCAAACGAGCCGAGCTTTTAGTGGTAATTGAAACTTGAAACGGCGTTGATAATCCTTGCACATTCACATCCACAACACAACGAGAGTCAATGATTCGTTGTTGTGCCACTCGCCCAAAAAATTGATTGCGTGCGCTACTTTGTAAAGAAAAACGTGCAGTTGCCGTGAGCAAACTATCTAACGGAACGGATTCATCTTGTAGAATATGAAAAGCGTGTTCTTGCGTACGTTCTAATAAATCATAAAGCTGTAGCAAACGCTCGGCATAAGTGGTAAGCGCTGTGCCTCCGCCATTTTTTCCACCTGTATTTCGTTCAAGCAATGGGCGAGGACTGATTTTATTCATGGCTTCTAAATGATCCCACGCACTTTTATAGCTCACTTTTGCATTTTTTGCTGCTTGATTAATCGAACCGCATTGTTGAATTTCTTTGAGTAAACGCACTCGTTTTGGATCGATAAAAAGTGCTTGTTGAAGTTTAATGGTGAGTAAGATCTCGGTATTTTTCATTTTTCTGTTCCTTATCACAATACGGACATTTTACTATGAAAATAGATGAGATAAAACGTTCTGGCGGATAAACTATCTTTGCATAATATTAACTAACTGTTTTTTTAAACAGTTGATTGTTGAAATATATTATGAACTTCAGTAAACTGTTCGTCAGTTTTTAAACAAGCATTAATGCGTTATTGATATTTATGAAAACGGCTTTTTTCCAACCTGATATTCCTACCCAACCCAATGATCACAAAATTTTAGGCAATGTATTACCCGGCGCTGATGCATTGGCGATTAGTGAAATTGCAGAGCAAAATCAAAATTTAACCGTAGTGGTGACACCAGATACGCGAAGTGCGGTGCGTTTATCACGTATTTTATCGGAATTAAGCAGTCAAAATGTATGCCTTTTCCCTGATTGGGAAACCTTACCTTACGATACCTTTTCCCCTCATCAAGAAATTATTTCCTCTCGTTTAAGTGCGCTTTTCCATTTACAAAATGCGAAAAAAGGCATTTTCTTATTGCCAATTTCGACATTAATGCAACGTCTTTGTCCGCCACAATATTTACAACACAATGTGCTTCTGATTAAAAAAGGTGATCGTTTGGTCATCGATAAAATGCGCTTACAATTGGAAGCAGCGGGCTATCGTGCTGTGGAGCAAGTATTAGAACACGGTGAATACGCTGTTCGTGGAGCCTTGTTGGATCTTTTCCCAATGGGAAGTTCGGTGCCTTTTCGTCTTGATTTTTTTGATGACGAAATTGATTCCATTAGCACTTTTGATGTGGATACGCAACGTACTCTTGATGAAATTAACTCAATTAACCTTTTGCCGGCTCACGAATTTCCAACGGATGACAAAGGGATTGAATTTTTCCGTGCGCAATTTCGTGAAACTTTTGGGGAGATTCGTCGAGATCCCGAACATATTTATCAGCAAATCAGTAAAGGTACATTGATTTCTGGCATTGAATATTGGCAGCCACTTTTCTTTTCTGAAATGGCGACTTTGTTTGATTATTTGCCAGAACAAACGCTGTTTATAGATATGGAAAATAACCAAATGCAGGGTGAGCGTTTTTATCAAGATGCAAAACAGCGTTATGAACAACGTAAAGTGGATCCGATGCGTCCGCTTTTACCGCCTGAAAAATTATGGCTTAATGTGGACGAAGTCAATCGTCGATTGAAATCTTATCCACGCATTACATTTAAAGCGGAAAAAGTGCGGTCATCGGTACGCCAGAAAAATTTATCTGTTGCTGCTTTACCAGAAGTGACCATTCAATCCCAGCAAAAAGAACCATTGGGACAATTACGTCAATTTATTGAGCATTTTAAAGGAAATGTACTGTTTTCTGTGGAGACGGAAGGTCGCCGAGAGAATTTGCTTGATTTGCTTTCACCGTTAAAACTCAAGCCAAAACAAATTCAATCATTGGATCAGGCTAAAAATGAAAAATTTAGCTTGTTAGTCAGTTCTCTTGAACAAGGTTTTATTATTGAACAATCGCTTCCTGTTGCGATTATTGGCGAAGCTAATTTACTTGGTGAGCGCGTTCAACAACGTTCTAGAGATAAACGTAAAACAATTAATCCTGACACGCTTGTGCGCAATCTTGCCGAGCTGAAAATAGGGCAGCCAGTTGTGCATCTTGATCACGGTGTGGGGCGTTATGGCGGTTTGGTCACCTTAGATACAGGTGGCATTAAAGCAGAATATTTGCTGCTAAATTATGCAAATGAATCAAAACTTTATGTGCCTGTTACTTCATTACATTTGATTAGCCGTTATGTTGGTGGTTCTGATGAAAGTGCGCCATTACATAAATTGGGTAACGAGGCTTGGGCAAAATCGCGTCAAAAAGCAGCGGAGAAAATTCGTGATGTGGCGGCCGAGTTACTAGATGTTTACGCACAACGCGAAGCGAAGAAAGGCTTTGCTTTTAAATATGATCGTGAAGAATTTCAACAATTTGCCGCAACTTTTCCTTTTGAGGAAACCTACGATCAGGAAATGGCAATTAATGCGGTAATTTCGGATATGTGTCAGCCAAAAGCAATGGATCGTCTTGTTTGTGGTGATGTGGGGTTTGGTAAAACTGAAGTGGCAATGCGCGCTGCCTTTTTGGCGGTGATGAATCATAAGCAAGTAGCAGTGCTAGTGCCAACCACACTGTTAGCCCAACAGCATTATGAGAATTTTAAAGATCGTTTTGCGAATTTGCCTGTGAATGTAGAAGTGTTATCGCGTTTTAAAACTGCAAAAGAACAAAAACAAATTCTTGAAAATCTTGCAGAAGGCAAAGTCGATATACTGATTGGTACCCATAAATTAATTCAATCAGATGTAAAATTTAGCGATCTTGGCTTGTTGATTATTGATGAAGAACACCGTTTTGGTGTAGGGCAAAAAGAGAAAATCAAACAGCTTCGTGCGAATATCGATATTCTTACCCTAACGGCAACGCCAATTCCGCGAACGCTTAATATGGCGATGAATGGTATTCGTGATCTTTCCATTATTTCTACGCCTCCTGCGCGCCGATTAAGTATTAAAACCTTCGTCCGCCAGAATGACGATCTTGTTGTACGAGAAGCGATTTTGCGTGAAATCTTACGTGGCGGGCAGGTTTATTATCTCCACAATGATGTCGCAAGCATTGAAAATACAGCAGAAAAACTGACCGCACTTGTTCCAGAGGCGCGAGTGATTGTGGGGCACGGACAAATGCGAGAACGTGAGTTAGAACGTGTGATGAGTGATTTTTATCATCAGCGTTATAACGTCTTAGTTTGTTCAACCATTATCGAAACGGGTATTGATGTGCCAACGGCCAATACCATTATTATTGAACGAGCAGATCATTTTGGTTTGGCTCAGTTGCATCAATTACGCGGACGAGTCGGGCGTTCACATCATCAGGCTTATGCTTATTTGCTTACGCCACCACCTAAAATGATGACAAAAGATGCCGAACGCCGTCTTGATGCATTAGAAAATCTTGATAACCTTGGGGCTGGTTTTATCTTGGCAACCCACGATTTAGAGATTCGTGGTGCCGGCGAATTACTCGGAAATGAACAAAGCGGACAAATCGAAAGCATTGGTTTTTCGCTTTATATGGAATTATTGGATGCGGCGGTTAAAGCGTTAAAAGAAGGGCGTGAACCATCATTAGAAGAATTGACGCAACAACAAGCAGATATTGAATTGCGCGTGCCTGCTTTATTGCCAGATGATTATCTAGGTGATGTGAATATGCGTTTATCCTTTTATAAACGTATTGCCGCAGCAGAGAGTAAATCAGAGTTGGACGAGTTAAAAGTTGAGTTAATAGATCGATTCGGATTATTGCCTGATGCAACAAAAAATCTACTGCAAATTGCAGAATTGCGTTTGTTGGTTGAGCCGTTGAAAGTTGTGCGAATTGATGCAGGAACACAAGGTGGTTTCATTGAGTTTTCACCAAAAGCACAGGTGAATCCAGATAAATTTATTCAATTAATTCAAAAAGAACCTATTGTGTATCGATTTGATGGCCCATTGAAATTTAAGTTTATGAAAGACCTATCTGATAACAAAGTGCGGTTAGAATTTGTGGTAGATTTGTTGAAAGCAATTGCTTCATAAAAAAAAGTCCGATCATAATGATCGGACTTTTTGTTTATACCTTTGGTGGAAGAATTATTGTACTAATAAGTAAAAATTGTTGTCTCCACGTAAAATATTTAAGGCCACAGCCGATGGCTCCTCATCAAGCGCTTTACTTAATTCAGCTGTATTTTCAACCAGTTGACGGTTTATGCCAATAATAATATCGCCAGCTTTTAAACCTCGTTGCGAAGCAAGCGAGTTCGGTTGAACCTTGGTGATTTCAATCCCTTTGATGCCTTTTGCATCATAGTTTTTCAATGTAGCGCCATCTAATGCAGGCAATTCCGTTTTAGAAGAAAGTTGATTTCCATCATCTGATTGTAATTTCACTTTAACATCGTGAGATTTACCATCGCGCAAGTAAGTTAAACTGATCTCTTTTCCTGCACCAGAGGTGGCAATTTTTGCTCGCATTTCTGCGAAACTTGAGATTTTTTGACCATTCATCGCCGTGATAATATCCCCCGCTTTAATGCCAGCTTTTTCAGCAGCAGATTTCGGTAAAACTTCACTTACAAATGCGCCTTGTTGTGCGCTTACATTAAAGGCTTTGGCTAAATCAGCATTGAGTTCGCCACCTTTAATACCAAGCAATCCTCGGCGTACTTCACCAAATTCTAAAATTTGTTGCACTAAATTGTTTGCTTGATTACTTGGAATCGCAAAGGCAATTCCTGCATTGCCACCGCTTGGCGAAATAATCGCGGTGTTGATACCAATGAGTTCACCATTTAGGTTGACTAATGCACCACCTGAATTACCGCGGTTTACCGCAGCATCAGTTTGAATATAGTTTTCATAAGCACCGCTATCAGAGCCAGTTGAGCGACCTAATGCAGAAACAATACCAGATGTCACAGTTTGACCTAAACCAAATGGATTACCAATTGCAACAGTGAAATCGCCTACTCGTAATTTATCGGAATCAGCAAATTTGATTTCTGTTAAATTACTTGGTTTTTCAAGCTGTACTAACGCAATATCTGATTGCTCATCTTTACCCACTAATTTGGCTTTAAACTCACGGCCATCTTGTAATTGCACGGTAATTTTATCTGCCCCGTCAATAACATGATTATTCGTTAAAACATAGCCTTTATTTGCATTAATAATGACGCCAGAACCTAAACCACGGAAGTTACGTTTTGATTCACCGCCTCCACCAAATTGTTCAGCAAAACGATCACCGAAGAAGAATTTAAATTCTTCAGGAATATCGTCTTGAAAAGGAGAACGTGAGTCAACTTTTGCTTTTCCTTCAACAGAAAGTGTCACTACTGCAGGTTGAACTTTTTCTAACATGGGTGCCAAACTATTTTGCTCTGAAATAAAACTTGGTAAACCAGCTTGAGTCACAAATGGTGTAGTCAAGACACTTAATCCGAGAGCAATACTGCTTAATACAAAACGTGTTTTTTTCATAAAATACTCCAAAATAGATTTCAGATAACGTGCTCTATGAGACAAAGAAATAAAAAAAATGTTCAATCATGGATTTATTTCTCATATTTATTGAAAGTCTCTAAAGGAAATCGGAGCAGTACAAAAACGCCTTACAAGTAGCAAATTCTGCAAATTTATGGTCTAATACGCAGAATTTTCTAGTCAATAAAAAGGTCGAAAAATGAGCTGGATTAACCGAATTTTTAGTAAAAGTCCGTCTTCTTCTACTCGAAAAGCAAATGTGCCGGAAGGCGTGTGGACAAAATGTACTTCTTGTGAACAAGTACTTTATAGTGAAGAACTTAAACGTAATCTTTATGTTTGCCCTAAATGTGGTCATCATATGCGTATTGACGCACGTGAGCGTTTATTAAAATTATTGGACGAAGGTTCAAGCCAAGAAATTGCGGCAGATTTAGAACCAAAAGATATTTTAAAATTTAAAGATTTAAAGAAATATAAAGATCGTATCAGTGCGGCGCAAAAAGAAACGGGTGAAAAAGATGCGTTAATTACCATGACAGGTACGCTTTATAATATGCCAATTGTTGTGGCTGCATCGAACTTTGCTTTTATGGGCGGTTCAATGGGTTCTGTAGTGGGAGCAAAATTCGTTAAAGCGGCGGAAAAGGCAATGGAAATGAATTGTCCATTTGTGTGTTTCTCTGCCAGTGGTGGCGCACGTATGCAAGAAGCATTATTCTCTTTAATGCAAATGGCAAAAACCAGTGCTGTACTTGCCCAAATGCGCGAAAAAGGTGTGCCATTTATTTCGGTATTGACGGATCCGACTTTAGGCGGCGTATCAGCAAGTTTTGCGATGTTGGGGGATTTAAATATTGCCGAGCCAAAAGCTTTAATTGGGTTTGCGGGGCCGCGCGTTATTGAACAAACCGTACGTGAAAAACTCCCTGAAGGTTTCCAACGTAGTGAGTTTTTACTTGAGAAAGGTGCAATTGATATGATCGTAAAACGTTCAGAAATGCGTAAAACTTTGGCAAGTGTGCTGAGTAAATTAACGAATCAACCTTCTCCTTTTGTGGAGCCTGAACTCATTTCAGAAGATGAATAATATGCAACTTAAAGCCACTTCGCCACTCGCTGAGTGGCTTTCTTATTTAGAAAAAAGCCATTTTAAACCTATTGATCTTGGTTTAGATCGTATTAAATCTGTGGCAGAAAAATTTGATTTACTTCATCCAGCACCTTATGTAATAACAGTCGGCGGTACGAATGGTAAAGGCACGACCTGTCGCTTGTTAGAAACGATTCTGCTTAATCACGGATTACGTGTAGGCGTGTATTCTTCGCCTCATTTACTACGTTATAACGAGAGAGTACGCATTCAAAATCAAGATTTACCAGATGAAGCACATACAGCCTCTTTTGCTTTTATTGATGAAAACAAAACAGAATCGCTGACTTATTTTGAATTTAGCACCCTTTCTGCATTGCATTTATTTAAGCAAGCAAAGTTAGATGTGGTGATTTTAGAAGTCGGTTTGGGCGGTCGTTTAGATGCAACTAATATTGTGGATAGCCATCTTGCTGTGATTACTAGCATCGATATTGATCACACCGATTTTCTTGGGGATACCAGAGAGGCCATTGCTTTTGAAAAAGCAGGAATTTTCCGCGAAAATTGTCCTGTCGTGATTGGCGAACCTAATGTGCCACAAACAATGTTAGATCAGGCTGAAAAATTACATTGCCAAGTTTCTCGACGTGATGTGGATTGGTCATTTGAGCAAAATACTGAAAATTGGCAATGGCAAAATAAAAAAGTGCGGTTAGAAAATTTGCCGTTTTGTCAGATTCCATTGGCGAATGCTGCAACGGCTCTTGCAGCCGTTCAATGTTTACCTTTTGATATTTCGGAACAGACTTTGCGAAAATCTTTGCAAGAGGTAGAACTGGTTGGTCGTTTTCAAGCAATAAAAGCAGATAGACGTGAAAAATTAGCGGATTATCTTGGCGTATCAGTTGAAACCTTGCCAACAATCATCGTTGATGTGGGGCATAATCCTCACGCTGCAAAATATTTATCTGAAAAATTAACCGCACTTAAATGCAACATTGAGGGCAAAATTATTGCCGTATGTGGGATGCTCAAAGACAAAGATGCAAATGGGGTATTTGCGCATTTAACGCCTATTATTGCTGAATGGCATTGTGTAACCTTAGGCGGCTACCGCGGGCAGTCAGGCGATGAACTAGCAGAGAAATTGAAAAGCCATTTTCCATATGTTAAAGCTACATCAGATGACTCTGTTATGGATGGTGTGCGTACAGCACTTAAAAGTGCGGTAAGAAATGATGTGGTTTTAGTCTTTGGATCTTTCCACACTGTAGCCGAATTTTGGTCTGTTGTAGAGTAAATATCAATTTACCTTATTTATTGGGGAGGGCAGTGGCTCTGGCTCTCCCAAAAAATAAGGCTCAACGCCTAATATCAAATCCAAAACCGCTTTTATACGCGCAAAAACTTCTCTTATTCGAGTCGATAGATGTAATTCAGGCTGTTTTGCTACAAAACAAATCGCATCAATATCATGTGCTTTGGCAATTAAAAGTGCGCGTTCGCAATGAAATTTTTGGCTGACAATCGTAAATGCTTGTACTTGGAAAATTTTATCTGCGCGGATAACGGAATCTAGCGTACGGAAACCAGCAAAATCACGGAACATAGAGGCTTCAGATACGCCCATTTTTCGTAAATCACGAAACATTGCTCTTGGTTCGTTATATTGGATAGTGCGATTATCGCCACTTAATAAAAGGTAATTGACTTTTTGATGATTGATCAACTCTTTTGCGGCGGCTAAACGATACTCGTAATAAGCATTAGGTTTTCCACCAATAATATATTTCGATGTGCCCAGCACAAGAGCATATGCGCGAGAGGGGAGTTCATCAATATTTGTGAATATCTTATCACGCACATAAAAACTTACGCCTTTATCGACAAGCAAGCAAAGCATAATCAGTGCAAAGATTGTATAGAGCGATATACGAACAAGTGCGGTTAATTTTGATGGTAATTTTTTTATTATCATGCCATTAAACATAATGAAAAATTCCCCGCACTTCAAGGAGAATTTGATGGATTTTATGAATTGCATTGATGTGTGATAATTTAGCCGTTTAGACGGCTAAAATTTCTTGACAACATAATCGACTTACTGATAGTTTAAACGCCATTCTCATTATTACAATAGGTTTCCAATGTCTGTGCAAAATGTAGTGCTTTTTGACACACAGCCTTTAACCATGACGCTTGGTGGCAAGCTTTCCCATATCAATGTCGCGTATCAAACTTATGGTACGCTTAATGCCGAAAAAAATAATGCGGTATTAATTTGCCATGCTTTGACTGGCGATGCTGAGCCTTATTTTGATGATGGTCGTGATGGCTGGTGGCAGAATTTTATGGGCAAAGGTTTAGCATTGGATACGGATCGTTATTTTTTTATTAGCTCGAACGTATTAGGTGGTTGCAAGGGAACAACTGGGCCTTCATCAATTAATCCGCAAACGGGTAAACCCTATGGTAGCCAATTTCCTAATATTGTCTTGCAAGATATTGTCAAAGTACAAAAAGCCTTGCTTGATCATCTTGGCATTAGCCATTTAAAAGCGATTATTGGTGGATCTTTTGGCGGTATGCAAGCGAATCAATGGGCGATTGATTATCCTGATTTTATGGATAATATCGTAAATCTTTGCTCATCCATTTATTTTAGTGCTGAAGCTATAGGCTTTAACCATGTTATGCGTCAAGCGGTCATTAATGACCCTAATTTTAATGGTGGCGATTACTATGATGGTACACCGCCGGATCAAGGACTATCTATTGCGCGCATGCTAGGTATGTTGACTTACCGTACTGATTTACAGCTTGCAAAAGCCTTTGGACGGGCTACAAAATCAGATGGCAGTTTTTGGGGCGATTACTTTCAAGTTGAATCCTACCTTTCTTACCAAGGCAAAAAATTTTTAGAACGTTTTGATGCCAATAGTTATTTGCATTTGTTACGTGCGTTGGATATGTATGACCCAAGTATTGGGTATGAAAATGTCAAAGAGGCATTATCACGCATTAAAGCGCGTTATACGCTGGTTTCTGTGACAACGGACCAGCTCTTTAAGCCAGTTGACCTTTATAAAAGTAAACAGCTTTTAGAACAAAGTGGAGTCGATCTACATTTTTACGAATTCCCATCAGATTACGGACATGATGCGTTTTTAGTTGATTATGATCAGTTTGAAAAACGAATTAGAGATGGTTTGGCGGGTAATTAATTAGTCATAAAAAAAGTGCGGTGAAATTTCACCGCACTTCTTTTTTTATAATAGGCTATTCTTCAGAATCGCTTTCTTCCAAAGAATCCTCTTCATCTGCATCACAAACACGCTCTAAACTTACTACATGTTCATCATCTGCAGTACGAATTAAACGAACACCTTGAGTGTTACGACCTACAATACTCACTTCGCTTACGCGTGTGCGAACAAGAGTTCCTGCATCAGTAATCAACATAATTTGGTCTGTTTCTTCTACTTGAGTTGCAGCAACTACTTTACCATTGCGCTCACTCACTTTAATCGAAATCACACCTTTTGTATTACGTGATTTAGTTGGGTATTCACTTAATTGTGTGCGTTTTCCGTAGCCGTTTTGCGTTGCGGTTAAAATTGCACCTTCACCTTTTGGCACAACAAGAGAAACCACTTTATCGATATTTAAGTCTAATGACGCTTCAGCGTTGTCATCAGAAATATTTTCAATTTCTACCGCACTTTCATCATCAGAAATATCGTTTGTTAAAGCGAGTTTGATACCGCGAACCCCTGTTGCTAAACGCCCCATTGCACGCACAGCATTTTCTGCAAAACGTACCACGCGACCTTGTGATGAGAACAACATAATTTCGTTGCTACCATCGGTAATATCCACGCCGATTAATTCATCTTCGTCACGTAAATTCAATGCGATGATACCGTTTGAACGTGGACGGCTAAATTCGGTTAAGGCGATTTTCTTCACAATACCGCCAGCAGTTGCCATAACTACGAATTTATCTTCTTCATAAGCAGAAACTGGCAAGATTGCAGTAATACGTTCGTTTTCTTGTAACGGAAGAATATTCACAATTGGACGCCCGCGTGCGCCACGGCTTGCTTGTGGAAGTTGATATACTTTCAACCAATATAAACGACCACGGCTAGAGAAACAGAGGATAGTATCGTGAGTATTTGCCACCAGTAATTTTTCGATGAAATCTTCTTCTTTCATCTTCGTTGCAGATTTGCCTTTACCGCCTCGACGTTGTGCTTCATAGTCAGTCAGTGGTTGGTACTTCACATAACCTTCATGAGAAAGTGTCACCACCACGTCTTCTTGTGCGATTAAATCTTCTAAATCAATATCACCAGAAGCTGCGGTAATTTCAGTTAAACGATCATCACCGAATTGTGCTTTTACTTCTTCCAATTCTTCACGAATCACTTCCATTAAGCGTTCTGCGCTACTTAAAATATGAAGAAGGTCTGCAATTTTAACTAATAATTCTTCATATTCTTTTACAACTTCTTCAAAGGCAATACCAGTTAAACGATGTAAGCGAAGTTCTAGAATTGCGTTTACTTGCGCTGGTGATAAGTAATATTGTTCACCTTGAATACCAAGATTTTCTTCTAAATCATCAGGACGAGCGGAAACATCAAGAAGATTAATAATATCGCTATGTAATGTCCAAGAGCGTGAACTGATTGCTGTTGCGGCCTCTTCACGGTTTTTAGAGTTGCGAATGATCGCAATCATTTCATCGATATTAGAACGAGCAACCGCTAAACCTTCCAAAATGTGCGTACGTTCACGCGCTTTGCGAAGTTCAAAGATAGAACGACGCGTAACGACTTCACGACGGTGTAAAACAAAGGCTTCAATGATTTCTTTAAGATTAAATAAACGTGGTTGACCGTGATCCAAGGCCACCATATTGATACCAAAGGTCACTTGCATTTGAGTAAGCGAGTAAAGATGGTTTAATACTACTTCACCTACTGCATCACGTTTAATATCAATTTCAATACGAATCCCTTCTTTGTTTGAAAGGTCAGTAATATTGCTGATGCCTTCGATTTTTTTCTCGCGAATTAATTCGGCGATTTTCTCGACTAATTTTGCTTTATTTACTTGGTATGGCAATTCAGACACGATAATTTGCTCGCGTCCTTTTTCGTTGGTTTCTACTGTTGCACGAGCACGAACATAAACTTTACCACGACCAGTACGATAGGCTTCTTCAATTCCTTTACGACCATTAATTAATGCAGCGGTTGGGAAGTCTGGTCCCGGAATATATTGCATTAATTCATCAATGGTAATTTCATTGTTGTCGATATAAGCCAGACAACCATTCAATACTTCATTTAAGTTGTGTGGAGGAATGTTAGTTGCCATCCCTACTGCAATACCAGAAGAACCATTTGCTAAAAGTGCTGGAATACGAGTTGGCAATACATCTGGAATCATTAATTCGCCATCATAGTTTGGCGAGAAATTGACGGTTTCTTTATCCAAATCTGTGAGCAATGTTTGTGTAATTTTTTGCATACGCACTTCGGTATAACGCATTGCAGCTGGCGCATCACCATCAATTGAACCGAAGTTACCTTGCCCATCAACCAACATATAGCGAAGTGAGAATGGTTGCGCCATACGAACGATTGTATCGTACACGGCTAAGTCACCATGTGGGTGATATTTACCGATTACATCACCTACAACACGCGCTGATTTTACATATTTTTTATTGGCGGTATTGCCTTCGCGATCCATTGAGAACAACACGCGGCGGTGAACAGGTTTTAAACCATCTCGAACGTCAGGTAATGCACGCCCAACGATAACCGACATCGCATAGTCAAGGTAGGAAGATTTGAGTTCTTCTTCGATATTGACAGGGGTGATAGATGATTGGATTGAATCCGTCATTGGTATTCCTTTTTTGATCAAAAATTGTGGCAGATTATAGCATAAAGGTATGTTTTTTACATTAGGATTTCGCCTAAGGGCGACTTACTTTCTTTTGCTTGTACAAAAGAAAGTAAGCAAAGAAAAGTACCCCCAGTTAAATCGCTGATCTTTGCTTTGTTTCAATTTTCTTTACGGCAATTTTTTAAACTCGCAACTACGTTGCTCAAACAGACGAAAATTGCCTAAAAATTGAAAGTCGCAAAGGCGATTTATATGGGGATGGAATTTGTTGAAACGTTATTAAGTGCGGTTGGTTTTAGGGAGGTTTTTATAGGTTGTTTTATTTGTAGGTAGAATTAAATGGGTTCCCTTCTTTTCCGCCTTTGTTTCATAGAATTTGTAGGAAATTTTCGTCTGTTTGAGCCGTTTGCGGCGAGTTCAGAAAATTTCCGTTAAGCAAATTCTATGAAAAAAAGGAAATAAGGAAAAGCAGGGGCGCTTTTCTTTTGCCTACTTTTCTTTGGCGAAGCAAAGAAAAGTAGGTCGTACTTTCAAGAATTGAAAGTACGAAATAAGCCTAATTTATTTTTGATGTGCTAGTTTAGCTTTCTGCAACTTCCCATAAGCCCCTAACAACGCCTGATGTTCCTTAAAGTTTTCCAAATTTTCATCACTTGCAGGAAGATTGTAGAACGGATTACCCCCTTCAGAGACAGCTGCCCAAGCTTGTTTAACCGCATTTTTACCATACATTTTCTCAAACACTACACGATATTGTGCTGGGTCGCGATTTTCATCTAAATGTAATTCAATGATGGAAATTAATGCGCGGTAATAATTCACACGTTCTGTGGTGAATACGGAGCTGTTCATATTAAGTGTCCAGTTTGCCCAATCTAATGCTTGTTCTAATTCACCTAATGCCAGGTGGAGCATAGATTTTAATTCACCGACGCGTAAGGTTGTCCACCCGCTATTTTTAGGTGCAACGATACCGATAAATTCACGTACGCGAGTTGCATCGTCAATATCTTGTCCGTCTAATTCGTCTAATAACTCTTGATAGGTTTCTGCATCGTGATGCCAATTTGGTAAATCGAGTAAAATTTCGCGCCAATCCATTCCCATATTGTTGTTGGCGTAAATTAAATCGTCTGCAGGATAAATATCAGACATGCCTGGCACAATAATACGGCACGCATAGACATCCAAATGGTTGTAATCCATCACGTAAACTTCTTTTTCATCCGCACGGAAAATTGCCATTAAATTATTGTATTCTTCTTGCGTTGTACCACTGAAATCCCAATCAGCAAATTCATAATCAGGCGTTTCTTTGAATAAATCCCAAGAAATTAAACCGCTCGAATCAATAAAGTGGGTTTCTAAATTAGCGTGTTCAGCCACATCATCGTTATTGAAAGAGGGCGGAGAGAACACATCTAAATCTTTCAAACTGCGACCTTGTAAAAGTTCTGTCACCGTACGTTCTAATGCCACTTGGAAATTTGGATGTGCACCAAAAGAGGCAAAGCAAGTGCCGTTATTCGGATTTAATAATACGACGCAAATAACAGGATATTTTCCGCCAAGTGAAGCATCAAAAGCATAAATTGGGAAACCTTCTTCCTCTAATTTCACAATGGAAGCTTGAATAGATGGATAGCGATCCATCACAGATTTTGGAATTTCTGGCAGACTGATCGCTTCAGCGATAATTTTGTTTTTCACATAACGCTCAAAGACTTCTGACAAGCCTTGCACGCGAGCTTCAAATTTCGTATTACCCGCAGACATGCCATTTGAGACATAAAGGTTGGCAATAATACTTTGTGGAATGTAAACGGTTTGTTCGTCCGATTGACGAACATAAGGCATCGCCACGATCCCGCGATCATAATTGCCAGATTGTAAATCTACCAATAATTCAGGTGTAAGCTCGGCATTAGGATCAAAATAATCCAATAAATAATCATCTAAAATGCCATTAGGCAGTAAAGCATCATCTTCAATCGGGAACCATTTTTCATTGGGATAATGTACAAAATCGCCGTTTGCAATTTCTTGCCCTAAATAGAAATCAGCAAAGAAATAATTAGTGGAAAGACGCTCAAAATATTCGCCAAGGGCAGAGGCTAATGCTGCTTTTTTGCTCGCCCCTTTACCATTGGAAAAACACTGCGGGCAGTCTTTATCGCGAATATGCACAGACCACACATTTGGCACAGGATTCAGCCAAGATGCCTCTTCAATATTAAAACCAAGTGCGGTCAATTTTTGCTGAAATTTTGCAATGCTATCTTCTAATGCGGCATCTTTGCCAGGGATAAACGTTTGTTCTGTCATTTTTGTTCCTAAATGAGAAAAAAGTGCGGTGAATAATAGGGGAGTTTTAATAGCGGGGCAAGATTTTTTCGGCAAAAATAAACCCCGAAACACTTCGGGGTTTTTTACCGCACTTTTAACGTATATTTGATTGGCGTTAAAGTAACGTTGGATTGAACCGCACTTTCAACGCAATCGTAATGGTAGCGAAAATTTTTTCATCGTTGAGAGGAAAGTTTTCACGTAAAGTGCGGTGGGAATCAGTTATGTTTATTTGAGCTTGTGATAATTCATTTAATAAAATTGGGAGAGAAAGATTGAGTTGCTCAGCGATTTGTTGAATAGAAAAATGTTCGAAAGTCATCATCAAGCGATCCAAATTGCAATAAGAGGGCATGCGATTATGGGTGATGAGATCGGTAAATTGAGTGTTGATTTTTACCCATTTCTTCTTGCGGTTATAAAAATGTAGTAACAAACCAAATACGGTAAATCCAGCAAAGAAAAGATGAATGTCTAAGGCTTGAGTAAAAGGAAATCCTAGCCACATTGAAATGCCACTTACAACAACGAAAAGCAAACTTAAGGCTAATCCCCACACTAAGAAAAATTTATAAATCACTTCAAATTTCATTGAATTGTCCTTTTCTACAAAATAACCATAGGAAAATATAGAACACCTAATATTATAGAATCCTTTTATCTCATTTTACTACGCTATATTTGAATTAATATATCGATGCTGTAGAATTCGTTGTAATGTCTCATTTTTAAAATGAAAAAATTCTTACTATTTTAACCGCACTTCGCCCGAACTTTTACATCAACATTTGAATAACTACATTGAAAAATCACTATGACTATTTACGACATCAATTTTGCTGAACTGTATCAACAACACTTAATCGCTTGTAATCATTACAACTTGCCGCCAACAAAATGGGATAAAAAAGCCGTGAAAATGGCAGAGAACTTAGTCGGCAAGCCTTCTGCATATAATCAGCAATTATTGCAAGCTATGAATGTGCAAGCCGATGAAACAGTATTGGATGTTGGCTGTGGTCCCGGTACCTTGGCTGTGCCTCTCGCACAACAAGGCTCAACGGTATATGCCTTAGATTATAGCAATGGAATGTTAGATTGCTTGGCGCAATTCAAGCAGAAGTTTGGTTTGCATCATCTCACGACATTTCATAAATCTTGGGCGGATAATTGGGATGATGTGCCGCAAGCTGATGTGGTGTTGGCATCTCGTTCCACATTGGTAGACGATTTGGACGATATGATCGAAAAACTCTGTGCGAAAGCGAAAAAACGTGTGTTTTTGACTTCTGTCACACAACGTCATTTTTTAGATGAGGGCGTATTTGAGGCGATTGGTCGTGAAGATATTGGTTTTCCCACTTATATTTATTTACTCAATCGGTTGTATCAAAAAGGCATTCAGGCAAATTTGAATTTTATTGAAACCGAATCCGGTTGTTTTCAAGGTGAAAGCTACGAGGATTTATTAGCCTCGGTGGAATTTTCTTTAGGCGAGCTTTCCGAAAAAGAAAAACAGGGTTTAAAAGCCTTTTACGATCGTAAACAAACCAATAACGAACCCATTTCTCACGGACAGAAAAAATGGGCGTTGATTTGGTGGAATGTGGAAAGTGCCTAACTTTTCAGCTTGAATGCATTTACCGGCTCTAAAAATACCGGTATTTTTGACCGCACTTTTTCTGGGGTGAGAGTCAGTGGATAAGTCCGTTTTTGCGCAATGATTAACGTGAGAGGCGAAAAGATTGTTGCGCGTTTATTCTTGGTTGCGATAGAGCATTTTTCAATCACTTCAAAATTGAGCAATGAAAGCCAATCAATCACACGCCAAGCAGGGTAGTGACGCAGCGGATAATCCCCCATTTTTCTTTTGAAAATCAGCGGACTTAATGGATTAAATAAAGCAATAAAAATCCAGCCATCGTCAGCTAGTACACGATGGGATTCACGCAGAATTTGATGCGGATCTTGCGCAAAATTAAGCGTATTCATTAAAAACACGGCATGGATTTCTTTTTGAATTAACGGCAATTCGGTGAGGCTAGCTTGAACTAAGCTAACTTTAGCATTGCAAAGTGCGGCAAGATTTGGCGTGATTTTGTCGCTCAGAATAATCTGGTGGTGCATAGGCAAATTCGTTGTAACTTCGCCACTTAACTCACCGATTTTCAAAACCTGATGGCCTAAAATTTTGGGCATCCAAGGCATTAGTGTTTGGCATAAGGCTTGGCAATAATCATTCCCCTTTGGCAAATTTTGCCAACTTTCAGGCTGAATGAAAGGCTTGGTCGCTTTGGCATTCCAGTTTACAATCATTTTATTCCTCCATCACAAATGAAAAGGACGATTATGTTATTTGCTTTGCCTGCGCTGAATGATAACTACATTTGGCTTTATCAACGAGAAAATCTGCCTCTTATTATTGTCGATTTGCCTGAGACGGACAAGTTGTTTGCATGGTTAGATAAGCAAAACGCAGCGGTTGAAGCGGTGTTGCTTACTCACGAACATGATGATCATACACTAGGTGTGTCGGCATTTAAAAAACGTTATCCAACAGTGCCGATTTATGGGTCGCAAGAATGTGAGAAAAAAGGTGCGACTCAAATTGTGAACGAAGGGAAGATCCTTACCGAACATTATCAAATTGATGTCATTCCGACGGGGGGACACACTAAACAGCACGTTAGTTTTTTAGTGGATAATCATTTATTTTGTGGCGATGCGTTATTTTCTGCTGGTTGCGGACGTGTTTTCACAGGTAATTATGCGCAGATGTTTGATGGTTTACAGCGTTTGAATTCATTGCCTGACGAGACGATTGTTTGCCCGGCTCATGAATACACCTTGGGGAATTTAGCATTTGCAGAAACGGTGTTGGTGGATAAAAGTGCGGTAGAAAAACAACGTATTTTTGTTGAAACACAACGGGCTGAAAATAAACCAAGTTTGCCGACAACCTTAAAACTTGAGCGAGAAATTAATCCGTTTTTACAAGCAAAAACACTTGAAGAATTTACCGCACTTCGTAAAGCAAAAGATATTTTTTAATCATTTGGCATGATTCTAGTAAATTTATGATGTGTGAATTTGCTCAATGCGTCACAATTCATTAGAATAATGCACCGTATTTTTATCATTAATATGTAGGCTGGATGGAAATAAGGTGTGGTGCTTAAAGTATCATATCTATGTTTTTGAAATTTTGCTTTCTACAGATTATTTTTTAATTATTTTATGACACTTCTTGTTCTCGGCATTAATCACAAAACCGCATCTGTTTCAGTGCGTGAAAAAGTCGCGTTTTCAAATGAGAAACGCGAGCTTGCCTTGCAACAAATTTATTACCAAAACCTTGCTGAAGGTGCTGTGATTCTTTCTACGTGTAATCGCACGGAAGTGTATTTTCATCATCGACAAATTTCGCCACAAGAATGTGAAAAATGGTTGCATAATGCAGAGCAATGGTTTGCTGATATCCATCAACTTTCTTTAGCAGAACTGAATCCGAGTATTTATACCTATCAAAATCAGCAAGCAGCAAATCACTTAATGCGTGTGGCCTGTGGATTAGATTCACTCATTTTAGGTGAGCCACAAATTTTAGGGCAGGTAAAACAAGCATTTCAAATTACAGAAGATTATTATCAAGCTGCTAATTTACCTCTATCAACAGAGCTTTCTCGTTTATTTCAAAAAACATTTTCTACGGCAAAGCGGGTCCGAACTGAAACCAATATTGGCGAAAGTGCGGTATCAGTGGCTTATGCTGCTTGTAGTCTTGCTCGTCAGATTTTTGAATCACTCCGAAACCTAAATATTTTACTGGTTGGTGCAGGGGAGACGATTGAACTCGTCAGCCGTCATTTATTGCGTCATGGTGTGAAAAAATTAATGATTGCAAATCGTACTCGAGAAAGAGCCGTGCAATTAGTTGAGAAATTAGCAACTGAGACGCAGATAGATGTATTTGGTTTAGATGAATTGCAATATGCATTGCATCAGGCTGATATTGTGATTAGTTCTACAGGTAGTCCAAATGTGTTGATCACTCAAGATATGGTGAAACAATCTCAAAAAGTGCGTCATTATGCGCCAATGTTATTGGTAGATATTGCGGTTCCTCGAGATATTGATGAAACGGTGGCAGAACTTGATAGTGTATATCATTATACCGTAGATGATTTGCAAGATATCATTCAGCGTAATTTGAATCAGCGAGAACTAGCTTCTGAACAAGCACAAGAAATTATTTCTCAAGAATGTCATGATTTCTTTGAGTGGTTAAAGGTTCATCAATTCTCTAATTTAATTAAATATTATCGCCAAGATGCGGAGCGAATTCGCCAGGAGCTACTTGAAAAAGCGCAATTAAGTTTACAAAATGGCGAGCTCGCCGAAGATATTTTGCAAGAGCTGAGTTATAAACTTATGAATAAATTGATTCACGTGCCAACACAGACAATGCAAGCAATGATGAAAAGTAGTAATGCCGAAGGATTACATGCATTTTCTAACGCCTTACATTTGGATCATCCGTTGAATGAAAAATAAGGTAAATATTCAAAGAAGAAACCAATATCACTCAGCGATAACTTATCTACGTTCTTTTTAATAATGTAAAAGAATATAGATTTCCTCCAAGTAACACTTCATTTCAGCTACACATATTGAATATGTTTCGGAAAGCCAATCTCAATGTCCAAAGATCGGTTTGTTACAATAACGTTTTCCCTATCTGCGATAAAAAATCTTGATGTCATGGTTTTTTCACCACTATTTAAGAAAATTTCTACAATAGAACGATCAAAGAAAATTTCGATAGTATGAAGTTCGTGTACTTTGCAGTAACGTTGCGATCCAAATTTTATCATTAACTCAGTTTGTGTGGATTGATGACGATCTAAGCAAATTATGCCATTTTCATAAGATAAGCTTAGCTTTTCCTTAGCTTTATTGGAAAAGAAATCTAATGTAAAGGGGCGATTTTGCGCATCAAATTTCAAATAAGCCCGATCTAAATGTTCAACTTCCATTTTTCCTTTTAATGTGAGGGATGAAAGTGCGGTCATATTTTCATAGATTTTTTTAATCGGGCGCTGGAATAGCTGATTATTTTTTAACTGAATTTCGCGTGGCATGGTAAGGGCTGAATGCCATTTGAATTGATTTGTTGGATAAGTTAAATCAGGTAAGCCTATCCAGCCTAGTAGAATAGTATTCTCTTTATTTTCTAAACCTGAAAAGGTTTGCGGTGCATAGAAATCAAAGCCTTGATCAAGTTCTGCAATATATTCTGCATCAAAAGTATGCTGATTTAATTGACCGATAGCATAAGTAGCATGATAGTTATTTTGGAACTGATGAGTTTCACGCGCTTTTCCTTGTGGTGACCAAATAAAAATATCTTTATTGCCTAATTTCATCAAATCAGGGCATTCCCACATAAAAACCTGATGGTTATTAAATTTAGGGACGTCAAGTTCACCCAGTAAACGAGGCGTATCATCTAAATTATCCATTTCAAACAGGAGAGCGGTGCCTGTGAGATTTTGCCGTTGCGCACCACAGATAAAACGAATTTTACCTTCAGGAGTCAAGTAAGGTTTAGGATCCCGTACATGTTCTGTATAACCATTAGGCGCTTTTTCAATCAGCGGACGTTTACTGATAAGCATGCCGTTACAATCAAAAATAGCAAGGTTTTGGTAGGGGATTCGTTGATTATCAGTCAAACGGCGAGTATTTCCCGTATAGAATATTGCTAATTTATTATCGACTTTTAATGCCCCTCCAGAATAACAACCATGAGATTCAAATGGCTCACATGGGATTAAATCATCTGCATGTTGGAAGACTTGAAAGTCATTTGTAATAAAATGTTTCCAGTGCTTCATCCCATGTAATGCATCAAAGGGAAACCATTGATAAAAAAGATGATATTTTTCACCATCAAACACTAAACCATTCGGATCATTTAATAATCCTGTTGGTGGGGCAATGTGATAGGTCGGATAGAAATCTTTATCGCTTTCCACCGTTTGACGTATAGCGTTGAGCTCATCTGGTTCTGCTGCAAGAATACTTTTGTATTTACCGTTGTTAAAAATGATCATTATGGTGTTGTGCCTAAATTGAAATGTGCGAATTCAGTGAAAAAAAGTGTGTGAACCTTTTATTCACACACTCAGCAACTAATTTTCTAAAAATTCAGTTAATTGATTTTTATTTGGTAGGGCAGACATCGCTCCTTTGGCTGTGGTTGCCAGTGCGCCACAAGCATTTGCCTGACGAATAATACGAACTAGCACATCACTGTCACGCCAATTTTCATGTTGAGAAAGTCCTGCTAATAAACCACCCACGAAAGCATCACCTGCACCGGTAGTATCAATTGGTTTTAATGCCTTACCTGCAACGACATCCTTTTCCCCTGCAAGGTGATACAATGCCCCATCTTTACCTAAGGTGACAATAATCAATTTCTCAGGATAAAGTGCGGTGATTTTTTCAAATGCTTTTTCAAGGCTGTCAGTATTGGTTAAAAGCGTTAATTCTTCTTCGGAGAATTTCAATACATCAGCGAGGGCTACCGCATCCATCACAACGCTTTTCATTTCATCTAAGCTTGCCCATAGTGATTCGCGTAAATTGGGATCAAAGGAAAAAAATCCTCCTGCAACTTTAATACGGCGAATTGCTTCAAAAGTTGCTTCACGTGATGGGTTATTAATGAGAGCAATAGAACAACAGTGTAACCATTCTCCAGATTTAAAATGAGGGAGATCATTGGTTTGTAAAAACTGATCCGCACTTGGATTAACCATAAAAGTGAAGCTACGTTCACCATTGTCTAATCCCACTACTACCGTTGATGTACGATGTTGAGGATCGAGAATCATATGAGTTGTATCTACGTTTTCCGAATTAAGGGTTTCTAGCATAAATTGACCGAGAGGATCATTTCCCACTCTTCCGATAAATGCACTTTGTCCACCTAAACGCGCAACCCCCACCGCCACATTTGCAGGTGCGCCACCCGCACAACGTAAATAGTGATTTTCACCGTCTGGAATTAAATCGACTACAGCATCACCGGTTACCCAAATTTTTTGATTCATTTTACGTTCCTTTATACGACAAAATTGATTAAAAATAACCGCACTTTAAAGCGCGGTTATGTTATGTTTTTATTCTACCGTTATACGAGCAAATTTTCGTTTACCCACTTGGTAAACATTTGTACCTTTTGGTGCATTGTCTTTTACGTTATCGACTTTTTCACCATTGATTTTTACACCGCCTTGTTGAGCAGAGCGAATCGCTTCTGAAGTGGAAGGCACAAGTCCCGCTTCTTTTAATAAGGTGGCTAAACCCATTTCGCCAGAGAACGTAAATTCAGGCATTTCATCAGGCATTGCGCCTTTTTGGAAACGATTAATGAATTCCTGTTCTGCGGCGTTTGCTGCCTCTTCATTGTGGAAACGGGCTATTAATTCTTTTGCTAATAAGATTTTTACATCACGAGGATTTTTGCCGTTTTCTACTTCCGATTTTAATTGTGCAATTTCACTTAATGGACGGAATGAAAGAAGGTTATACCAATCCCACATGAGTTCATCTGAAATAGACATCACTTTACCGAACATATCGTTTGGTGCTTCTGTTACACCGATATAGTTGCCAAGTGATTTGGACATTTTTTTCTCGCCATCTAAGCCAACGAGCAATGGAAGTGTAATCGCAACCTGTGGTTTTTTTCCTGCTGATTTTTGTAATTCACGACCAACAAGTAAGTTGAATTTTTGGTCTGTACCGCCTAGTTCTACATCAGCATCTAATGCAACAGAATCATAGCCTTGTAGTAATGGATAAATAAATTCATGGATGGCAATAGGTTGATTGTTGCCAAAGCGTTTTTTGAAGTCATCGCGTTCAAGCATACGCGCAACGGTGTAGTTGCTTGCAAGACGAATCATACCTTCTGTTCCAAGTTTGCTTAACCATTCAGAGTTGAAGACGATTTTGGTTTTTTGTGGATCGAGAATTTTATAAATTTGCTCTTTATAGGTTTCAGCATTGCGCAATACATCTTCACGGCTGAGTGGAGGACGTGTGGCATTTTTACCTGATGGATCGCCTACCATTCCAGTAAAATCACCAATTAAGAAATAGACTTCATGACCGAGTTGTTGAAATTGACGTAGTTTGTTTAATACAACGGTATGCCCTAAATGAATATCTGGTGCGGTTGGATCTGCGCCTAATTTTACTTTTAATGGGCGATTTTCTTTCAGTTTTTCGATTAAATCCGCTTCTGAAAGGATTTCATCAGTACCGCGCTTTAGTTCCGCGAGAACGGTATTAATGTCAGTCATTATTATTTCCTAATTATGTTTTTTGAAAGGTTTTATTATAGGGATTCTTAGCGATTTGTGAATAAAAAAAACGCCTATTTGTGGGGAAATAGGCGGGAATGTTGGAGTGATTATCTGTTGAACGCTTCAAATTAAGAAAACGCTCTGTTATTGTTGGAATGACTAGATGATAATCGTTATCAATAATCTTGTCAACAAGAAAATGAAAATAATTCTCAAAAAATATTATTTTATATAAGGCACCGATTCTGTTAAGGAAAGTGCGGTAGGAATTCCATTAGAAATTTCAAATTTGCCCGCATAAGCATAGGCTTCAACGCCTTGTTCCATTGCTTCTTTTAATAAGCGATCATATTCGGGATCGATATATTCTGCGATCTTGAAACGATCAAAACCATTGTGTAACCCAGCAAATAGCACTACTGAACGATAACCTTGTTTTTTCATTACGAGTAATTCACGGACATGTTTTTGTCCACGCGTAGTAACCGCATCAGGAAACATACCTAAATTTCCTTTGACTAAGGTGATGGATTTTACTTCCACATAGCAATCGGGTAAGCCTTCAGCTTTCAGTAAGAAATCAATTCGGCTATTTTCTTCACCGTATTTCACTTCAGGATAAATTTCGTGATACATTGCTAGTTCTTTGATTTGCTTATTTTGCAGTGCTTCAAAGACAAGTTGATTAGAACGATGGGTATTGATACAGCAAAGTTGCCCGTTTTCAAGTTGAGTGAGTTCCCAAGTATGAGGATATTTGCGGGTTTGGCTATCGGAATGTGAATACCAAATTGTGTCGCCTTTTTCACCGCACCCCGTCATCGCGCCTGTATTGGCGCAATGAATTGTCATCATATCACCCGTGGGTAGTTCAATATCCGCAAGAAAGCGTTTGTAACGACGAATCAACTTTGCTGATTGTAAAGCTGGAAGTTGCATAAAGTTCCTTATTTGAGTTTTTCTAAACGTTGTAAAATGGCGTTATCGCTCATAGCTTGCATTTTTTTCATTCTCAAAGAAAGTAAGATCGCTGCGAAAGTGAGTGAGACCACAAAGGCAATCCAGAAACCTTTCGCATCAATGTGTGGCACAAGCCAATCTGTACGACCCAGTATATAACCAAGTGGCACACCAATTACCCAATAAGAGAAAAGGGTAATATATAAAATGACTTTGGTATCTTTATAGCCC
Organism: Haemophilus sp. SZY H8; assembly: GCF_018829755.1. Lineage (NCBI taxonomy): Bacteria > Pseudomonadati > Pseudomonadota > Gammaproteobacteria > Pasteurellales > Pasteurellaceae > Haemophilus > Haemophilus sp. SZY H8. The sequence continues at coordinate 52,081 of NZ_JAHKJY010000004.1, forward strand.
CGTAAAATGCCGCCAACCACCATTTGGATGGTATCTGAAAATTGATAAAGTGCGGCAAATAATAATAAATTTGCCGCCATAGCGATGACAATTTCATCGGTTACGAAAATAGAGGCAATTTCATAACGGAAAAAAATCGTAATTAATGCGGTAATGATTGTCACCGTTAGCCCTAATAATAATGCGGCATAGCTCATTTTTTTCGCATTTTGTGGTGAGCCAGCTCCCAATGCTTGTCCGACTAAAATCGTTGTTGCCATACCAATTGACATAGGGAACATAAAAATGAAAGAGCTGGTATTCAATGTAATTTGATGGCTCGCAACAATGGTTGAGCCTAGCGGAGAAAGCATTAACGAAGTGAGGGCAAATAACGCCACTTCACAACAAAGTGCAATAGCAATTGGCAAGCCTAAACGCAGTAGTTTTTTAAGCGTTTTGGGATTCGGCATTTCAATTAATTGGCTAAATACTTTTAGCGAGCGTTCTTGAGCATTCGTGTAGGAATAGAACATCATCATTAAGCACATTGCCCAGTTCACAATAGCTGTCGCAATGCCACAGCCCACCGCACCAAAAGCAGGCATGCCAAATTTTCCATAAATAAAAATGTAATTAAGCGGAATATTCAGCAGTAAACCTAAAAAGGTAATGACCATCGCTGGCTTAGTTTTGGCAATCCCATCATTTAAACAACGAAAATTAATTAGCATCAAATAAGCAGGCAATCCCCACAACATCGCATGTAAATAATCGCGTGCTAAATCTGACATTTTGCTTTCCATTTGCATATATTGCAGCGGAATTTCACAGAAATAAATCAGCAAACCTAAAGGAATACTCACGCCTAACACAAGCCAAATGCCTTGGCGAACTTGATGGGCAATGCGATGGCGTTGGCCTGAACCGTTTAGGTAAGAAATAGTCGGTGGTAGCGCCAATAATAAGCCTTGACCGAAAAGCACCAACGGCATCCAAATCGATGCGCCAACAGAAATCGCTGCCATATCAGTGGAACTCACTCGACCAGCCATAATGGTATCCGCTAATCCCATTGAGTTTTGTGCGATTTGCGCTAATAAAATGGGTAAAGAGATTTTAATTAATTTTTTAATATCAGCGTGATATTGGGACAAAAGACGAAAATTCATAAATTTGATATACTAAGAAAAATTTTTAGAAAAGGAGAAAATATGTTTACCGGAATTGTACAAGGCACGGCGCTTATTCATTCAATTACAGAAAAGGCTAATTTTAGAACACAAGTGGTAAAATTACCACCTGAAATGCGTAAAGACCTAGAAATTGGCGCATCGGTGGCAAATAACGGTGTATGTTTAACCGTGACTGAAGTCAATGGTGATCTCGTTAGCTTTGATCTCATGCAAGAAACCTTAAGAATTACGAATCTTGGCTTGTTGAAAGTAGGCGATAATGTCAATATCGAACGAGCCATGCAAATGGGAACAGAAATTGGCGGGCATTTATTATCTGGTCATGTCTATTGTACGGCAAAAATTTCAAACATTCTCGCCAGTGAAAATAACCGACAAATTTGGTTTGAGCTGCCTAGTGCAGATGTAATGAAATACATTTTAACGAAAGGATTTGTTGCGGTAGATGGCATTAGCCTGACTATTGGCGAAGTAAAAGGCACGCAATTTTGTGTGAATTTAATCCCCGAAACTTTGCAACGAACCTTAATGGGGCAACGTAAAGTGGGCGATATTGTGAATATCGAAATCGATCCTCAAACGCAGGCCATTGTAGATACCGTGGAAAATTATTTAAAAGCGAGAAATTTATAGTCTATTGAAATAAAAAGAGCGGTTAAAAAACACAGAATTTTTTAACCGCTCTTTTGTTTGATGACTTCGCTTATTTTTTCGATTTTTTCCATTTCCAGAACAGAAATAGGGCAAGTAAAGCGATGAGCATATAAATCACCATTTGACCTTTTTGGATTTGAGCATGTAACCAGTCTAAATTTTTTGCACCAAGTTCGCCTAAATAAACCCAAATTGGCACAGAAATAATAGCAGCACAGAAATCAATTAAGACAAAACGTGTGTAACTTACACGGCGAGTAATGCCAGAGACCATATAAATTGGAGCACGCAAGCCGGGTAAAAAACGTGCGACAAATAACACACGGTTGCCATATTGGCTGAATTTTTCACGCACCATTCTTAAACGTTGTAATGTCACGATTTTACGCATTGGGCGGAAACGTAAAATTTTTGTACCATAAATACGACCAAGCCAATACATGGTCGAATCTCCCGCAAGTACACCAATCATACTGACGAGCAACATTAAATGTGAATTAACACTTTCAGGATAAAGCCCCGCAATCACACCACCAGAAACTAACGTAATATCTTCAGGAATCGGTACACCAAATCCACAAATAATTAAAACAAAAAGAACAGCCCAATAGCCGTACTCAGTAAAAAATCCAATCAGAAATTCCATAATCTTCCTACTTTATTTTTTAATGAATATCGTAAAAAACTGTTAAGCATTCTAATCTTTTCAGGGTAAAAAGCCTAGAAAAAGTTTGCTTTGAAAAGAGGGATATTCTATAATTCGCCGTCTCAAAGCATAGCTCAATGCTTGTCTTTGAGAGCAATATTTGGAAAATTGCTGGGTCGCCTGCAATTTTTTTCTTTTAACATTAATTTAAAGAGAACATTAAAATGGCATTTAAATTTAACGCTGAAGTTCGTACAGCGCAAGGTAAGGGTGCGAGCCGCCGCCTGCGTCACAATGGTCAAATCCCTGCAATCGTTTATGGTGGCAGCGAAGAGCCAGTTTCAATCATCTTAAACCATGATGAGTTAAACAACGCGCAAGCACACGAATCTTTCTATTCTGAAGTGATCACTTTAGTGATCGGTGGTAAAGAGGTTGCAGTTAAAGTACAAGCAATGCAACGTCACCCATTCAAACCAAAATTGGTTCATATTGACTTCAAACGCGCGTAATTTGTATTTATACAGTTTTATGTAAGTTAAAAAAAGCTCGTCAAATTTGACGAGCTTTTTTGTTTTTATAAGTAATTATTTTTCACACTATATTAGTGATATAGTGTGAAAATGTTTACATATGTAAACATTAGGTTAAATTACTTGACTTATATTTTTTCGCTGTTACTATGCGCGCGTATTTTTCAGGTGTGGGGCGGTTTATGATAAATAGATCGCCCTCAGTTTTTATGACCTTTTAATCTTTAATAGGGAAGACATCTATGAATCAAATTTTCCGTGTAGTCTGGAATCACTCAACACAATCTTGGGTTGCCGTTTCTGAATTAACTAAAGCACATAAGAAAGCAAGTTCAAGTAATACTATTAAGACTTTCTTGGGAGCAACCGCACTTTTATTCAGTTTAAATGGGGTTGAAGCTGCGGTGAATATTGAGTCTACTTCAGGTTCTAATGTCAACTCAGGTAGTACAAAAGCCTCAGGTAACTCTATTGCTATCGGCTCTAAAGCGAATGCATTAGGTGGTGATGAGATTGTTATAGGTAGAGGTGCAGGACGAACAGAAAATAATGGTTCATTATATGGTTCTGATCTAACTAACAGTGGTTTTAATATATCTATCGGTACCAATAGTCGAGTGGGTGAGAAAGGTAAAAAAGTTTCTCAGTCAGTAGCGATTGGTGGTGGAAATGGTAGCTCTGAAAATAAACCTGATGGTGCTTGGGCTAGAGGGACTCAATCTGTTGCTATTGGTGGTAATGCCTATGCTTATGGTGATTCTTCTATAGCAATTGGTGGGGATGATGTAGATGAGGCTGTAACAAAAGAAATTACATATACTAATCCTAAAAATGATCAGTCTAAAAAAGCGACTATAAAGGATGCTTTTACTGATTTAACAGGGAAAAATATTTTGTCTCCTCGTTGGACGCCAACACAAGCTTCGGATGCTGCTGTCGCTGTAGGTATGAAAGCAACTGCAGCTGAGCTTGGTGTAAGTATGGGGACATTAGCTACAGCAAGTAAAGTAAATGCTGTTGCTATCGGTTCTGGCGCTACAGCAAATCGAGATAACTCAGTAGCATTAGGTGGCGGTTCAATTACAGATAAAGTAGGAACTAAACAAACTCAAACAGTGGTGAATGGGATTACTTATTCATGGGCTGGTGGTGCAGATACTGCAGAAGGAGATATTGTTTCTGTAGGTTCTGCTGGCTTTGAGCGTCAAATAAAAAACGTTGCGGCAGGTGAGGTGAGCAATGTATCTACTGATGCAATTAATGGTTCACAACTTTATGGTGTTTTGAGTAATTTAACGACAGGCGCGTTCTTAAATTATGCGGGTGATAATGCAGTCCAACCAAATGTGGATGATACTAAGGTCATCAAACAAAGCATAGCTAACAATCGTTTAGATATTCGTGGTGGTGCAGATAAAGCTGCTTTAACTAATGAGAACATTGGTGTAAACAATGAAGACGGCAAATTGTGGGTTAAATTAGCTAAAGATTTGAAAGGTTTAAATAGCACCACTGTTGGCGGCATTGTAACCAATGCTAGCGGCATTGATATGAGCAATAAACCAATCACAAATTTAGCAGCGGGAACAAATTCAACTGATGCGGTTAATAAATCACAGTTAGATAAAGTCGCAAATAATAATATTAAACTCGGTGGTGATTCCGGGAACACTGATGCTCAGCAGTTAGATAAAACTGGTGGTTTACAGTTTAATGTGAAAGGTACAAATGGCTTGACTACAACAGCCAGCGGTACGGATGTAACAGTTAAATTAGATGATGCCACGAAAGCAGCTGTAGATTCAATTGCGAATAAAATTGAAAATAACAAAATCAAACTATCCGCGACAAATGATTCAACTTCAACCGATCAACAAGATTTAAATAAATCGGGAGGCATTGAGTTTAAGGTCAAAGGTGACAACGGATTAACTGCATCTGCGTCAGGTGATACCGTTACATTAAAATTGGATGATGCGACAAAAGCTAAAGTAGATTCAGTTGATAGTAAAATCGGCGACAATAACATCTCTTTAGGAAGTGATTCAGGTAGTACAGATACTCAGGCATTAACCAATGCAGGTGGGATGAAGTTTAATATCAAAGGTGAAAACGGCTTAACCACAACCGCAAGTGGTAAAGATGTAACCGTTAAATTGGATGATGCCACTAAAGATAAAATTGATAATGCAGCGGATAAGAATTTAAGCAATATTACCGATGCTGGTAAAAAACAAATCAAAGATCAGGTAACTTGGAAAGCGAAGGCTAATAATTCTGGAATCGCCTTGACTGAAGATACGATTGATGACGATGATACCGCTGAAACTATTGGTGCAGACGGCATATTAACGCTAGATGCAGGTAAAAACTTACGTTTACAACGTAAAGGTAAGGTATTCACTTATGGATTAGATTCTGATTTAACAGGCATTAACAGCATCACTGGTTTAGCTAGTACATTGCCAGTAACAAAAAATGATGCAGCTGCACCAACAACCAATCAAGCAGCACCAACCAAAGTGGATGGAACAAAAGCTGCGTCTGTAAATGATATTTTAAATGCCGGTTGGAATTTAAAAGAGAATGATACAGACAAAGATTTTGTTAAAGCTTATGACACAGTGAAATTTGTTAATGGTACTGGTACCACTGCGAATGTAACAGTCACTGACAATGGAGCCGTAAGTGCGGTTAAATTTGATGTGAAAAAAACAACGATTGCCGAGGATATAGCTAAACCGGGTACGATGAAAGCGGGTGATGCAGGAGATAGCTTTGCGACAGCGAACGATGTTGCAAATGCGATTAATAGTGCATTCTGGACTGTAACTTCCGAGAATGATGGCGGAGTGTTAGAGGGTAATAAGACAGAAGAAAAAGTTAAAGCTGGCGATAAAGTCACATTTAAAGCAGGTGAAAACATCAAGTTAAAACAAGATGGTAAAAGCTTTACTTATTCTTTAAATCCTGTGTTAAGTAATATCACGAGTATTGGTGGTAATGGAACTACGATGACCTTTAATCCTGAGGGTGTTGATTTAGGTAGTAAAAAAATTACAGGTTTAGCGCCAGGTGAAGCTCCAACTGATGCAGTTAATAAGTCACAGTTGGATAAAGTAGCAACCAATAAAATTAAGTTAGCTGGAAATTCTGGAGAGACAGAGGAGCAGCAATTAGATAAAGATGGTGGCTTACAATTTAATATCAAAGGTGAAAATGGCTTAACCACAACCGCAAGTGGTAAGGATGTAACCGTTAAATTGGATGATACTACCAAAGATAAAATTGATAATGCTGCAGATAAGAATTTAAGCAATATTACCGATGCTGGTAAAAAACAAATCAAAGATCAGGTAACTTGGAAAGCGAAAGCGAATAACTCAGGAATTGATTTAGACGATGATACGGTTGATGACGATGATACCGCTGAAACTATTGGTGCAGACGGTATATTAACGCTAGATGCAGGTAAAAACTTACGTTTACAACGTAAAGGTAAGGTATTCACTTATGGATTAGATTCTGATTTAACAGGCATTAACAGCATCACTGGTTTAGCTAGTACATTGCCAGTAACAAAAAATGATGCAGCTGCACCAACAACCAATCAAGCAGCACCAACCAAAGTGGATGGAACAAAAGCTGCGTCTGTAAACGATATTTTAAATGCCGGTTGGAATTTAAAAGAAAATAATACAGACAAAGATTTTGTTAAAGCTTATGACACAGTGAAATTTGTTAATGGTACTGGTACCACTGCGAATGTAACAGTCACTGAAAACGGTGCTGTAAGTGCGGTTAAATTTGATGTGAAAAAAACGACCCTTACTGCAGATGCTGATAAAGGTACGGTATCAGCCGGTAATGCAGGGGATAGTTTTGCGACAGCAAATGATGTGGCGACAGCTATTAATAGTGCATTCTGGAATGCAACTTCTGCAAAAACTATAAATGGGGAGGTATCTGGTACTAAAGTACAACCAGTGAAAGCTGGCGATACTGTGACATTTGAAGCAGATAAAAATATCAAGCTTACTCAAGCTGATGGTAAGTTTACATTTGCAACTAAAGACGATGTTGAATTTAATACAGTAAAAGTTGGCGGCAAAGAGGATGGTAAATCTCCAGTTGAGTTCAAAACAGAAAAGGCTAAACCGGCGAGTAATAATGGAGACAATAATCCAACAACTGCGTTAAATGTAAGTTCTGCTGATGGAAAACCTACACAAATTACAGGTGTGGCTTCATCATTAAATAAAGCACCAGTAACAACTGCGCCAAATGGTAAGGATGGGGCTAAACCTGAATCAAATCTAGTTGATTTGGCAAATGCCACTACGCCAAATGCAGTTGCAACTGTAGGTGATTTACAAAACATGGGCTGGATTGTCGGCGCACCTGAAAATGGTTACGTGGATACAGTAAAGAACGCGAATAAAGTAGACTTCAAAGCTGGTTCTGGCGTTTCTGTAACGGGTAAAACTGTAAATGGTATCCGCGAAATTACTATTGCTGTTAAAGAGGGTGAAGTCGTAAAAGACGGTGATCTTACTGCAGTCGTAAATGGTGAAAGTACCCCAGTAACTAAAGTGGGAGATAAGTACTATAAAACCTCTGATATCGATCCTAAAACAGGTAAGCCCGTTGATGAGAAAGTATCACCAGTAACGCCAGATGAAGGCACTACACCAATTGCTAATGCAGGTGATGGCTATGTAACAGGTAATAAAGTTGCTACAGCGATTCAAAAATCTGGTTTTGTTGTTGGTAAGCAAACAGAGACATTATTGGATGCAGACTTTAAAAATGAAGATGAAAAAGTGAATCCTAATGATGAACTTCGTTTTGCAGACGGTAAAAATACAAAAGTTAAGTTGGCAACGAAAGACACTGTTGATAGGGAAGGCAATAAGGTTACGACCACAACCGTGAAATTTGATGTTGATACTGGCACGGTTACAAGTAATAAAGATGGTTCTGTTTCAGGCCCAGTTACGCCTGACATGAAGAAAGCCTTAGATGATGCTAAAAAAGCATTAGCAGATGCAACGACACCTGAAGCGAAGAAGACTGCACAAGATAAGATTGATGCTGTTCAGGCTAATATCAATAATGCTGGTAACCAAATTGCAACCGCTCAAGGCGTTGCGGATGCAATCAATAAGTCAGGCTTTACTTTAACAACTTCAGAAAATGGTGGTAAGAAACTTTCTGGTGATGATGAAATTATCAATCCAGGTAAGAAAGTTGATCTTGCAGCAGGCAAAAATATGACTGTGAAACAAGACGCTGAAGGTAAAGTCACTTATGCAACCGCGGATGAAGTAAACTTTAGTAGCGTTCAATTCGGTGATAATGGTCCGAAGATTAATGCTGCAGGTGATAACATCAATATTGGTGATAAAGACGGTAATCCAACAAAAATTACGGGTGTTAAAGCGGGTGATATTTCTCCAACAAGTACAGATGCGGTAAATGGCGCTCAAATTTATGCATTGAGTCGTGGAAACGTACCAAATGTAAAAAATATTACTGATGCTGCAGGCAATACTTACAACAACGTGATTGTTGATGAGAATGGTACACCAATCTTAAAAACCTATAATGTACAAGGTCAGAAAGAAATTATTACTAACTCAGTTGTTGAGGCTGTTCACAATATGAATGAGCAAGGTATCAAATTCTTCCATTCTAACGATGGCGTAGATCGTCCTAAAGTGGAAACTGAGAATACCTTTGACTCAAGTGCCAGCGGTAAATTTGCCACAGCAATTGGTTCACGCTCAAAAGCAGATGGAACAAATGCTGTAGCAATAGGTTTTAATTCTGTTGTAACGGGTAATGATTCAATCAGTATTGGTACAGGCAACCGTGTAACAGGTAATAATTCTGGTGCATTTGGTGACCCAAGCACAGTCAGTGGTCAAGGCAGCTATTCTGTGGGTAACAATAATACCGTTTCAACCAATGATACGTTTGTGTTAGGTAATGAAGTGAAACACACTGTGGAAAATTCAGTTATCTTAGGAGCTAAATCAACCGCAACCGCTGGAGATGGAAGCCGTACCGCAAGTTTATATAACATTAAACAAGATGGGACGAAGGGCACAAGCACTACAGCGGGTTCTGTAGGTACGGTAACCACCGCAACGGTAGGTAATATGACTTACGGTGGTTTCCAAGGAGCGAAGGCAAATGGTGTTGTTTCAGTTGGCGCTTCAGGGGATGAACGTCGTATCCAAAATGTAGCAGCGGGTGAAATTTCATCAACTTCTACTGATGCCATTAACGGAAGTCAGTTGTATAGTGTGGCAAAAGGAATGGGCAACCGTATTAACCACTTACAAGGCCAAGTGAATAAATTAGGCAAACGTATGAATGCTGGTGTAGCAGGTGCGATGGCTGCTGCTAACTTAATGCAACCTCACAAACCAGGACAGTCTGCGGCGATGGCTGCAGTGGGGCAGCATCGTGGAGAGGCAGCATTAGCCGTAGGTTATTCTCGTATTTCTGATAATGGTAAATATGGTATAAAATTATCCATGGGTGCAGATACACAAGGACAAGTAAGCACAGGTGCTGGCGTATCTTATTTCTGGTAATTCGATTTTACACTATGTTTGATTTAAAGCCTCCGTATATGCGGAGGCTTATTTTTTTATATTAATTTGGCATTATAATAGGTTTATGAGGCAGACAGTTTAATTGCAATAGTGAGTTTATTGAAAGTAAACGTTTACATATGTAAATATGTGTAAATTTCAGGCTAAATTTCTTGACTTATAGTTTTTCGCTGTTACTATCCCGCAGTATTTTTCACGTTTAGGGTGGTTTATGAAAGAGAGTAAGTCGCTTTAATTTTTTATAATTTTTAACTTTCAATAGGAATACATCTATGAATCGAATTTTCCGTGTAATCTGGAATCACGCGACACAATCTTGGGTTGCTGTTTCTGAGCTTACTTCAGCAAAGGGCAAAACTAAATCAAAAACAATTTCAAAATTAGCCGCACTTTCAGTGGTGGCTGGGGCGCTTTCTATGGATGTAATAGCCGCCGAGACAGCAAATATTCCTGCGGCTGCTATTTCAACAAGTGATAATGGTATTTTTATTGGGCCTAAAGGTAAAACTTCTGCAACAGCACAAACTGCGGGCAAATCAGTTAAAAATGTAATTATTATTGGGAATAGAAATGGAGTTGCAGATGAAGGAATTGTAATTGGAAATGATATTACTTCATCAGCAAGTGGTATTGCGGCAGATACGTTAATCGGTAACCGTATACGTTTAGGCGGTGGCGGTAGTGATTCAATGAGTACTGCTTTGGGTTATGGAGTTCAAGTCGCAGGTCCTTCTTTGGCAGCTGGTATTGGGGCTCGTTCAGATATCGCTGATGCTTCGGGGTGGCAGGCTGTACAAAATGGTGGTGTCGCATTGGGAGGGTTTGCTTCAGTTGGCGGTAATCAAAATGGCGGGGTTGCTATTGGTGCCATTGCAGAAGGCGATCAAAATGGCTCTGTTGCTATTGGTCAATTATCCGGCGCAACTCGTCAATTCTTTGACCGTGAGGTGACAGGAAGTGGAGGAAATGGTGCTGTTTATAATATTAATGAGAATGATGGTAATACACTTACTTCTATCGGTCATAAGGCAGTAGCTAGAGCAGATAGTGGAGTGGCTGTTGGGCGACAAGCAAATACCTCTCGTTATGGAAGAAATGCTGTTGCTGTTGGTACATTCGCAACAGCAATCAAAGAAAATGCTGTAGCAATGGGTAATAATGCGGTTGCAGGTGGTTATACAGCTGCGGAGAAAGAAGCCATTCAAGCTAAAATTAAGGAATTGAAAGGCGAGAATTTTCTTGTAAAAGCAGAGGCGCGTTTAGAAGCGGCTAAAGCTAAATTGGAGGCTGATGCTAGTGCAGAAAATAAATTTAATTATGCAAGTGCAAAAGCTGCCGTTGAACGCATTAAATTAGCCATTGCACGTTTAGAAAATGATTTGCAATTTAATGCAGCAGAAGAGATTGATGCTAGTTCTGCTATTGCAATCGGTAACCAAGCAAAAGCCACAAATCAAAGTGCATTAGCGCAAGGTGATCGTGCTACGGCAACAGGTAAACGTGCGATTGCGCAGGGGACACAAGCTAATTCAACTGGAGAAGATGCGATTGCGCAAGGTACTGAAACAAAAGCTACGGGCTCATATGCTATTGCTCAAGGTCGTAAAGCAGAGGCAACGGCTGAAAACGCTATTGCAGTGGGTACTAGCTCAAATGTAAGCGGTGCAAACTCCGTAGCATTGGGTGCGAATATTACTAAATTAACAACAGAAAATTCAGTTGTATTGGGTGCTAACTCAACAGAAGTTGTTGGAACAACAGGTGCATCTCATGAAGTTAAAGAAGTAACAGATGCAACAGTTCGTACTATTGCTGGTCCTAACTTTACTTATTCTGGTTTTGCAGGGAAACCTGCTGATGCTGGTCACTATGTAAGTATTGGTCAAGCAGGTAAAGAGCGCCAAATTAAAAACTTAGCTGCAGGTGCTGTTACCCCGACTTCTACAGATGCAATCAATGGTTCTCAGTTATATGCATTGATGAATCGTGTTGAAAATAAACAAGAGCCTGTGGTTTATACCAATAAAGCTGGTGACAAGTTGGTTAAAGTTGGCGATAACTTCTATAAAACAACTGACTTAGATGATAAAGGTCAACCAAAAACAGGAGTTCAACCTGTAGCAGCCGGTGATGTAATTGCCTCAATGAATAATGCTGGTAATGATACGAAAACGCCTATGGCATTGGCTAATATCGCAGGTAACTTACCTGGTGCAAAAAATGGCTCTACTGCCCCTACAACCTCAGGTACATTACCAGAGGGAGATGATGCACCTAATACCTCAAATGCGGCAACTGTAGGCGATGTATTGAATGCTGGTTGGAACTTAACAGAAAAAGGTGAAGCACGTGATTTTGTTAAACCTTATGACACTGTTGATTTTATTGATGGTAAAGGCACTAGCGTTAATGTCACTACAGATGCTGATGGTAAAGTAAGCCATATTAAATATGACGTTAAAGCAGCTGACGATAGTATTACTGTTGGTGACAATGGCATTAAAGTAAATACTGGTGTTATAGCACCTGTAACCCAAGATGAGGGTGATAAAAAGTCTGGTCAGGTAGCCCCTAATAAAGGTGATGAAAATAAAGTCGCCAGCGTAGGAGATGTAGCTAATGCAATTAATAATGCTTTCTGGAAAGTAACTGGCGCTGAAGATGGCGGTAAATTTGCTGACGGCAATACAACAACAGAAGAACAAGTAAAAGCTGGTGATAAAGTAACATTTAAAGCTGGTAAAAACATCAAGTTAAAACAAGATGGTAAAAACTTTACTTATTCTTTAAACCCTGAGCTAACCGATATTACAAGTATTGGTGGAAAGGGAACCACTATGACTTTTAAACCTGAAGGTGTGGATTTAGGTGATAAGAACATTACTGGAGTGAAGTCTGCATTAAATACTACGCCAGTAACAACAACTCCTGATGGTTCGCCAACACCTGAGGCAGATAAGCCAAACTTAGTTGATTTGGTTGGTACTAAGGATGCTCCTGTAAATAAAAATGCAGCGGCGACAGTTGGTGATTTACAAAACATGGGATGGGTTGTATCTTCGGATAAAACAACTGATGCTTTAGATAAAGCCTACAAAGATACAGTAAAAAATGCGAATGAAGTAAAATTCGTTGGCACTGGCGCAGCAACGGTATCAGGTAAAACTGTAGATGGTATTCGTACTATTACAGTAGATGTAAAACAACCAGAAACTGCAACTTTAACATCGACAGGCGGAACGGTTACAAATCCTGAAGGTGATAATGCTAACAAATTAGTAACTGCAGGTAATGTTGCAGAGATGATTAATAAATCTGGTTTTAACTTAAAGACTTCTGCTGATACAGGTGAAAAAGTTAGCGGTACTAAGGATAACGGAGAATTAATCAATCCGGGTGCAACTGTTGAAATGGTTGCTGGCAAAAATATGTCTGTGAAACAAGATGCTGATGGTAAAGTAACTTATGCAACTAAAGACGATGTTGAGTTTAATACTGTAACTGTTGGTAAACCAGCTGAAGTTTATACAAATAAAGATGGGAAACCATTAACTAAAACTAAAGATGGTAAATATACGGATCCAGATGGTAACGAAGTTCCTGAAAAGGATGTCGTTACAAGTAATGTATCACCAGTTAAATTAGCAACAGAAAAAGCGATACCAGCTGATAATAATCAGGATGGTAAAGCGCCAACAACTGCGTTAAATGTTACGTCTACAGATGGTAAACCTACACAAATTACTGGTGTTGGTTCTGTATTGAGTAATGAAAGTATTCCTACTAATACTAATGGAACACCAACAGCTCAAGATAAACAACCTAAGTTAGTAAATTTAGGAACGAAACCAGATGAAAATGGTAAGGTAACACCATTACCTGATAATGTATTAAACTCTGCAGCAACTGTTCGTGATTTAGCGAATATGGGCTGGGTTGTTGGTGCGCCTGAAAATGGTTATGTAGATACTGTGAAGAATGCTAATAAAGTAGACTTTAAAGGCGAAAACGGTATTTCTGTAACGGGTAAAACTAATGATAAGGGCGTTCGTGAAATTACTATCGCAGTTAAAGATGGTGAAGTAGTTAAACCAAATCAATTTACTGCTAAAGTCAATGGAACGGATACTCCGGTAACCAAAGTAGGAGACCAATATTACAATACCGCAGATATTGATCCGAAAACTGGTAAGCCAAAAGCCGATAAAAAACCGGTAACTCCTGACGCGGGTACGACCCCGACTAATGCGGGTGACGGTTACGTAACAGGTAATAAGGTAGCTGCTGCGATTCAAAAATCAGGCTTTGTGGTTGGCAAACAGAAAGATGCTCTATCTGCGGCAGACTTCAAAGACGAAGATGAGAAAGTCAACCCTGACGACGAACTTCGTTTTGCAGACGGCAACAACACGAAAGTTAAGTTGGCGACGAAAGAGTCTGTTGATAAAGATGGCAATAAAGTAACCACAACGACAGTAAAAGTCGATGTGACCGGTTTGCCTGTCCAATATACCGCCAAAGTCAATGGAAAGGATACGCCGGTAACTAAAGTGGGCGACAAATACTTTACCGTTGACGACAAAGGTAACCCGACTACAACAGAAGTTGCACCTGCGGACTTAACTACTAATATGGTTAATCCAGCGGCAAAACCGAATGAAATTGGTGCACCAACGACATTAGGTAATGTGAAATCTAATCTTCCATCTGTAAATGATGCAGATAAGAACGCTAAAGATGTTGATGGTAACCCTATTGCAGGTAAAGACAATAAGTCTGCTCCAATTGATGCGGCAAAAGCAGCAGATATTGCAAAAAATGTAGGCAATAATGCAGCAACCGTATCTGATGTGTTGAATGCAGGTTGGAACCTACAAAACAATGGTAAAGCGAAGGATTTTGTAAAACCTTATGACACTGTAAACTTTGTAGATGGCAAAGGCACTAAAGCTGTTGTAAAAACTGAAGAAGATGGCACAACAAGCAACGTGAAGTTTGACATTGATACAGGTAGCATCACCAATAATGCTGATGGTAGCGTTCAAGGCCCAGTTGTGACACCAGAAATGACTAAAGCATTAGAAGATGCGACAAATACATTAAATAACTTGCCAGCTACTGCACCAGCTGCGGTACGTAAGGCTGCTGAACAAGCAGTTGCAGATGCGGCAAATAATATTGCAAATGTTGCAAATAAAGTGGCGACTGCACAAGATGTAGCAAATGCAATCAACAAGTCAGGTTTTACATTAACCACTTCAGCAAATGGTGGTGAGAAAATTTCAGGTACGCCAGAAATGATCAATCCAGGTAAAAAAGTTGAAATGGTTGCAGGTAAAAATATGACCGTGAAACAAGAGTCTAACGGTAAAGTGACTTACGCAACTGCTTCTAATGTAACCTTTGACAGTGTTCAATTTGGTGATAATGGTCCTAAGATTACTAACAATGGTGGAAATATCAATGTTGGTACAGCGACAGGAGCACCGACTAAGATTACAGGCGTAGCACCAGGTGAAATTTCAGCAACTTCAAAAGATGCGGTAAATGGTAGCCAGTTATATGCGATGGGTAATAAGTTACAGGGCCAAATTAATAAATTAGGCAAGCGTATGAATGCGGGCATGGCAACTTCTGCAGCTATGGCAAACTTATTACAACCGCATAAATCGGGTCAATCTGTGGTAACAGCAGGTGTAGGTCAACACAAAAACCAATCTGCGGTAGCAGTGGGTTACTCTCGTCTTTCTGATAACGGTAAATACGGTGTTCGTTTCTCAATGGGTGCTAATACTCAAGGTGAAGTGACAGGTGGTGCAGCAGTCGGATACTTCTGGTAATTTCACCGCACTCTTATAAATAAAACCGCTCCTTTGGGGCGGTTTTTTGTTTATTGCGCCAATGCGTTTTTATTTAATGCCAACTTATCGTTCCATTGATATTGATTCCACACTTGATTTGCAATTAGCAGAAAGTTTAATTTCAAAAGAATTCTAAAAAAATTGGCCGCACGTTGCGGCCTTTGTTTTTTGATAAGCCTATTTGCTTTTTCTCAATAAAAAATGCCCCTAAAACTCACCGCACTTTTGTTTACTTCTTGTGCAAAAAAAAGCAAACGTTTGCTATTGTTTTTCATTACACTTGATAAATGTAAATTATCGTAAAGATTGTATTTTTAAATTGAACTTCATGACTAAATCTGTATAATTTTTCCACTTTATTTACGCTTGACTTCTTTTATTAATTGAATAAGAGATTAAAGGTATTTTTTAACATCGTTAGAGAGACATTTATGAATAAAATCTTCCGTATCGTTTGGAGCCAAGCAACGCAATCTTGGGTGGTCGTTTCAGAATTAACCAAAGCACACAAAAAACAAAGTTCATCAAATTCACAAGGAAGTGCGGTTAAATTTTCAGGCAATTTTATTAAATCTTCAGCCATCGCCTTGGCGTTATTAAGCGGCCATTCGGCTTATGCTGTCGTCAATGAAGCGGGCACAGGTAGTGATACTAATGTCGCTTGGGGGCAATCGTCAAATGCTTCAGGAAATAATGCCGTTGCTGTAGGTAGAAAAGCACAAGCCACAGAGGATAGTGCAATTGCAGTAGGTCTTGACTCTAATGCATCAGGAGCTTTGGCAGAGGCAATCGGCGTTGGTGCTAAGGCAACTGGTGCTAAATCCGTAGCGATAGGCAATCAGGGGAAAGCAGAAGGAAACGAAGCTGTTGCGATTGGTCAAAATGCGCAAGCTACTAAGAGTCAGGCGATTGCTCTTGGTCAAGGAGCGCAAGCCACAGGGGCGCGTGCCAGTGCGATAGGTCAAAACTCTAAGGCAACCCAAGATGATACGATTGCCTTAGGCACAAATTCAAAATCTACAAATACATATACGGTAGCTCTTGGTAGAAATACAGAAGCGGCTGGGCAGCGCTCGATGGCATTTGGTAATGAAGCAAAAGCTACAGCGAATGATACAATTGCTTTTGGTTCATCTAGCGAAGCAAAGAAAAATAACGATATTATCATTGGTAAAGAAGCCAAAAGCCGTGATGAAGGGGCGGACATAGTGTTGCTGTCGGCTATAATGCAACAGCCGGCTCTACTAAAACTGGAGCAGCTACTGATGTCACGAGAACAGGTACTAATGAGGCTGCAGGTGGCGTAGCTATTGGTGTCTCATCTTATACGGGGCTTAATAGAAATAATGCTGCCATTAATTCTTCGGTAGCCATTGGTGCTGGTGCTGGCGCGGGGTTTCGTGCGATTAATGCAGACGGCATACCAACAGGAAATGGTACTGATCCTGATGATAATGCAACTGTGCTATCTAAGGCCTTTGGTAACACACCGACAGAAGCAGGAAATAAGGATGAAGCAAATCGCTTTAACTATAAAGGAGTGGATATTAATGAAGGTACTGCGGTTGGTCGTAATACCCGCGCTATCGGGGACCAAGCGGTAGCCTTAGGTGCTCAGTCGATAGCTGGTCAAGGTGCGATTGCCATTGGGGGTAATGATATTACTCAATTTGCAAATGCTAGATATTTTATGTCAAATAGAGATAATTTTGGCGTGGCAGACGTGTCTGATCATGATCAAAGTGGAACGTTAGCAAGTAAAACCATTAGTCAAAAGTACCAAGAACTTGTTGGGGCTGCGTTAAATACAGCATATCAAGCTACATATGCGCAAAATGGATCTACTGTCATTGGTATGCAAGCTCATTCTACTACTCCATTAGGGGTTGCTATCGGTACGAATGCGTTAGTTCGTAAGGGAGCCTATGGTGCCACGGCTATTGGATCTGGTTCTGCTATACAAGCAAATGCGGAAGCTGCAGTAGCCATCGGTATGGGTTCTTGGGTAAATGGCAAGTTTGGCGTAGCTGCAGGTACTGCTTCAAGGGCAGAGCAATCCGCGGTAGCTGCTGGTTATAAGGCAAATGCTGATAAATCTGCGGTAGCTATCGGCGATAGTTCTAATGCGACAACCTCTTCTGTGGCTGTCGGCCAGTTAGCACAAGCAACGCAAGAGGCTGATATTGCAGTTGGTCAAGGGGCAAAAGCGTCAGGTAATCAAGGTGCGATTGCCATGGGCTTGGGTACCAATGCGCAAGGCGATTCCTCTATTATGATTGGCGGGGCAGATATTAAATCGGCGTCTGCTCGGACTATTGAATATCAAAAGGCAACAGGGGGAACAACAAGTAGAGACGTTACTGAAAAAATTAACGGTAAGGATGTTACCCGCCATTATAGTTTTTCGGAGACAAAAGAGGCAAGTGGTACGATTGCAGATGCATATAAGGAGTTGACAGGCCTTCAAATGGAAACGAATTCCATTAATTTTGCTGATGCCAATAATAAAAACGGCCACGCTTCAACATCTTTAGGTGTACATGCTTTATCAAAAGGTGATTTAGGTACAGCGATTGGTGCAAGTTCTCGTGCAGATGCGATTGGTTCTGTGGCGTTAGGTGTTGGCGCACATGCGACTAAACAAAATGCGGTAGCAATCGGTACAGGCTCCACAACCGCGTTGGTGGGTACACGCCAATTAAGCGTGAACTACGACAGCGACGGCAATATTGTTTCTGATAATTCAGACAAGATTGCTTACACATTTAAATGGGCTGGCGGTACCAATACTTCTGAAGGGGACGTGGTGTCCTTCGGTAGCTCTGGCGCAGAACGTCAATTGAAAAACGTGGCAGCCGGTCGCGTGGCAGAAGACTCTACCGATGCAATCAACGGCTCTCAGTTAAACTCCATCACCAAAAAAATTGCAGCAGGTTTTAACACCAGCGGTAATGAAGTAGCGGGATCTTCAGGTGTATTTACATCTAAAAAAGCAAATGCGAATTCAGCGGACAAAGCTTATGAAACCGCAATCCGTTCGGAAGACAAAGTCCAATTCCAAGTCGGCAACAACTTGAAGTTAGACCGTGATGAAACCGTATCTGAAGTTGATGCTCCGGATGATTTTGATAAAACCAAAACAGTTAAAAAGAAAATCAGAAAAGCCGATTTTGCCTACAGCCTGAATCCTGTATTAACCAACCTGACCAGCGCAGAGTTTAAAGGCACAGATGCAAATGCGCCGACAACCAAGCTGACTAATGCAGGTGTTACTATTACTCCAGTAACAGCAGGTAAGAGCCCAGTTTCATTGTCTGAAAACGGCTTAAACAACGGTGGTAATCCGATTACCGACGTAGCCGGCAATCTTGACGGTGCAAAAGCAAATACTCAAGCACCAACGACTAATGCGACAGCACCAAATACAACGGATAAAAATGGTAATAAATACATTAATCCAAACAATGCTGCAACCGTAGGCGATGTATTGAATGCAGGCTGGAACTTGAAAGAAAATACCAACGAAAAAGATTTTGTTACCGCCTATGACACCGTTAATTTTGTTGACGGCGAAGGCACAACTGTATCTGTTACAAATACAGATGGCAAAACCAGCACAATCAAATACAGCGCAAACCTTGGCGATGGTTTGGAAAAAACCAACGACAATAAAATCAAGGTAAAAGCAGCCGATAAGTCTTTAGAAGTAACAAATGAAGGCGTTAAAGTAAAAGCTGCCGACAACACCCTTACAACCGATGCCAACGGCTTAAAAGTTAATACCGGCAACATCACTGCTTCATCTGTACCAACCGTAGCCGATGCCGATAAAGACAAAATCGCTACCATAGGTAACGTAGCAGAAGCTATTAAAGCAGCTGCTTGGAAGGCAACTTCGGCTGCCACAACAAGCGGTGAAAATACCGGCAAGAAAGACCAAGAAATCAAAGCAGGCGATACGGTAACCTTCGAAGCCGATAAAAACATCAAGATTGCTCAAGCTGACGGTAAATTCACGTTTGCTACGAAAGAAAATGTGACATTCAATACCGTGCAAGTAGGTGGAGATCAAGGTCCTAAATTGAGTAAATCCGATGCGGGAGATCTGAAAGTATCTGGTCCTAATAGTACAGATCCAGTAAAAGTTACGAATGTAAAAGATGGAGATATTTCTGCAGATTCCAAAGATGCTATTAACGGTAGTCAATTCCATAAACTAGCGAATAATACTATCCAATTAAAAGGCCAAACAGGTGATAATGCTGTTACAGAAACTAATAAACAAGCGTTAAATAAAGAAAATGGTATCGCTTTCACTGTTAAATCTAGCGATGGTACTTTGTTAGAAGTGACTGCAGCAAATGATACGATCACTTTGACACCGAAAACAGCGACGCTTACAACAGGAGCTGATGGCGTGCCAACAGCGGATACGACAAATGGCAAATTGGTTACTGCTGATCAATTGGTGAATACCTTAACAGAAATGGGTTGGAAAGCGACAGCAGGTAAAGATGGCTCTGGTACTGTGTCTGGTGCTGCTACAGAGTTGATCAAAGCAGGTAATACAGTAACTTTCAAAGCTGGTGATAATTTAGCCGTTAAACAAGATGGTAAAAACTTTATCTATTCTTTACAAAAAGAATTAACTGGTCTAACAAGCGCTGAATTTAAAAACCAAGCTGGTGATACAACTGTAATCAACAGTGATGGCATGAAAATCACTCCAAAAGATGCGCCAGCAAACCCTGTATCTTTAACAAAAGATGGCTTAGATAATGGTGGCAAAACAATTAAAAATGTTACATCCGGTTTGACAAATTATGGTCCTGGAACACCAAAAGAAGGTCTTGTAGATTTAAGTAAACCAGCTACAGGAAATCCAACTGTTCCTGATACTACAGCAGCTACTGTAGGTGATTTACGTAATATGGGTTGGGTTGTATCTTCTGACAAAACAACAGGTGAATTAACAAAAGCGTACACAGACCAAGTAAAAAATGCTGATGAAGTGAAATTCGTAGGAGAAGGTGGCGTTACTGTATCTGGTAAAACAGAGAATGGTGTTCGTACTATCACTGTGAAAGCAGAGGCTCAAGAAATGCCTGAGCAACCTGTAAGTTATACAACTGCGGATGGTACAAAAGTATATCCTAAGACGGTAACAAAACCAGATGGATCTAAGGAAACTAAATACTATTCAAATCCAGAAGGTACAGGCACTGAAATTCCTAAAGAGAATGTGATTGCATCTATCAATGGTCCAGAAGGTACTAAGGCACCAACTACATTATCCAATGTAGCAGGCAACTTAGATGGTGCTAAAAAAGGTACAACAGCGCCAACTACTGAACATGGCCCTGTAAATACAGCAGACGCAGCAGCTCCTAATTATGTAAATCCTAACAATGCGGCTACTGTAGGTGACGTATTAAATGCGGGTTGGAACTTGCAAAACAACAGCGAAGCCCGCGACTTTGTGAGACCTTACGACACGGTGAATTTTGTAGATGGAATCAATACCAAAGCGGTAGTAACCACGGATGCAGAAGGAAAAGTAAGTAATGTACAAATAGATGTAAAAGACTTACCGGTCGCATATACAAATGAAGCTGGAGATAAAGTAGTTAAAGCAGCAGATGGAAAATATTACAAAGAAAGTGATTTAGCTGGAAAAGTATATGATCCAAAAACTAAGCAGTTTAAAAATGCAGATGGAACAGCATTGAATGAGCAACCAAAAGAAGTAGCTGGAGATACTGTAAAAACTAATTTAGTAAATCCAAATGCAGAAGCAAACAAAGCTGGCAATGCAACACAATTAGGAAATGTTGCAAGCGGTGCAAATACGTTTGCTCCAGTAGAGGACAAGAAATTAGGAAATGATGGTAAATGGTATCCAGCTGATCAAGTTGAGTCTAATGGTCAACCTAAGAAAGATGCATCTCCAGTAGCTGTACCAAATAACATTGGTAAAGCAGGTTTAATTGATTTTAGCAAGTCTAATCCTAACAATGCAGCTACTGTAGGTGATTTACAAAACTTAGGTTGGATTGTATCTGCAAAAGGTAATGACTACTCAGATCAAGTACGTAATGCTAACGAAGTTAAATTTGTAGGTGAAGGCACAGCTTCAGTAACGGGTAAAACAGATGAGAATGGCGTTCGCACGATTACTGTGAAAGTAGATGACCAAGTATCTACAAATAATGCACAAATGCCTGTAAATTACACAACAGCAGATGGTACTAAAGTGTATCCAGTGAAGGATGAAAAGGGTAATGTAACATATCACACAACGCCAGATGGAAAAGGTCAGGGAGATAAAGAAATACCAAAAGGTGATGTAATTACATCAATCAATGGCCCAGAGGGTACAACAACACCAACAACATTAAAAAATGTAAAAGGAAACTTACCGCAAGTAAATGACCAAGATAAGACTGTAAATGGGCCAGATGGAAAACCTTATACAAAAGATGGAAATAATGTAATAGGAAATACAAAAGCACCAATTACAGCTGTAGAAGCAGCAGATATTGTCAATAAATCAGGAAATAACGCAGCGACTGTAGGTGATGTATTAAATGCGGGTTGGAACCTGCAAAACAACGGCGAAGACCGCGACTTTGTGAAACCGTATGACACGGTGAATTTTGTCAATGGGACAGGAACTGTAGCAGTTGTTGAAACAAATGATAAAGCTTCAACAAGTAACGTAACGTTCAATGTTGATATGGCGGAAATGACACCTGAAAGTGATGGTTCGGTGAAAGGTCCGGTTTCTCAAGATTTGTTAGATGCATTAGATGCAGCTCAAGCAAAAGTTGATGAAAATCCTAATGATGAAGCTGCGCAAGAAGCGTTAAAAGCTGCGGAAGATGCAGTGAATAAAGCTGGTGGCAATAAAGTTGCTAACGCTCAAAACGTTGCAGATATGATTAACTCATCTGGCTTTACGCTGAAAACATCTGAAGTTGACGGTGGTAAAAAAGTTGCTGGAACGAAAGATGATGGAGAGTTAATTAATCCGGGTAAAACCGTTGAAATGGTAGCAGGCAAAAATATGTCTGTGAAACAAGATGAAAACGGTAAAGTGACCTACGCAACGAAAGATGATGTGTCATTCAATACGGTAAATGTAGGTGACGACAACACTTATATAGACGAAAAAGGTAACCCTGTTACTAAGAAAAAAGATGGCACTTACGTAGATGCAAATGGTCAGCCAATTGAAGAAAGCAAAGTAACTAAAGTGGCACCAGTTGCAATGAAAGCGGAAAAAGCCAAACCTGCAACGAATAACGGCAATGAGGCGAAAGACCAACCGACAACGGCATTGAATGTTTCTTCTACAGGCGGCAAACCGACTCAGATTACGGGTGTGGGTTCTACTCTGAACGTGAATCCTGTGGATACCAATCCGAATGGTACGGCGACAACGGGTGATGCACGTCCTAACCTGGTTGACTTGGTCGGTACTGATAAAGCACCTGTCAACAAAAACGCGGCGGCTACGGTAGGTGACTTACAAAATATGGGCTGGATTGTTGGTGCGCCTGAAAATGGTTATGTAGATACTGTGAAAAATGCAAATAAAGTAGACTTTAAAGGCGAAAACGGTATTTCTGTAACGGGTAAAACTAATGATAAGGGCGTTCGTGAAATCACCATCTCTGTTGCTGAAGGTAAAGTAACAAATGATGTGAAGGTTACTAAAGCTGATGGCACAGTTATAGATGGTGTAAAAGGTCCTGATGGTAAACTTTATAAGAAAGGTCCCGATGGTAAGCCAGATACTTCTAAAGAAATTACTCTTGCTGAAGGAGATAAGGTTAACAACGAAGGTTCTAAATTTGTAAGTGGTAACGCTGTCGCTACAGCAATCCAAGAGTCTGGTTGGAATGTTGGTTTGGCTGACTCATCCAAAGCTAACGCAGCATTTAGTGATAAAGATAAAGCCTTATCAGCAAATAAACTTGAGAAAGTCAATCCAAATGACAATGTTCGTTTTGCTGATGGTAAAGGTACAAAAGCAGCTGTTGCAACTGTTGAGCGTGTTGATGAGTTCGGTAAGAAAGTGACTGATACTTATGTGAAGTTTGATGTGGATGCGGGTGAAATTACTGCGGACACAACCAAACCTGGTATGGTAAAAGGTCCTGTTACTGCAGATGAAGCGAAGAAACTGGCAGACGATCTGAAGAAAGCCGAACAGGCAGTAAAAGATTTGCCTGCGGATGCAACCCCGGAAGCGAAAAAAGCTGCCCAAGATGCACTTAAAGTAGCCCAAGATGCGGCAGCTCCGTTGAACAAAGTGGCAACCGCACAAAATGTTGCTGAAGCTATCAACAATTCAGGCTGGAGAACAAACTCTACCACTGCAACAGGCGGAGCGAAAGATACGCTAATCAATCCAGGTAAGGCTGTGAACTTTGAAGCTGGTAAAAATATGGAAGTGGCACAAACTGTCGATAAAGATGGCAATGTGGCATATACCTATAAAACCAAAGACGATGTTCAATTCAACAGCGTACAGTTTGGTGATGCTAATGGTCCTAAGATCACAAACAATGGTGGTAACATCAATGTAAGTGGCGCAGATGGTAAAGCACCAACTAAGATTACAGGTGTTGCTGCGGGTGATATTTCACCAAATAGCACCGATGCCGTAAATGGTGCACAAATTTATGCATTGGTTGGTGATCAAAGTAATGTTAACCAAACAAGTCCAACATACACTAAAGTGGATTTGGATGAAAATGGTAAACCAAGTTACACAACAGTAAATGCACCTGCTGGGAAAACAGTTGTGACGGCAAAAGATGATAATGGTCATGATGTTCCTGTGTTGAAAACTTATAACGTTCATAGCCAAAAAGAGATTGTGACTAACTCTGTTGTTGAAGCAATCCACAATATGAATGAGCAAGGTATTAAGTTCTTCCATTCAAATGATGGAGTTGAACGTCCTAAACAAGAGCAAACAAATAGTTTTGACTCAAGTGCAAGTGGTAAATTTGCAACAGCGATAGGTTCACGTTCAAAAGCGGATGGAACAAATGCAGTAGCAATAGGTTTTAATTCTGTTGTAACGGGTAATGATTCAATCAGTATTGGTACAGGCAACCGTGTAACAGGTAATAATTCTGGTGCATTTGGTGACCCAAGCACAGTTAGTGGCCAAGGAAGCTATTCTGTGGGTAACAATAATACCGTCGCAACCAATGATACGTTTGTGTTAGGTAATGAAGTGAAACATACTGTAGAAAATTCTGCTATCTTGGGTGCTAAATCAACAGCTCGTGGCGGTAATGGTTCTAAAACTGGTACTTTACGTAACTTGAAACAGGATGGCACTCAGGGTGCGAGCACAACAGCTGGTTCAACAGGTACTGTAAGTACTGCAACAGTTGGTCATATGACTTATGGTGGTTTCCAAGGTGATAAAGCTGATGGTGTAGTATCTGTAGGTGCTGCGGGTAATGAGCGTCGTATCCAAAACGTAGCAGCGGGTGAAATTTCTAAAACTTCAACAGATGCGATTAACGGTAGCCAGTTGTATGCTGTAGCTGCAGGTATTGGGCATAAACTTGGTGACTTGGATAACAAGATCAACAAAGTTGGAAAACGTGGTGATGCAGGTACTGCAAGTGCATTGGCAGCGGCGAATATTCCGCAGGCTTATACACCAGGTAAGAGCTTAGTTGGTATTGCAGCGGGTAGTTACCAAGGTCAAAACGGTCTTGCAGTAGGGATGTCTCGTATCTCTGATAATGGTAAGATCATCATCCGTTTATCTGGTACGGCAAATAGCCAAGGTAAAACTGGCGTTGCAGCTGGCGTGGGTTACCAATGGTAATCAGCTGATAGCAAAAACATAATGAAAAAACACCGCACTTTGCGGTGTTTTTTTATATCGGCTTTTAAAATATGCTTTAATTAACATTAAAAGAGGGAAAAATATGCCCGTATTATGTCATGCCATTTCACTTGCAATGCTTTATTAAAGATTGTTTAATAAGACTGTTCTCATAATAAGCTTAAAAAAAACATAATGAACTAGTTTACTAGTACAAAAAATAAGTGTAGAGTAACAACATAATTAAACACAACATTTGAAAGCAAGAGAGTGATGTATGGCTAAAGAAAAAATTGAAATTGTCGTGGCAAACGATGATACGCGTATTGAGAAAGTCGATCAGGTTTTACCGCCTATTGCCTTATTAGAAAAATACCCAGCTAGTGAATATGCGGCTAAATTAGTAAAACAAACGCGTCATGAAGCACATAATATTATTCATGGTAAAGATGATCGTTTATTAGTGATTATTGGTCCTTGCTCTATTCATGATCCTAAAGCGGCAATTGAGTATGCAAACCGTTTAAAACCATTACGTGAAAAATATAAAGATAGCCTTGAAATTATTATGCGTGTGTACTTTGAAAAACCACGTACAACGGTGGGCTGGAAAGGTTTAATTAACGATCCGTATTTAAATGATACTTATCGTTTAAATGATGGTTTACGCATTGCACGAAAATTACTTTCTGATATTAATGATTTAGGTGTGCCATCTGCTGGTGAATTTTTAGATATGATCACGCCACAATATGTTGCAGATTTTATGAGCTGGGGCGCAATTGGGGCGCGTACGACTGAATCACAAGTTCACCGTGAGTTAGCTTCAGGTTTATCTTGTGCGGTTGGGTTTAAAAATGCAACTAATGGGGGCGCGAAAGTCGCTTTAGATGCAATTGGCGCAGCAGAAGCACCTCATTATTTCTTATCTGTCACTAAATTTGGTCATTCTGCGATTGTTTCTACAAAAGGGAATGAAGATTGCCATATTATTTTACGGGGCGGTGATAAAGGACCAAACTATAACGCTGAAGATGTGGCAAAAGTTTGTGCGGATATTGAGAAGTCTGGTCGTATTCCACATGTTATGGTTGATTTCAGCCATGCAAATAGCTGTAAACAATTTAAAAAACAAATGGACGTTTGCCAAGATGTATGCAATCAGATTGCAGCTGGTTCTAAACAAATCTTTGGCGTAATGGTGGAAAGTCATTTAGTGGAAGGCCGTCAAGATTTAGTTGATGGCAAAGCGCAAACTTACGGACAAAGTATTACGGATGCTTGCATTGGATGGGAAGATTCTGAAATTCTTCTTAAACAGCTTTCTGATGCGGTGATTGCTAGACGTAAAGTGACGAGTAATTAATTGAAATATAATCTAGATACTAGATAGAAGTGCGGTTGATTTTCACCGCACTTTTTTATTCGCCTTTAACTACGCAGCCCATTTCATTTTATCGCGACGTTTCATTTGATGAATCGTATTGGTTACGGTGCCGACAATGGGTAAATTCGACCAATCTTTTGTATTTATATTGGGTGTAGTGGAATCCAATGCCATGAAAAGGTAATTGCCGCTATGCGCCATAAATTCATAGACATGAAATTCGTTATTTTCTTCTAGCACAACAAGATCACCTGTATAAAGATTGTCATTTTTTTCAACGACTAGCATATCTCCACTTTCAATCCCCCAAGCTAACATGTTTGGATTGGTGACATGAATAAAACAGGTTTGCTTTGGACGCTTAATGCAATAAAGATTCAAGTCTAGTTTTTTATTGAATTTAAGGCTGTCATCCATATCACTGAAAAAAGGGAGTGGATTATAAGAAAAATCCATTTCATATTGCGCAGTCAAAGTTTGGTTGTTCATTCTCTTA
The DNA here is from genome assembly GCF_018829755.1 of Haemophilus sp. SZY H8. Taxonomy (NCBI): domain Bacteria; kingdom Pseudomonadati; phylum Pseudomonadota; class Gammaproteobacteria; order Pasteurellales; family Pasteurellaceae; genus Haemophilus; species Haemophilus sp. SZY H8. The sequence goes on from NZ_JAHKJY010000004.1 coordinate 79,321, forward strand.
TCTCCTGTTAAATAATATGGATAAATAACCTTTTACCTTGTTTTTTTGTACAGTTAAATTTTACTGGTGTTTCATACAGGGTGTCAATAGCTTAAATAAAAAATTTTTTTATAAGTATGTTTTTAGAAAATATCTAATAAATTTAGAAAAAAGTTCACTTGTTGGATAAAAAATAACAAAAAATATTTTCTTTCGATAAGAATTTACGCTATCTTTAATTCCCTTGTAGGTGGATTGGTAACAATCTGAAGTTAAATTTATTAAAAAGAAAGATAAAAGTATGAACACATCTCGTTTATTTCGTCTGTTATTCCAGGGCAATTTAGTAAAAAGAATTGCAACTGGTTTAGTTCTAGGGATCATTATTGCGCTTGTTGGACCGGCACTTGAAGGTGCTTTAGGTTTTAATATTGCGGAAAAAGTAGGCGTTTTAGGTACCATCTTTGTTAAAGCATTGCGTGCGGTTGCGCCAATTTTGATTTTCTTCCTTGTTATGGCTGCGCTTGCAAACCGTAAGATTGGTACGAAAAGCAATATGAAAGAAATCATTGTGCTTTACCTTCTCGGTACATTCTTAGCAGCGATTGTTGCAGTTATTGCGGGTTTCGTATTCCCAACGGAAGTGGTTCTTGCAACCAAAGAAGATGCCAGCTCAGCGCCGCAAGCTGTTGGTCAAGTTTTATTTACCCTTATTTTAAATGTGGTAGACAATCCATTAAATGCGATTTTCAAAGCAAACTTTATTGGTGTATTAGCATGGTCTATCGGTTTAGGTTTAGCGTTACGTCATGCATCTGATGCAACTAAGAACGTATTATCTGATTTTGCAGAAGGCGTATCAAAAATTGTTCATGTCATTATTTCTTTTGCACCATTTGGTGTATTCGGTTTAGTGGCTGAAACCTTATCTGATAAAGGTTTAGTCGCATTAGGCGGTTATGCGCAGTTACTTGCAGTATTAATCGGTACAATGTTATTTACTGCTTTTGTTATTAACCCAGCATTAGTTTATTGGAAAATTCGTCGTAATCCGTACCCATTAGTATGGACTTGTGTACGCGAAAGTGGTGTAACAGCGTTCTTCACACGTAGTTCTGCGGCAAATATCCCAGTGAATATTGAATTAGCAAAACGTTTAAACCTTGATGAAGAAACTTATTCTGTTTCTATTCCATTGGGTGCGAACATCAATATGGCGGGTGCTGCAATCACGATCACAATTTTAACGTTAGCTGCAGTACACACATTAGGTGTGGAAGTATCTTTTGTTAGTGCGATTTTATTAAGTATCGTCGCTTCTCTTTGTGCTTGCGGTGCATCTGGCGTGGCGGGTGGTTCATTATTATTAATCCCATTAGCATGTAGCTTATTTGGTATTTCTGATGATGTAGCAGCACAAATGATCGGTGTTGGTTTCATTATCGGTATTTTACAAGACTCAACTGAAACGGCATTAAACTCATCAACTGACGTATTATTTACTGCGGCAGTATGTATGGAAGAAGAACGTAAAAACGCAGCATAATGATGATGCAAATAAGAGAGCGGGCTATGCCCGCTTTTTTTATGTGATTTTATATGCAAAGTGCAGTCTATTTTGATAGACTTCTGCCAAGTTTTATTTCCCTACAAATAGATAAGAAAAATGAACCACTTAATTATTTTTGCTCATCCTAATTCAGAGCGTAGTTTTGGGCGAGCGATTGCCAATCGTATTGAGCAAATCAGTCAAGAGAAGGGTGTAAATGTATTTTTTCGTGATCTTTATGAAATGAATTTCAATCCAATTTTATCTCATGAAGAATTGCAGAATACTAACAAAGGTATTATTCCAGAAGATATTCAGCAAGAGCATGATTTTATTCTTCAAGCGGATTTAATTACGTTGGTTTATCCCCTTTGGTGGATGGGATTTCCATCAATTTTGAAAGGCTATTTAGATCGCGTATTAAGCCATGGATTTGCCTATAAAACGGAAAACGGCGAATCGGTTGGATTGCTCAAAAATAAGCAAATGCAGCAATTTATTACGATTGGCAGTAATGTTGATAAATATAAAGAATTTGGTGTAGATAAATCTCTCAATCATTGTTTAATTAATGGATTATTTAATTACTGTGGCATTGAAAATGTCGAGTTTGAATTATTCGGTGATATTCATTTAATTGATGATGAGGCGCGTAAAGCAATGATTGAACTTGCCGCTCAAAAAACAAAAGAAAAATTGACCGCACTTTTAAAGGAAAAAGCGTAATGTCTGAAAAACAAATTAATAATTTTTCATTAATTAGTCGATTATTCGGTAATCTTTTTTATCGTTCTCCTACCGATGACGTACTTGCAGGCGCGTTTGCTTGGTTACAACAAAAAGGTTTGAGTCAAGTTTGGGCGTTAGATACTGATAAAGAAAGTGAATTAGCGCTGAATAGCCTACAAGCTAAAATTGATCTCGATTTATTGAACCAAGAGTATCAAAAATTATTTGCTACCAATGGTAAAGTTATGACCTCTATTTCAGCTTATGGCATTGATGTTGAAGAATTTATGAATTTTCGCCTTGTACGCAATATGCCAGAAGTGGAAAGTGCGGATCATTTTGCTTTATTATTGCTTACCGCCTCTTGGCTTGAAGATAATTCGGATTCTTTAGTGGCTCAACAAGAATTGTTTGAAACCTTTTTATTGCCTTGTGCAGCGAAGTTTTTAACTCAAGTAGAAACTCAAGCAACTTTGCCTTTTTATCGTGCATTAGCTCTTCTTACACGAGAAATATTGGCAGCGATGGCGGATGAATTAGAAGAGTAGAGCAATATTTTGCCTTCCTCAGAGTTTCGAGGAAGGCAAGAAATGTTTTATAGATAGCTTACAAAATATTTTGTCTCGATAACACGGTATTCGCGTTCTGCTTTCTCTATGCCCGTGCCAACCATGACTAACGCAATCACTCGATCTTGCTCACGACATCCGAAAGCTTCTCGTAATGCAGTGCCATTAATCCATTTCCCTGAAATCCACACATTATCAAACCCTTGTGCTTGTGCAGCCAACTGTATTCCGTAAGTTGCACAACCTGCACTTAGCATTTGTTCCCATCCTGGTACTTTTGCGATTGTAGGATCAACTTTTGCTACAACACCGATTACCATAGGTGCTCGATGGGCTAAATTTTCAGCTTTTTTTAATCGCTCTTCACCAAGATCAAATTCGATAACCGCAGCTTTAAGCAGCTTTTCTAATTTATTAAGTCCTTCATTTTCCATGACAACAAAGTGATAGGGTTTTAATTTGCCATGATCAGGTGCACGCATTGCTGCTTGGAAAATTTGTTCTAATTGTTCAGCATTGGGCGCTGGTGCGGTTAATTTTTTATTTGATTTTCTTGTGGTTAAGAGGGTAAGTGCATCCATTGTATTATTCTCTGTCAATAAAAGTGCGGTAGATTATAGCATAGTTTTTGACAAGGCTTTGTGATACGCTAGCGCAAATTTTTTAAAGGTAATTTGTATGTTTCGAGTATTGAAATTATGTTGGAAAGCGCTGTGTTTCATTCGTGATCTTGTGATGAATGTTGTGTTTTTAGGCTTTGTCCTATTGCTAATGGCGATTATTAGCTTTTCAAGCGGTGGAAAAAAATCTACAATATTCACAGGGGAAGGCGCGTTATTACTCAATTTAGATGGCTATCTAGCAGACAACCGAGATGAAACACTTCGTTGGCAAGATGCGCTAAGTGAATTGAACGGTGAGTATGTAACAAGAAAAATTTCAACATTTGATGTTGTGTCAGCGATTGAGTATGCGCAACAGGATCCTCAAATTAAAGGATTAGTGCTCGATCTTAATCATTTTGAAGGAGCTGATTTACCTGCTTTAGATTTTATTGGTGCAACGATTAATCGCTTTAAAGAAAGTGGAAAACCTGTTATTGCTTATGCAGATAATTATACACAGGGGCAATATTATCTAGCTAGCTTTGCGAATGAGATTTATCTTAATACAATTGGTCAGGTGGATATACATGGGCTGGCTCAAGAGAATTTATATTTTAAAGATATGCTCGATAAATTGGCAGTGACACCACATATTTTCCGCGTAGGAACTTATAAATCAGCGGTAGAACCTTTTATGCGCAACGATATGTCAGTTGAGGCAAAAACGAATATGCAGCGCTGGTTAAATTTAATGTGGAATCACTATACCTCAATGGTAAGCGAAAATCGTCATATTAAATCAAGTGATCTGTTGCCTGCGGCGAAACAATATTTAGCTGAATTGAAAACATTGAAAGGGGATTCGACACGCTATGCGCAAAAACGTGGTTTGGTGACCCATTTGACAACACGTTTTGATTTAGAGAAAAAATTAACTACACTTTTTGGCAAAAATGCAGATGGGGAAGCTAATTTAGTCGCATTTGATGATTATTTAACACAATTCCCTGATCGTTTAACACCACAGGATAATTCACCAAATAAAATTGCCGTAGTGAATGTGGAGGGTACGATTATTGATGGGGAAAGTGATGAAGAAAATGTCGGAGGAGATACTATTGCGCGTCTTTTACGAAAAGCTTATGACGACAAAGCTGTAAAAGCGGTGATTTTACGCGTTAATTCTCCAGGTGGAAGTGCATTCGCTTCGGAAATTATTCGACAAGAGGCTGAAAATTTACAGAAAATTGGTAAACCTGTTATCGTATCTATGGGAGCAATGGCCGCGTCGGGTGGTTATTGGATTTCATCTACTTCAGATTATATCATTGCCGATGCAAACACCATTACGGGTTCTATTGGTATTTTCGCGATGTTCCCGACTTTCGAAAATAGCATTAAGAAAATAGGCGTGAATGCTGATGGCGTTTCAACTACTGAATTAGCCAATACATCCGCTTTTTCTCCGTTAGCAAAACCAGTGCAAGATATTTATCAAACAGAAATTGAGCATGGTTATGACCGATTTTTAGAAATTGTCAGCAAAGGCCGTCAAATTTCAAAAACACAAGTAGATAAACTTGCTCAAGGTCAGGTTTGGTTAGGCAGTGATGCATTCCAAAATGGTTTGGTAGATGAGATTGGTTCTTTTAATGAAGCAATCAATAAAGCTGAACAATTAGTGAATCAACGTCAAGAAAAAGCAATGGAATCTTTTAGCGTAGAATGGTTGATAGATGATGATAGCAATAGTTTTGTAAAGACATTATTACACGATACGAAAAAAACAACGCAACGTGCTTTTGCTAGCTGGATAGGGATCCCTGCTCCAATTCAAAAATTACAAAAGGAATTGAATGTATTAACTAAATTTAATGATCCTAAAGGACAATATTTGTATTGTTTGAGTTGTGGAAGCGTGAAGTAAAATTTACGTTTATTATGTTAACAGCACAAGTTTAATACCTGTGCTGTGATTTTTTGAAGTAAAATTATTCTACGATGCTTCCTTTCAACCACTTTCTCACCCAAGCTCGGTTAGCTGAAAGATTATGTAATATGGCTTCGCTTATTGGTAATGGCTCGCCATAAATGATTGAAGCTAAGGTTTCACCTAAGAGTGGCGCGGAGGTAAGCCCACGAGAACCTAAGGCGGCTGTTAAGAAAAGATTCTGAAAATTGGCCGCACTTTGAATTGGTTGTTTACGGCGGCGGAGGTTGAATAGATTGTAATAATCCGCTTGTTGCTGTTCAAAGTGAGGTACGTTTCCAACCATCGGGGCAAGATCTCTTACGGAGCAGCGGATGCCTATCCGAGCGAGATTACCTGATGTATCCACATCTTGAGTCCACGGTTGGGCGATATTTTGTTGGAGTTTTTGTTGATTTTCTTGTTGTTCTTGTTCGTTAAAATGGCGATCAACATTATCACGAACATGGCTTGCGCCGATGCAATGCGAGGTTTTTAATTGATCGGCTGGGGTGAGATAGCCATCATAACAAAGCACAGATTTCAGTTTGAGTAAGTTTTCGGATGTTGGAATTTGGCTGACTTGCCCGCGGATAGGGTAGAGCGGTAGCTTTTCTGTTTGAACAAAATCAGTAATTTTATATCCGTTAGCAAGAATGACGACTTCATGGCTGTATTTTTGGCCTTGCGTATTTTCTAGTTCCCAGCCTTTTTCTTGTTGAGAAAGTGCGGTAATTTTTTGTGAGGTTTTAATGATGACTCCCTGCTTTTCAAGAAATGAAAAGGCATTTTGAACAAATTGTCTTGGTGCAAGCCAAGCCCCTTGTTCAATCCAACCGCCTTCGCAATTAAGCGGTAATCCTACTTTTTCACTGAGTTGTTCAGTATTCAGCATTTGGAAGATTTCGTTCGGCAAACCAAGCTGAGAAATCTTTGTTAATTTAACCGCACTTTTTTCGTTGTAAGCACATAGTGCCACGCCACAAAATTCGTGTTCAAACGCTATGTTTTGTTCGATTGCCCAATCAAGTAATTGGTGACCGTAACTGAAAGCGTGCAGGTAAAAATCAACGGTGAGCGCATTATCATCGCTAAGTTGCGGATAAAATGCGCCTTGTTTATTGCCTGATGCATTGAGTGCGAGCGCTTCATCCTCACAATAAATGGTGACTTTTGCTCCACGTTTTACTAAGGCAATGGCAGCGCAAAGAGATGCAACGCCGCCGCCGATAATAGCGACATCTTGTTGTTCCATTTTCGCAGGCTGAGCAAGATACCAAGGTGTCGAAAGTGCGGTAGATTTAGATTGTATTTTTAACCCACTTAAACATTCTCGTTTCTTGCCGAAGCCTTTACGTTTTGTCACATTAAAGCCTGCGGATTCAAGTCCTTTTCTGACCGCACTTGCTGCGGTGAAAGTGGCAAAAGAACCATTGGGTTTCGTGAAACGAAACATCAGGTTATAAAGATCATCATTCCACATTTCAGGATTTTTGCTTGGCGCAAAGCCATCTAAAAACCAAGCATCAATACGTTCATTCATATAATCGCCAAGTTGTGGCAAGTTTTCTGATACATCACCAAACCATAAGTCTAACGTTGTCTCTCCAAAATGAATACGATGGCAACCTAGAATCAATGAAGGCCAATAACGTTGCAAATGAGCGCTTAAATCTTCAAACTGCGGATAGGCAAGATGAGCTTGCGAAAGTGCGGTGATTTTTAGCGGATATTTTTCAAAGGAAATAAAATTTAGGCGTTTTAAAGGATGATTCTCGTGTTGCTGGCGAAATTCACGGAATAATTGGGTTACTGCAAAGAAATTTAATCCTGTACCAAATCCTGTTTCTGCGATGACAAAATTAGCCTTGTTGTGGCTTATCCAACGTTCCCAAAGTTGATTACCTTGTAGAAAAACATAATCTGTTTCTGCTAATCCATTTTCGTTAGAAAAATAGACATCATCGAATTGATCAGAGATGGGAATATGGTTTTGATTGAAGTGAATCTCAGCATGTTGGACGCTAAAAGTCATTTTTTATTCCTTCCTTGCCTAATGAAATTTGCATATAATAACGCGATTTTCTGAACTGGTCGAACAAATGAATTATTGCTTGAAATATTTTTATTTCGTAGTAATTTTGAGCCGTTATTTTTATATATAAAACAATAAGGAAGAAGCAATGAGAAGAGCTGTAATTACAGGCTTTGGGATTATTTCAAGTATCGGTAACAACAAAGAAGAAGTATTGGCTTCATTAAAAGCAGGGAAATCAGGTATTGAAGTTGTGCCTGAGTTTGTTGAAATGAATATGCGTAGCCATGTTGCCGGAACAATCAAATTAAACCCAAGCGAGCACATTGATCGTAAAGTGTTCCGTTTTATGGGTGATGCAGCAGCTTATGCTTATCTTTCTATGCGTGAAGCGATTGAAGATTCTGGCTTAACAGAAGATCAAGTTTCTAATGATCGTACAGGTTTAGTGATTGGTGCGGGTACGGGTTCTGCACATAATCAGTTAGTGGCGTGTGATGCGGTACGTGGCCCTCGCGGTGTAAAAGCGATTGGTCCTTATGCGGTAACGAAAACCATGGCATCAAGTGTTTCAGCTTGTTTAGCAACACCTTATAAAATCCGTGGTGTGAACTATTCAATCAGTTCTGCTTGTGCAACCTCTGCACATTGTATTGGTCATGCGGTTGAGTTAATTCAATTAGGTAAACAAGATGTCGTTTTTGCGGGTGGTGCGGAAGAATTATCTTGGGAATGTGCAACTGAGTTTGATGCAATGGGGGCAGTTTCAACTAAATATAATGAAACGCCAGAAAAAGCATCTCGTGCTTATGACGCAAATCGTGACGGTTTCGTTATTGCAGGTGGTGGTGCAGTTGTGGTTGTGGAAGAATTAGAACACGCACTTGCTCGTGGTGCAAAAATCTACGCTGAAATTGTAGGTTATGGCGCAACTTCTGATGGTTACGATATGGTGGCACCAAGTGGTGAAGGCGCAGAACGTTGTATGAAACAAGCAATGGCAACTGTCGATACCCCAATTGATTACATCAACGTACACGGTACATCTACACCAGTAGGTGACGTGAAAGAATTAGGTGCAATTAAAAATGTATTTGGCGATAAAATTCCAGCGATTTCTTCAACTAAATCAATGACCGGTCACTCTTTAGGTGCAGCGGGTGCACACGAAGCAATTTATACTTTATTAATGCTTGATAATGACTTTATTGCACCAAGTATTAATATCGAAACCTTAGATGAAGCCGCTGAAGGCTGTAACATCGTTACTGAGACGAAAGAAAATGCAGGATTACAAACTGTCATGTCAAACAGCTTTGGTTTTGGTGGTACAAATGCGACATTAGTTTTTAAACGTTATAACGGTTAAAACGATTCTATGAAAAAAGCCACTTTCGATTGAAAGTGGCTTTTTTGTGTAATTTAAAAAGAAAAATTAAGCAACGATACCAAATTGTTCTTTCATTAATGCTTCAAAATCAGTGCAACCACCAATTGGTTTTTCATCAATAAAGATTTGTGGTACGGTTTCTACTGGTTTACCAACAGATTTTGATAAATCTTCTTTAGTAATGCCTTCTGCGTGAATATCCACATAACGATAGTCAAAATCAGCAACTTCGCCTTTTAATTTTTCAGCAAGGTTTTTTGCACGCACACAGTAAGGGCAGCCAGGACGACCAAAAATAACAACGAACATAAGATTTCCTTTTTTGAGTTAAAAATTCTAGGCAATTCTACCTGATTTTTATCGTCTACATAAAGTGTTTTTATTCGTGTAATATACGGAACATCGTAGATAATGAGTTAAATATTATGAAATTACTAATGCTTTGCCGCGAACCTCGTCTTTACAGTTGCCAACGCTTAAAAGAAGCTGCTAAACGTCAAGGGCATGAGATGGATATTTTAGATCCGAATCGCTGTCTCTTAAAACTCTCACAAAATCCACCGCACTTTCAGATTTTTTATCAAGAAAATTCAGAGTCTAAACCTTATTTATTACCTGATTATGATGCTGTTTTGCCTCGATTTGGCACAACAAGTACGCAAATGGGATGCTCAGTCTTACAGCATTTTGAAGGTAAAGGGACTTTTTGTTTAAATTCATCTCAGGCATTTTTAAATGCGCGTGATAAATGGAAAAGTTTACAACTGTTGCTGAAGGCTGGTATTCCTGTTCCCAATTCACTTTTAAGTGGTAGTGAAGTGCAAGCTCTGGCGACGATAGCTCATATCAGTTCGCCGACAATTTTAAAAACGCTAAATGGTTCACAAGGAATTGGGGTGATTTTGGCTGAAAAGCCACAAAGTGCGGTGAGCATTATGGAAGCTTTTAAGCAGACCAATATATCTATGCTGCAGCAAGATTTTATCGAAGAAGCGGGCAATGCGGATATTCGTTGTTTTGTGATTGGCAATCAAGTTGTGGCAACGATGCAGAGAATTGGACAAGATGGTGAGTTTCGGGCAAATTGTCATCGTGGCGGAAAAACTGAAAAAATTACCCTAAGCGATGACGAGAAACAGATAGTCATTAGAGCAACAAAAGCCATCGGTTTAGATGTAGCTGGCGTGGATTTAATTCATTCAAAAAATGGATTATTGGTTTTAGAGGTAAATGCAAGCCCAGGCTTGGAAATGATTGAAAAAACAAGCGGGATTGATATTGCTACTCAGATAATTGCTTATGTTGAAACGGCTATAAGCTGTCATGTGAAATAGTATTACTGGTATATTTGATAATAAAAGCGCGTGTTTAGTATTCCACGCGTTTTTTATTAGTCAGATAAATTTGCTGCTATCATTGCTTGTCCTAAACTCAACCCGCCATCGCCCATAGGGTATTGATGGGCACTTAACACATTAAATTCTGATAAATTTTCTTTTAATAGTTTGCGTAAGAGTTGATTATGCATCACGCCACCAGAAAGCACGATAGTTTTACAATGATGATATAGTGCTTGTTTCCGGGCTAATTCTGAAAAGCCTTGTGCTAAGGCATAATGGAAAGCAAAGGCTTTATTAGCTTTAGATGTGTCGTAAGCAAGCCAGCTTTGCCAGAAAGTTGATAAATCTAATTGATTATCTTTAATTGCCATTTTAACGGGAATATTCATCGTGCTTTTGTTTTCTTTAATAAAATCAGATTGTGTAGCAAGCGCTTCTAAATGGCAAGCTGCCTCTCCTTCCCAAGAGAGTTTAGTCTCTGTAATCCCTAAACCATAGGCGACCGCATCAAATAATCTTCCTGCTGATGAGATGAGTGGTGAGTTAAGTTTTCGTTGAATGGCGTTGGTAAGGGGCTCCCAAGGTAAATGAGAGCAAGTTTTTGTTGCAAATGTTTGCCAATGAGGAACAAATTGTTGTAAATGGGCGATCCAATTACGCCAAGGTTGAGTTGCTGCAAGATCACCGCCAGGTAACGCCACGGCAGGTAATCCACCAAGATGTTGGCAAGTTTCTCCCTCTACAAGCAAACATTCTCCGCCCCAAAGTTGTCCATTCGCGCCCATACCAATACCGTCTAATGCGATGCCAATAACTTTTTCCTTGCAATGATGTTCGGCTAATACGGCTGTAATATGTGCATGATGATGTAAGACAGTGACATAAGGAATAGAAAATTTTTTTGCCAGATTTTTGCCTACTTTTGATGAAAAGTAGCCAGTATGAGCATCAATCGCAATTAAATCTGGTTTAAATTGATAAATTTGACAAAATAAATCAATGTTATTTTCTAATTGTTGTTGTATCAGTTCATTCGCTGTGTCGCCAATATGTTGGCTGACAATGGCTTTATTTTGTTTGAGTAGGCAAAAGGTATTTTTAAGATCGGAACCCAATGCCAAAATATTTTTTTCAGTTTGGGTATTTAGGACGATTTCATCGGGTACATATCCTCTTGCTCTACGTAAGGTTTCCACACCGTCAAAGGCTACGCGAACTAAACTATCATCTGCGCGTTGTAAAATATCACGATTATGGCAAAGATAGAAATCAGCCAAATGACTTAATTTTTTTACCGCACCTTGGTTATCTAGTACGGGCGGTTCTCCACTCGGATTGGCAGACGTCATTACAAGTGGTTGATTTATCTCTCGTAAAAGTAAATGTTGTAATGGATTACTTGGTAACATAATGCCGATTTCATTTAGATTGGGTGCAATATTTTCTGCTAAATTCGGCACTTTATATTTATTTAATAAGACTATTGGTGCAGCTGTGCTAGTGAGTAATTTAATTTCAGCTGGCGTTAGGTTTTGTAGAAAATCTAAACTAGGCACCATTACGGCAAGTGGCTTGCTAGGTCGATGTTTACGTTCACGTAATAATTGAACGGTATGAAAAGCTTGTGCATCACAGGCTAAATGGAAACCTCCAATGCCTTTTATCGCAATAATTTTACCTTTTTTGAGTAAATCAGCAGTTTGTTTTAGCGCATTTTCATGCATTGAAAGTTGTTGATATTGATCTTGTAACCAAATGTGTGGTCCACAAACGTTACAAGCGTTAGGTTGGGCATGAAAACGACGATCTGCGGGATTTTTGTATTCATGCTCACAATCAGGGCAAAATGGAAAATCAGACATAGATGTATTTTTACGATCGTAAGGGATTTTTTTTATGATCGTAAAACGTGGGCCACAGTGAGTACAATTTGTAAAAGGGTAGTGATAGCGACGATTTTGAGTGTCAAACAAATCAGCGATACAAGCAGAACAGGTTGCCGCATCAGGTACAATTTGTGTATCCATGTCATTATTTTCACTTTCACGGATAACAAATTCTGAAAAGTGCGGTAAATCCTCCCAATATTTTTCTTGCTGTTGGATATCCGTAATTAATGCTAAAGGAGGAAGTTTTGTCTGTAAGTCCTGTAGAAAAGCGGTAAGAGTTTTTTCCTCTGGTTCGATAAAACGGATGAGTACGCCTTGGCCATCGTTATTGACATCGCCTTTTAATCCATATTCATTGGCTATAAGCCATACAAACGGGCGAAATCCCACGCCTTGTACTTTTCCTTTTATACGTAATTCGATTCCTTTCATCATTTTTCCTGATGTGATATTGAGTGTATTTATAGTAACTTGAAATAGAAAAGTGAAATCTGATCTTTGTCAAAATTTGTTATTTTTAAATCCACCACACCGGCAATGCCACCAAATCTTCTGCCAGCCATAATTTTTGCGGATATTGATTAATAATCACGCCGTTCCCTATTTGGATTTCATCGGGCGGGAGATTATCTTTCAAAATACCAAAGGCTTTTGTCATTTTCTTGTTGGGGCCGGCAGTAGTCTTAATTTCGATAGGGTAGAGTGTACGATTATGTTCAATCAAAAGATCGATTTCTTTTTGATTGGTGTCGCGATAAAAATAAATGGGTGGCTCAATGCCGTTATTGTAGAAAGATTTAATGACTTCACTTATTACAAAAGTCTCAAAAAATTGACCGCTCTTTGCCCCTTGTTGAATAGTTTCCGGTGTCAACCATTTAGTTAACCAAGCCATTAACCCCGTATCCATCATATAAACTTTCGGTGTTTTGATTGCACGTTTTAGATGATTATTGTGATACGGCTGAAGCAGATAAATGATGCCTGATGTTTCGAGAATTGTCGTCCAGCGTTTAATGGTATCAACGGAAACACCAACTTCTTGCGCAACATTGCTGTAATTTAGTAATTCACCACTTCGTGCGGCGATAGCGATCATAAATCGCGTGAAATCAGTGATGTTGGTGATATTGGTGAGTGTGCGTACGTCTCGTTCAATATAGGTAGAAACATAGGATGCATAATAAATATCCCAGCTGGTTTCTTGTTGATATAGGCGTGGCATATAGCCTTGGTGGATAATTTGCCAAATATTTTCTACAGGTTTAATAAGTCTTTCGCGCGTGTTGAGATAATCCATATTAGGCAGAAAAGGCGAATAAAACACTACTTCTTGAATTTCACGCAGAGAAAATCCTTGTAATTTTAATACTGCAATACGACCCGCTAAGGTTTCGGTAACATTTTGCATCAGTTGAAAAGCTTGTGAGCCGGAGAGCAAAAAGAGCCCATTGATTTTTTGTTTATCAATGGCAAGTTTTAAACTGGAAAATAATTCAGGCGCATATTGTACTTCATCAAGGATTAATTTTCCTTGATGATTGAGCATAAATAAGGTGGATTCGTTACGTGCTTGATCGAGCAAGATAGGATCATCAAAGGTAATATATTGATGTTCTTTGCTGATATGCTGTAACAACGTGTACTTTCCTACTTGGCGTGGGCCAGTAATGAGAATTGCTGGAAATTGTTTTATCAAAGTTTGCAATAAAGGTTGTATTTGACGTGAATAAAAGTCTGACATGATAAAAAATTAAGTTTAATTTAAGATTACATAGTAAATTAAACTAAAAAATAGATAAGAAGTAAAGATAAAATGAGTTTAATTTAAGATTATGTCGCAAGTTAAACTTAAAATTGCTGCACTTTCATATTTAAGTATCGACTTAAATGAAACATTATCAACAGCATTTTAACATTCCATTAATAATTATAACGCTAATTAATTCAATTGCTTACAATCATAACCTATGGAAATAAGAGTCAATCTCAATAATTATTTTACGCATTAAAAAATCGAAAAAATTTATGATCTCAGTCAATAAAACAATTGTTTTACTCTAGTCTGGGTAACTCCGAAGGAGTATCCTTATTTCCAGAGTGGTTATTGGACGTTTGGGTGTAATGCCCTCCACTTACTTTCTGTTTCTATCTATTATAATTTGGGGGAAAATATGAACCGTTTTGTTATAGGTGATCCGAAAGATTGCATTGGATGCAATACCTGTATGGCTGCTTGCAGCGAAGTACACAAAGCTTTTGGATTACAATCCTTTCCGCGGTTACAAGTAATGCGCAACGACGATATTACTGTGCCGATCTTATGTCGTCATTGTGATGATTCACCTTGTGCTACAGTATGTCCTGTGCACGCGATAAAGCATGATAATGACACCATTCAACTCAATGAAAGTTTATGCATTGGCTGTAAACTTTGTGCTATCGCTTGTCCATTTGGGGCGATTACACAGCATGGTAGCGCACCATTAGATGCACCAAACCATTATGACAGTTTCTCTTTCACCGATGCGGTAAAACGTGATATTCGCACTGCACCGAATAATACTGATGTTCATAATATGCTTGCATGGGAACCAGGTGTAAAAGCTATCGCAGTGAAATGCGACCTTTGCTATTTCCGTGAAGAAGGTCCTGCTTGTATGCAAACTTGCCCAACAAAAACTTTATTCTTAATTAGTGATGAGAGTATCGAACAAGCAAATCGCAAAAAACGCGAAATGGCAATGATGGGTTCTCCTGTCGTGCCAAGATAAAAGTTTATTGTTTGTTTACTCGTTAATCAATGGAGTGAAATTATGAGTTCTTCAATCAGTTTACTCATCACGTCCTTGTTGATTTATGTCGTTGGTGCGTTTATTTCTCTCGCTGTGCGAAAAAATGAACAACTTTCAATCAATATATCCGGCGTGACCGGTGTACTTGGTGGCTTGTTAGGCATTGTTGCCTGCATTCCCGTGCTTATCAGCAACGATACGGTCGTTGATGTGTTTTCAACCCCTTTCGACTTCGCCCAATTTTCAATCCGTATTGACGGATTAGCTGCGTTTATGGTGTGTGTAATTTCTTTAATGGTTATTATCACCGCACTTTATTCCTTTTCCTATGTGAAAGAATACATTGGCAAAGGCGCTGGCACGATGGGCTTTTTTATGAATTTGTTTATCGCCTCAATGGTTGCTTTAGTCACCAGCGATAACGCTTTCTACTTTTTAGTGTTCTTTGAAATGATGTCTTTGGCATCTTACTTCTTAGTACTAACCGAACAAGATGACAACGCAACCAATGCGGGCTTGTTGTATTTCTTCATTGCTCACGCTGGTTCTGTGTTGATTATGATCGCTTTCTTTATTTTCTATTGCTACGCAGGTAGCTTTGAATTTGAAGCCTTCCGCCACACCGAGCTTTCAATGCCTTTAGCCTTTACGGTATTTATCTTGGCATTTCTTGGTTTTGGCGCAAAAGCAGGGATGATTCCATTACATAGCTGGCTACCAAAAGCTCACCCAGCTGCGCCTTCTCATGCTTCTGCGATGATGTCTGGTGTGATGGTTAAAATCGGTATCTTTGGGATTATCAAAGTTGGTATTGATCTACTTGGCGCACACAATATGTGGTTTGGTGTGATTGTGCTTGCTTTTGGCGCAGTTTCTTCTGTGCTTGGTGTACTTTATGCTTTAGCTGAACATGACATCAAAAAACTTTTGGCGTATCACACCGTAGAAAACATCGGCATTATTATGATGGGTGTGGGTGTCGGTATGATTGGTATGGCAATCCATAACCCTGTACTTGCTATTGTCGGTTTACTTGGCGGTTTATATCACTTACTTAACCATGCAGTATTCAAAGGCTTATTGTTCTTGGGCGCTGGTTCTGTGATGTACCGTTTACATTCAAAAGATATGGATTTAATGGGCGGACTTGGCAAATTAATGCCATTTACTGCTTTCTGTTTCTTGATTGGTACCATGGCAATTTCTGCATTACCACCGTTTAACGGTTTTGTGAGTGAATGGTTTACTTATCAATCTTTATTCAGCCTAAGCCAACACAATGATGTGGTATTACGTATCGCTGGCCCTGTTGCAATCATTATGCTTGCCTTAACAGGTGCACTTGCCGCACTTTGTTTCGTGAAAGTGTATGGTATTAGCTTTGGTGGTGCACCACGCAGCGAAAAAGCAGCACATGCACGCGAAGTGCCAAAACCAATGGTGATTGCAATGGCAATCTTGGCATTATTCTGTGTACTTTTAGGCATAGGCGCTTCTGTGGTCACTCCAATTATTGCCAATATTGCAACCGCACTTTCTCATAATGACATGCTTAATTTAGCAGAAAATGGCGTAGTGGTAGCAAGCAATACACCGAATACTGTGCTTTCTACACCAATGGTGAGCATTATGTTGATTGCATTCTTTGTGTTGCCGTTTATGTATTACGCTTACACCAAAGGCAATCGTATGGCAGATCGTGCAAAAGGCAATCCTTGGGCTTGTGGTTATGCTTACGAAATGGATATGGCCGCATCTGCGGGTAGTTTTACTCGTCCGCTTCGTATTATCTTCAAACCACTTTATACCTTGCGTCAAGTGCTTGATCCTGCGCCTGCTGGTGCAAAAGGTATCAATGCATTAATTTCAGGTGCGACCAAAACAGAACCATTCTGGGAAGAAAAAGTAACAATGCCGATTGCGCATTTTATCCCATGGTTAGGTCGTAAAATTCAATGGCTACAACAAGGCGACTTCCGCGTTTATTGCATTTACTTCGTGATTGCCTTAGTTGTGTTATTACTTTCCATTGCGTTGATGTAGGAGGAAATTATGATTTCATTACCTTCAGAAATTTCCACTTCCGCTGGAATGTTCCTTTTAGCCATTGTGCAAGCGTTAATTCTTCTCGCTTTGGCACCGCTCTTTTCAGGCATTTCACGGATGATTCGGGCTCGTATTCAATCTCGTCGTGGCCCGGGCTTGTTACAAGATTATCGCGACATTGCTAAATTAATGACACGTCAAAATATTTGGCCAGATAATGCGGGTTGGGTATCTCGTGCTATGCCTTATGTGTTAATTAGCACAGTCATGGTGGTTGCAATGAGTTTACCCATGTTTACTCATCACTCACCGTTTGGGGCAGGCAGTGATTTAATCACCGTTATTTATTTGTTCGCGTTGTTCCGCTTTTTCTTCTCAATTGCGGGTTTGGATTCTAACAGTACTTTTTCAAGTTTAGGTGCAAGCCGTGAAGTGACATTAGGCGTACTTGTTGAACCAATCTTAATGTTGGCATTCATTGTGATTGCTTTAATTGCAGGTTCTACAAATTTTGCAGTAATTAGCACCGCACTTTCTAGCCAACCTTGGCAATATCCTGTTGCAACAGTAATTGCCTTAGTTGCCGCCGCTTTTGCGATCTTTATTGAAATGGGCAAAATTCCATTTGACTTGGCTGAAGCAGAACAAGAACTTCAAGAAGGCCCACTTACTGAATATTCAGGCCCTTCTTTCGCCTTATTGAAAGTCGGTTTGAGTTTAAAATCAATGGTGGTTGCCTCTATCTTTGTGAGCGTGCTTTTCCCATTCGGTGCAGCACAAGAGTTCACGGTAAGTGCGGTTATTTTAGGTATCGTTTCTTTCTTTGTGAAATTGCTCGTGGTATTTATCGCCGCATGTGTGTTTGAAAACACATTGGCACGTACCCGCTTTATGCTAACAGGACGTTTAACTGTGGTCGGTTTCGGCATTTCAGTGTTGGCGTTTGTGTTTTACTTCACAGGATTGTAAGGAGGAAATATGGAACGTTTAGCACTAATTACAATCATTTTGCCGTTTGTCGGTGCGTTTATTGTGGGGGTGAACAAACAATCTTTCCCAAAAATTGCCACAATTTTTGCCGCACTTGCTACCCTTGGCACACTTGCTGTGGCGGGGCAGTGGTATGCAAATGGCGCACAATCTGTCACCTATGATTTAGTTAAATTTGGTGATACTGCAATCTTCGGCGTGACCTTAGATGCAGTAAGTACGTTAATTGCCTTTGCCGTTGTGGGTTTAGGTTTCTTAATTTGCTTATATTCTTGTGGTTATTTAACCGATAAAAACCGCGAACATCCGCATAACGGATTACCTCGTTTTTATGCTTTCTTATTGATTTTCATCGGTGCAATGGCAGGCTTGGTGTATTCATCAACTTTAGCGGGTCAGTTGCTTTTCTTTGAAATCACTGGGGGATGTTCTTGGGCATTAATCAGCTATTATCAAAGCCAAAAAGCAATGGCGGCTGCGATGAAAGCGTTGATTATCACTCACGTAGGTTCATTAGGTTTATACCTTGCTGCGGCTTATTTATTTAGCCAATCTGGCACATTCTCTATCACGGCGTTAGAGCATCTTGCGCCAGAAGCGAAAACTATCGTGTTGTTTGGGGTGATGTTTGCCGCATGGGGTAAATCAGCGCAACTTCCAATGCAAATTTGGTTACCAAATGCGATGGAAGCACCAACACCGGTCAGTGCGTATTTGCACGCGGCATCAATGGTAAAAGTGGGCGTCTATATTTTCGCTCGTTCCGTGATGTCAGCTGGTGAAATTCCGCACATTGTGGGTGAAGTGGGAATTGTGATGGCAATGATTACATTGATTTATGGTTTCTTAATGTACTTGCCACAAGCAGATTTAAAACGCTTACTTGCGTATTCAACTATTACTCAACTTTCTTACATTTTCATCGGGCTTTCTCTTGCAGCATTAGGTTCTAAATTAGCCTTTGTTGCAGCGATTGCTTATATCTTTAACCACGCCTTTGCGAAAAGCTTATTCTTCTTGGTTGCAGGTTCATTGAGTTATGCCACAGGTACACGTTCAATGCCTCGCTTACAAGGGATTATGCGCACCATGCCTGTGGTTGGTACAGGATTTGGTATTGCCGCGTTGGCTATTGCTGGTGTGCCACCATTTAATGGTTTCTTCAGTAAATTCCCATTATTTGCCGCAGGTTTCGACCTTGGACAAGAATATTCATGGGTAACTTGGTTAATGGTGATTGCGTTGATTGAATCTACGGCAACATTTGTTTGGTTGCTTTATAAATTTGGTCAATGTGTTATCGGTAAACCATCTGAAGATGTGCAAAATGCGCAACCATTGCCATTCTCTATGACATTTGTTTTAGTGATTTTAATGGTGATGTCTGTGTGTTCTAGCTTTATCGCTGCCTATTGGTTAGGCCTTGCGGGTTAAGGAGAGAATTATGTTAATGATCAATGTATTAGCGAGTTTGCTCATCATTACATCGCTTTGTGTCATTATGGCAAAAACCGCAAAAAAATCCGCGTTGTGCTATGGCTTACAGTCTTTTGTATTGGTGGTGTTATTCGTTTATTTGGCATTTGAAATGCAAGCTCACGAACTTTATATGTGGTCCATTAGTGCATTCATCACGAAAGTATTATTAGTGCCAGGAATTTTAATCTTTTCTTTACGAAAAATTGACGAAAGTCAAACTCCTGCAGGAATGAATGTCGCTTGGTTGATCCCGATCACATCTATCATCGTTTGCTTATGTTACTTTGTTGTCATTCCAGTGAACTTACCGTTAGTTGAACATTTAAAACCAGCATTGTCAGTATCACTTAGCCACTTCCTTTTAGGTTTAGTGTGTATTGTGAGCCAACGCAATATTGTGAAACAAGTTTTCGGTTATTGTTTAATGGAAAACGGTGCGCATTTAACGTTGGCTTTACTTGCCAACAATGCGCCAGAATTAGTTGAAATCGGCATTGCCACCGATGCGATTTTTGCAGTCATCATTATGGTGGTGTTAGTGAATAAAATTTATCGCACTTTCAACACTGTTGATGCTAAACAACTTATGAGTTTGAAGGGGTAACGCTATGTATGAACAATGGATAATCGCGTTATTAGTCGCACCTTTAGTCATCGCTTTTGAAAGCTTTGCACTACGCGGAACAAAAAATCGGACAGTTTGTACCGCATTCCATGTTACCGGGTTAATTTTGATGTTGTTCTTTTCCGTACAAGTCATTTCTGGCGTGTTGGAAAAAGGCAGTATCAGTGCATTTAACAACTGGGTGTATGTTGATAGTCTTTCTGCCATTTTCTTAGGCTTAATTGCTGTAGTGGGTTCAATTGCTGGGGTGTATTCCATCGGTTATATGAACACAGAATTGGAAGAAGGGCATATTGATTTTAAAACCTATGCTCATTACCACGGTTTCTTACACTTATTCTTCTTTACGATGATTGTGTCAGTTATCACCAATAACTTGATTTTAATGTGGGTTGCAATTGAAGCGACAACATTAAGCTCTGCGTTTTTGGTCGGTACTTACAAACAAAAAACATCCCTTGAAGCCGCGTGGAAATACATCATCATCTGTTCTGTGGGCGTTGCCTTCGGTTTATACGGCACACTTTTAACCTTTGCTAATGCAAATGGCGTGCTTGCCGATCCAAGCCAAGCGATTTTTTGGTCAGCAGTGAATCAACAAGCCACTGGTTTAAACCCAATGTTGATGTATATCGCATTCGCTTTCGTATTGATTGGTTTCGGCACGAAGTGCGGTCTATTTCCAATGCATACTTGGTTATCAGACGCACATAGTGAGGCACCAAGCCCAGTGAGTGCAATTTTATCAGCGGTGTTATTAAACTGTGCAATGCTTGTGGTGTTGCGTTACTACACATTGGTTTCAAAAGCGGTTGGCGCAGAATTTCCACAAACTTTAATGTTGATCTTTGGTTTACTTTCAGTGCTTGTGGCGGCGTTATTTATCATCGTGCAATTTGATATTAAACGTTTGCTTGCTTACTCAAGTATCGAAAATATGGGCTTAATCAGCTTTGCTTTCGGTCTTGGTGGC
Organism: Haemophilus sp. SZY H8; assembly: GCF_018829755.1. Lineage (NCBI taxonomy): Bacteria > Pseudomonadati > Pseudomonadota > Gammaproteobacteria > Pasteurellales > Pasteurellaceae > Haemophilus > Haemophilus sp. SZY H8. The sequence continues at coordinate 100,283 of NZ_JAHKJY010000004.1, forward strand.
CCAATTGGGGTATTTGCAGGTTTACTTCACACCATCAACCACAGCCTTGCGAAAACCTTATTATTCTGTGCATCGGGTAATATTCTATTGAAATATAAAACCCGTGATATGAATCAAGTGCGTGGATTATGGCGTGTTGCACCAGTGAGTGCGGTGCTTTTCGCTGGTGGTGCGTTGGCATTGGGTGGTATCCCTCCATTTAACGTATTCGTGAGTGAATTTAGTGTTGTGGTTGCAGGGATTACAGCGGGTAAAACTTGGTTAGTTATTTTATGCTTAATTTTACTCACTATCGTGCTTGCAGGACTTGCCTTAATGCTATTAAAAACAGTGCTTGGCAAACAACCTGATAATGTGGAAGCAGGCGAAGTTAGTAAAGTCTCTTTGGCGGCAATGGCCATACTATTGTTGTTAATGTTTGTAATGGGTATCCATATTGCAGAGCCAATCTTGCAGTTACTAAAAAGTGCGGTAGGAATTGTGCTTGGATCTGAACATGTGTCCTTTGGCGATATGCTAGTTTTACCTTGGCAAAGTTTAGCGAAATGATCGACAACTGGGGGAAAAAATGGAATTAACTAAAAATACATCGGTCGATCCGGTAAAAATGCTCGGCAAAAATTATATTGAAGCCGTTAATGCAAAATTTCCGAATACAATTTTAGATGAGGAGTGGTCTACACCGAATCAAGTCACTTTAACAGTGAAAACCAATATGTTACCTGATGTGGTGGAATATCTTTACTATCAACATGAAGGCTGGTTGCCATTAGTTTTTGGTAACGATGAACGCTCAATTCATGGTCATTATGCCGTTTATTACGTGCTTTCTATGGAAGGTGTGGTCAAAACTTTTGTGACGATTAAAGCACTCGTAGATCCTGTTACGCTGGAATTTCCTTCCGTAACACCGAAAGTCAAAGCGGCGGTGTGGGGCGAACGTGAATTATTTGATATGTACGGTTTAAAAGCCGTCGGTCTTCCCGATCAACGCCGTTTAGTGTTACCAGATGACTGGCCAGATGATCTTTACCCATTACGTAAAGATTCGATGGATTACCGTTTGCGTCCAGATCCAACTACGGCAACGGAAACCTATGAGTTTATTAACGAAAAAGGCGAAGCGCGTATTGTGCCTATCGGCCCTCTCCATATTACATCTGATGAACCGGGACACTTCCGTTTGTTTGTCGATGGGGAAGATATTATTGATGCGGACTACCGTTTATTCTATGTACACCGTGGTATGGAAAAATTGGCAGAAACCCGAATGGATTACGATCAAGTCAATTTCTTGGCTGACCGTGTGTGCGGTATCTGCGGTTTTACCCATAGTGTTGCTTATGCTAACTCTGTCGAAAATGCATTAGGTATTCAAATTCCTGAACGTGCACAATGGATTCGTGCAATTTTGTTGGAAGTTGAACGCTTGCACAGTCATTTATTGAACTTAGGTTTATCTAGCCACTTTACTGGTTTTGATACAGGTTTTATGCAATTCTTCCGTGTTCGTGAAAAATCGATGACACTTGCAGAAGTGCTTACTGGTGCACGTAAAACCTATGGTATTAACTTAATCGGCGGTGTACGCCGCGATATGTTGAAACACCAACGTGAACAATGCATTAAGCTTATTGCAGAAATGCGTGAAGAGCTTAAAACTTTGGTAGATATTTTACTCAATACGCCAAATATGGAACAACGTACTGTGGGCGTAGGAGTGCTTGATCGTCAAGTTGCGCGTGATTTCAGCCCAGTCGGACCGATGATTCGAGGTTCCGGCTTCGCACGTGATGTGCGTAAAATTCATCCCTTCTCTGGCTATGGCGATGTACCATTCAATATGTTCACCGAACAAGGTGGCGATGTCATTTCTCGTGTGAAAGTGCGGGTAAATGAAGTATTTGAATCCATGAATATCATTGATTATATGGTAGATAACTTGCCTACTGGTGCGATTATCACTGAAGGTTTCAATTACACCCCTGGACGTTTTGCGTTAGGTATCACGGAAGCACCGCGTGGTGAAGACATTCACTGGTCAATGCTTGGTGATAACCAAAAATTATATCGTTGGCGTTGTCGTGCAGCGACTTATGCAAACTGGCCAACTTTACGTTATATGTTGCGTGGCAATACAGTATCAGATGCGCCGCTTATCATTGGTAGCCTTGACCCTTGCTATTCTTGTACTGACCGTGTGACTGTGGTGGATGTACGTAAACGAAAAGCACAAACGGTTTCTTATAAAGAAATCGAACGCTACGGCATTGAACGTAAAAATTCACCATTAAAATAGGGGGGCACAATGTTTAAATTACTTAAAACCGTATTAAATGCGGGGGATGTTACCACTAAATATCCGTTTAAACCCTATGAAGTTGATCCTGATTTCCGTGGTAAACCAGAACTGAATTCTGATCAATGTATTGTTTGTGCAGCCTGTACAATGGCGTGTCCGGCTAATGCGCTTACCATGCGTACCGATCCAGAAACAGGCGAACGTACTTGGTCATTATTTTTAGGCCGCTGCATTTTCTGTGGCCGTTGCGAAGAAGTTTGCCCAACAAAAGCCATTCGTTTAAGCCAAGATTTTGAATTATCAGTCAGCAATAAACAGGATCTTTATCAAGAAACAACCTTCACTACAACGATTTGTCATCAATGTGGTCAGCCTTTTGTTTCTCATAAAGAACTCAATTATGCAGTGGATTTATTCAAACAAACATTGGATAACGATGAACTGGTTAAACATAAATTAGCGGTGCTCAACACTTGCCCAACCTGTAAACGCCAAAACAGTTTGGAAAAAACCGCCGATATGGAATCCAATATGCGCGTGAAATTGGCGTTATTTGATCACGTTAGGGAGATTGCAAGATGAACACACAAATCCCAATGCCCGTGAATGGTATTTCAACGCCATTTAGTGTGGATGAAAACATTGCGAAAATGAAACAAACTTTGTTGAAAAATATTCAACGTTCCGCTTATGTTTATCGCGTTGACTGTGGCGGTTGTAATGGTTGTGAAATTGAAATTTTTAGTACTATTACACCAACCTTTGACGCAGAACGTTTTGGGATTAAGGTTGTTGCATCACCTCGCCATGCGGATATTTTATTATTTACTGGCGCGGTAACTCGTGCAATGCGTACACCGGCAATGCGTGCTTATCAAGCTGCACCCGATCCAAAAATCTGTATTTCTTATGGTGCGTGCGGTTGTGGTGGCGGTATTTTCCATGACTTGTACTGCGTGTGGGGCGGTAGCGATCAAATTGTGCCAATTGATGTGTATATTCCTGGATGTCCTCCAACTCCAGCTGCGACTATTTATGGTTTTGCAATGGCACTAGGTTTACTTGATCAAAAACTCAAAGGTAAACAAGAAATTGCCGATCCTAATGCTGAGGCTAAATTACGTTTCCCAAATATTCCATTAGATTTACGCGTGGAATTAGAACGTGAAGCGCGTCGTTTAGCGGGCTATCGACAAGGTGGAGACATTGCTAATCAATTTATGAGTATGATGTCTGAAAAAGATCAGGTTCCATTTGGTGTTCGCCTTGGCGAATTTTTGGAACGTGAAGCAGATCCACGCTTGAGTGAAATCGTAAATCGATTACATGCAATTAGTATGCCGTTTTCGGGATAGTCTAACGATTGCTAAATAAACTAATAGCTCCGTTTTGATTTCTGCCAAATCTCCCCTTACCCCTCTTTGCTAAAGAGGGGAATAAGAGCGGTTGATTTTAATCTAGTTTTCTGCATTAACAACAGAAAACTAAAATGAGAGAGAAGTTCTTTATTGCTAAAGAGAAATCCCCCTCTTTAGCAAAGAGGGGTAAGGGGAGATTTGGCAGTATTGATTAGCGAAGAAATTACGTTATTACTTTACAAGTTTTATAGGACGTACCATGACAACCCAAGTTTTTTTCTATTTACTCAATGAGCGTTTTGTTGACAACGATGAGCAAGTCCCAGAGCAAGCCAAGCAAGTAATGTATTATTCCCTTGCGATTGGTCATCATGTTGGTGTAATTGATTGCTTTAAAAAATTACTCATCTGCGATTATGCAGATTACCAACGTTTTGTAGATACCTTCCCTGAAGGGGATGCAAAACGTAAGTTTGCGGGTTTAATGAAATTTGGTGAAATAGTGATTGATTCAAGTCATGTGAATTTATTGGCTAAGGCACTTGATGAAAATAGAGCCAATTTTTCTCCGGAACATCAAAAATGGGTCGATATTTTAATGGACACGCTTGCTTCCATCCAGCGTGAACCTGTGATGTATATTATGGTGAAACGTCGTGATGAATGAAAATGTAATCCTAACTGTTGGTAACACAATGATGGGCGATGATGGGGCTGGTCCTTATCTTGCTCAGCTTTGTAGTGAAAATCCGTTGCCAAATTGGACCATACTTGATGGCGGTTCAGCACCAGAAAATCTTGTGCATCAGATCCGAGCCATGAAAGCAAAGCGTTTAATTATCTTTGATGCAACAGAAATGGAACTGCCCGTTGGCAAAATTCGCATTATCGACAAAGAACTTATCGCCGAAATGTTCTTCGTCAGCACGCATAATTTGCCACTTAATTTTTTAATCGAGCAATTAGAGGAAGATATTCCTGAGGTTATTTTTATTGGTATTCAACCCGATCTTGTTTCTTTTGGTTTTCCGATGAGTGAAGCTGTAAAAAGTGCGGTGGAGTTTTTCTATGGATTTCTAAAAGAGGATGGTTCGTTAAACGAAATTGCAAGATTATAAAGTGCATCTCAACAAAAGTGGGAATTTCACAAATATTGTTAAAATTCCCACAATTCTTAAAGATCATTGTCTAGCATTTTAATTTAATTAAACATAGCTGAAATTGACTCTTCATTACTAATACGACGGATAGCTTCAGCAAGCATTGCAGATAGAGTAAGTACGCGTACGCGACCTAATGCTTTGATTTCATCAGAAAGTGGGATTGTATCTGTTACAACGATTTCATCAATAGCGCCACTAGCCAAATTTTTCGCGGCAGCACCAGAGAATACAGCATGAGTCGCATAAGCAAATACGCGTTTTGCACCACGTTCTTTTAATGCTTCAGCTGCTTTGCAAAGCGTACCACCTGTATCGATCATATCGTCTACAAGAATACAATCGCGACCTGCTACATCACCAATAATATGCATTACTTGTGCTACGTTTGCGCGTGGACGACGTTTGTCAATAATAGCCATATCGGTATCGTTTAATAATTTAGCTACCGCACGAGCACGTACAACACCACCAATATCTGGAGATACAACAATTGGATTTTCAAGATCAGATTTTTTCAAAATATCGTGAATCAAAACTGGAGAACCAAATACGTTGTCGACTGGAACATCAAAGAAACCTTGGATTTGTTCTGCGTGTAGGTCGCAGGTTAATACGCGGTCAATACCAACAGTTGAAAGTAAATCTGCCACAACTTTAGCGGTAATAGGTACACGTGCTGATCGTACGCGACGATCTTGACGAGCATAACCAAAGTAGGGAACAACAGCCGTGATACGACCTGCAGATGCACGACGTAATGCATCCACCATCACAATCAATTCCATTAGGTTATCATTGGTTGGTGCACAGGTTGATTGTATAATGAATACATCTGCACCACGCACATTTTCATTGATTTGAACTTGGATTTCACCATCACTGAAACGGCCAACAGTGGCATCGCCTAGTGAAATATATAAACGTTTAGAAATATGTTTTGCAAGTTCTGGTGTTGCATTACCCGCGAAGAGTTTAATGTCAGGCATTTTATAAAACCTCAGGTTTAGATTGTCGATGAGTATGAATTGGTGATAGCTGCTTCAACATTGCGAGCAAGGGAGAAACATTGAGTCCTTTAGCGATAAAGCCAAAAAATTCTTCTGGTTTTTGTCTAAGTACCGCTTGTGCCTCTGCTTCATGATCAAATTCAGCAAAAACACATGCTCCCGTTCCTGTTAATCTTGCCGGCGCATATTGTAGCAACCAGTTTAGCGCTTTTTCAACGTTTGAATAATGATTTATCACAACTTTTTCGCAATCGTTTACATAAGGCTCGCTCAAAAGTTGTTTTAGGGATTTTTTCGGTGTATTACGTGGTAAATTTGGATCTTGAAATATGGCAGCTGTCGATATTGAATCATCGGGTTTTAATACAACAAACCATTTTTCAGCAGGTTCACAATAAGTGATTTTTTCCCCGACACCTTCAGCAAAAGCAGCGTGTCCATGTATAAAGATTGGCACATCAGCGCCTAGTGTTAATCCTAATTTTGCCAGTTCATCAATGGATAAATTGGCTTGCCATAAATAATTTAATGCGACCAATGCGGTTGCTGCATTAGATGAACCACCACCAACACCGCCTCCCATTGGAAGAATTTTATCTAAATGAATATTTGCACCCAATTGAATATTGGCTTTTTCTTGTAAAAGTTTTGCAGCTCGATAAATCAGATTATCTTCCGTTTTTAGATTTGGAATTTCTGGGGTTAAAAGAATTTGATTATCTTCTTCACGGATACTCATTTCTAACCAATCGCCGAAATCTAAAAATTGGAAAAGTGTTTGTAATTCATGATAGCCGTTCGACAATTTTCCGTTGATATAAAGAAATAAATTCAGCTTGGCTGGGCTAGGGAAGCGCAATGGTTTCCCATTTGATTGTGTGGTATTTTGACAAAGTGCGGTAGAAAATTGATGTGATTTCATTAATGTATTCATTAGTAAATCCACTCATCTACGCGAATCTTTAGAGTTTGTTTCGTGCTGTCATTTTTTAGTAGAATATTTTCAGGCATCGAATTATTTGAGTGATAAGTTAGATAATCTGCTGTCCATTGAGAACCATCCACATGATAAGTAAATGCGCCAAGTAAATGGTTGGTACCGACTTGATAATCTGCATTTATTGCAGGTTGACCTTTTAACCAATAAGCTAAATGCTCTAATGGCACATCCATGCCAATGATCTCTTGTAATAGTAGTTTAGCATTGGCTGCAGATTGTTGATTGCCGTTGTTATCGGAAATTGTCATTCCACTTTGATGCATTTGAATCCAAAGAGTAGATTTACTGATTAAAGAATAGAGTTTAAGCGTATAAGATTTTGGATTTTGGTATTGCCATTCAAAGCGGCTAGAAAAACGTTCTGTAGGACTGATATAACCAATTTGTCCTTTGGCTTGATAGGATTGAATTTTTTGAATCTTTTGTAAATGCTGTTGCCATGTAGCGTCAGCTTTATCGATGTATTGCACGTTAACTGGGCGTTCAGCATCCATCGTACAGGCTGTAAGTATGCTGGTTACAAAAAGTGCGGTGAGAAATTTAAACGTTTTCATATTATTCATCAAGTTAATAAGCTCGCGTATTTTAAGGATTTAGTTGAATTGAGTAAAGTTACTTTTATTTGTTAATTTTTTGGGTAATTTGCTTTTGTTTGTTTAACCGCTAAGATTCTTCGTTTCGTCAATTCATTTCTGATTTCTTGTTTCTCAAATCCATCTGCAATAACTTGCTGGACATCTACTTCATTGGCCGATTGTAATAATTGATTGACGTAATCTATTTGTGGATAGTCTTTATTTTTAAAACCTGTTCTACCTCGAGTATCAGCTAGACATACTTGTAGAAATTCTTGAAAGCGTTGAGGTTTTCTCCACACATCAAAACGATTAAACAGCGTTATGACGGTTTCAGCCCGAAGCTCAAAGGCTTTGTGAATATGTGTATGAAATTCACAAGTCAGTTCTGCAAGTTCTTGAAAATAACTTGGCACTTTCAAGCGTTTGCTCAATGTTCTAGTCGGTTTTATGCCAGCTTGTTCATGCCCATAATGATGAGGAAGAATATTTTGAGGTGTAAGAGGCTTGCCAAGATCATGACAAATTGCGGCAAAACGGACCGCACTTTTATTTAAGATAGGGTTATGTTCAGTCAAATTAACCGCTTGTTTTAATACCAACATGGTATGAATAAAACTATCCACTTCTGGATGATGTTTTACTGGATTTGGCACACCATAAAGGGCATCGATTTCAGGAAATAAAACTCTTAATGCGCCTGTTTTATGTAAGGTTTCAAAATAAATTTCAGGATTTTTTTCGTTTAAGGCTTTTTCTGTTTCTAACCAAACTCGTTCCGCCGTGAGATGTTGTAATTCTCCCGATTGTGCAAGTTCTGCCATTAGGGATAGCGTTTCCGATGCGATTTTAAAACCGAGAGAATGATAACGGGATGCAAAGCGTGCCACACGCAAGACACGTAAAGGATCTTCTGAAAAAGCTGGAGAAATATGGCGTAAAATTCGATTTTCTAAATCTTGTTTTCCTCCATAAGGATCGATAATTTCACCGTCTTCGCTTTGAGCCATGGCGTTAATAGTGAGATCTCGTCGAATTAAATCTTGTTCTAATGTAATTGTTGGGGAGAAATCACAAATAAAGCCAGTGTAACCTGCGCTAGATTTACGTTCTGTTCGGGCAAGCGCATATTCTTCTTTTGTTTTAGGATTGAGAAAAACCGGAAAATCTTTGCCTACTTGTTGATAACCGAGAGAGAGTAGCGTAGCGGGGGTTGCATCTACCACAATCCAATCACGATCTTTTACCGGTAAACCCAATAATTGATCGCGAACAGCCCCACCAACTAAATAAACTTTCATTCGTGATTATGCCCAGCCATCGCGACGGCGACGTTTTGGTAAAACATAAGGAATAAGTAAGCCGAAGAGTAAGCCTACGCCCAATACTGAACCGCCATAAATAAACCATTGGATAGCAATTTCTCGTTTACCTGCATCAAGCATCGCTTCTAAATCACGATTTTTATTTTTGGTCATTTCAAGTTCACGTTTCAATTGTGAATTTTGTTCTAAAAGATCTGCACTTTGTTGCTCAGCTTGTTTGGTTCGACGTTGCATTTCTACGGTACGCTGTTGCCAATCCCCATCTAAACGACTAAGTTTTAAGGTTAATTCTTGAACTTGAGCTTTTAATTTTGGATTTTCTTCTTTACTACTTGGCGTGTTGCTTAAGTCTGAATTTAAAATCCAAGCTTCACGATTTTTATTGTCGCGAATGAGTGTGTATTTGCCTTGACGATCTAATACATTCACCTCTTCGCCCGCTTGAATTGAACCTGCAATTTTAAATTGTTCACCAGCACCGCGGCGTAAGAATGTACTAAGATTTTCTGTAACATATTGCGTTTCTGCGTGCGCAGTTGCAATACCTGCACCAAGTAAGGCGCAAGATAAAAGTGTATTGTAGATTTTTTTCATGCTTTCTCCTTAAAAATAAAAACAACAAAAGTGCGGCTGAATAAACCGCACTTTTTGTTGCAATAAATTAATTAAACACCGTACGCAGTAAATAGAAGATAATAATTGCGAAGAATGCGCCGGCTGGTAAAGTGATTATCCAAGAACTAATAATATTTCGGATAACCGTTAAATTGAGTGCCGCGATACCGCGAGCAAAACCGATACCTAAAATTGCCCCAACAAGTGTTTGTGTTGTTGAGATCGGCAAGCCTGTACCGGATGCAACTACAACCGTCATCGCAGTGGCAAATTGAGCGGCAAAGCCACGGCTTGGCGTTAAATCGGTGATCCCAGATCCAACAGTCGCCATCACTTTTTGTCCCATAGTAATTAAGCCTACAGCAATACCTAATGCACCTAATGGTAAAATCCACCAAGTTAAGGCTCCGCCTGAAACAATTTTACCGCCTTGTTCAACGATAGATACAACCGCTGAAAGTGGGCCAATTGCATTAGCTACATCATTCGAACCGTGAGCGAAAGCCATCGCACAGGCTGTTAATAACATTAAAATGCTGAAGACTTTTTCTACCGCACCAAAAGTCCCTTTGCTTGCCGATTGAGTGAATGTTTTGCTTTTAAAATAGAAATGGAAAAACAACATGCCTACAAGGCTAATGATAAGTGAAATAACCAAAGTTTCTTTATTGGAAAGATTTAAACCAACATGTTTTAAACCTTTTGTCATTGTTACGATACACAGCACAAATACGGTTATCCCCATGTAATAAGGACCATATTTTTGTGCATTTTTCAGAGGGTGTTCGGTATCAAAAATAAGTTTTTGTGTACTTGCAAAGATTGCATAAGCGAGAATACCTGCGATGACTGGCGTGATGAACCAGCTACCAACGATGCTACCAATATTTGACCAATCTACTGCGCCAGGGCCAATCGTAATGCACGCAAATCCAATAATTGCACCGATGATCGTGTGAGTACCTGAAACCGGCCAGCCCATTTTCGTTGCGATAAATAACCAAGCGCCAGATGCAAATAAAGCAGAAAGCATACCCAGTGCTAAAATATCGGGCGTATCAACAAATTGCATTGGATCGATTACGCCACTTTTAATCGTTTCAGTTACTTCACCACCAGCTAGATATGCGCCAGCAGATTCAAAAATTAACGCGATAATAATTGCTTGTTTGGCTGTTATAGTACCGGATCCTACGGATGTCCCCATTGAGTTTGAAACATCATTGGCTCCAATACCGAAAGCCATAAAAAAGCCGAAGGCTGCTGTAATCCACACCAACCATGAACCATATTGACTAATAACTTCCATAGTTAATTTCCTATGTTTTGTTGATTATGAACGCGCCAGCATTAATTCAATGCGTGAGCCAACACGTTGAGCTTGGTCAGCTAGCACGCCAACCCATTCAATAATTTTATATAAGAACATCACATCAATTGGGTTATAACGGCTTTCGATGGTGTAAAGCATTTTACGCAATTTGATCTGCATTTGGTCGGTATCATCTTCAATTGCATCGAGTTCTTGAATCATATCGTTAACTAATTTTAGTTCACGGCCTTTAAAACCTGTTTCTAAAAGTTGATCCATTTCTTCGATTACTCGATGAGCTTGATGAATGGCATCTAAACTACGTTTTACGTAATGTAAGAATTCTTCCTGCATTTCTTCAGGAATACCAAATTGGCGCCCAATCATACGCCCTGCAATATCTTTAGCAAAATTTGCTAATTTATCTTGTTGCGTGACTAATTCTAAGAGATCAGTACGATCGATAGGTAAGAATAAACCACGTGGCAATTTCAAACGAATCTCACGTTTCAAGCTATCCGCTTCACGTTCACGCTGAGAGATTTCTAAGCGTTTTTCTTCCGCTTTTTCCCAATCCTTTGAGAAGGTGGTCTCAAAAAAAGGAATTAAAAGATCGCTACATTCAGTGACTTTTTCCGAATGCTTTTGCAATGGCTTTAAAGGCGAATGGGCAAATAATCCGAGAATATTATTCATTGCCATAAGTGATTTACTCCATAAGGGGTTAAAAATTCGTGCGCATATTACCCGATTTTTGTTGATATTTAAAATTTTTCAAAAAAATTTGTAAGAAAAAAGGTTTGTCTTCGACTAACTAAATAACTGGGTAATATTTCCCAGTGTGGTAGGATAAGTAACTCAATACACTTTTCGCTTTAAAAGCGAGAAAATTTGAAAGGTAAAAAATGAAGGATTGTAAGATGCAAGGTATCAGCAGCGGTGTGAGTTTATTGATTTTACGCATTTTTCTTGCGTGGGAATTTTTAGAGGCCGGGTTAGAAAAATGGAATGGTCAAAATTGGTTTACTGAAATACAAGATCGTTTTCCTTTTCCGTTTAATCTTATTCCTGCTGATATTAATTGGCACGTTGCAATGGGGGCGGAATTAATTCTCCCTTTCTTGCTAATATTCGGAGTACTAACTCGTTTTAGTGCATTAGGTTTAACGATTTTAATCTCTGTTGCGTGGTATAGTATTCATGCTGATTCAGGTTATAACGTTTGTGATAATGGTTATAAATTACCATTAATTTATGTGGTAACTTTATTAATCTTAATTACGCAGGGAGCAGGGAAACTCTCTTTAGACACGCTTATTAAGAAGGTTTATCCAACTAAAAGCTGGTTGAAATTCCTCTAACTATATATTCAAGATCAAACTCTAGGAGACTTAAATGAAAAAATTATCCACTTTAGCCGCATTAGCTGGAGCATTAACGATGACAGTAGCTACTGCTACGCACGCTGAATCAAAATCAAGCAGTATGGATAAAGCTGCAACACCTTGTGTAGGTGATAAATGTGTGAAAACAAAAGCTGCAGAAGGTAAATGCGGAGAAGGCAAATGTGGTGCAAACGAAACGAAAGCCGCAGAAGGTAAATGTGGTGAAGGTAAATGCGGCTCTAAATAATCGTATTTAAATCTAGATGCCATACATAGCACTGGTGTAAATTTACACCAGTGTTGTATTAAAAGGAGTAAATAATTATGTTACAAGGTGCAGGATTAGGGTATCGTCGAGATTTAGCGGATGATTTTTTGAATTTATCATCAAATAATGCGATTCAGTTTATGGAAGTTGCTCCAGAAAATTGGGTAAAAATGGGAGGAGCTGCTCGTTATAAATTTGATCAAGCCGCTGAAAGATATCCACTTGCGGTACACGGACTATCACTTTCATTAGGCGGGCAAGCACCACTTGACCGAGAGTTATTAAAAAATACTAAAGCATTAATGACTCAATATAATTCGACATTTTTTTCTGAACATTTAAGTTATTGTGAATGTGAAGGGCATTTATATGATTTATTACCCATGCCATTTACAGAAGAAGCTGTAAAACACGTAGCACAGAGAATCCGCTATGTACAAGATTTTTTAGGATTACAAATTTCATTAGAAAACACCTCTTATTATTTACACTCTCCCACCAGCACAATGAATGAAGTAGAATTTTTAAATGCTATTGCACAAGAAGCGGATTGTGGTATTCATTTAGATGTAAATAATATTTATGTAAATGGCGTCAATCACGGTTTACTTGATCCTTATGTTTTTTTAGATCAAGTAGATGTAAAACGTGTCAATTACATTCATATTGCCGGACACGACGAAGAACATTCTGCGGCACAAGTTGTGGAGGATTTAGAAGGAGAATCATTTAATAAAATAAAAGGAGCATATCGCCATTTACCCGAGTTATTAATTGATACGCACGGTGAGGCGGTAAAAGGTACTGTGTGGGATTTATTAGAATATGCCTATCAACGACTACCCGTCATTCCGCCAACATTATTAGAGCGTGATTTCAATTTCCCTCCATTTGCAGAACTTTATGCTGAAGTTGAACATATTGCACAACTACAGCAAAAATATGCTCAAAAAGAGGTAATATCCTATGCAGCCTAAACCTTCGCTTATTGAAACACAAAAAGCACTTGCCACAGCAGTTCGATTGGCTAATGCTCAACCTCTAAATGGTTATGCTCCGAATCGCCTTGCTGTTTATGCTCGTTTAGTTCGAAATAACATCTTTGGTTTTATTGACCGTTGTTTTGTTGAAGCGCCTAAACACGTTTCTGCTGAGAGTTGGTCTCAGACAAAAGAATTTTTTGTATTAAAAGGAAAATCACATTCGCCTTATTTTCAAGATATTGCTGGAGAATTTCTCTTATTTTGTCAAGAAAAAGAGAGTTTTGACGCCAATATACTGGCATTGATGGATTTTGAAAATACTCAATTACTTGCAGAAGTTTCTTTAGCAAAAGTACCTGAAAAATTTGAGTGGGATAAGCATAGCGTAATGCAGTTATCTGATGCAGCTTATTTAAAACGCTATGAAGTCGATTTTTTATCAAGCGATTTTAAACAATTTGATGAAAACCCTATGCAAGCTGTTATATGGCGGGATAGCGATTTTAATATTCTACAACAACGCTTATCTGAACTTGACTTTTGGCTATTAAGTTATATACAAGAACAACCTTCGTCTTTAGAAGAGGTATTATCTGCCTTAAATACCGTAGTTGAAGATAGCACCCCCTTAATTCCATTATTGGAAAGCACTTGGGTGAATTGGATTAATGCTGAAGTGCTTTATCCGAAAGAGGGATAAATTTTGTATAGAAAAACTCAGAAAATGTTAGATAGGTGAAAAAGATGACTTTTTCACCTAATTTTTTCTTGGTTAGTATTTTCCATATATTATCTAAATCTTTTTAATATAGATTCGAGAACAGTCCGAATCATATTCTCCGCTTAAATGAAATCTTTCAGTTATAAATCTAAACATTTGATTTCCAATTTATTCAATTTCATATAATGAAAATTTTTCACATAATTTTTGAATGAACCTTTCATTTATAATTTCCTATATTTTAATTATAGGAAAATACTGCACAATAAATATAAATTAATTTATAGCTGTTTAATATGTAAAGTAAAACACCACAAAAACCTTGATTTATCTATTTTTATCTGTATATTTGAACAGTTTTAAGTTGAAGGGAGTATAATTTTATGAGTAATGAAATTGAAATTAAATTAGCGGTATCTGACCAAGCGTTTAATGAATTAGAAGAACATTTAAAAAACTTTACTTGTTTAGTGCATAAAAAACAGTTTCTGAGCAATACTTATTATGATTATCCTGATCATTTCCTTGCTAAACAAAAGATGGGATTACGTATTCGTCAAGAAGATCAAGAACTTACATTAACGCTTAAAACTAACGGCGAAGTTGTTGGTGGATTGCATAGTCGCCCAGAATATAATTTACCATTAACCGAAAAAGAAACCCCAACCAATGCCCAATTAAGAGAACTTTATCCTTTTGAAGAATTACCTAATTCTACACTACAACCTATTTTCTCCACAGATTTTAACCGCACTTTTTGGTTAGTTGAATTTCAACAATCCAAAATTGAAGTGGCATTCGATCAAGGCAAAATTATTGCAGGCGAATCTGAGCAGCCTATTTGTGAAATTGAGTTTGAATTGAAATCTGACAATGTGCAGGATCTTTTTGATTTTGTGGAAACTTTGCCTTTCGAAAGAGATATTTATTTTAGTAGCGCAAGTAAAGCGAAGCGTGGTTATTTGCTGGGCTCGAAACAATTTTTAACAGATTGGTTAAATAAATGGCGTGATTTCTTAAAAGAAGAACGAGAAGAAAGTGCAGTAGATTTTTGTGAAAAATTTAATTCCGTGTTGAAAATGGAACAGAAACTTTTGGAAGAAACCTTATTCTTTTCTCCCGCACTTTTTAGCCAAGATTTTATGAAAACCGTTGAGCGAGTTGGGGCATTTTTTAATCTTTATCATTATTATGATGAAAATGGAAAAAACCTAGAAGCGGTGGCAACAGAGAAACAAAAAGAAACGCTCTTACCAGCTTTGTTAGAAAGCAATCAGAAAATCTTTGCTGAAATCCGTGATTTGATTCGTTTTCATAGTGAAACGAAAGACAATGAAAAAACTATTGAAAAATTGACCGCACTTTTGAAAAGTAGAGTTTATTTTGAGCGAATCATCAAATTAATGAGATTCTCGGCATAATACGAATCAACCGTGCAAATGGGTAAGCCATACTTCTAGGCATTATGTAAGCTTGCCCTGAATAATATAATGATATTTAGCCGTAGGCATATAAATACTCGGTTAAAGGATGAGAAGGATAAAAAATGGCTAAAGCCCCGAAAACAGCTTATGTATGTAACGATTGTGGTGCGGAGTTTTCTCGTTGGCAAGGGCAATGTTCAGCTTGTAAAGCGTGGAATACAATCACTGAAGTGCGGTTAATTTTCACGGCGAAATCAAAAAATGATCGTTTTAGCGGCTACGCAGGTGAAACTCAGGCAAAAATTCAAACGCTTTCTGAAATTAGTTTGCAAGAAACACCACGTTTTTCCAGTGGCTTTAATGAGTTAGATCGCGTACTGGGTGGCGGGATCGTACCGGGCAGTGCGATTTTAATTGGTGGGCATCCTGGTGCAGGGAAAAGTACCTTGCTATTACAAGTCATGTGTGGTTTAGCGAAAAATATGACCGCACTTTATGTAACTGGAGAGGAGTCGTTACAACAGGTTGCGATGCGTGCAAGTCGATTGGGATTGCCAAACGATCAATTAAAAATGTTGTCAGAAACCTCTGTGGAACAGATTTGTAATTTGGCGGATCAGTTAAAACCGCAAATTATAGTGGTGGACTCGATCCAGGTAATGCATTTGGCAGATATTCAATCATCACCAGGAAGTGTAGCGCAAGTGCGTGAATGTGCTTCTTTCCTCACTCGTTATGCGAAAACTCGCCAAGTCGCCATTATTATGGTTGGGCATGTAACGAAAGACGGAACCCTTGCTGGGCCGAAAGTGTTAGAGCATGCGATTGACTGTTCATTACTATTAGAAGGCGAAGCCGATTCTCGCTATCGTACTTTGCGTAGCCATAAAAACCGTTTTGGTGCGGTGAATGAATTAGGCGTATTTGGTATGACCGAGCAAGGTTTGCGAGAAGTAAAAAATCCATCGGCGATCTTTTTAAGTCGAGGGGATGAGATTACATCAGGCAGTTCCGTTATGGTACTTTGGGAAGGAACTCGTCCTCTTTTAGTTGAAATTCAAGCCTTGGTGGATCATTCAATGCTAGTGAATCCTCGCCGTGTTGCGGTGGGATTAGAGCAAAATCGCTTAGCACTATTATTGGCAGTGTTACATCGACATGGTGGCTTACAAATGGCTGATCAAGATGTTTTTGTCAATGTCGTTGGTGGTGTAAAAGTTAGTGAAACAAGTGCGGATTTGGCTTTGTTGCTTGCGTTAATTTCTAGTTTTCGTAATCGCCCTTTGCCACAAGATTTAGTGATTTTTGGTGAGGTGGGATTAGCGGGAGAAATTCGTCCAGTGCCAAGTGGACAAGAACGTATTAGTGAAGCGGCAAAGCATGGCTTCAAACGTGCCATTGTTCCTTTTGGTAACAAGCCGAAAAGTGCGGTCGAAAATATGCAAGTTTTTACGGTGAAGAAACTTTCCGATGCGTTAGCTGTATTGGATAATTTCTAAATAATTCCATTAGAGACAAATAATATCCTCAATGGAAATAAATTATCTAATTCCGTTGTACTGAAAACGTTAGCAAAATTTGTTAAAATAAACATACTTTTTATTCAAAGAAAAATAAGAAAATGGAAAAAAAACTGAATAAAGCGCTGGATGCGATTGATATAAAAATTCTTAATGAATTACAACGCAACGGTAAAATTTCTAATATTGATTTGTCGAAAAAAGTAGGGCTTTCACCCACACCTTGTTTAGAACGTGTTAAACGTTTAGAAAAACAAGGTGTCATTATGGGATACCGAGCCCTACTCAATCCAGAATTATTAGATGCGCCGTTACTCGTAATTGTTGAAATCACTTTAGTACGTGGTAAGCCTGATGTATTTGAAGAATTTAATGCGGCAATTCAAGAGTTAGATGAAATTCAAGAATGCCACTTAGTGTCAGGTGATTTTGATTATCTTCTAAAAACTCGAGTTGCTGATATGGCAGAGTATCGTAAATTGCTTGGCTCAACTTTATTGCGTTTACCTGGTGTAAATGATACACGCACTTATGTGGTGATGGAAGAAGTAAAACAAACTAATTATCTTGTATTGAAATAATAAACTATATGATTAAACGAATTACAGAACGCTTTACACCAAGACAGTATTTAGCTGAATTATTATTGGCATTAACCGCACTTTTTGGACTTTATTTAATTATTGCTTGGTCTAGTTATACACCTTTAGATAATTCTTGGGCAACGGCTGCATCTCATGATGGAACAATTAACAAGGCTGGAGCATTCGGCGCTTGGGTAATTGATCTCCTTTTTGTCTTTTTCGGATATGTTGCACATATTTTTCCTTTTGCTACGTTTTTAGTACCAGTTTATCTATTAAAAATTAAAGCGGTTAAACAGCTTTCATGTACGCGAATTATTTTACGTAGTTTTGGTTTTTTTACTTTAATCATCGGTCTTTGTGTGATGAGCATGTTGCTTTTATCAAGTAATTCTTTTTATTTGAGTGGCGGTGTGCTTGGTGGTTCACTTGTAGTGAATTGGATTTATCCTGTACTCGGTAAATTAGGTGCAATATTAATTGGGCTGGTCTTTGCTGTCATTGGATTCATTTTTTGTTCTGGTGCCTCATTTATTCGATTGCTTGTGACGTTTTATCATTGGCTTACTATGAAAAATGAACAAACTGAAGATGTTAAACAAGATGAATCGGGAGAGGAATTAGAGCAAATTTTGATTCAGAAACCGGATTTTATTCAAAATATGATATTGCCAGAAGTTGCGGAACAAAATGAACATAATCCAAAACTTGTGGAAGATAAGAATGATAGTGAGCTTGGAGAAAACGAAAAGTTATCTAATGAGCAAATGATAAATATTAGTGGATTAACACAAAATATCGCTATTCAAACAGATTATAACGAACTTAATTCACAAAATATTGATGAACAATTTATTTCTGATTTAGGCGTGGAAAAATTGCCTAGTGTTCATATTTCAAATGACTTAAATCATCAAATGCCGAATGAAAATGATTTTGTTCCGGTGTGGATTAATAATAAAAAAGAAAAGGGACAGTTGAATAAATCAGAAAATGAAATAAGTGCGGATAATTTTTCAGAAATTTCTTTACTACAAGATGATGAAATCCCAACGGTTTCCTTGCGTGAAGGTTTAGCGCAGCAGAATGATGAAGAAAATAATTTTTCACACCTTGCTGAAGAATTTGCAGCTCGTGAAGCAGTACGTTTTGCTCAAGCTGATGAACAAGTTCGTTTAGCGGATAATAATTCAGAAATGATGGTTTCTTTACAGAATGAAGTGACTGAAGAGCAAGTTAAAACCACAGAGAATACACCTCATTATCAAGGTTATAGTGGTTCACTAATTCATCCTGCATTCCAACAGCCGACAACTAAACGTGAAAAGCCTAGTACGCCATTGCCAAGTTTAGAGTTATTGTCAAAACATCCAGCAGTGGAACAAAATATTACGCAAGAAGAAGTTTTGGAAACATCTCAACGTATAGAGCAACAATTACGTAATTTTAATGTGAAAGCGACTGTAAAAGATGTGCTTGTTGGCCCAGTTGTGACGCGTTATGAATTAGAATTACAACCTGGAGTGAAAGCATCAAAAGTCACGAGTATTGATACCGATTTGGCACGTGCATTAATGTTCCGCTCGATTCGTGTGGCAGAGGCTATTCCTGGCAAGCCTTATATTGGTATTGAAACACCTAATCTTCATCGTCAAATGGTGCCATTACGTGACGTGTTAGACAGCCGTGAATTCCGTGATACTCATGCCACTTTGCCAATGGCTTTAGGGAAAGATATTAGCGGAAAGGCTGTGATTGTTGATTTAGCGAAAATGCCACATTTGTTGGTAGCAGGTTCAACAGGATCAGGTAAGTCTGTTGGCGTGAATACGATGATCTTAAGTTTACTTTATCGTGTTCAACCAGAAGATGTGAAATTCATCATGATCGATCCTAAAGTCGTCGAACTTTCCGTTTATAATGATATTCCGCACTTGCTAACGCCTGTTGTAACAGATATGAAAAAAGCTGCTAATGCGTTGCGTTGGTGTGTAGATGAAATGGAACGCCGTTATCAGTTGCTTTCTGCGCTACGTGTACGCAATATTGAAGGCTTTAACGAAAAAATCGATGAATACGAAGCAATGGGAATGCCAGTTCCAAATCCAATTTGGCGACCTGGTGATACAATGGATGCAATGCCACCTGCGTTGAAAAAATTGAGTTATATTGTGGTTATTGTCGATGAGTTTGCTGATTTAATGATGGTAGCGGGTAAGCAAATTGAAGAACTTATTGCTCGCTTGGCACAAAAAGCGCGAGCTATCGGTATCCATTTAATTTTAGCGACACAACGTCCTTCTGTCGATGTGATCACAGGTTTAATTAAAGCGAATATCCCAAGTCGGATTGCCTTTACGGTTGCAAGTAAAATTGACTCACGTACTATTCTTGATCAAGGTGGGGCAGAGGCGCTTTTAGGTCGTGGTGATATGCTTTATTCGGGGCAAGGTTCATCGGATTTGGTACGTGTTCATGGTGCCTTTATGAGTGATGATGAAGTTATTCGTATTGCGGATGATTGGCGAGCACGTGGTAAACCAGATTATATTGATGGTATTTTAGAAAGTGCTGACGATGAGGAAAGTTCAGAAAAAGGAATATCAAGCGGTGGAGAATTAGATCCACTTTTTGATGAAGTAATGGATTTTGTTATTAATACCGGTACAACTTCAGTATCTTCTATTCAACGTAAATTCAGCGTAGGCTTTAACCGAGCCGCGCGTATTATGGATCAAATGGAAGAGCAAGGAATTGTTAGCCCAATGCAAAATGGTAAGCGTGAGATTTTATCGCGTCGTCCGGAATACTAATTTAAAAGGAAAGTAAAATGAAAAAAACAACGTTAAAATTTGCCGCACTTGCCTTACTTGGTTTGAGTAATTTGGCATTGGCTGATGCGGCAAGTGAATTGCAAATGCGTTTAGCTAAAGTCGATGTGTTAAGCGCTGAATTTGTGCAAACAGTGACCTCTGGAAGTGGCAAAAATGTTCAACAAGGAAGTGGAAAACTTCAAATTAAACGCCCGAATTTATTCCGTATGGATACTAAAACTCCTCAAGAAACCCAGATTATTTCTGATGGTAAAACCTTATGGTTCTACGATCCATTTGTGCAACAAGTAACAGCACAATGGGTTAAAGATGCGGTAAATAACACCCCTTTCGTCTTGCTTACAAGTAACGATAAAAGCCATTGGGATCAATATTCGGTCATGCAACAAGTGGATACTTTTGTATTGAAACCTAAATCTTCAAAAAGTAATATCAAGCAATTTGATATTCGTGTCGATGTCAATGGCGTATTAAGAAATTTCAGTACGACCGAGAAAGATGGGCAAACCAATCTTTATGTTTTACGTAACATTACTAATCAAACCTTGTCTGATAGCTTGTTCCAATTCAAGCCAGAAAAAGGCGTTGAAGTGGATGACCAACGTAAAAAATAATGAATGATTATTTTAAATAAGGGCGTAGAAATACGCCCTTCAATTTTGTGAGAAATAAAAATGTCTAACCTCAATTTTGATTTTGCCGAAAATGATTTTCGTCCACTGGCAGCTAAGATGCGTCCAACGAGTCTAGAGCAGTATTTTGGGCAAACTCATCTTATTGGTGAGGGTAAGCCACTGCGTAAAGCGATTCAAGCTGGACATATTCATTCTATGATTTTCTGGGGGCCACCAGGTACAGGAAAAACTACACTCGCAGAAATTATAGCGCAGCGTATTAATGCAGAAGTTGAGCGAATTTCTGCGGTGACGAGTGGTATCAAAGAAATTCGTGAAGCCATTGATCGTGCAAAACAAAATCGTCTTGCGGATCGTAAAACTATCTTGTTTGTGGATGAAGTCCATCGTTTTAATAAAAGCCAGCAAGATGCTTTTCTGCCACATATTGAAGACGGAACCGTTATTTTTATTGGGGCGACAACAGAAAATCCCTCTTTTGAGCTAAATAATGCGTTGCTTTCTCGTGCCAGAGTATATGTACTGAAATCACTCACAACAGCTGAAATTGAACAAGTTTTGCAGCAAGCTGTAGAAGATCCTGAACGAGGATTGGGTAAAGAGCGGTTAATTTTAGAAGATAATTTATTGCAAGTGCTTGCCGAATATGTCAATGGAGATGCGCGATTAGCCTTGAATTGCCTCGAATTAATGGTGGATATGGCAGATGAAATAGAAAATGGAAAGAAAATTGACCGCACTTTATTAAAAGAAGTTTTAGGCGAACGTCAAGCGAGATTTGATAAACAAGGCGATCGTTTCTATGATTTAATTTCTGCGCTACATAAATCTGTTCGAGGTTCTGCACCAGATGCTGCATTGTATTGGTATGCACGAATTTTAACGGCTGGCGGAGATCCTTTATATGTTGCGCGCCGATTACTTGCCATTGCTTCAGAAGATGTGGGAAATGCAGATCCTCGCGCTATGCAAGTCGCATTGGCTGCATGGGATTGCTTTACTCGAGTCGGGGCTTATGAAGGGGAGCGAGCCATTGCCCAAGCCATTATCTATCTTGCGGTAGCGCCAAAAAGTAATGCGGTCTATACCGCATTTAACACTGCGAAACAGCAAGCGAAAGATTTGCCCGATTATGAGGTTCCACCACATTTACGCAATGCACCAACTAATTTAATGAAAGAGCTTGGCTATGGTGCTGAATATCGTTATGCGCATGATGAACCTAACGCTTATGCAGCAGGTGAAAATTATTTCCCGCCTGAATTAAAAGATACTCAATATTACTTTCCGACGAATAGAGGTATGGAAATTCAAATTAAGGAAAAACTAGAACGATTACGTGAGCAAGATAAAAGTGCGGTGAAAAAACGGTATAAATAATATTTATTTAGGAGATATAAATGCAAAAAACAAATTCAAAAGCCTTTTTAGTGATTTTACTTGGTGTACTTTCTGCTTTTGGACCATTTGTTGTCGATCTTTATTTGCCATCATTGCCACAGCTTGCACAATTTTTTGATACAACAGCTTCAATGACACAATTAACGCTCACAACAGCAATGATCGGTTTAGCTGTTGGGCAGCTATTACTTGGGCCGATGAGTGATAAATTTGGACGCAAAAAGCCGCTGATTATTTCACTGGTAATTTATATCATCAGTACGATTTTACTTATTTTCTCACCTAATATTGAAACGATGATTGTATTAAGAGCGGTACAAGGGCTTGCTTCTGCTGGAAGTGTAGTAATTTCTCGTGCGGTAGCGACGGATTTATATCGTGGTCGTGAAATGACACGTTTTTTTGGGCTATTAATGACGATTAATGGTATCGCACCGATCATTTCACCTATTTTAGGCAGCTTATTATTAGAATATATTGGTTGGAAAGGCGTATTTTTCTTTTTAGCAATTATTGGTATTGTTGTATTACTATTTTGTCTTCGTTTAAAAGAAAGCCTAATTATTGAAAAACGTTTGAAAGGTTCTGTACTTTCCACATTCTTTACATTTGGCAAGATTATAAAAAATAGAATGTTTATGAGTTATGTTGGTATTGAAAGCTTTTTGCTTGCTGCCATGTTTGCGTATATTGCCGCTTCACCTTTTATTTTGCAAAGTTTTTACGGATTAAGTGTGTTTACCTTTAGCTTATGTTTTGGAGCAAATGGTGCTGCATTAGTTATGGGAGCAAATATAGGTGGTAAGTTGTCAAATCGTACTGCACTTTCTTTTGGGGTATTAGGTTTTGGGATTGTCGTTCTTTACACCATTTCGACACTTATTATTCAACCTAACTGGTTTTTAGTTGAAATTGGCTTCTTTCTTATGCTATTGATGATGGGGCTTACCTTTCCTGCAATTTCTTCATTGGCAATGGAAAGTGAACGTCAATATGCCGGAAGTGCTTCTGCATTACTTGGTTTTACTCCCTTTTTTCTAGGGGGCGTTGTTTCACCATTAGTCGGTATTGGTAATATTTTCTATGCAACAGCTGTGGTAATTTTAGTTTGTGCTTTCATCAGTTTGATAATTTATTTTTTAATTCGTACTAATATTAAGGCATACACAGAATAAAATTTAAATGCGATTAATTTCAAAAAATTAATCGCATTTTCTTTATTTTTTTAATGTAGGAACAAGTTCAGATAAGTTTTTTATATCCTCTTCACTTAATTGGCTTTTTATCCTATTGCCCGCTCCTTCAATTTTTCCACTTTTTCGCTCAGAAAGTGCGGTATAAATTTCTTGAGGAGTCAGGTTATTGATAATTCTTGATTCTCCCATAGCAGATTTCTCACCAGATTTTCCATGGCATGTAGTGCAGCTTCGTTTGTAGAGTTTTTCGCCTTGGGCAAGATTAGTATCAGCAAAGGCCACTTTAGTTAAGCTAAGGCCGAAAATCATAATCAGAATTATTGGGTTAGTTTTTTTCATTGTTTATCCTTTAAACAATTTATCTAAATCATTAGATGGAATTGCGCCTTCATATTTAGCTTGAATGTTTCCTTCAGGGCTAATAATAAATGAAGTGGGCGTACCCATAAGCTGATAACGCTCTGCGGTAATTTTCATTTGATCTTTAATTACAGGCAAGTGGAGTTCACGTTTAGCCACTACGGCTTTGGTGTCCATTTTATCGCCATCCACATTAATTGCAATGAGCGAAACTTTGCCAGGATTGTCTTCTACGAGTTTTTCAAATTCTTTTAACTCTGCAATACAATGTCCACAGGTTTCTGACCAAAAAACTAATAATCGTGTGCCTTTCCAATTCTCAAGGTTTGCAGGATTGCCTTGAAGATCATAGGCGGCAATATCAGGCGCTTTTTGCCCTACTGAGGCAACTTCATCTTTACAAGAAACAGCACCAAAAATAACCGCACTTATGGCAACTAATTTCAATAGTTTATTTGTTCGCATGATTTTCTTCCTTTACAAATTTTCCGTGATGTAAATAAATAACACGATCGGTGAGTTCACCTAACTCTGGATTATGTGTCACCATCACAATGGTGCGCCCTTGTTGATTTAGTTTTGTGAGCAAATCTAGCACTAAAGATTCGTTTTGTTCATCTAAATTTCCTGTTGGTTCATCAGCAAAGATAACGGGCGGTTGATTAACTAACGCACGCGCAATACAAACACGTTGTTGCTCGCCGCCTGAAAGTTGGCTTGGTCGGTGATCAATGCGATGGCCTAAGCCTACTTGTTCCAATACCGCTTTGGCGGATGCTTCATCAATCACGCTGTGATAATGTTGTGCCAGCATAACGTTTTCAAGTGCGGTCAAATAAGGGATTAAATGGAATTGTTGAAATACCAAGCCGATTTTTTCAGCGCGGAAACGTTGTCGACCGACTTCATCTAATTGAGCGGCATCCACGCCATCTAAAATGACTTTACCTTCACTAGCGGTATCTAAGCCTGTTAAAATATTCATCAGTGTGGTTTTTCCAGAGCCTGAAGCCCCCATAATCGCCACAAATTCCCCTTGTTTAATTTGAATATTAATGTCTTCCAGAGCGGTAACTTGCCCGAAGCGTTTATATAAATGTTGGGTTTCTATTACAAAGTTGGTCATGGTTTTTCTCTTTTATTATCTAATTTATAGGCGTTTCAGTTTTACTCACCCTTCAACACATTCGCAACATTAATACTCAATGCTCGACGTGTTGGAATAATAACAGCTACAAATGCCACTAATAACGAAAGTACAA
Organism: Haemophilus sp. SZY H8; assembly: GCF_018829755.1. Taxonomy (NCBI): domain Bacteria; kingdom Pseudomonadati; phylum Pseudomonadota; class Gammaproteobacteria; order Pasteurellales; family Pasteurellaceae; genus Haemophilus; species Haemophilus sp. SZY H8. The sequence continues at coordinate 125,513 of NZ_JAHKJY010000004.1, forward strand.
CCGTAATTGGTAACACTGGTAATCGCATATCAATATAAGATTTGAACACGGTTATTCCTAATACTTGAGCTAATAAATACCCCAAGCCAAGCCCGATAATAATCGCACAAAACGCGATAATTAAAATTTCGGTGCTGATTTGGCGAATGATGTCAAATTTTTTTGCACCTAGTGATTTTTGTAAGGCAAATTCTTTGGATCGTTCACCGACAATTGCAATTAATGTAGTGTTCACACATAAGGTTGCAAGCACCAAAATCACAAGGGAAATTAAGCCCATTAAGCCTTTAATTTTTTCTAAAATTTGTCCTTCTGAGGCGGAAACTTTACGGATCGGGCGAGCGGTTAAATCGGGATATTGTTGCATGATTTTTTCGGCAAATTGATCCACTGTATTAGCGCCTTGCTCATTTTGCACATTGAGTAATGCGTTGTTGACTACGCCTTCTTTATCTAACCAATTTTGTGCAAATTCAACATTCACAATAAGCATATTGTCAGTTGCATCACCAGCTTCTACAATTCCTTTAATGTTAAAACTATGTTTTTCTACGGCATTTTTAGACAGTTGTAGGCTATCTCCCACTTTAACATGTAATCGTTCAGCAAGGGTTTTCCCAATCATTGCATTGCGGTCGTCAAAGTTTACGTTGATTTCGGATCCCGTAACTTGCCAGTAAGGGGCGAGGATGCGCATGGCATCAAAATTTACGCCCATCAGAACAATTTTTTCTAAATCACTGCGTGTGACGCCATAAAGGTAAGGACTGGCAGCCGTGATAAAACCATCTGGTGCTTTTTGCAAAATTGCGTTTAATTCTGCTTGATTCATCATTCCGCCATCGGCTGAACCAATGTAGAAATTTGCTCCGAAAGTACGCAGTTCTTGGCTCATTTTGGTATTGATGTCGAAGTAAACGGCAGCCATTGCAGTGACAATACTTGCGCCCACAGTAAGTGCAGTGAAAATAATCAATACTCGTTGGAGGCGTAGTCGCAATGCGCGGAAAATTAATCGCCAGAACATGCTTTGAGTATTCGCGCTTTTATGCTCTGCCATAAAGCACCTCGACAGGGTAAAGTTTAGCGATTTTATGCGCAGGGAACCAAGTGCCAATTACAGCAATAAGAATGGAGAGTACGAGAACACAAGGTACGACGATCCAAGCAAAATCAAGAGGTGCACCAAATAGTGCAGCACCGATAAATTTGGCTAATCCCCATCCGGCTAAACAGCCAAATATTCCGCCTACTAATGCACTTAACACCGCTTCGCAGTAGAACAGTAAGGTAATTTGCCATTGATAAGCGCCTAGTGCTTTCATTAAGCCAATTTCTTTTGAGCGTTCTATAATTCCTGCACTCATTAAGGAAGCAATACCCATTGCTGCGGCGATTAATGCCGCGAAGGTAACGACCGCTAGTAAGAGTTGGATTTTACCAATCACTACACCTTCAGAAGCTGCAACTTGCCAAATTGGGCGAACCATTGCGCCAGAAATTGCTTCTTCTAATTGATGAGAAATTGAAGAAACATAAGCGGTGCAATACCAACGGTCATAGGCTTCCGCATCTAAGGCATCCGTATTGGCGCGCGCTTTACGGGAAAGATCGTTTTCTGGCACAGTGAGGGCAGATACGCGGACGGATTGCACTTTGCCTTCTAAACCTAGCAAATTTTGCACCGCACTGAGGGGCATCACAAGCTGATTATCTTCTGTTCCCCCCGTACTTAAAATGCCTTTAATTTCTACCGCACTTTGTTGGCTTTCGCCGTTATCGTTTGTGTAGCTTAAGCTAAGTTTATCGCCAATTTTCCAACCATTACTTTTGGCAAGTTGTTCGCCAGCAAGAGCAGGGACGATTTCTCCAAAGTCATTGTTTAAATCATCAACCCATTCCCCTTCTACTTTCCAGTAAGGGCTAATGATTCGTTGTCCTGTGTGGTAATCTTCTTCATCAGGCACGGCAATATTATGATCAAAGAAGGTACCAAGCACATTAATCGTTTTCGGCGCTGAAAGTGCGGTGGAATTTTGTGAAGATTTTGTCACCTGTACATTTGCTGAAAGCAATGGGGCAAAACCCACGATATTATTTCGCCAGAAAATATCTTTGATATTGGGAAGCTCTTTTTCATCTAAAAAATCTTGGCTAGATAATGAAGCACTATGACTGAGTTCATCAGGCAATGCTGCATTGCTGGCTGGCTCCACCAAAATATTGGCACCGTAAGATTTCAGCTCTTTTGCCATTTTGTCACCAATATCAATGGAAACGGCAAGCAGCGCGGAGACTAAGCCAGCGGCTAAGAAAATAGTGATAATGGCGAGCAATTTACGTTTGATACCAAATCGCCAAGATTGAAATAACATTCGAGCAAGCATTGTTATTCCCCTTTTGGATTTTCGTTTTTGTTAATACCGAGATAGTTATCGGGATTATCGCGGAATAAATCGAGATTTTTTTCGTTCTCAAAGAAATAAGTATGCCCTTCGTGGCTATATTTATATTCAGTTTTAGTGTTTTTGAGTTTGGCGCCACTAATCGGATCTTGCACTTCAATTTCCACAATCGTACTGAATAGATTTAAGCCATCTTCAAGGCTTTTACGAGAAATCACGATTTCATTGTCAGTTTGTTGCCAATTTTCAATCGGTACAGGGTTGCAACCGCCCGGTTTACCGATAGATGGAATAAAGAGATGCACGCCACAACCAACACAGACTACTTGATTGCCTTGCATGACATAGCCTTGATCGCCGCAGAGTAGGCAAGCATCGAATACTGCCGCCATACTGACTTTATTCGGTTGGCGATTGATAATGAAAAAGCGTACGGCTTTGCCATCATCAGCAATCCAAACAAAGCGGTGAAGTTTACCGTCTTTAAGTGGCTCTAGAGCTAAATGCACTTCATTTTTGTCATTAAGTTGTACTGGAACTGCTTCAGAAAGCTGTGGTGGTTGAGAGGCAACTTTTTCCCAATAAAGTTGGCTTGCAGCAACAAATAAAATACCCAATATGCCCCAGTAAATGGTGCGTTTTGATGTTTGTACGAAGGCTAATTTTTTGCGTTTTTCAATCAGATCTTTTTCGGCTTTAGCTTCTCTTAAACGTTTTGAATGTGTTTGAATGGTAAAAATACACAAAACAGCGAGCATTAACACAACACAAATGATATTGAGCCAAGCGGTGATTTCCCCTGATTTTGCCACAAAACTTAACCGCACTTTGGTGAGTTCAATGAGTTGTAATTTCATTAGGGTAAGCAGTAGTTCTGCTACAATCGGAAGAATTAACGCGATAAAAAGTAAAAAGCTGAGTGCTAAAAGTGCGGTAGATTTTCCTTGTGTTTTTTGTTGCTGTTTAAGTAAGAAATAGAGCCATGCACTTGAGGCTAAACTAAAAATTACGCCAAAAATGACCGCACTTATATTTAAAATAAAATCAGTGTTGATGACATCTGTGTTGGTGAGTGCGGTGATGTTTGGATCTTTCGCCCAAGTTGCTCCCGCGATAAGCATTAATGCAAATTGCCAGAATGCGGCAAGGTTTGATGATTTGCTCCATTGGCTGATTGCAAAAAGTAAAAAGATAATTAAAAAGCCGATGGTTAGAATAAGATTGGTGGTTTGTCCATTAGGAATATTTAGTCGTAGGACAACACCCAAAGCCAAGCCAATAAGGCTTAACCAAATAAGCGTTTTAGGCGAAATATTGCCTTTTTTAATTGCCCAAGATGCACCGAGTAAAAGCGAAATTGGCAAAAGAGCTTGCAAAACAAAAATGAAAAAATAAGTCATAGAAAGCGGATTTTTAAATGGTAGGGTGGGCTTTAGCCCACCGTTTTTTTATGTCTGATTGTTAATTGGTGGGCTGAAGCCCACCCTACAGCACTATTATTTTAAACCAGTAAATTTAAATTCATAATTTACATCAAATGGTTTCCACCAACGACCCACGCCAGTTTCTTCGTCAGTGTGGCGGTGCATACCAGCTTTTGGTGGCGGATCGATATGGTAAGTTAATTTGTAGTTACCCACGCCCATCATTTTGATGTTTGCGCCATAGTGTGGGCCATCGCCAGCAACCATTGGCATGAAGGTACCTTCTTGTTTAGCACCAGTATCGGTATTAACTAAGGTATAGTTGATGGTTAAATAAGGCATCCATTCACCTTCACCAAAACCGTTTTTGTTACCTTTCACTGCATGAATGTCTGCTTCTAAGTGAATGTCAGATTTTGCTGCAGGTAAGCCCATGCCGCGAGGTTCCATATCTACTGGTTTTAAGTAAACCGCTGCAATTTCCATGTCATTCATAGTAACTGCTTCACCGATTGGATATTCTTGGAATGCGTAAGCAGAAGTTGCTGCAAACATTCCTGCTAATAAACTTGCGCTAAGAAGTGCTTTTTTCATAGTTTCTCTCCTGAGATGAGTTTTGAGTTAATTTGAAACCGCTTTTTTGCTTTGATATTTCATAACAAACAAAGCAAAAATAGCAGCAAGAATTAAGATTGCTTGTGGTACAAGGGTTTCCACATAAGGATAAACACCTAACCACGAGATTTCTGGTACACCGTTAATTAATGTCGGTTCAAACAGTTTACCTTCAATAAGTTCAAGTACAGATTTGCCAGCGAATACAAATGCCATTAAATACATAAATGAACCAGTAAACATAAAGAATGGTTTTAATGGCAATTTAACCACGGTGTAACGCATTATAAAGTAGCAAATCGCGAGTAAAATCACCCCGCAAATAAAGCCGGCAAAAAGATAGGCTAAACTAACCGCACTTTTCGCATCGCCAACTAGGGCATAATAGAACAATACGGTTTCTGCGCCTTCACGATATACAGCAAGGAAACTGGTCAGCCATAAGCCGAATAGAGAGCCTGCTGTTAATGCCGTTGATAGTTTACCTTCGAGATAGCGTTTCCAGTTTTGTGCTTCGACTTTAGAAAGCAACCAGTAACTCATACTAAACAACATGAAGACTGCAATAATCATTGTGAAACCTTCAAGCAATTCGCGGTTTTGGCCTGAGTTTTCAAAAATAAGTTGGAATATGAATGCGGTAACGACGCTTGCCCCTAACGCCACATAAACGGATTGGCGAATAACTGGCAATTTATCGTGATGATTATTTTTTACCATATAAGCCACAATAGCGGCAACAATTAATAATGCCTCTAAGCCTTCACGTAAAATAATAAGCAAGCTATATAAGAACATGGACCAATCACTTTGTTCTCTGCCTTGTAATATTTGAACGGCTTTCGCTAAGTTTTGGCTTAAACCTGTAGCTTGTTCCTGTAATTTGTCGCCATTTCCCGCTTTCATCAGACTGACTAAACGGGTGAAATAACCTTCTAATTCTGCTTTAAAATTGCTATCGCGCGAGCCCACTTTATTTTCCATACCAGAATTTTCAAATACATCAAAGTAAGTGTCTTGTACAGAAAGCATGGCTTTTTTTGCATCGCCTTGTTCATAAAGGGCAATAGCTTGTTGAATACGTTGGTTGATTTCAGTCGTAATTTTTGCCCAATCTTGCTCTGCAACGTTATCTGAAGTTTGCGCTTGTGATTGTGTCGCTTGAGCGTTTTGTTCATCGCGAGTGGTAGGCAAATTAGGAAGCTGCTCTTCAATATCTTGCAAGAGTTGTGTGCTTTGGTAAGCAATTTCTGTCATTTGATCAGGTTGTTCACTCAAACGAATCAAATTATAGAATTGTTGATTGATCGCGGCTGAAATTTCAGAAGAGCGGTTAGTTCTAACCGACATTTCCATTTCAGAGTTTTTGTAGCCGTCATATTGAGCTTGTTGGAATGCTTTTTTAGCATTGGCAAAATCACCGCTTTCATAAGCGGTAATGGCTTGTGCAATAAAATCATCAATGGTTTTGAAACTTTGTTGCCAATAAGGTTTGATGGCTTGATTATCATAAACGCCGTGCTGACTATCAGCATTGAGTTGATGCCCTTCAACAAGAGAAGGTAAAACTTGGTGTAATTCATTTTTTAAACCGTTGATTTTGGCTTGAACCTCATTCATTGGTTTACCTTCGCCAATCATCTTGCGAATCTCACCAAAAGTGGCTTCCATTTGATAGCTTTTTTGCGCTGAAAAATTAATGCGAATCGGACCTTCTAAATTTTCAAATATTTCAAAATAGGCCATTTGTACTTCTGTTTTGGCATCATCAATTTTGTTTTCTTTAAGAAGTTGTTCGGTGTGATTCAAGCGTTGAGTGATGTCATCTACCCATTTTTGATAGTTGTTTGCAAAAACAGATTGAGACAAAAGAAAGAGGAAGGGAATCATTACGTAACGAAAAACGCGAAACATAAGAGTTAATCCTTTAAATGAAATTTATTCTTATTTAGAGGTTATATTAAATAATAAAAAACCGCAATAATGAAATCGTATTTTTGTGATGGAAATCAATTTATGCTGAAATATTTAGGATTTTTATACAGTGTTTTTGTATAATTTGACCGTTTTTTTATTGATGTACGGAGATTTTTATGACTGCGCAAACGGGTATTTTACTTGAATCTTGTAAAGCAGGTGTATTTTTAGAAGCAAATATTACGGATTATTCTGTTGTCTCTAAAGCTATTCATCAATTCCTTGATAGTCTTGAACAGTTACAACAAGCGTATCCTGATGCTCGTCTAGGTGCTGTGCTCGCTTTTGGTGATAGCGCATGGAAAAAGTTAGGTGGTCAAAGTGCGGCAGAGCTTAAACCTTTCGTAACCTTAGGCAAAGGTGATCTATCTGCGCCTAGTACGCAAACTGATCTTTTAGTGCATATTCAATCGTTACGCCCTGATGTTAATTTTTCTGTGGCACAAGCTGCAGTGAATGCTTTTGCTCAAGCTATTGATGTTCAGCAAGAAATTCATGGTTTCCGTTGGGTGGAGGAACGAGATCTCACCGGTTTTATTGACGGAACTGAAAACCCAAAAGATGCAAAGCGAGCAGAAGTTGCCTTAATTTCAAATGGCAATGATAAAGATGGGAGTTATGTGTTTACTCAACGTTATGAACATAATCTCGCTAAATGGGAAAAATTAAATACAGCAAAACAAGAAAATGTGTTTGGACGCACTAAAACGGATAGCGTAGAAATGGAAGACAAGGCGGATACTTCTCATGTTGGTCGTACAGATTTGAAAGAGAATGGCAAGGGATTAAAAATCTTACGTCAAAGCTTACCTTATGGTACAGCGAGCGGTACGCACGGATTATTCTTTATTGCTTACTGTGCAACGCTTTATAACATTGAACAACAGTTGCTTAATATGTTTGGTGAAAAAGACGGAAAAACTGACCGCATTTTAGGTTTCACCAAGGCTGTAACGGGCGCTTATTATTACGCACCATCTATTGAGCAGTTGAATAAACTTTAATTTATGAAAAACCTAAATTAAAAAAATTTAGGTTTTTTTATGTTTCTTAACTTTTTCTTAAGATTTATTTGTTTTAATACACACATCCAAGCAATGGTGCTTGAAATTAACTTAATTAAAAAGGAAACATTATGAAAAAATTTGCATTAGCAACAATCTTCGCATTAGCAACCACTTCTGCATTTGCGGGTTTTAACGGCGGAAATACTCAAGGCGGTTTTCAACAAGCAACCCCTTCAGCAATTAGTGTAAAACAAGCTTTATCTGCAGCAGATAATTCAATGATTACTTTAGTGGGTAATATCACACAACAAATTGATGACGATGAATTCTGGTTTAGCGATGGCACAGGTCAAATCAAAGTAGAAATTGAACGTCACGTTTGGAATGGATTAAATGTAGATCCAAGCGATAAAGTGAAGGTTTACGGTAAACTAGATAACGAAGCATTCGAGAAAGCAGATCTTGAAGTATTACGTATCGAAAAAGTAAAATAATCATTCTTTGAAAATGGCGAGCATTAGCTCGCTGTTTTTGTTTATAAAGAGCGGTCAATTTTTTATGAGAATTTTATTGATAGAAGACGATAATCTAATCGGCAATGGTTTACAGATTGGTTTAACGAAACTAGGTTTTGCTGTGGATTGGTTTACGGATGGAAAAACAGGAATGGATGCCTTAACCTCTGCGCCTTATGATGCGGTTGTGTTAGATTTAACTTTGCCGAAGCTTGATGGATTAGATGTATTGCAACAATGGCGCTCCAAGCATCAAGATGTCCCAGTATTAATTTTGACTGCCCGTGATACCTTAGATGAACGTGTAAAAGGATTGCAAAGTGGAGCGGATGATTATCTTTGCAAGCCTTTTGCTTTGGCTGAAGTTGCAGCGCGCTTGCAAGCGCTTATTCGTCGTCGTTATGGTCATCATCATTCTGTGATTGAGCATGCTGGCGTTAAACTCGATCCAAATCAGCGTTCTGTTTGGTTGAATAATCAACCCATTTCTTTAACAAGCCGTGAATATAAATTACTTGAATTATTTATGCTGAATAAAGATCGCGTACTGTCTCGCGCATCTATTGAAGAAAAATTATCAAGCTGGGATGAAGAAATTAGCAGCGGAGCGTTAGACGTGCATATTTATAATTTGCGTCAGAAATTAGGTAAGCAATTTATTCGAACAGTACACGGCGTTGGATATGCGTTGGGAGTAACCCAATAAATGAAAAACAAACGTTTAAGTTTTCGTCTTATTTCTGTTCTTTCTTTCACCGCACTTTTTGTGTGGGGCGTATCTACTGCTGTCGCATGGTGGCAGGTGCGTAGTGAAGTGAATGATGTTTTCGATGCCCAACAAATCCTTTTTGCTGAACGCCTTGCCAATTCAGATCTTAGTCATATTCTGTTAGAGCATGTGGAAGATATTAATAAAATCCAGCCACATTCGTTCAAGAAAAACTATGATGATGACGCATTAGCTTTTGCTATTTTTTCTAAGGATGGCAAACGTTTATTAACAGATGGACGTAATGGCGATAATTTTGTGTTTGATAATGAAATTGGATTTGCGAAAGGCTATATGCTGAATGATGACGATGAATGGCGTATTTTCTGGCAGCCTGTAGCAAATGGAAATTTGATTATTGCCGTTGGGCAAGAGCTTGATTATCGAGAAGATCTAATTGAGGAAATGATCTTTGGGCAAATGTGGATTTGGTTTGCGAGTTTGCCTATTTTGATCATCGTTTTAGGATGGTTGATTCATAAAGAACTTCGACCGATTAAACGTTTAAGCCAAGAAGTTCAAACGAGAAAATCTGGTGATGTGTCATTGTTGAATACAGAGGGCTTACCTGTTGAGATTTTACCCTTAGTAAAAAATTTAAATCAATTTTTTGACCGCACTTCGGCTATGCTACAACGTGAACGCCGTTTTACCTCTGATGCCGCCCATGAATTGCGTAGTCCATTGGCGGCATTGCGTATTCAAACTGAAGTTGCTCAACTGGCGGGTGATGATGGGGAATTGCGAGAACAAGCACTTTTGCATTTAACACAAGGGATTGATCGTGCATCGCAGTTAATTGAGCAACTTTTGACGCTTTCAAAACTGGATAATTTACAAGAATTGGAAGAATTACAGCCTATTGATTGGGAAGGCATCATTCAATCGCTGATTGCTGAGCGTTATTTTGTGGCTGAAAAGCGTAAAATTACCTTGGCTTTTGAGAAAGAATCTGAACCAAAGCAGAAACAAGGGCAACCAATTTTAGTTTCATTGATGCTTAGAAATTTACTCGATAATGCCATTAAATATTGCCCAGAAGACACAATTGTTTCAGTGAAAATCGCATCTTCTCAGATTATTATTGAAGATAATGGTGGTGGTGTTGAACCTGAAGATTTGAAAAAACTTGGTCAGCGTTTTTATCGCCCAGCTGGGCAAAATGAAAAGGGCAGTGGTCTAGGGCTTTCTATTGTCATGCGAATTGCAGAATTACACGGATTCAAAGTGCGGTTAGAAAATGTGATAAAAGAAGGGCAGCGAATTGGCTTAAAGGCACAAATATTTTTATAGACATTTTCTTTAAAAAAAAAGAAAACCGAGTAAAGACTCGGTTTTTCTTTTTTAGAATAGGTTGCTGATAAAGATGACTAAAATAATCACTGGTACAACGAATTTCACATAGTTAAACCAGATTTTAGTAAATGTTGACTTAGGTGTTGGAGAAAGTTCTTTTTTCGCTTCATCTTTTAACACGAAACCAACGAAAATAGCACAACCAAGTGCGGTCAGCATAAAGAGAATATTTCCACTGACATAATCATAGAAATCAAAAATGCTTTTGCCGAAAATGGTGACATCTTTCCATACATTATCCCCTAAAATTGCTGGAATATTACCTAAGACAAAAATACCACCAAGGGTTAAGACAATCGCTTTGCCACGGCGCATTCTGAGCTTTTCTTGTAATGCGGTAATGATTACTTCATAAATTGTGATAGAAGTAGTTAGCGCAGCTATTAATAATAAGCCGAAGAAAATAATTGCAAAGAATTTACCCGCCCATAAGTGAGAGAATACGATAGGTAAACTTTGGAATACTAAAGTTGGACCTGCATTTGGTTCAATCCCAAAGGTGAAAAGTGATGGGAAGATCATAAAGCCAGCAAGTACGGCAATAATTGTGTTGGTGAAACCTGTAATAACTGCAGTTTGTATTAAGTCTTCTTCTTTATTTAAGTAACTGGAAAGCGTAATTAATACGCCAAAACCAAGGCTTAATGCGAAGAATACTTGACCTAAAACAAAGATAAATAATTGTGGTGTAATTTTGCTGAAATCTGGCTTCAAATAGAATGTAATTCCTTCCATTGCACCTGGTAATGTGACGTTGCGAATAACCATTCCAATGAGGAAGATGAATAGCAATGGCATTAAATATTTTACAGAACGCTCAATCCCACCAATGATCCCTTTAGCTAAAATAATGTAATTCACCACAACAAATAAGAAGGTGTACAGCATAATTTCATAAGGGCTATTGCCGATATGAAGTTCGTAGAAATCTTTGGCGACATCTTTAGTAATAGGTGTTGAGATATCTAAGGTACCGCTGATTAGGCTAATGATATAAGAAATAACCCAGCCACCAAGCACCATATAATACGCCATGATACCGAATGAACCGAGTAAGCCCATGTAGCCAAGGATTTTCCAATATTTGGAAATGCCTTTTCCTTTATCCAGAATTTTATCGCCAAAGGCATCAATGGAATTTACACGTAATCGACGACCGATCACGTTTTCAACGAGAATCATCGGAATACCGATTACGATCATTGCGATACAGAAAAGTAGAACGTAGGCTCCGCCACCATTTTCGCCCACAAGGTAAGGGAAGCGCCAAGTAGCGCCGAAACCGACAGTTGCGCCTGCGACAGTCATGACATAAGTGAGTCGGCTCGACCAAGTTTGTCGCTGTTTATTATTTGTTGTCATTTGTTTTCCTATTTTTAATAAAAAGTGCGGTAAATAATTAGAGTGTTTTATCGCAAAAATTAAAACTCAATTTTTTCTTTATATTCACACAGATCTTCAATAATGCATGAGCCACAACGAGGTTTACGTGCGATACAAGTGTAGCGCCCATGTAAAATTAACCAATGGTGAACATCCACTTTAAATTCATCAGGTACGACTTTAAGCAGTTTTTCTTCTACTTTTACCACGTCTTTACCCGGTGCAAAATTAGTTCGATTGCATACACGGAAAATATGGGTATCCACCGCAATGGTTGGATGACCAAATGCCGTATTTAGTACAACATTGGCTGTTTTTCTACCCACACCTGCTAATGCTTCTAGGGCTTCGCGATTTTCGGGCACTTCGCCGTTGTGCTTTTCAATTAAATCACGGCAGGTTTTGATAATATTTTCTGCTTTGCTATTAAAAAGCCCGATAGTTTTAATATAGCTTTTTAAACCATCTAATCCTAAATCTAAAATCGCTTGAGGCGTGTTTGCAACAGGGAATAGTTTTTCTGTCGCTTTATTCACACCTTTATCAGTTGCTTGTGCCGATAGAATTACCGCAATTAATAATTCGAAAGGCGAATTATACTGTAATTCTGTAGTCGGGTGGGGATTTTGATCTCTTAATCGGGTTAATATTTCGATTCTTTTTAATTTATTCATCTTATTTATCAATTCGATTTTTTATTGCAAGGAGCAAGCCTAATCCTATAAATGCGCCTGGTGGCAGAATGAAAAGTAAAAAGCTACTGTCTGTATGGTAAATATGGAGCGTTAAAAACTTAGCTTGTTCGCCAAATAGATTTTCGATACCATCAAAAACCGTACCTTGCCCAATAATTTCACGCAATGCACCAAGTACTGTCAAGCTAAGTGCCATCCCTAATCCCATTGAGAAACCATCCCAAACGGAATGGAGTAAGCTGTTTTTTGAGGCGAACGCTTCTGCTCGACCAATCACAATACAGTTGGTAACGATGAGTGGAATAAAAATCCCAAGTGATTGATAAAGCGTATAGGTATAAGCATTCATTAAAAGTTGAACGACAGTTACTGTTGTCGCAATGATCATCACATAGATTGGAATGCGGATTTCATTCGGAATATATTTACGGAAAAGTGAAATAACCGTATTTGTGCAAGTGAGCACAAGCATTGTCGCTAAACCTAAACCAAGTGCATTGGTGGCGGTGCTAGACACCGCTAAAAGCGGACAAAGCCCGAGAAGTTGAACAACCGCTGGATTATTTTTCCAAATTCCTTGAGCAAAGATTTCTTTCCACATGGATTTTTGTTGATTTTCAACCGTACTTTCTATTTTTTCTTCTTCAAGTGCGGTATTTTTTTCAGTTAAATCTGTCATATTATTTCACTTGTGTTGAAAGCCGTTGTAACAAGGCTTGGTTATTTAGCATGATTAATGCGGATCGTTTAGTTTGATTCACCACTGCGCGAGGTGTAATGGTTGCACCAGAAAATTGATCAAATTTCCCACCATCTTTTTTTACCGCCCATTCGCTTAAATTATGCTCATTAATCGATTGATGAGTGAAATTTAGAATCCAGTTGGAAATACGGAGTTCAATTTTATCGCCTAAACCAGGAGTCTCATGGTGTTCGATTACTCGTACACCTAATATTTCACCTTTTGGATCTAATCCCACAAGCAAGCGAATATCGCCAGAATAGCCATCAGGTGCAGTGGTTTCATAGGCATAGGCAGAAACATTTCCATCTTTTTTCGCAAAATAAATTTTCTGAATGCCCTCCAAATTTTTATCTTGAGGGATAACCGCACTTTCTAGCAAATTATTATTGAAATAATCTTGTGGAATGACTTGTAAAAGTAATTCTCGTTGTTGTGCCGCCATCACCGCGTCAATTTTATCTTTTGTTAGGAAAAAAATACCCGCAGAAATTGCTGTGCAGAGTAGGGCGACAAAGCCTAATAATATCCCGTAACGCGATGTGATTTTTACTGTGCCCATTATTTTTTCCCTTTTGTTGGATAACCAGATACTCGAGGACGCGTGTAATGATCGATAAGTGGAACGCAAATATTACTTAATAAAATTGCGAATGCTACACCATCTGGAAAGTTTCCGTGATAGCGAATGAGATAGACAAATAACCCCACTAATGCGCCAAAAATAATTTTTCCTCGTGGTGTAATGGAAGCTGTGACAGGATCTGTCGCAATAAAAAATGCGCCAAACATCATTGCGCCACTAACTAGTTGGCTAATTGCACTTAAATGCGTGAAGCCAGTAAAAGCGGTCGCGGTGGCTAAACAGAAAAAGGTGACAAGCATCGCCACTGGAATTTGCCAATGAATGACACGTTTTAAAATAAGGAAAATTCCGCCCACTAAGAAAGCCACGTTGACTTGCCACCAGCCTTGAGCAAAGTCGGTTCCATTACCCATAAAAATCGGGAGTTTAATTAATTCATAAAAATCATTTAATTGAGTGTGACTTTTATAGAAAATTTTTGCACTATCCAAAGGCGTTGCTTGGGTGATGCCATCAATGTTATGTGTAAGTTGTGAAAGCGTAAATCCATCAGTGGTTAAACCTGAAAATATTAATGAGAACGCATCTGAAAAAGTCGGTGGTTCCTGTAATAAATTAATTGCTGGCATCCAAGTTGTCATTTGTAACGGAAATGAAATTAGAAGAATTACATAGCCAATCATCGCTGGATTGAATGGATTTTGTCCTAAGCCACCATAAACCTGTTTACCTAATAAAACTGCACAAAGTGTTCCAATGATGATGATCCAATAAGGCGCATAAGGTGGAATAGCCATCGCCAAAATTAAAGCAGTTAGGGATACGCTGAAATCTGAAAGATAATTTAGCGGTTTTTTACCACGTAATTTTATTGCAATAAATTCTGCAATGATTGCTGTACCAATAGCTAATACGGATTGGAGCACCACGCCAAATCCAAAATAATAAATTTGCGTGAAAAAAGCTGGCATCATTGCCAACATGACCCAAAGCATAATACGTGCTGTGAGTTTCCCCGAATGAGTATGAGGAGAGCTAACCATTTTAAACATTATTTTATTCCTGATTGTTTTCTAATGTTGCTTGTGTTTTTGCCAGTTTTTTCGCTTTTGCTCGAGCAATAGCCGCAGCTACTGCTGCTTTTTTCGGATCAAGTGCGGTTGAATTTTCGTCTGTTTTTTCTACCGCACTTTCTACGGTTTGAGTATTTGAGACTGATTCAGAGGTTTCATTTGCTTGAGCAAGTTTTTTTGCTTTTGCACGAGAAATCGCAGCGGCTACCGCCACTTTTTTCGGATCAAGTGCGGTTGAATTTTCTTCTGTTTTTTCTACCGTACTTTCTACGGTTTGAGTATTTGAGACTGATTCAGCGGTTTCATTTGCTTGTGCAAGTTTTTTTGCTTTTGCACGGGCAATCGCTGCAGCTACCGCTGCTTTTTTCGGATCAAGTGAGGTTGAATTTTCTTCTGTTTTTTCTACCGCACTTTCTACGGTTTGAGTATTTGAGACTGATTCAGCGGTTTCATTTGCTTGTGCAAGTTTTTTTGCTTTTGCACGGGCAATCGCTGCCGCTACCGCCGCTTTTTTCGGATCAAGTGCGGTTGAATTGTCGTCTATTTTTTCTACCGCATTTTCTACGGTTTGAATATTTGAGACTGATTCAGCGGTTTCATTTGCTTGTGCAAGTTTTTTCGCTTTTGCTCGAGCAAGTGCGGCTGCAACCGCTGCTTTTTTCTCATCGGTTGGTTGAGTTTGTTGTTCTTGGTTTTCAACTTGAGATTCTACTTGCTGACGAGCCAGACGACGGGCTTTACGTTGTGCCATTAAATCAGTGTTATCAGGTAAAACTTCCCCTTTTTCTGAGGTAATTGTTTTAACTTGTATTGATTCTGTTTCATTGGCTTTTTTCGCTTTCAAGCGTTCTAGCGCTGCTTTAACAGGATCTTCACCTTTGGTTTGCGCTAATTCTTCTCGACGTGCTTCTGCTGCACGTTGTGAACGTGCTTTACGCTCTTGTTCTTCGCGTTCCATTCGCGCTTGTTTCGCTTCAAAGCGAATTTTGGCTTCATCTGATTTTTTCTGTTTTTCTTTGATTTGCCAAATTTTTGCTTTTTCTTGGCGGAAATATTGAATCAGTGGAATATGGCTTGGGCATACGTAGGCGCAAATCCCGCACTCGATACAATCTTTGAGGGCGTATTCTTCCGATTTTTTGTGATCTTCACTACGAGCAAACCAGTAGAGTTGCTGTGGCATCAAGTTGACTGGGCAGGCATCAGAACAGCTAGAACAGCGAATACAAGCTTGTTCAGGCTCTGGTTCTGCATATTCAAAATAGTCTGGTGCAAGCAAGCAGTTGACAATTTTTGTCACCGGTGCATTGAGGTTGGAAAGTTCCAATCCCATCATCGGGCCACCCGCAAACACTGGATAACGTTCATCAAATTGATAGCCCGCATGCGTCAATACTTGAGAAATTGGTGTACCAAGTCGGACCCAATAATTACCTTTTTCAGGAATTTTATCACCTGTAAGGGTGACGACACGTTCGATTAAAGGTTCGTCATTTATCACCGCTCTTTTAATTGCAAAGGCTGTACCAACATTATGCATCAGTACGCCAATACTAGAAGAACGTGCACCACTAGGTACTTCCATTCCTGTAAGCAGATAAATAAGCTGTTTTGCGGCACCCGAAGGATATTTTGTTGGAATCACTCGAATGCTAATGTCATTTGCTCCCTGTAGCGCTTTGCGGATTGCCTCTATTGCTTCAGGTTTGTTATCTTCAATGGCGATGACTACATTTTCAGGTCGTAGGATATAACGCAAAATACGAATGCCTTCTATGATTTCATCGGCGCGTTCACGCATAAGACGATCATCACAAGTAATATAAGGCTCACATTCAGCACCATTGATAATTAAAAGTTTGACTTTTTTCTCTGCTGATTGAATTTTAGCGGCCGTCGGAAATACTGCACCGCCCAAGCCAGCTATACCAGCTTGATAGATTTTGTTAATGAGTTGTTCTGGCGAGAGTGTTAAAAAATCATCAATAGGATTACGCTCTAGCCATTGATCTAAGCCATCCGCTTGCAAATGAATTGCAGGTTCATCAAGACCAGACGGATGCGCGGCAACATAAGGTTTAATTGATTTAATTGTGCCTGAAGTTGGCGCATGAACGGGTAGCATACGCAAGCCATCGCCTTGCGTTAAAGCTTGACCTTTTAATACGTAATCGCCTTCCTTTACTAAAAGGTGACCTGTTGTTCCTGCGTGCTGTTTAAGAGGAATATAAAAATCTGTGACTAAAGGGTGATGACGTAATGGTTGTGTATTAGATTGTGATTTCATTTCAGGTGGATGAATGCCACCTTTGAAATCCCATAATTTACCGGAATTGAAACGAGATAATACGTCCGCCATTTATTCCCCCACAACCAATTTTTTTTCAGTACCATTTACATTTATTACTGGAATGACTAATTTTGCATCAAACTTCCAATCCCAATTATCGATATTTTTTTTCACGGGAATCATTGATATACAATCTGTCGGGCAGGGCGCTACGCAAAGTTCACAACCTGTACAGAGATCTGGAATAATCGTATGCATGAATTTATTTGTACCAATAATGGCATCAACAGGGCAGGCTTGAATGCATTTTGTGCAGCCAATACACATATTTTCATCAATAAAAGCGACTTTCTCGATAGGTTCTTCTACGCCGTCCATAGCTGGCACATCAACACCTAAAATCTCTGCGATTTTTACGATAGTAGGTTGACCTCCAGGAATACATTTTGTGATGTCATCTCCATTGCAAATAGCTTCAGCGTATGGTTTGCATCCAGGATAACCACATTGTCCACATTGGCTTTGTGGCAAAATAGCGTCGATTTTTTCCACAATGGGATCGGCTTCAACTTTGAGTTTAAGTGAAGCAAAGCCTAAAATCGCACCGAAAATTAAAGCGAGTAAAGTGATTATGATGAATAGAAGGGTCATTATTTCTTTCTTTTTCCTGAAAAATACTGAGAGAACCCAATAAATAAAATCAAAATGGTAATAGCCATTAAAAGATAGATCATTTTATTACTTCACTAGTCCTGTGAATCCCATAAAAGCAAGAGACATTAAACCAGCTGTGATAAGTGCGATAGATGAACCTTTAAAAGTTAAAGGGACATCGGCCGCTACAAGACGTTCACGAAGCGCAGCAAAAAGCACTAATACAAGTGCAAACCCAAGAGATGCACCAAAACCATAAACGACAGATTCCGTTAAATTATGAGCAAGATTTACATTTAATAATGCGACACCGAGAACTGCACAGTTTGTGGTTATCAAAGGCAAGAAAATTCCAAGTAAACGATATAGCGTTGGACTAGTTTTATTTATTACCATTTCGGTAAATTGTACCACTACGGCAATAACCAAAATAAATACTAATGTACGCAAAAAAGTAGCATTCAAGGGAACAAGAATATAATGATCAACTAAATATGCGCAAAGGGAGGCGACGGTTAATACAAACATTGTTGCTAGTCCCATACCTACTGCGGTTTCAATTTTCTTTGATACCCCCATAAACGGGCATAGTCCTAAGAACTTTACAAGTACAAAGTTGTTAATTAATGCAGTACCGATAATCAATAAAATATAATTTGTCATTTTTCTTTGCCTTTTATGTAGGGAAGTATTATCGCTATTTATGAATTGAAGAACAATAGGTATTTTTAAATGCGGATAACCCTACTATTTATCAGTATTCTTTGTGAAAATAACCATAAAAAGCGGGCAATAATTGTGTGATTAAATTTAGTTGCTGATAAGGCAAGCTAAATGCTGTGCGATCTTGTTCTGTCATTTCTTGTTTCTCTAACTCCTTTAGGTGGGTTTCAATGTTTTTTTGGAGTTTAGCAAATATATCTGGCGGTATTTTTTCGATATTTTCAAGAGAATAAATAATTTTTTTGGCAACAGGATAGAAACCAGATAAAAATTGTGTAGTTTGTTGTAGAGTATTCATTTTTTCACGATAGGAACCTAGCGCAGAAATATAACTTAATAAGGAATAATTCAGTTTAAGTAAATCAAACCCTTGTTGTAAAAATGCTTTGTATTTTTCAGGTTCATTATTCATGTTTGAAAGCGTTGTACTAAGTGCTGCTGCATATTGATGTGCATTACGACGAGCAATGCGATACTTTAGATCATCACTTTTACCAAATTGTAGTTGACTAATAATATGTAAAAGATAAGTTGCATCACTTTGAACCGCTTTATGGCTAACTTTATCTAATTGTAAATATTTCCAATCAGGCCATAAATAAGAAACAGCAAACCATGAGATAGCCGAACCTAGTAATGTATCAAACAAACGAGGCATGAGTGCAGCTGAAGTATTAAAACCCATAACATCAAAGCTTAACAAGACCTGTAATGTGATAAAAAAGGTAGAGAAGCTGTAATTATTACTGCGAAAGAAGAAAAATAGTGTACTAGTAAGGACTACAAGACCCAGCTTAAGTTCTAAGGTTGGATTAAAATAGGGTAAAAGCGATCCTATTACCACGCCAAGAAAAGTGCCGATAATCCGCTGGCGTAAACGTGTTTTGGTGGCAGAATAGTTTGGTTGGCAGACAAAGACAGCGGTGAGTAAAATCCAATAACCAAGATTAAATTGGAAAAACTCTACGATGACACAGCATAAAAAAACCACTATCGATAAACGTATTGCATGGCGGAAGAGTTGAGATTCAAAGGTAAAGTGGCTAAAAATTGCAGTAGAGATATTTTTTAAGCCTGTAATTTGATCCGTATGAATTCTTGCTAAATGATCAGCATCATCTGTTTCTTGAGTAAGTTGTCGAAGTTGCCAGTTAATACTTTGCAAGTTGTCTAGTAGGGTCTGAATCTCAATAAGCTGATCTTTATCGTGGATGTGTTGTTCTCGATATAGCTGGAATGAGTGCAATGTCCCCGATAGTGCGCGCTCAACTCGTTCATTGAATTGATAGTTTTTATTTTGGCGTAAACTCGTTGTTACTTCTCGGCAAGATTGTGCTTGTAATTCTAGTAAGCGCTGAATACGAAAAATTAAGTCTGTATTTTTTAGTTTTTCAGTAATTTGCTGATAATCAAAATGAGTAGAATTTACACGTTCATGGATATCTTGCGCAGCAAAATAATAGCGGAGCATTCGTTGTGTGCGAGGATGTCGATGTTGACCACGAATACGATAGAATAGTGCTGTACGAACAATATTAAATGCAGAAACTACATTTGCATTTTTCATAGCGAAATTAAGATGTTTTTTTTCTATTTCATTTATTTCATCGGGATCAAAAAAATAAGATTTGGCATCTAAGTAATCACCTAGCGCACAGAAAGCTTTAGCAACACTTTCTTGTACGGGACGATTTGGAAAGAATAAATAGACAATGAGTGTTATTACACTATAAAGTAGTGTACCACATAGAATCATGACAGGGTTGATAAACCATTCATGTATTTCAGGTGTATAGGTTAGTGTAGTATAAAGTGCCACAACTAGTGTACCAAATGCAATGGTACTATAGCGTTGCCCAACAGCACCTATCATAGTAAAAATAAATGTAAGCGCAGTCATCAAGGCAATATATTGTATTGGCTTGCCGATATTTAATTGGACAATAAAGGATGAAATAGAGAAAGCTATCAATGTATAAAAGACATTTTTTAAACGCCCAGTTAAACGATTGTCTAAATCAACTAACCCTCCTGCAATAATACCTAGAATTAAAGGCATAGACTGTTGAGAGATATTAAATGCCCATACGCTAATTGCGGCAATATTTACAGCAATAAAAATAGGAATGGCAGCAATCACTTTAGCATTTAACCAGTTGTTCATTATTCATCCTTATTACAATAGAAAAAGTGAGCAGCAAGGCTCACTTTTATTATCTATATAAGCGTACTCAAACATCAAAGCTTTTTGAACGAGATGATGCGTTAATTGTGGGATTTTGCCCAGTTTAAGAAACGTATTTGAGTTTCCTTATCTGCTTGTTGGAACCAGTATTGAAGTTGCTGTTCTGCAACATTCTCACCTTGAACAACAACTTTCCCTTTGTTTATTTTAGCATTGCTTGCAGAAGCAATTGGCATTGTGGTTGGTATTGCTGCAGTCGAAAATGCTGCAACAGATGCGATTGCACCTGAGGAATTATATGTAGAAAGATCGTTTACCACGTTTGCACTAGGGAATAAACCCTCTTGTTTTAAAACATCCACTTTCGCTGCAATAGTATTACCTGATTTGCTAGTAATATTAATTGTTGGTGTACTATTAAATTTTTCACCTTCGGAGCGGCTACGGATTGAAGGTGCAGAGATAGTAATATCTTCTGGGGAACCTTTGAATGTAACAATGATAGGACTAGATTCAAATAAAGATTGATTAGAACCTGAACCAACAATATCACCTAAACGAACAACTACTTGATGTGTTTCAGTATCATTGATGTTAAATGATTTTGTTTCTTTTAATAATGCTTTTGATGCTTTTTGTCCATCAATGGCTAAAAACTCAAGATTAGATGACGTTGAAACCATTCCAGCAAAGCTCGTTGAGCTAGCACATAATACCGCTAGGCTTAATGCAATAGTGCGTAATTTCATAATTGCTCCTTTTAATAGATAAAAATGAGAACAATGCTTATGCTATGCTAAATTCACTAAAATGAAAATAAAAAAGTGCGGTTGGTTTTAAAAAAGTTTTTTTATGCTAGAATTCTCTACTAAATTAACGATAGCGATTTTTTAATAGGAAAAAATATGAAAGTTTTAGAAGGCTCAGTCGCAGCACCTAATGCAAAAGTTGCAGTAGCAATTGCTCGTTTTAACAGTTTTATTAATGAAAGTTTATTAGATGGTGCAATTGATGCATTAAAACGTATCGGCCAAGTGAAAAATGAAAATATCACTATCGTGCGTGCCCCGGGTGCGTATGAGTTGCCATTAGTTGCGCGTCGTTTAGCTGAAAGTAAAAAATTTGATGCGATTGTGGCATTAGGTACAGTTATCCGTGGTGGTACTGCGCATTTTGAATATGTAGCAGGGGAAGCAAGCAGCGGTTTAGGAAAAGTTGCAATGGATGCTGAAATCCCCGTAGCTTTTGGTGTATTAACCACAGAAAATATTGAACAAGCAATTGAACGTGCTGGTACTAAAGCAGGTAATAAAGGTGCAGAAGCAGCCTTAACCGCACTTGAAATGGTTAATCTTATTCAACAAATTGATGCGGCATAAATCATGACAGAACAAAAACAAGTGAAAAAGCCTTCTGCTCGTCGTCGTGCGCGTGAATGCACTGTTCAAGCCTTGTATTCTTGGGCGGTATCTGGCAATACTGCAGAACAAGTTGAATTAGCCTTTGTGTTAGATCAAGATATGGATGGGGTAGATAAACCTTACTTCCGTAAATTATTTCGTCAAACAGTAGAAAATATTGAAACCGTTGATTTTTCAATTTCGCCTTATATTGACCGCGCTTTTGATGAGCTTGATCCTATTGAAACTGCAATTTTACGTTTGGCCGTTTATGAATTGCGCTTCGAGTTAGATGTGCCATATAAAGTGGTTATCAATGAAGCGATTGAAGTGGCAAAAGTATTCGGTGCAGATGAAAGCCATAAATATATCAATGGCGTACTTGATAAAATCGCACCAGCATTAGGGCGTAAATAATCCTTTTAAATTGAAAATGGCGCGCGTTTTTAACGCGTGCCTTTTCTTTTATAAGATAGGTGAAAAATGGCAATGGGTGAATTTGATTTAATTAAACGATATTTTCAGCCACAAATATTAGTTGATGATTCAGTTCAATTATCTATTGGCGACGATTGTGCGCTGGTTTCCGTGCCAGAGAATTATCAGCTTGCCATTACGACTGATACAATGGTGGAAAATACACATTTTTTACCAATCATTTCACCTGAAGATTTAGCTTATAAGGCCGTTGCAACAAATTTAAGTGATCTTGCTGCAATGGGGGCACAGCCCAAATGGGTTTCTCTGGCATTAACTTTGCCAAATGTAGATGAAAATTGGATTTCAATATTTAGTCAAAGTTTATTGCACACGTTAAAACAATACAACGTCACATTAATTGGTGGTGATACCACAAAAGGCAACTTATCTATTACGATTACGGCACAAGGTTTTGTCGAAAAATGCAAAGGAATTTGTCGGCATAAAGCGCAAGTTGGTGATTTAATTTATGTTTCAGGCACATTAGGCGATAGTGCGGCGGGTTTAACGCAAATTTTATCGAGCAAAAGTGCGGTTGATTCTGATGATGTTTTTCTGCAACAACGTCATCTTAGACCCACACCTAGAATAGAACTTGGACAGGCGTTAATTGATATTGCTCATGCTGCCATTGATCTTTCCGATGGGTTAATCTCTGATTTAGGGCATATTCTTGAACGAAGTCAATGTGGCGCAGAAGTTGAACTTTCTGCTTTACCTCTTTCATCCGCGATTTTGCATAAATATGATCGCACTCAAGCGGAACAATTTGCCTTAAGTGGTGGAGAAGATTATGAACTTTGTTTTACCATACCGCCCGAATCTAAAGATGAATTAGAATTACGCTTGAAAAAATTGAACATACCTTGCACTTGCATTGGTAAAATCATTGAAAAGTACGGTGACTTTTCGACCCGTTTTTTATGGGATGGAAAACCTGTGAATATAACTTTTTCAAGTGGTTTCGATCATTTTAAGGAATCAAAATGACAGAAAATAATCCTCTTAAAAAAATCTCTCTTTTAAATCCTATTCATTTGCTTGCCGTTGGTTTTGGATCGGGCTTAATTCATCCTGCTCCCGGTACTTGGGGGAGTTTGGCTGGAACAATTTTAGGCGTGATTTTACTTTCTTTACTAGACGTAAAAACCTTTTTAATTTTTACCGCACTTTGTTTTCTGCTCGGCTGCTACCTTTGTCAAAAAACTACTGCAGATATGGGGGTTCACGATCATGGTTCTATCGTTTGGGATGAATTTGTCGGTGTATTTATTGTATTAGCGTCGATACCGTCATTATCTTGGCAATGGATTTTGACTGCTTTTGCGTTATTCCGCTTTTTCGATATTTTAAAACCGTTCCCAATTCGTTATTTTGACGAAAGACTAGAAAGTGGTTTTGGCATTATGGTCGATGATGTTTTAGCGGCAATTTATGCGGTGATTGTCGTATTTGCTATTCAGTATTGGATGTTGTGATGCTAAATTTAATCATTGTGCATTTATTTGGATTAATGACACCAGGGCCAGATTTCTTCTATGTAAGCCGAATGGCGGCAAGTAACTCTCGTCGTAATACAGTTTGTGGCATTTTAGGCATAACGCTTGGCATCGCCTTTTGGGGAATGCTTTCTATGTTGGGATTGGCGGTGTTATTCGTTACTATTCCTGCATTACATGGCGTTATTATGTTGCTAGGCGGTAGTTACTTAGCATATCTCGGTTTTTTAATGGCTCGCAGTAAAAAACACGCTCAATTTGAATCGCACTCTGATACTGAATTTAATCAGCAAACCACGATTAAAAAAGAAATTGTGAAAGGGCTTTTAGTGAATTTATCCAATGCAAAAGTCGTGGTGTATTTTAGTAGCGTGATGTCGCTTGTCTTAGTAAATATCACTGAAATGTGGCAAATTATCTTGGCTTTTATGGTAATTGTGGTTGAAACATTTTGTTATTTTTATGTGATTTCATTGATTTTTTCACGTAATATTGCCAAGCGTTTATACAGTCAATACAGTCGTTATATTGATAATATGGCAGGTATTGTATTTTTATTTTTTGGTTGTGTGCTTGTTTATAATGGCATCAACGAAATAATTCATTAATAAAAAAGGAAGTAAAATGACATTAAAAATTGCAATCGCCGGCGCTGGCGGAAGAATGGGGCGTCAATTAATTCAAGCGGTTCATTCTGCGGAGGGTGTAGAACTAGGTGCGGCGTTTGAACGCAAAGGATCATCTTTAGTCGGGACGGATGCGGGAGAATTGGCGGGAATTGGTCAACTTGGTGTAACAGTTTCAGACGATCTTGAAAGCCAAAAAGATAAATTCGATTTATTAATCGATTTTACTCGACCAGAAGGCACCCTTGAACATATTGCATTTTGCGTAGCGAATAATAAAAAAATGGTGATCGGTACAACTGGTTTTGATGAAAATGGTAAAGCGGCGATTAAAACCGCTTCAGATAAAATTGCTATTGTGTTTGCATCAAATTTCAGTGTTGGTGTGAATTTAGTCTTCAAGCTTTTAGAAAAAGCAGCAAAAGTGATGGGCGATTATTGCGATATTGAAGTGATCGAAGCACATCACCGTCATAAAGTTGATGCGCCATCTGGCACCGCACTTTCTATGGGCGAACATATCGCAAAAACCTTAGGTCGCGATTTAAAAACTCACGGAGTCTTCTGCCGAGAAGGAATCACAGGCGAACGTAAACGCGATGAAATTGGTTTTTCAACTATTCGCGCTTCGGATGTGGTGGGGGAACACACGGTGTGGTTTGCTGATATCGGCGAGCGTGTAGAGATTTCCCATAAAGCATCAAGTCGTATGACTTTCGCTAATGGTGCAGTGCGTGCTGGTAAATGGTTAGAAAATAAAGCGAATGGCTTATTTGATATGACCGATGTATTAGATTTAAATAATTTATAAATCAATTTCAATGTCACTTTCTACGTGACAGCAGCATAATAAAATCTCATCAGGTTGAATAAAGGCAAGGGGCGTATCTTTATATGATACCTTGCCTTTTTTGATCTTCACACGACAAGAACCACAATAGCCACTACGGCATTGATATTCATGATGAATATTATTTTTCTCGAGATGATCGAGTAAACTTGTTTCATTATTGAATTCTAATGTGGTTTTACTGTAGATTAGATGAATTTTCATAATAACAATGCAGTGAAATTTGCTGGGCATTATATAAGGAAAATCCATATGTTAAAAATACTGTGTTTTATAACCGCACTTTTTATTACGGCTTGTAGTTCTATTAGCAAAGAACCAGTGAAGACGGTGGATGTTTATATTAAACCTTATTATTCTGCTGAAAATGGAAAAGCAGAAAATGTATTTGTACATAAAGAAATCGATCCTATGCTACGTGAAAATACGATAAAAGGTTATGAAAGTGCGGTGAAATTTGTAGAAGAAAATCCGGCTCGCATTTCACCAATGACGATGTTCACGTTAGCCGCGCGGGCGTACGATTTTGGATTAAGAGATGAAGCTGTTACTTGGTTTTATCGTGGACAAAACCGTTTGATTACCGCACTTTATGTGTTGGATTTACCAAAACAAACGGTGCAGGATAATACAGGGTTCAGCCATGTTGTAGGGCAGTTTATTAATGCTTATGCGTTTTGCAATTTTGATAAACAAAGTCGTGCCGCCGAAAATGCGGTGAAATGGACAATTACGCATCCTTATGAAGTTATTTTCTTACCAACATTGTCCGCAAAATTTGCAGATCGTAGAAAAGCGTTAAAAGAAGCAGAAGAAAAATTAGTTCAACGTTTACAGGAACAAGCACATTTTTTTGCCAATCCAAACAATAAAGAAAAATGGCAAAAAGAGCGGTCAGAAAATTTTGTGAATGAACGATTTTGTTGGTAATAAGAAAAAATGGAATAGCGATAACGTTATTCCATTTTTAGTATGATAAACCATATATGGTTAGAATGTACTTGTTAAACCAAATTTAATGGTTCTTCCTGGCGCTGGCATAGATGAACGAGTCATTGGATCAAGATAATAACGATCAGTTAAGTTTGTCGCAGACAATGACAGCGCAAGATTCTCATTCACTTTGTAGTTCATATACGCATCAACCAAGAACACTGGCTGCCAACGTGGGTTGTTATTGCTATTGGCAAACCAGCCTGCATCACGTAAAGATTTGTTACGAGTTTCTTTCACATTAGTGTGATATACCATACGGGTGCCAACTTCTAATCGCTCATCTAAGAAACGTACACCGAGATTTGAGGTAATGCTGTATTTCGGCAAAATGGCATTTTTTAAGTAGCCGTTTTCATTACCACCATTAACGCATTCAGGATAGGCTTCAAATGTATGTATATCACCTATACCACCAACATCTCGAATTGCTGAACTTTTATCGCAGAATTTATTTTTGATGTTGTAGCTAATACCGATATCACCGAAGATTCGACCTTGATCATAACGAGCGGATAATTCTACACCTTCTAAAATCCGTTTATCAAACTGCTTCATCTCATAATTAATATCACGGTCAAAAATATTTTTCGTGGTATTTTTGTACCAATTTAGTCGAATATCCGCACGGCGTAAACTTGGGAAGAAACCACGTAAATCATGCACATATCCCACTTCAATATTTTTGCTGTGTTCCGGTTTACGTTTATAGAGCGGCGTGAGAATATCAATGGAATAGCCAATGGTATCTTCAAAAATACTCGGCATACGTTTGGTTTCATCATAGCGCACATAAATTCTGGCGTTATCACTTAAAAATGCGGTAGCACTAAAGGAAGGTGCCCAAGCGTGATCTTTACGCTCCGCCTTTTTCATTTTTTCCCACTGTTCTTTGGTTACTGGTGTTTTTTCTGGCGAACCGGAAAAATCAGTACTAATGTCATATAAATAATCTTCTTTCCCAGTTTGTGGATGGATTACTTTTTTTTCTAACATTTCTTTTGTAATGCGTCCATCCGTAAGCGGAAAATGCTCAACAGAAAAATTACCATATTCGTCTCGTTCCCAATAAATGGTCTGCGTTGCAGATTGATCCCATTCACCTTTATCACCACTGAGCTGTGACCAACTATCATATTCCTCATCTGTGGTTGGAGTCCCGCCATGTGAAACAACATACTCATCACGATCATCAAGCCATTTTTGTAATTCTGGTGAATCATCAGCAGGTATTGGATATAATTCTTTAAATTTTTCCTGAAGTGAAATTATTAAATCATTTTTCCTTTCAAAATTTATATAGTCTTGTGTTATTTTAGGGGCGACTTGCTTCAATTTTCTTACTGTAAATGGAATACGTGATTCGGTTAATACCTCTTCCTGTTTTAAGTGTGCAATTTTTTCCTGCAAACCGCGATCTTTAGATTTGTAATGGGTATATTTCATCCCAGCAGTCAGTAATAACCAATCGGTTGGTGAATATTCAAATTTGAAGCCTGCATTAAATTCATTTCGGTTGCCTTTTCGATTTCCTGAACGAGCAGTGTTTGATACTCGGCAAATACCATGTATATCGCCTTCCACACAGGTATAATTTTCCCCTTCTATTTTAGCATCAGTCTCGTATTGATTAAATGCAGTAAGTTGATATTTATCCCAAAGTTCATAAACATTGGTACTGTCTAAAGTTTCACGACGATAATTTGTCATGACACTTAAACGAAGTTTTGGACTTAGTTCCGTGACATTGCTAAAGGTTATTCCCATATGATTATCACGGGCAAATTGCACTTGCGCGGGTTGAGTATTAAAAATCCCATCAATATTTTTAAATTTAGGATTTTTCATATATTCCTTTATTTTGCTATTAAAAATTTCGTAAAAACGATCTTTTATACGTTTATATTCAACGGGATCTTTCACTTGATCTAATTCATAGGCTTTATCACCAAACTCATTTGCGAGATCAAATTGAGATAAAGTACCAATCAGTTGAGTATTATAATCACTAAAAAGTACATCACCCGGTGAGCCGCCCGATGTATTAGTTGCCGTATCATTTTTTACTGCCCATACACCTATTTTTAAATCAAGCCATTTGTTATCCGGCGGGTTATAGGAAAACTCAACATTACCTGTTTTTTGTTTTACATCTGCTAGTGGCCATTGTGTGACGGTATTACGCGCAGCATAGTTATAGCCAAGTCGGGAAGGCATAATGTCGCCGTAATTTATTTGCGTGTCTCGGAAGTTCGCAGAAAGTGAAGCATATTTATTAAAGTGGAGTTTCCCCTTTAATAACCAAGATCGGCTTTCATAAGATGTATTTGGTACTTCTTCACCCGGTTTATAAATTCGAGCAATGAGTGGAATATAAGGGTCATCGGAGTTTTTATCTAAATCAAGCGGGCCAGTTGTTCCTTCACCGTATTTTTTCCCTCCCCGTTTACCAGCAAAATAATTGCCTTTGTTGCGATAAGCATACGCCCCTAAGACTTCATAACCATCATCTTTTGCGGCTAACGCCAAACGTACGGCATTATCGTGTAAAGGTTTGTTTCTGCCTTTTTTTCTTGGGCTAATCCGATCATCATCTTTAAAATACAACGCCCATTCAGCTAATTCTGCACGCCCGTCTGGTGAAACAAGTCGATAATCCTGACCAATAGGTACACCTTCATAAGGATGAGCCTTAATGGAATTGTTGGCTGTCTCCGTTTTAAGTTCAATACCCCATTTTTTGCCAGGCTTAATGATCTCATTAGGATTTAGCGTCGACATACGAATCGTGCCTGCCGCCCCAGAGCGCAAAGTGCGGTCTAAATTTGGGCCTTTTTCCACATTCACTTCACTCACTAAAAATGGATCAAGATAGTTACGATTGCTTACTCCAGAATAACCACGCCAAACGGTAATCGCTTGTTCAGTATCATCAACTAATACAGGAATTCGCCCTTGCCCCCAAGAACTTCGAATGATTGGATCAATCGCACCGCCATTACGCGCATCGCCACTATAGACGCCTGTAATACCACTTAATAAATCAGATACAGATTGAGAATGATAAGTTTCAATTTCTTTTTTGCTTTTATATTCTGTTACGTTGTTTTTGCTATAAATGGAATCTTTTCCTTTTAATGCTATATCATCTGATGAAGCATTAACATTAATTGTGTCTAATTGACGTATCGACTCAGCTTGGCTAAGAGATGGGAGGATTCCGATTAAAGATAAAAATAATAAAGTAGCAGTGTTATATCGTTTTTGTGGATCATTCATATAAACCCCTTAATTTTGAGAATGATAACGCTTATCATACGCTTAAGTTAATGAAAATCCTACTATATAACTTGGTTTTACATTAAAAATGAGAAGATGATCACAATTTTTGTTTTTAGAGTTTGAGTCAACATTTAAATACTTTAAATATTATCATCTGATAAACCAATGATTTTTCGTATTATTCTTTTACTTTTTAAGTACTTGGTATTATCATTACTCGGTTTTTTATTTTATAGAGAAAAGAGAAGCAGGGGAAACTATGCAACATCTGAACGAGCTTGTTGAGAAAGCGAAATTAGCGATTGAATCCATTCAGGATAAAAGTTTAACGGCTTTGGATGAAATCCGTGTCGAATATTTTGGTAAGAAAGGGCATTTTACTCAATTAATGCAAGAATTGCGTAATGTGTCAGCAGAAGAACGTCCGGCTATGGGTGCAAAAATTAACGAAGCAAAACAAGCTGCGTTAGAATTTTTAAATGCAAAAAAAACGGAGTGGGAACAGGCTGAACTTAACGCAAAATTAGAAAAAGAACGTGTTGATGTCAGTTTACCTGGTCGCAAAGTTGAAACAGGTGGCTTACACCCAGTCACTATGACGATTAATCGCGTAACAAAATTTTTCTCAGAACTTGGCTTTTCAGTTGAAAATGGCCCTGAAATTGAAAGTGATTATTACAACTTTGATGCTTTAAATATTCCTAAACATCACCCAGCACGTGCCGATCACGATACTTTCTGGTTTAATCCAGAATTATTACTCCGCACTCAAACTTCTGGCGTGCAAATTCGTACTATGGAAAAAATGCAGCCACCAATTCGCATTATGGCTCCAGGACGTGTATATCGTAATGACTACGATCAAACGCATACGCCAATGTTCCATCAAATTGAACTACTTTATGTGGATAAAAAAGCAAATTTCACAGAATTGAAAGGTTTATTGCACGATTTCTTACGCGCTTTCTTTGAAGAAGATTTACAAGTACGTTTCCGTCCATCTTATTTCCCGTTTACAGAACCTTCAGCCGAAGTGGATGTGATGGGGAAAAACGGTAAATGGTTAGAGGTGTTGGGCTGCGGTATGGTGCACCCAAATGTGTTGCGTAACGTTGGTATTGATCCGAATGAATATTCTGGTTTTGCCGTGGGAATGGGCGTTGAGCGTTTAACAATGTTACGTTATAACGTAACAGATTTACGTTCGTTCTTTGAAAACGACTTACGTTTCTTAAAACAATTTAAGTAATTTCTCGGATTTGAATTAAAAGGATAACAACAAATGAAATTTAGTGAACAGTGGGTAAGAGAATGGGTGAACCCTGCGGTGTCCACCGAGCAATTATGCGAGCAAATTACCATGCTTGGCTTAGAAGTAGATGGCGTGGAAACCGTTGCGGGTAAATTTAATGGTGTCGTTGTTGGTGAAGTAGTGGAATGTGCACAACATCCAGATGCAGATAAATTACGTGTAACTAAAGTGAACGTAGGTGGTGATCGTTTATTGGATATCGTGTGTGGCGCACCAAATTGTCGTCAAGGCTTAAAAGTCGCTTGTGCAACAGAAGGTGCGGTATTACCGGGCGATTTCAAAATTAAGAAAACGAAATTACGCGGTCAACCATCAGAAGGAATGCTTTGTTCATTTTCTGAATTAGGTATTGATGTTGAAGCAGACGGTATTATTGAGCTGCCAGTTGATGCACCAATCGGTACAGATTTACGTGAATATTTAGGTTTAAACGATAATGCCATCGAAATTAGCTTAACGCCAAATCGTGCGGATTGTTTGAGCATTGCGGGTATTGCGCGTGAAATTGGTGTGGTAAATAAACAGCCAGTAAATCAACCGCACTTTGAAGCGGTTCCCGCAACAATTTCTGATAAAGTTCAAATTGATTTACAAGCACCAGAAGCCTGCCCGCGTTATTTATTGCGTGCGGTGAAAAACGTTAATGTGAAGGCTGAATCGCCAATGTGGATGCAAGAAAAATTGCGCCGTTGTGGTATTCGTTCTATTGATCCGATTGTTGATATTACTAACTATATTTTGCTTGAGCTTGGTCAGCCAATGCATGCGTTTGATGCGGCTAAAGTTGCGCAACCTGTTCAAGTTCGATTCGCAAAAGAAGGTGAAGAATTAGTATTATTAGATGGCTCAACAGCAAAACTTCAATCAAATACTTTATTAATTGCCGACCAAAATGGTCCTTTAGCAATGGCAGGAATCTTTGGTGGTGCAGCCAGTGGCGTGAATAGCGAAACGAAAGATGTGATTTTAGAATCCGCATTTTTCGCTCCATTAGCTATTGCTGGCCGTGCAAGACAATATGGTTTACATACGGATGCATCACACCGTTTTGAACGTGGTGTGGATTTTGAATTAGCACGTAAAGCAATGGAACGCGCAACCGCATTATTGCTTGAAATCTGTGGTGGTGAAGCGGGTGAGATTTGTGAAGCAAGCAGTGAAGCTCATCTTCCTAAAGTCAATACCGTTCAACTTCGCCGTAGTAAATTAGATGCACTTTTAGGTCATCATATTGAA
This sequence comes from Haemophilus sp. SZY H8, assembly GCF_018829755.1. Lineage (NCBI taxonomy): Bacteria > Pseudomonadati > Pseudomonadota > Gammaproteobacteria > Pasteurellales > Pasteurellaceae > Haemophilus > Haemophilus sp. SZY H8. Next base: position 157,590 of record NZ_JAHKJY010000004.1, read on the forward strand.
ACAGAAAGCGTAACAGAAATTTTCCATCGTCTTGGTTTCGATGTTACTTATGCAAATGATATTTGGACGGTAACTTCTGCAAGCTGGCGTTTTGATATTGAAATCGAAGAAGATTTAATTGAGGAAGTGGCGCGTATTTATGGTTATAACAGCATTCCAAACAATGCGCCATTAGCGCATCTCCGCATGCGTGAGCATAAAGAATCTGATTTAGATTTAGCTCGAATTAAGACTGCACTTGTGGATGCTGATTACCAAGAAGCCATTACTTATAGCTTTGTAGATCCAAAAATTCAAAGTTTATTACATCCACATCAAGAAGCACTTGTATTGCCAAACCCAATTTCTGTGGAAATGTCAGTAATGCGCGTGTCTTTAATGAGTGGTTTATTAGGTGCGGTGCTTTATAACCAAAATCGCCAACAATCTCGTGTTCGTTTATTTGAAACAGGATTACGTTTTGTACCAGATGCCAATGCTGAATTTGGCGTGCGTCAAGAATTTGTTTTAAGTGCGGTGATTACTGGAACGGCAAAATCTGAACATTGGGCAGGCAAAGCAGAGTCTGTTGATTTCTTTGATCTTAAAGGTGATTTAGAATCAGTACTTTCTTTAACAGAAGGTGGTAATAGAGTTCGTTTTGTTGCAAAACAATTTGATGCATTACACCCTGGCCAATCAGCTGTTATTGAATTAGATGGTCAAGAAATTGGTTTTATTGGTGCAATTCATCCATCTATTAGTCAAAAACTTGGCTTAAATGGCAAAACTTTTGTATTTGAAATTCTTTGGAATGCAATTGCGGCACGTAATGTGGTGCAAGCAAAAGAAATTTCTAAATTCCCAGCAAACCGTCGTGATTTAGCTTTAGTCGTCGCGGATAGCGTACCAGCAGGGGAATTAATCGCAGCATGTAAACAAGCAGGCGGCGAAAAATTGGTGCAAGTGAACTTGTTCGATGTATATCAAGGTGTGGGCGTCGCTGAAGGCTATAAGAGTTTAGCCATTAGCTTGACTGTCCAAGATAATGAAAAAACACTTGAAGATGAAGAAATTAATGCAGTGATTTCAGCAGTATTAGCGGAGGTAAAACAACGCTTTAATGCTGAATTAAGGGATTAATATGGCTACGATAACTAAAATTGATATTACTGAGAATTTAATTGAAAAATATCAGTTACCTAAAAATGAAGCAAAAAAAGTTGTAGAAAACTTTTTTGAGGAAGTCCGGGTATCACTTGAATCTGGTCATGATGTAAAATTATCAGGGTTTGGTAACTTTGAATTACGTAATAAAGCTTCACGTCCAGGACGTAATCCTAAAACTGGAGATGTAGTGGCAGTTTCTGCTCGCCGAGTGGTAACATTTAAACCAGGGCAAAAGTTACGTGCTCGTGTAGAAAAAACTAAATAGTAAGCAACAAAAAGTGCGGTGAATTTCTACCGCACTTTTCATATGAAAAGGTATGAAAGTATATAAATCATTTTTAATCGCTACTGCCTCGCTGTTTTTATTCGCTTGTTCCAGCTTTCAAAACGATGATTATGCGATGAACTATAAAGGTCAAATCGGTGATCCTATTATGGCCATAGCCATGTTGAGCGAACAACAACATGAATGGGCGGGTACACCTTATGTGCTCGGTGGTGTTTCACGTCGTGGCGTAGATTGTTCCGGTTTTGTGCAGAAAACTTTCTTCGATCGTTTTAATCTTCATTTGCCAAGAAGTACAACTGAACAAGCTAATTATGGTAAACATGTACGCAAAGAAGATATTCAAACTGGTGATTTAATTTTCTTTAAAACTGGACGAGGCCCTAATGGCTATCACGTGGGAATTTATGTAAAAGAAGATAAATTCCTTCATGCTTCCACCAGAGGGGGAGTTGTCTATTCTTCAATGAATAATCCTTATTGGTCTAAGGCATTTTGGCAGGTTAGACGGATTTAGATGATTTAAGTATAAGTGCGGTTTTAACCGCACTTATATTTATTAGAATTATTTAGCTGCTTTTAATTCTTGATAATATTGCTCATAGAATTGAATTGCATCGCCAACGTCATCTTGCCAGTGGCTATTTTTTAATACATCAGCCGGTGGATAAATCGCTGGATCTTCAGTTATTTCTTTTGGTAATGCTTTTTTCGCTTCTAAGTTAGCTGTTGGATAGCCAATTGCTAAGGTTAATTTTTCCGCAGCTTTAGCGCCTAACATGTAGTTAATAAGTTTATGAGCGCCATCTGGGTTTTTAGCGGTTTTAGGAATTGCTAGAGTATCAACCCAAAGTACAGGGCCTTCTTTCGGGAATACCATGTCTAAAGGTGCTTTTTCTTTTTTAGCAATACGTACAGAACCATTCCATAATTGACCTACTTCAACTTCACCTGAGATGAAAGAGTTCGCTGGGTTATCGGAATTGAAAGAAAGTACATTTGGACGTAGTTTTAATAATTCTTCATAGGCTTGTTTGATAATGGCTGGATCTTGAGTATTTGGATCTTGACCAATTTTCAACAAAGCGATGTTGAATACTTCGCGTGCATCGTCTAATAACTGAACTTTGTTTGCAAATTCTGGTTTCCACAAGTCAGCCCAAGAAGTGAATTGAGCGCCTTTATAAGTGTTGGTATTGAATGCAATACCTGGTGCACCTAATAATTGTGGAAGAGAGTATTTGTTACCTTTATCATAAGGTTTATCAAGCCAATCAGGGTCTAATTCTTTAATAACAGGTAATTTGCTGTGATCTAGCTCCATTAACATGCCTTCTCTAGCCATCTTAGAAACAAAGTAATTAGATGGTGCAATCACATCATAGCCACCAGCAGCACCTTGAGTTTTGAGTTTTGCATACATTGTTTCGTTTGATTCTAGGCTTGAAACGATAACTTTGATGCCAGTTTCTTTAGTAAACTCATCTAAAAGACCATCTGGTACATATTCAGTCCATGTGTAGAGGTACACGGTGTCATTGGCAGTAGCCGGAGATTTTGCAGCTTCAGCTTTGCTATCTTTATCATTACAAGCAGTTAAAGTTGCAGCTACTAAGCCTGCAGTAATTAAACCTGCGAATTTTTTCATTTTTGTTTGTTCTCCGTAAAGAGTCGTAAAAAACCACCTGCCGAATGACAGGCATAAAAAACGCCTTGATTGTGCGTCAAGGCGTATTCTATTTTAAATTCAAAGGTTTGTGAAACCTTTTGTTTATTAATGGTTATTTTTTCGTGTAATTAGCTGGCTTAAAACGACAAGAGCCAGTGAAAGCACGATCATAATTGTTGCTAAAGCATTAACTTCAGGTGTTACACCGGTTTTCACCAGAGAGAATATTCTCAATGGTAAGATTTCATAACTTACACCACTGACGAATGATGAAACCACAACATCATCTAGTGAAATAGTGAAACTTAATAACCAACCAGATACAACTGCAGGTAATGCTAAAGGAAGGATAATTTTACGTAAAATAGTCACTTCGCTTGCACCTAAGTCTTTCGCTGCTTCTAACATTCTAGAGTCAAAGCCATTTAAGCGAGAGAAGATAGTTACGGTCACATACGGTAAACAGAAGGTCACATGAGCCAATAATAAAGACCAGAAACCTAATGAAATACCCACAACCATAAATAATGCAAGCAAAGATACTGCCATTACAATATCTGGTGACATCATGACGATAAATAACATACCGCTTACCGCTTGTTTACCGCGGAATCGATAGCGATAAAGTGCGATTGCAGTTAATCCACCTACAATAGTCGCTAGTGTAGCCGCAAAAAATGCAATAGTTACCGAATGAATCGCTGCTTGTATTAAGGTGTCGTTATTAAATAAACGCTCGTACCAGTTCCAGCTAAAGCCTTTCCAGCTTAAACCATAACGATCTTCGTTAAAGGAATTAGTGACTAAAATAATAATTGGGATATACAAATAAGCGTATACCACAAACATAAATGCATTACGTAGTAAACGACTCATTATTCTAACTCCACTTTCTTATTCAATAGTTTGTTCGCGCGGTAGTACACGAAAATCAACAATGCCATTAGAACAGTTAAACCAATACTGATTGCAGAACCAAATGGCCAGTTACGAGAAATTAAGAATTCGCTCTTAATTACGTTACCAACTAGCAATACTTTTGCTCCGCCAAGTAAGTCTGCAACGTAGAACATACCCATTGCTGGTAATAACACTAATAAACACCCTGCGATGATGCCTGGCATGGTTAGTGGTAAAATAACACGGAAGAAACGTTGGAATGCATTTGCACCTAAATCTCTTGCTGCCTCTAATAAGCGACCGTCTAATTTCTCAATCGCAGAGTAGAGCGGCAAAATCATAAATGGCAATAGCAAATAAACTAAGCCTATGATTACCGCAATTTCTGTATTCAAAATGCGAATTGGTTCACTCAAAATTCCCATATCCATCAACATGGTATTAAGCACACCTTTCACACCGAGAAACACTTTCATTCCATAAATACGGATCAACGAGTTTGTCCAGAATGGTAAAACCACAAGGAACAATAAGAGCGGTCGATATTTAGGATTAATTTTGCTCATCATGAAAGCAAATGGATAGCCAACTAATAAGCAAATAATGGTAGCTATGCCCGACATATACAATGAATTCCACACAACTTGTGCATAAAGCGGATTAAACAAGTTTGTGTAGTTTTCAATGGTGATTGGGAAAGCGTAAAAGTCGCTACCGTCTCTAGTCAGAAAACTTACGGCGAATACCAATAAGTTTGGAATCAACACAAAGAAGATGAGCCAACTGAAGATAATCGCAACAGTAATTTTCTGGAATTTATTATTGATTATCTTCATCGTTGAGAACAACCTCCCAGCCTTCATGCCATGTGATGCCTACGCGTTGACCTACGCTATGATCCATATGTGGATCGTCTTCGTTAAAGAATTCACTTACAAGTACACGCATGCCATTATGATCAAATTCTACAGTTGATTCTAATGTCATTCCTTTGTAAGTGCGGTCAACAATGTGGCCGATAATCGCTTTAGAATGTTCATTTTCATCTAATTCTTCAATCACAATATCTTCAGGGCGAAGGAGTACTTGAAGTTTTTGATCTTTCTCAACAGGCATGTCTGTGTAAATATCACAAACTCGACCTTCAACATTCGCGAGTACAACTTGTTCTGACTTACGTTCAATCACCGTTGCTTCAAATACGTTAATTTCGCCAATGAAACGAGCAACGAATAAGTTAGCTGGATCTTCATAGATTTCACGTGGAGAACCATCTTGTGCGATTTTACCTTTACGCAACAACACAACACGATCAGACATTGTAATTGCTTCTTCTTGATCGTGGGTGACGAAAATAAAGGTAATGCCAAGCTGACGTTGTAACATTTTGAGTTCATTTTGCATTTGTTTACGCAATTTGTAATCCAATGCAGATAAAGACTCATCAAGTAACAACACTTTTGGTTTATTTACTACGGCGCGAGCGATGGCAATACGTTGTTGTTGTCCGCCAGAAAGTTGGGTTGGCTTACGATCAGCCATTTCTTCTAGCTGTACCATACGCAAGGCTTCTAAAACACGCGGTTTAATTTCGTCGTTTGGTACTTTTTGCATACGCAAACCAAAAGCCACGTTCTCAAAAATTGTCATATGTGGAAATAGCGCATAGCTTTGGAATACAGTATTAATGTGACGTTTTTCCGCTGGTACATTGGTGATATCTTCACCATCTAAAATAATGCTACCTGAATCCAATTCTTCTAAGCCTGCAAGTAAGCGTAAAACTGTGGTTTTACCACAGCCTGAAGGGCCGAGAATAGTGACAAATTCACCGTTATTAATTGTAAGATTGAAATCGTTAATAATGGTGTTAGAACCATAGGATTTTTTGATTGAACGAAGCTCAATAATAGGCTTGTTTTGAAGCTGATTTTCCACTAGCTTTGGTTTTCTCCCTAATTTCACCAATGATTTGGTACTGAGTAGAAATAAAACCTGCAAGACTGCAGGGGCGACATATAAAAATAGACGCCTATGATATAGTGAATTGTTAATAATTAAAAGGACTTAATACCTTAGAAAGTAAAAAAACTGCCGTTCATAAAAATAACAAGAAATTTACCCGCACTTTCGATGAATTTTACTTCATTAATTTTATAAATATTGTTATATATCAAGATGTTTTCTATTTTTCTCGTTAAACTAAAAAAGATATTTTTAAAAGGAGCGAGAATATGATTTCTCAAACAGATAAAACAGAACTTTTAGAACGATTTTTACATTATGTGTCTTTTGACACTCAATCAAAACCTAATGCGAAGCATTCCCCCAGCTCTGTCGGGCAAATGAAGTTAGCCATGCAGTTGCAAAAAGAGCTCATCCAACTTGGTTTAGAGAATGTTCAAGTAAGTAAATACGCGGTTGTGACCGCATTTTTACCGGCTAATGATCCTAACTTAACGAAAACCATTGGTTTAATTGCGCATCTTGATACATCTCCGCAATGTAGTGGTAAAAATGTACGCCCTGAAGTGATAGAGCAATATCGTGGCGGAGATATTGCATTAGGTATTGGCGAGGAATTTATTAGTCCTGTTTACTATTCTTTTATGCAAAAATTGGTCGGGCAGACTCTGATTGTTGCCGATGGAACCACTTTGCTTGGGGCGGATAATAAAGCGGGAATTGCAGAAATTATGACCGCACTTTCCATTCTTCAAAAAGAGAATATTCCTCATTGCAATATTCGCGTTGCTTTTACGCCTGATGAAGAAATTGGCTTGGGAATCCATTATTTCCCAATGGAAAAGTTTTACTGTGATTGGGCATATACCATTGATGGGGGAGAAGTAGGGGAATTAGAATACGAAAACTTTAATGCTGCCACGGCAAAAGTGCGGTTTTTCGGGCGGAGTATTCATCCTGGTTACGCAAAAGGAAAAATGGTGAATGCACTGACTTTAGCTTGCGAGTTCCAGCAAGTTTTTCCAGTTGATGAAGTACCAGAAAAAACAGATGGGAAAGCGGGCTTTTATCATTTAGAAGATTTTTCTGGCGATATTGAGCAAGTAGAGCTCACTTATTTAATTCGTGATTTTGATGAGCAGAATTTCGCACAAAGAAAAGCTTTTATTAAAAGTCAGGTGGAAAAATTTAATGCTAAAAAAGGTTTGAAAAAGCCTATTGAGTTAGACATTCAAGATAGCTACCAAAATATGTATGATGTGGTAAAAAATGTTCCTCAATCAATTGAACTTGCTGATCGAGCAATGAAAGCGGTAGGGGTTAAACCAAGTCATAAGCCGATTCGAGGCGGTACAGATGGAGCATTTTTAGCCTCTAAAGGTTTAGCATGTCCCAATATTTTTACGGGCGGCTATAATTTCCATAGTAAACACGAGTTGGTTTCTTTACAAGGCATGGAAAAGACGGTCCAAGTAATTATCGAAATGTTAAAATGTAAAGAACTGTAAAGATTTGTAAAGAAATGTAAGGGTTTCTCTTGCTATTCTTTAGATTAATCAATATAATGACCTTGTTTTATCGAGATTCCTTTGATAAAGCTAAACTTTAGAGATTTTATTCATAAATTCCTTTTTGATGCCCCTAATTATTTAGGGGCTTTTTTTTACCTATTGTAAATGCGTTGTGTCATTTAGTTTTTTAAGGCTAAAGCCTTTTTCACTGTCATAATGCATGATGCTAATAGCAGTATTTAATAAAGATACTGATTTATCTTTATCTCGGTGATTTTGCCAAGTTGCGCCATTGAGTAAAGCAATCAATAGACGCAAGGTATGGCCATGCGATACCACTAAAATATTCCCTTCTTGATGAATCTTAATAATATCTTGTAAAGCTACGATAGCGCGTTTGGCTAGTTGTTCATAGGTTTCTCCACTATTCGATTCAGCTTTATAGTTTGCAGGATCATTAATCATTTGTTGGAATTCGGGCAAAGGTCGGATCAGTTCCACATTTGTTCCTTCCCAACTACCAAAATAATGTTCATTTAATCCACGATGTTGGAATAAGGGAATGTTTCGATCGCCAATAATATAATTGGCCGTGTCAATGGTACGTTGTAAACAGCTCGAATAGGCCGCAATAAAATCGACATTTTGTAAAGCTTGCCCAGTTTTGACCGCACTTTGAATGCCTTCTTCTGTTAATGGAGAATCTCCACTGCCTTGCATTAATCCTTGTTCGTTCCAAACAGTGCGGCCATGACGAATAAAATAAAAAGTAAGTTGTTTTTTCATTTTTAGGAATATTTATTGGTAAGGTTTATACCTTAATGAGGAATGTAATATTAAAAAGGGCGTTTAAAAACGCCCTATGTTTAGTTTTATTAACGAGAGTAATATCCCGCCATTGAGCTATATACCGCATTTTCACTTTGCAACACTTGATATTTTGCATTCAAAATTGCAAGTTGTGATGATTTTTCAGTATTGGCTGCAACTAACCATTCGCGCAATTCGGACACGCCCGCATTATAGCGATTTCGATAATATTGCGTGATACGTTGATTGTAACTATGGGTTTGCTGTAAATTACTTAATGTGCTTTGCGCTTGGGTAAATGCAAAGTAGTTGGTATCCACATTATTGAGAGCGGTGGTAATACGTTGTTCGTAATTTAAACGCGCGGTTTCATAGTCAGCTTCAGAAATTTTAACGTTCCATTTTACGGTGTTCCAATTTAAGAATGGCAAGCTAATTCCGACCGTGCCTGCAGCCACAGGATTGTGTAACGCCGTGCCAACAGTACTTGCTGTTGAAGATAGACTTCCACCTAAATTAACCTCTGGGAACCAGCTTTTTTGAGTTGCTTTCGCATTTTTGAATGCACTACTTAAACGGAATTGTGCTGCTTTTACATCAGGACGATTTGCAATCACAGATACAGGAACATTCAAATTCACCCCAGCTGTTTTCACATTCATAATATGTGGGAAAGTGATATTTAACGCATCGTTTGGTTTTAAGTTTAGCAGATTGCGCAAGGTTTGTTCTGCCGTTTTGCGTTGGGTTTCAAAATTTAATTTGTTATTACGCGCCGTTAATACTGCTTGTTGCGCTTGATCTACGCTGACCGCATCTGCCACACCCTGTGCTAAACGCGTTTGCATAATATTACCAATGTCAGTGTAATATTTGATCGTTTCGTTGGTTGTGCTAATTGCATCATTTAAATAAGCAATTTGATAATAAGTTGTTACTACAGAATTGATTAATGATAAACGAGCAGATTCCATGTCTTCTGCGGTTGCTTTGTGCGACCATTCCGCAGCATCAGCGGCATTGGCTAAACGTTGCCAAAGATCCAATGTATAGCTCACATTTAAAGAACCTTTGTGTGAAATGGCAGAGTTTGCACTGGTATCAACTCGACGTTGTGCCGCTGATGAAGTTGAACCATTAAATGCAGGCACTAAATTTGCGCCCACTAAATTTGCACTATAAAGCGCACGGTTTACTGCCACAGCTGCTTTAGCTAAATCTTTGTTGTTTATTAACGCTTGTTCTACGACGCGATTTAATTGCACATCGTTATACAATGACCACCAATTTTCTTTTACATTATATTGCTTGGTAATTTCTTCATATTGCTTGTAATCTTCAAGGCTTGCTTGATAAGAATCGCCAATATTGGCACATCCCACCAATGCACTAGACATCAACAAAGTAAGCGTGATATTTTTCATTTTAAACATTGAGTTTTCCTTCTTACGAAAATGAGTGGAAAGTGCGGATGATTTTAACCGCACTTTTGTGTTTTACAAAATTATTCCCTTGCGAACCCAATTATAAAACAAACCACTGAACGATTGTTCATGAGAGGCGGCATTGTAATGATTTATTCTATTTTTTGCACGAAAAATCTTGCGGTTAAACAAAAAATGCTGAAAAAGTCATAAGCTATTAAATAGAAAGTGCGGTTAGTTTTGGGATCAAATTCACAACGCCTGACTTTTCGTATAGAATGGGAAAATTATTTTCAATTTATTGAGAAATTTATGAGCAATACAGAACACACTCTAGAAAATGCGGAAAATACCCGCACACATAACTTCATTACTCAAATTATTGATGAAGATTTAGCTTCGGGTAAACATAAAAGCGTTCATACCCGTTTTCCGCCTGAGCCGAACGGCTATTTACATATCGGTCATGCGAAATCTATTTGTTTAAACTTTGGCTTAGCCAAAGAATACCAAGGTTTATGTAACCTACGTTTTGACGATACCAATCCTGTAAAAGAAGACGTGGAATATGTGGATTCCATCAAAGCTGACGTGGAATGGTTAGGTTTCAAATGGGAAGGCGAACCGCGTTATGCATCTGATTATTTTGATGCGCTTTATGGTTATGCTATTGAATTAATCAAAAAAGGCTTAGCCTATGTGGATGAGCTTTCTCCAGAAGAAATGCGTGAATATCGCGGTACCTTAACCGAGCCTGGTAAAAATAGCCCATATCGTGACCGCACTATTGAAGAAAACTTAGCTTTATTTGAAAAAATGAAGAACGGTGAGTTTGCAGAGGGTAAAGCAAGTTTACGTGCAAAAATTGATATGGCATCGCCATTTATGGTCATGCGTGATCCAGTAATTTATCGTATTAAATTTGCGAGCCATCACCAAACAGGTGATAAATGGTGCATTTATCCAATGTACGATTTCACCCACTGTATTTCTGATGCAATCGAACGTATCACACATTCAATCTGTACATTAGAATTCCAAGATAACCGTCGTTTATATGACTGGGTATTGGAAAATATCAGTATTGAGCGTCCATTACCGCATCAATATGAATTCTCTCGTTTGAATTTAGAAGGCACGTTAACGTCTAAACGTAAATTATTGAAATTAGTGAATGATGGCATTGTTGATGGGTGGAACGATCCGCGTATGCCGACGATTTCTGGTTTACGCCGTCGCGGTTATACGCCGGCTTCGTTACGTGAATTCTGTCGTCGTATCGGTGTGACGAAACAAGATAACGTCGTAGAGTATTCTGCACTTGAAGCCTGCATTCGTGAAGATTTAAACGAAAATGCACCACGCGCAATGGCGGTGATTGATCCTGTTCGTGTTGTGATTGAAAACTTTGAAGGGGAAGAAACCTTAACGGCACCAAATCACCCTAATCGTCCTGAATTAGGGGAGCGTCAATTACCGTTTACGAAAGAGCTTTATATTGATCGCGCAGACTTCCGTGAAGAAGCGAACAAGCAATATAAACGTTTAGTATTAGGTAAAGAAGTACGTTTGCGTAACGCCTATGTGATTAAAGCTGAACGTGTCGAAAAAGATGCAAATGATGAAATTACTACGATCTTTTGTACTTACGATCCTGAAACTTTAGGTAAAAATCCTGCTGATGGTCGTAAAGTCAAAGGTGTCATTCACTGGGTTTCTGCAGCACATAATCACCCAGCTGAATTCCGTTTGTATGATCGCTTATTTACCGTACCAAATCCAGGTGCTGAAGATGATATTGAAAGCGTGTTAAATCCGCATTCTCTCGTGGTAAAACATGGTTTTGTAGAACAAAGCTTGGCGGCTGCGGAAGCAGAGAAAGGTTATCAATTTGAACGTGAAGGTTATTTCTGTGCGGATAGTAAAGATAGCCGACCTGAACATTTGGTGTTTAACTTAACAGTAAGTTTAAAAGAAGGCTTCTAATTTTAATCAACCAAGTGCGGTCAAAATAAATGCGATTTTGACCGCACTTTTTATTTGTATCTACTATGCAATCCAGTATGCAACTTGAACCTAATTTTTGGCAAACAAAATCCCTGCTTGAAATGACCGAATCTGAATGGGAAGCCTTATGTGATGGCTGCGGCAAATGCTGTTATCGCAAATATATTCAAGGGCGAGGAAAACGCCAAAAACTTTATTACACCCGAATTGCTTGCAACCTTTTAGATGTGGAAACAGGAAAGTGCGGTAATTATTCAGAGCGTTTTAAAATTGAAACCGACTGCACCAAACTCACCAAAAAGAATTTACCTGATTTTCATTGGTTGCCTGATACTTGTGCCTATCGTTTGCTTTATGAAGGAAAGACACTCCCTGAATGGCATCCACTCATTTCTGGCCATGCGGATTCCTTAAAAAATGCTGATGTTTTAATCAAAAATGGTGTGCATGAACGCGATGTAATTGATTGGTTTGAATTTATTATTGACGAAGATCACACTTTTAAATAAAGCCGGTTGTCATCACTTTCAGCTTGGTTATAATCCCTAACAAGAGTTATACAGTTGTCATGTGGTGTCTATGCAAATCTCGGATTCTCTCAAACAAAAAGCAGAAAAATGCGGTATCGCGCTTTCTCATTATGATATTGATGGACATCTTATTTTCGCAGATGAAAAGACGATTTCAACTTTTGTTGAGCTTTTGCAACCTCCGCCAAAAGCGAAAGTACAGTTTGACGATGTACTGGCTGCATTTGAAAATGAACCGATTGATTATCGACTAAATCGTCTAGATTTGCCTCCTGCCGATGAATATCGTTATCATCTGATTGATGAATCTAATGCTATTCTGTTAGAAAAAACACTTTCAAATTTATCCGCACTTTCCTTGCCTCCACTTCCTTTTGGCTATTATCAATTATCTATTTTTTCCGATACTGAAGAGTACCGCGTTCGTTTACTTATTTCTCCTAAAGCAGCTTTTCAACCACCCGTATTAAAAAATAAAAAAGTGTGGGGCGTGAATGTGCAACTTTACAGTTTACGCTCAGAACAAAACTGGGGCATTGGCGATTTTGGTGATTTAGCTTATTTGATCGAACAAAGTGCAAAACAAGGTGCGGATTATGTGGGAATTAATCCATTACATTTGCCATATCCTGCTGTGCCAAACTGGGCCAGTCCTTATAGTTCATCCTCTCGTCGTTGGTTGAATTTCTTATATTTGGCAATTCCTGATTTACCAGAATTTAAGCGTTGCCGTTCAGTGCAAAATTGGTTTAAGCGTGAGGATATTCAAGCAAAAATTGCTGCTTTACGTGAAAGTGATTGCGTCGATTATTCTTCAATACTGGCTTTAAAATTAACCGCACTTGAGTCCCTGTTTGATTTCTTTCAACGTAGTCAATCCGCTGAAATTGTGACACGTCGAACAATCTTTGCCGATTATTTAAAAAATAAAGGTGAACCTTTGTTGTTGCAGGGCTTATTTAATGTATTAGATTTACAAGAACATGCCGACCATCAAGTAGAAGAAAATACCATCGGTTGGCTTGGCTGGCGTAAGGGATGGCAACATTTAAGTGCGGCAAAAAGAAAAGCCCTATTAAAAACACACCATGAGCAAATTCAATTTTTTGCTTGGTTGCAATGGCTTTCGGAAGAACAGCTTTCCGCATTACAAAATCTTTGTAAACAATCTGGTATGAAGTTGGGTATTTATGGCGATTTAGCGGTGAATAGTTCTCGTGGTAGTGCTGATGTATGGAGCGATCCTGATTTATATTGTGTAAATGCCTCTATTGGCGCACCGCCTGATCCCTTAGGCCCAGTCGGGCAAAATTGGAATTTGCCACCTTATAATCCAACCGTGCTAAAAGCACGTGGCTTTGCACCATTTATTGATATGCTACGTGCCAATATGCAATATTTCGGTGTGCTACGCATCGATCATGTTATGGGCTTATTCCGTTTGTGGTGGATTCCAGAAGGAAAAAACGCGGCTGATGGCGCTTATGTTCATTATCCTTTTGATGAATTAATGGCGATTCTTGCCATTGAAAGTGTACGTAATGAATGTTTAATTATTGGTGAAGATCTCGGCACCGTGCCTGATGAAGTGCGGTGGAAATTAAACGAGTTTCAAATTTTCTCTTATTTTGTATTGTATTTTGCCCAACGAAATGGCGAATTTCCTCTTATATCTGATTATCCTCGAAATGCTTATGCCACCATTGGCACGCATGATGTTCCCTCATTACAAAGTTTTTGGCATTGCCGTGATTTAGAATTATTTAATCAACTCGGTATTCTGAATGGGGAAGTGCTCAAGCAAAAATATGATCAACGCGTCATGGATAAACAAGCCTTATTAAATAGTTTACATCGTGATAATTATTTACCACCGCATTATGAAGGTGATGCGCTTTCTATGGCGATGCATGATCATTTAAACCGAATGATTCATCATTATTTAGCGGAAAGTAACAGCCGATTGATTGGTGTGCAATTAGAAAATTTACTTAGCCAAGAAATCAGTTTTAATTTGCCGGGCACCTCAAATGAATACCCAAATTGGTGTAAGAAACTTGCTCAACTGTTAGAGTTTATTTTTAGCAATGAAGCTTTAAAAACGTTCTTTGTGCAAATTAACCAAGGGCGAAATGTATAAGGAGTAAATATGACAACCGCAGTAACACAAGCAATTATTGATGGTTTTTTTGATGCGAGCAATGGCGATCCTTTTGCTACGCTTGGTATGCACGAAACTGAGCGAGGAATTGAAATCCGTACGTTATTGCCAGATGCCAATCGAGTGGTGGTGATTGAGCGTGAAAGTGGTAAAGAAATAACGGAACTGGATTGTGTCGATGAGCGTGGCTTTTTTGTTGGTGTTATTCCAAATTGTCGTCATTTTTTTGCTTATCAATTACAGGTTTTTTGGGGCAATGAATCGCAAATAGTCGAAGATCCTTATCGTTTTCATCCTATGATTGATGATTTAGAACAATGGCTGCTTTCTGAAGGCTCGATGCTCCGCCCGTATGAAGTGCTGGGTGCGCATTTTATGGAATGTGATGGTGTGAGCGGGGTGAATTTCCGTTTGTGGGCGCCGAATGCGAAACGGGTTTCCATCGTGGGCGATTTTAACTATTGGGACGGTCGCCGCCACCCAATGCGTTTCCACCCGAAAAGCGGTGTGTGGGAACTATTCCTACCGAAAGTTTGTCTTGGTCAGCTTTATAAATTTGAATTGATTGATTGCTTTGGAAACTTGCGTTTGAAAGCCGATCCATTTGCCTTTAGTTCGCAACTTCGCCCTGATACAGCATCGCAAGTCAGTGCATTACCAAATGTGGTGGAAATGACGGAACAACGTCGTCAAGCAAATCAAGCGAATCAACCGATTTCCATTTATGAAGTGCATTTAGGATCCTGGCGTCGTAATTTAGAAAATAATTTTTGGCTAGATTACGATCAAATTGCTGATGAATTAATTCCTTATGTAAAAGATATGGGATTCACCCATATAGAATTTTTACCGCTCTCTGAATTTCCATTTGATGGTTCTTGGGGCTATCAACCACTTGGACTTTATTCTCCAACCAGTCGCTTTGGTTCACCTGAGGCATTCCGCTGTTTAGTAAAACGTGCTCACGAAGCAGGCATCAACGTGATTTTAGATTGGGTGCCAGGGCATTTCCCAAGTGATACCCATGGTTTAGTCGCGTTTGATGGCACGGCTTTATATGAGCATGAAGATCCTCGCGAAGGCTATCATCAAGATTGGAATACCTTGATTTATAACTATGGGCGTAATGAGGTCAAAAATTTCTTATCCAGTAATGCACTGTATTGGCTTGAACGTTTTGGTGTAGATGGTATTCGCGTGGATGCCGTGGCTTCGATGATTTACCGCGATTACAGCCGTGCGGAAGGTGAGTGGATTCCAAACCAATATGGCGGACGTGAAAATTTAGAAGCCATCGAGTTTTTAAAACATACCAACTGGAAAATTCACAGTGAAATGGCGGGAGCAATTTCTATTGCGGAAGAATCTACCTCTTTTGCTGGCGTAACCCACCCAAGCGAAAACGGCGGATTAGGTTTCAATTTCAAATGGAATATGGGCTGGATGAACGATACGCTCGCCTATATGCAGCTTGACCCAATTTACCGCCAATATCATCACAATAAAATGACTTTTGGGATGATGTATCAATACAGCGAAAATTTTGTGCTACCGCTTTCCCATGATGAAGTGGTGCATGGCAAATATTCACTTCTCGATAAAATGCCAGGAGACGCATGGCAAAAATTTGCGAACTTACGTGCTTACTACGGCTATATGTGGGGCCATCCGGGTAAAAAATTGCTCTTTATGGGTAATGAATTTGCTCAAGGTCGTGAGTGGAATTACGAAGAAAGTTTGGACTGGTTCTTACTTGATGAAAATATCGGTGGTGGCTGGCATAAAGGCATATTGAAATTAGTAAAAGACTTGAATCATATTTACCGAGAAAACTTACCGCTCTTTGAACTGGATTATTCACCTGAAGGCTTTGATTGGCTTGTCGTTGATGATGCGGCAAATTCTGTATTTGCTTTTGAACGTCGCAGCTCAAATGGTGAGCGTATTATCGTCATCAGCAACTTCACTCCTGTGCTTCGCCATAATTACCGTATTGGGGTAAATGTTGCAGGCACTTATGAAGAAATTCTGAATACTGATTCTATGTATTATCAAGGCTCTAACGTGGGCAATTTCGGCTATGTAACAAGTGAAGAAATTGAAAGCCATGGACGAGAAAATTCTATTTCGATTTCTATTCCACCATTGGCGACAGTTTATTTGAAATACAATTTGTAAGATATGTTTACGATTTATAACAACGGCAAACCAGCGCCAATGGGCTATTCAATATTTACCGAGAATGGCGTGAAGGTGACTAATTTTGCACTGTTCTCTGCTGCAGCGAGTGGTGTGGAACTTTGCCTGTTTGATGGGGATAAGGAAACGCGCTTTCCTATGGTTCGCACAAATAATGTATGGCATTTAGCTGTAGCAGGCGTTGAGGTTGGGACAGAATATGGATTCCGCATTAATGGTGAATATGCCAATCCGAATAAGTTAATGCTCGATCCCTATGCGAAAGCCGTGAATGGTAAACCTGATTTAAGTAGCGAAGAAAGTCGTTCTTGGTTTTTAATGAATGATCATCGCGATAATGCTCATATTGCGCCAAGAGCGGTGATTATTTCTGAAGATTTTGATTGGGAAAATGATACTGCACCCAATACGCCTTGGGCGGAAACCATTGTATATGAATTGCACGTTAAAGGTTTTAGTCAACTTAACGACAAGATTCCCGCTGAATTACGGGGCACCTATGCGGGCTTAAGTCATCCTATCAATTTAGCTTATTTAAAAGAATTAGGCGTGACAGCAGTGGAATTGCTGCCTGTAAATTTTTATATAAATGAACCGCACTTACAGGCACGAGGCTTACAAAATTATTGGGGATACAATCCCTTAGCCATGTTTGCGGTGGAACCTAAATATGCGGCAACAAATAATCCATTAGCTGAATTTAAAGCGATGGTGAAGGCGTTTCATAAAGAGGGCATTGAAGTTATTTTAGATGTGGTATTTAACCATTCCGCAGAATCAGAGCAAACTTACCCAACATTCTGCCAGCGTGGCATTGATGATCAAACTTACTATTGGCGCAACGATCAAGGGCGTTATATCAATTGGACAGGCTGCGGCAATATGCTCAATTTATCCTCTGATGTTGGGCGAAAATGGGTCGTAGATTGTTTACGTTATTGGGTTGAACACTGTCATGTTGATGGTTTTCGATTTGATTTAGCCTCCGTGCTCGGGCGTGATACACCCGATTTTAATCCACAAGCTCAACTTTTTACTGACATAAGAAATGAGCCAAGTTTACAAAATATTAAATTGATTGTAGAGCCTTGGGATATAGGACATTACGGTTATCAAGTCGGAAATTTCCCAAATTATTTTGCAGAATGGAATGATCGTTTTCGTGATGATCTTTGCCGTTTTTGGTTATGGAAAAGTGGTGAAATTGGCGCATTTGCAGAACGCTTTGCGGGTTCTAGCGATTTATTTAAGAAAAATGATCGCTTGCCACACACAACGCTTAATTTTATTACTGCTCATGATGGTTTCGTCATGCAAGATTTGGTGAGTTATAACCAAAAACATAACGAAGCGAATGGCGAAGAAAATCGTGATGGTCGCAACGAAAATTACAGTTATAACCATGGGGTAGAAGGTTCTACTGAATCCCTTTCTGAGCCGCAAAAAAGTGCGGTGGAAAATAACCGCACTTTTGCACAAAGCGGATTATTAATGAGTTTATTGCTGGCGAATGGCACACCTATGCTTTTGGCGGGTGATGAGTTCGGCAACACTCAATATGGTAACAATAATGCCTATTGCCAAGATAACGAAATTACTTGGCTGAAATGGGCAAATTTTAACAAGGAATTATTTGAACTTACCAAGCAAACGATTGCAGCGCGTAAGCAAATTGGTAGTTTAAACCGGAATCAATGGTGGTCAGGTGACAATGTGCAATGGCTTAACATTCACGGTAACCAGATGACAGTTGACAATTGGCAAAATCAACAAACCAAAGCATTACAAGTAGTTTTAGATAAGCATTGTCTTTTATTGATTAATGCCAAAGCCGAAGGGCAGGTTTTTCATTTATCCGATGGAAAATGGAAACCTCAAATCGGCACACATAATTTAACCCTCGATGCACAACAAGCAGAGCTTAGCTCAATGGGCTTTTGTATGCTGAGTGACGAATAACTATAAGACTATGGAGATCCTTATGAAAGCTGGCGACCTTAACAAATATGATTTAGTTAAAAATACTTTGGTGCTTATTCTTGCGGGTGGACGTGGTTCACGCTTGCATGAACTTACGGATAAACGCGCAAAACCCGCTCTTTATTTTGGTGGTAACCGCCGTATTATTGACTTTGCACTTTCTAATTGTATTAACTCTGGTTTGAACCGAATTGGGGTAGTGACTCAATACGCAGCACATTCTTTACTTCGTCATTTGCAAACAGGTTGGTCTTTCTTACCACAAGAAAAAGGGGAGTTTGTTGATATGCTTCCCGCACGCCAACAAATTGATGATTCAACTTGGTATCGTGGTACTGCGGATGCTGTTTATCAAAATATGGCGATTATTCGTGATCACTATCGCCCTAAATATGTTTTGATCTTGGCGGGTGACCATATTTACAAACAAGACTATAGCGTCATGTTGATGGACCATGTGAATAGCGGTGCAAAATGTACGGTGGGCTGCATTGAAGTACCACGCTCTGAAGCACATGAATTTGGTGTCATGGCAGTAAACGAAAATTTAAAAGTCAAAGCCTTTGTTGAAAAACCAAAAGATCCGCCTTCAATGGTAGGTAAACCCGATATTTCACTAGCATCAATGGGGATTTATGTATTTGATGCGGATTATCTTTATAAAATGTTGGAGAGAGAGGTCAATACACCACAAACTAGCCACGATTTTGGTAAAGATGTATTACCAAAATGTTTAGCA
This sequence comes from Haemophilus sp. SZY H8, assembly GCF_018829755.1. Classification (NCBI taxonomy): domain Bacteria; kingdom Pseudomonadati; phylum Pseudomonadota; class Gammaproteobacteria; order Pasteurellales; family Pasteurellaceae; genus Haemophilus; species Haemophilus sp. SZY H8. The sequence continues at coordinate 176,920 of NZ_JAHKJY010000004.1, forward strand.
GAAGAAACCCTTTATGCGCATCCTTTCAGCCGTTCTTGCATGGGACGTAATACTGAAGGTGAAATTTATTGGCGTGATGTGGGTACATTAGATAGCTTTTGGCAATCTAATATTGACTTAGTCTCTGAAAATCCACAGCTTGATATTTATGATCAAAGTTGGCCAATTCGCGGTAATCCAATTCAAGCTTATCCGTCAAAATTCTTCTACAAAAATTCAAATGTTCATCCAGTCGATAATTCTTTAATTGGCGGTGGTTGTGTGATTACTGATGCCTCTATCAGTAATTCCGTGCTATTCGATCGCGTGAAAATTGATGCTTTTTCAAAAGTGGATCATTGTGTGGTATTGCCACAAGTTCAAATCGGTAAGAATTGTATATTGAAAAACTGTATTCTTGACCGTGAATGCATCATTCCAGATGGCATGGAAATTGGTGTGAATATAGAAGAAGATAAAAAACGTTTCCGTATCAGTTCAACCGGTAAAGTGATTTTAGTTACCCCGAAAATGCTGAAAAAATTAGAAGGGGAAGAAGTCGTATCTGAAGAGCATTTAGATTGATGATGAAAAGTGCGGTTAATTTTGACCGCACTTTATAACCCCCTCTTTTCTAAAGAGGGAAATTGATCGAGCATTATTTATGTTTTATAGGGAAAATAAAAATTAAATGAAAGTTTTACACGTTTGCTCTGAATTTTATCCGCTCCTTAAAACAGGCGGTTTAGCCGATGTTTTAGGAGCTTTGCCACAAGCCCAAAATCAAATAGGACTTGATGCACGCATTTTATTGCCTGCTTATCCAGCGATTTCTGCAGGTATTTCTAATACACAAGTTGTTGCTGAATTTGATAATTTTGCGGGACACGTTGTGTTGCGTTATGGCGAATATAATGGTGTAGGTGTTTATTTAATCGATGCACCACATTTATATGCGCGTGAGGGGAATCCATATCACGATTGTTACTATAATGATTATGGTGATAACTATAAACGTTTTGCCTTACTTGGTTGGGTTGGCGCTGAATTATCTACTGGTTTAGATAGCTGGTGGCGTGCAGATGTGGTTCATGCTCATGATTGGCATGCAGGTTTATGTGCCGCTTACTTATTTAATAAAGGTCGCCCAGCAAAATCCGTATTTACGATCCACAATTTAGCGTATCAAGGACAATTTCATTATCAGCATTTATTTGAAATTGGCTTGCCTGCAGGCATGTTTAATGTTGATGGTTTAGAGCTATTTGGACAGATTTCCTATTTAAAAGCAGGCTTATTTTACTCCGATGCCAGCACTGCAGTGAGCCCGACGTATGCCAAAGAGATTACAACACCTGAATTTGCCTATGGATTGGAAGGTTTACTTTCTGGCTTAAAATCTCAAGGGCGTTTAGTAGGGATTCTTAATGGTGTAGATGAAAATATTTGGCATCCAAATGCCGATCAATATATTCAGCATCGTTACAAATTGAAACATATGGCAGGTAAAAAACAGAATAAAGCTGAACTGCAAGCTTATTTTAATTTACCGCAAGATGAAAATGCATTGGCATTTGTGATGGTAACCCGCTTAACCGAACAAAAAGGCGTGGATTTATTGATTGAAAGTGCGGATGAAATTGTAAAACAAGGTGGCCAGTTGATGATTTTAGGGTCTGGCGCACCGCACTTTGAACAAGGTATTCGTGAGCTTGCTGAACGTTATCCACAACATGTTGCAGTCAAAATTGGTTACGATGAAACACTGTCACATTTATTAGTGGCAGGTGGTGATGTGATTTTAGTGCCAAGCCGTTTTGAGCCTTGTGGCTTAACACAACTTTATGGTTTGCAATATGGCACCCTTCCTCTTGTTCGTAAAACGGGTGGTTTAGCCGATACGGTGGTAGATAGCACACCGGAAAATATTAAAGATCGCACGGCAACTGGTTTTGTGTTTGAGCAAGCGACAGCTGAAGATTTACGCAGAAGCATTCAACAAGCGTTTGATATTTGGCAAAAACCGAGAGTGTGGTCAGCATTGCGAGCGAATGCGATGACACAAGATTTCAGCTGGCGTAAAGCAGCAGAACAATATCGTGCGCTTTATGAACGTTTGTAGTTTTATTTATAAACGTTAAGGGCAACAGTCTGTTTGTAGATTATTGTTGCAAGCTCTGTGATTATGCTTGTTTTTCGACAAGATAAGCATAAAATTTGAACCGAATTTATTAGAGGTATAAAGGTTCTCGGATACAAAGAGCGGTCTATTTCGATTGATTTTTTGAAATGTGCGTGAATTTTTAAATCAACATCTCTTTTATTATAGATAATTTTTTAACATTCAAACCGAGGTTTTACTTATGATAATGGATAATTTTGATTCTCCATTCCTATACAATCGCCCACAAATGACTGTTGAGGCAATCAAAAAATCAATTGTTTATAAGCTTATTTTTTTAATTGGTCGATCACCGCGTGAAGCAAGCCAACGCGATTGGCTTAACGCAACACTTCACGCTGTGCGTGACTTAGTAACAGAGGGTTGGATTACTACTGCGCGCCAAACTCGAGCGGAAGATTCTCGCCGTGTTTACTACCTTTCAATGGAATTCTTAATTGGACGTACGCTTTCTAATGCCATGATTGCAGAAGGTATTTATGGATTAGCACAAGAAGCCTTGTCTGAATTAAATGTGGATTTAGAAGAAGTTTTAGAAAAAGAAGTTGATCCTGGCTTGGGCAATGGCGGTTTAGGCCGTTTAGCGGCGTGCTTTATGGATTCTATCGCAACACTTGGTTTACCAGGTATGGGCTACGGTATTCGTTATGAATATGGTATGTTCCGCCAAAAAATCGAAAATGGTCAGCAAGTTGAGTGCCCAGATGCATGGCTTGAAAAAGGTGCACCTTGGGAGTTTATTCGCCCATCTAAACGCTTTACCGTAGAATTTGGTGGAAACATTCATTTCGAAGGCAAAAAATGCATTTGGCAAGATACCGAAAAAGTGACCGCACTTGCTTACGACCAAATGATTCCAGGCTATCAAAACAATTCTGCAGCAACATTACGCTTATGGTCTGCTCATGCGGGAGAAGTCTTTAATCTTGCAGACTTTAACCGCGGTGAACACCTAGCAGCATTAGAAGAACACTCCGCAAATAAAAATTTATCACGCGTACTTTATCCGGATGATTCTACTTGGAATGGTCGCGAATTGCGTTTACGTCAAGAGTATTTCTTAGTCTCTGCATCACTTCAAGATATTTTACGCCGTCACAAACGCACCCACGATAGCCTTGAAAACTTGGCTGATAAGGTGGCAATTCATTTAAATGACACACACCCTGCTTTAGCAATTCCTGAGTTAATGCGTATTTTAGTGGATGATGAAGGTTTTGAATGGAAAAAAGCTTGGGAGATGACGCGTAACATTTTCTCTTACACCTGTCATACTTTAATGTCAGAAGCATTAGAAACTTGGCCAGTGGAAATGATGGCAAAAATCTTGCCACGTCATTTACAGATGATTTTTGAAATTAATGATCATTTCTTAGAGTATGTTCGTTCTTACGTCACCACGGATAACGATTTTATTCGTCGTGTTTCACTGATTGAAGAAGGTTATCAACGTAAAGTGCGTATGGGATGGCTATCTGTTGTGGGTTCACACAAAATCAACGGTGTGGCAGAAATCCATTCTGATTTAATGGTGACTTCAACCTTTGCAGACTTTGCTCGTATTTTTCCAGAACGCTTTACCAATGTGACAAACGGTATCACACCGCGTCGTTGGTTAGCCGTTGCGAATCCACAATTAGCAGACTTATTCGATAAATACATTGGTTCAGAATGGCGTTGTGATTTAAGTCAAATCGAAAAACTTAAACCATTTACGCAAGAAAAAGCATTTAAAGAAGCGATTGCGGATATTAAATTTGCGAACAAAGTGAAATTGGCGGAATACGTGAAATCTGAATTAGGTGTTGAACTTGATCCACATGCGTTATTTGATGTTCAAGTCAAACGTATTCACGAATATAAACGTCAAATGTTGAATGTATTGCATATTATTGCTCGCTACAATGAAATGCTTGCTCATCCTGAAAAAGATTGGCAACCGCGTGTATTTATTTTAGCAGGTAAAGCAGCTTCGGCTTACTATACTGCGAAACAAACGATCCATTTAATTAATGATGTTGCTAATGTCATCAATAATGATGAGCGTTTGAAAGGCCGTTTAAAAGTTGTATTTATTCCAAATTACAGCGTAAGCCTTGCCCAGTTAATTATTCCAGCAGCGGATATTTCAGAGCAAATTTCACTTGCAGGTACAGAGGCTTCTGGAACTAGTAATATGAAATTTGCCCTTAACGGTGCATTGACACTCGGTACGCTTGACGGTGCAAACGTGGAGATCTTGGAAAACGTGGGTGAAGATAACATCTTTATTTTCGGTAACACAGTGGAACAAGTTGAGCAACTTCGTCGAGAAGGGTATCGATCATTTGAATACTATCAAAATGATGCTCAATTACGCACAGTCGTGGATCAAATTATTGAGGGTAAATTCTCACCAGAAGATCCTCAACGTTATCATCAATTATTACAAGGCTTGCAATACCACGATTATTATCAAGCTTTCGCTGATTTCCGTAGTTATGTAGAAACTCAAAAAGCCGTAGATGAAAAATACAAACAACGCGACCAATGGATTGAAAGCACTATTCAAAATATCGTGAATATGGGCTTCTTCTCATCTGACCGCACGATTAAAGAGTACGCAGAGAGAATTTGGAAAGTTGAGCCTGTTCAATTAGGCGGTTAATTTTATATTAATAGCCAATAAGTAAATTATCTGCATCAAGCACAAGTTTGATGTAGATTTTTTTATATTTAAACTAATGAAAAATAACAGAAATTACCGATGTAAACTTTATAGTCTTTTTAAATAGATTTTGATATCTTATCAACCATAATTTATTAATCACTTTATCTTTAGGGTAACAATGAAAAAATCCTCACACTTTTTTCTTTATAGTTTATTATTTATTTCACCTTTTGGTTTTTCAGCGCCAAGCTCGCCAAATGCCAATTTAGAAAAACAAATCGATGCTAAACAAAAGAGGCAACAAGCCGAACAAGATGCGGCTATTTTAGCGCAGCAAACGCAATCCGCGAATGTGCGTTTAGAGGGTGAAAAAGAAGCCTCTCGTGGTTTTCCAAAAAATGAAGCGCAATGTTTTCCTATCAATCAATTGGTGCTGACCGATTATCAAGCTGAAGAAAATCCATCAGCCTCTTCCCTTAAATTAATCCAACCAAGCCAATTTTCTTGGACATTAAAGTCTGCTTATGCTGGGCGTGATTTTGCGCTGCCTGCTTGTATTGGCTCTGAGGGGATTAATGTATTACTTCGTCGTATTCAAAATCGCTTAATTGATTTGGGATATGTCACTACACGCGTGGTGGTGGAGCCACAGGATTTACGTTCAGGCATGCTCGTGTTAACCGTGATTCCAGGTAAAGTAGGCCGTATTCAATTACAAGACCAAAGTGCGATTCCATTTGCTACTCGTGGTACCTTGTGGTTTGCTATGCCCCTGGCGCAAGGGGATATATTAAATATTCGCAATATTGAACAAGGTTTAGAAAACTTAAAACGTGTACCGAGCGCTGATGCGAATATGGAGCTAGTACCAACGGATGCGGTAGGTGAAACCGATGTGGTGATTGCTTATAAGCAAAGCTTACCTTTTCATTTGACTTTGGGCTTAGATGATTCACGCAGTAAAGCTACGGGGCGTTTACAGGGTTCAGCCACGTTTTCTTGGGATAACGTGCTAACACTTAATGATATGTTCTATATCAGCGGTACGCGCAGCTTTAAACGTGATAGCGATGATGCGGAAGGGGATTATGGCAGTAAAAATGTTAGCCTCTATTATTCTATTCCTTGGAAGAATTACCTCTTAACCCTTTCGGGTTCAAAATATTCTTATCACCAAACGGTGGCGGGGGCATTTGAGTCTTATACCTATTCGGGCGAAAGCCAGCAAATGAAAGCGAATTTAAGCCGTTTATTATCGCGTGGAAGTCTTTATAAAACCTATGTGAATGCCGCGTTATGGACGAAAAAATCGCATAACTACATCAATGACACCGAAATTGAAGTACAGCGTCGTCGAACAGCAGGTTGGGAAGTAGGCTTAAATCACACTCAATACATTGGTGAAACCGTATTACAACTGTTTGCGAACTATAAACGTGGTACGGGTGGGAATAAATCCTTACCCGCTCCGGAAGAAGAGTTTGGCGAAGGGACTTCCCGTATGCAGATTTTTACGGCAGGCATTGATTTTACCTACCCTTTCACTATCGGCAATCAGCCTTTTCGCTTTAACACTAGCTGGAATGGACAATGGAACGGCACACCTTTAACACAACAAGATAAATTTAGTATTGGTGGTCGTTATACCGTACGCGGATTTGATGGCGAGCTATCACTTTCCGGTGAAAAAGGTTGGTTATGGCGAAATGAGCTAGGTTGGAATATCGCCAATAAGGGACATGAGCTTTATTTAGGGATTGACCGAGGTAAAGTGCACTCTAGCCAAGAAGAGCTTCAAATTGGTGATAGCTTAATGGGTGGTGCAATTGGACTTCGCGGCAAACTATGGGGCATTAACTATGATTATTTCGTAGGTGTTCCAATTAAAAAACCGGAAGGATTTAGAACCAGTCATGTGACAACCGGATTTAATGTGAGCTACCGTTTTTAATGCTCACGCTTTTAGATGAATAAATTGATTAAAACCAAACAGAATTTAAAACTTTAAAGGAAATTAAAAAAATGAATAAACATCATTATAAAGTGATTTTTAGCCGTGTATTAAACCAGCTTGTGGTGGTCTCTGAGCTGGCAAAATCTCAAGGTAAAGCGCAAAGTGAAAATGTGAGTCCAGAACAAGAAAAAACAGGATTATTTTCAACCGCACTTTCCCTTAATCCTATTCATTTCAGCCTTATGCTGGCATTGGGCTTCGTCTTTTTGCCTTCTGTTCATGCAGAAGATATGGCGATTCGTGCTGATAAATCTGCACCGGGTAATCAACAACCCATCGTACTTCAAACAGCGAATGGTTTACCGCAAGTAAATATTCAAACACCAAGTGCGGGTGGCGTATCACGTAACCAATATTCGCAATTTGATGTGGCAGAGAAGGGCGCCGTATTAAACAATGCCCGTAAAGCAGCACAAACGCAAATGGCGGGCTGGGTGCAGGGTAACCCGAATCTTGCTCGTGGTGAAGCGAAAGTCATTCTTAACGAGGTCAATTCCGCTAATCCAAGCCGTTTAAAAGGTTATGTGGAAGTGGCAGGTAAAAAAGCAGATGTGGTGATTGCCAACCCAAGTGGTATCCAATGTGATGGCTGTGGTGTGATTAATGCGGGGCGAACAACCCTGACAACTGGTAAAGCGGAAGTAGAAAATGGCGAGTTGAAAGGCTATCGCGTAAAAGGCGGTAAAGTGACGGTTGGTCAAAAAGGGATGGATAACAGCCAATCTGATTACACCGATATTATCGCGGAGAAAGCAGAAATCAAAGGTGGGGTTTGGTCGAAGA
>NZ_JAHKJY010000005.1:0-62605 GCF_018829755.1 Haemophilus sp. SZY H8
GCAAAACTATAAGTGTGATTTTTTGATGTTGCATCAACTGTTTGTTTCACTGTTAAGTTTTTGCCTGCATCAAAGTTGACAGTTTTGCCGTTTTCAACCTCTGTTTCAGCAGCGGTTGAACTCGCCTCTAGATTACCTGTTGCATTCGCCTTGAATCCGTAATTATGAACAGAATCAGCCAGTGAACTTAAATCAATCACGGCTTTTTTGTTCGCCACTTTATTGCCTTTGCCATCTTCATACGTCATTTCAACTTGTTTCGTTGCAGCGTTGTATGTGTAATGAGTTGCCGAGTTTTGACCTTCAGCATCTTTTGTTGGAGCAATGTGGATTTCATTACTGCGTAAGGCTTCAGCCGTATTGTGTAAGTCAGAAACATTCACTGCAGCATTTGGTGTGCCAGTAGATGATGTGGCAACCTCTAATTTATTTAAGAAGTTATTTGCATCTTTATCCGCTGGAACAGTCACGTTTTTGATTGCTGAACCAATATTATTCACAATCATGGTGCCTGCAGTGGCGCTGCTGTTACCATCGTAGAATGATGCAATCACGTCTGATTTGTTTACAACCGCCCCTGTGCCATCTGCATTTTTAGTGAATTTATAGCCATTGCCATCTTTCACTTTGTAAACACGATTGCCTTGCTTGTCAGTATAAACCACAGGCGTTACCGCTTCTACAGTGTAAGTGGTTTCATCGCCAGCTTGATTGTCAGCTGAAGATACAATCACATTATCACCCGCCGCGACTTTCACTGCTGTTTTGGCAACTTGTTTCACCGCACTTTTTGTAACAGCGACTTCATAGGTTGCACCTTTTTTACCAAACTCGGTGTTTGCTTCACCTTCTTTTGGTGTAACGGTTGCAATGTTGTCGTCGCCTGTAGCGGCTTTCACTTTTTCAGTTGAAAGGCTTGCTTTGAGTTTGCCATCCTCCCCAACGGTAATGGTGTCACCATCGGTTTTAACGGTAACTTTATTGTCGCCATCCACTTCTAAGCCTTTGCCAACAGCTACATCATATTTCACGGTAGTGGTTTTGCCATCCATGTTGGTGACAGTTGCAGTTGTACCTGTGCCGTTTGCAAAGTTGACAGTGTCATAAGGTTTAACAAAGTCAATGTCGCTACCATTACCTTGAAGGTTCCAGCCTGCATTTAGCACATCACCCACAGTAGCTGCATTGGTTTTGGTTATAGATGTCGGCGCATCCTGTTTTTTAGTGATGGTTTTATCACCCTCAGTTGTATTGTACGTATCAGGAAGATTGCCCTTCACATTCGTGATGTGGTTGTCACCATTGCTTAAACCTGTGTTGGTTAGGGTAACATCTGGTTTTTTGGTTTCACCAGTTGCTGGAGTGGCTGCATTAATGGTAATGCCGCCATTGTCAACTTTGGTGCCACCTACCGTTATAGAGCCTGCGTTAGTTAGGTCTACATCATTGTTTAATGCAAAACTATAAGTGTGATTTTTTGATGTTGCATCAACTGTTTGTTTCACTGTTAAGTTTTTGCCTGCATCAAAGTTGACAGTTTTGCCGTTTTCAACCTCTGTTTCAGCAGCGGTTGAACTCGCCTCTAGATTACCTGTTGCATTCGCCTTGAATCCGTAATTATGAACAGAATCAGCCAGTGAACTTAAATCAATCACGGCTTTTTTGTTCGCCACTTTATTGCCTTTGCCATCTTCATACGTCATTTCAACTTGTTTCGTTGCAGCGTTGTATGTGTAATGAGTTGCCGAGTTTTGACCTTCAGCATCTTTTGTTGGAGCAATGTGGATTTCATTACTGCGTAAGGCTTCAGCCGTATTGTGTAAGTCAGAAACATTCACTGCAGCATTTGGTGTGCCAGTAGATGATGTGGCAACCTCTAATTTATTTAAGAAGTTATTTGCATCTTTATCCGCTGGAACAGTCACGTTTTTGATTGCTGAACCAATATTATTCACAATCATGGTGCCTGCAGTGGCGCTGCTGTTACCATCGTAGAATGATGCAATCACGTCTGATTTGTTTACAACCGCCCCTGTGCCATCTGCATTTTTAGTGAATTTATAGCCATTGCCATCTTTCACTTTGTAAACACGATTGCCTTGCTTGTCAGTATAAACCACAGGCGTTACCGCTTCTACAGTGTAAGTGGTTTCATCGCCAGCTTGATTGTCAGCTGAAGATACAATCACATTATCACCCGCCGCGACTTTCACTGCTGTTTTGGCAACTTGTTTCACCGCACTTTTTGTAACAGCGACTTCATAGGTTGCACCTTTTTTACCAAACTCGGTGTTTGCTTCACCTTCTTTTGGTGTAACGGTTGCAATGTTGTCGTCGCCTGTAGCGGCTTTCACTTTTTCAGTTGAAAGGCTTGCTTTGAGTTTGCCATCCTCCCCAACGGTAATGGTGTCACCATCGGTTTTAACGGTAACTTTATTGTCGCCATCCACTTCTAAGCCTTTGCCAACAGCTACATCATATTTCACGGTAGTGGTTTTGCCATCCATGTTGGTGACAGTTGCAGTTGTACCTGTGCCGTTTGCAAAGTTGACAGTGTCATAAGGTTTAACAAAGTCAATGTCGCTACCATTACCTTGAAGGTTCCAGCCTGCATTTAGCACATCACCCACAGTAGCTGCATTGGTTTTGGTTATAGATGTCGGTGCATCCTGTTTTTTAGTGATGGTTTTATCACCCTCAGTTGTATTGTACGTATCAGGAAGATTACCCTTCACATTCGTGATGTGGTTGTCACCATTGCTTAAACCTGTGTTGGTTAGGGTGACATCTGGTTTTCGGGTTTCACCAGCTACTGGGGTGGTCGCATTAATGGTAATGCCGCCATTGTCAACTTTGGTGTTACCCATTGTTATAGAGCCTGCGTTAGTTAGGTCTATGTTATTACTTAATGCAAAACTATAAGTGTGATTTTTCGATGTTCCATCAACTGTTTGTGTCACTGTTAAGTTTTTACCTGCATCAAAGTTGACGGTTTTGCCGTTTTCAACCTCTGTTTCAGCAGCGGTGGAACCCGTCTCTAGATGACCTGTTGCATTCGCTTTGAAGCCGTAATTATGAACAGAATCAGCCAGTGAGCTTAAATCAATCACAGCTTTTTTGTTCGCCACTTTATTGCCTTTGCCATCTTCATACGTCATTTCAACTTGTTTCGTTGTAGCATTGTATTTGTAATGGGTTGCCTCTTTACCCTCGGTCTTATCAGTCGTTGGGGCAATATGGATTTCATTACTACGCAATGCGTCAGCCGTATTGTGTAAGTCAGAAACATTTACCGCAGCATTTTGTGTACCTGTATCTGATGCAGCAACCTCTAATTTATTTAAGAAGTTATTTGCATCCTTACCCGCTGGAACAGTCGCATTTTTGATTGCCGAACCAATATTGTTCACAATCATAGCTCCTGCAGTGGTGCTATTATTGGCGTCGTAGAATGATGCAATTATCTCATCCTTATTGGTGACTTCTTCACCCTCGCCATTTGGTTTGGTATAGAATTTTTCTACGCCATCTTTCTTAAATTTATAAACACGATTGCCTTTCTTATCGGTATAAACCACAGGTGTTACGGCGTTCACGGTGTAAGTTTTTTTACCTGTTACTGCATCAGTATCCTCGTCAACTAACACATTGTCACCTGCTTTTACTACCGAGCCTAAAGTAGTAATAGCCTTTTTACCATCATTAGTAATATTGGATAAATCGTTTTTAGCAACACCTTTGATTACTGCTTTCGTATTTGTTACATCTTTATTGTTGCCGTCCGCATAGGTCATGGTAATGTTGCCGCTTGCATCAACAGTATATTCGTTGCCATCTGTTGTTGGCTTGATGTGTTTCTCATCTTCTAGATTTGCTACCTTGTGCGTTACGTCGGAGTTATCTCCACCTTTCGTCGTATAGGTGATGCGGTCGCCATCATTTTTAATGCTGATAGGGTTATTGCTCTCACCCAACTTAATTTCTTTTGTGTGAACGCTATCAAGGTCTTTCAAATTGCTATCCAAAGCAAAAGTAAAGTTGTTTGTGTTGGCTTCGCGTTTTAAACGTAGGTTTTTGCCTGCATTTAAACCTAGTGTTTCACCTGCTGCCATTGCAGTACCTTCAGATTCATTGGTTTTAGTTTCACCTGTAACCTTGTCATCTGAGTCTTTTGCTATGGTAAACCATTTGGCGTTATTAACCGCTTTTACTACAGTATCAACAGTAGCAAGTTTACCTGAATCAGTTTTTGACGGCTCTAGTGGGTTTTTATGAATTACAACTTGTCCTTTTTTGCTATTACCTTCTGTGCTTGTTACCGAATCTACGTCCCCAGTATTTGCAGCAAGCTTATTACCATCAGAGTCAATTTTTATTGTGGTGTTATCTACGTTTACATCATAGCTAATCGTTGCCCCTTCACTTGCTTCGGTCACAATATTTGCTTTAGTAGCCTTACCTGACTTAAAGTTGACGTAATCACCGGGATTGATTAAAGTCGGAGACAGTCCATTAGAGTATAAATTCCAACCTGTTTGATTGACTTTATCTGCCACATCATAAGCAGTAGCTAAGGCATGTTTATCAGCATCATTTCCTGTTGGTACAACAAAACGTCCCGTTGGGGTATTGTTACCTCCAGTTGTTTTAGTAGTTATGCCTGCATTTGATACATCAATTTTAGTAATAGCTTGTTTTTGTTCTGTTTGTATAGTTGCAGTTTTGGCATTAAATGTGAAATCTTTGCCATTGTGTACAACATCAATTGTGTTTGTATCGCTTAGGGTAAGGGTATCGCCACCTTTTACAGCTGTAGAAGTCGTTTCTGATCCTTCTTTAATATTCCATGCGGCAGCATCTTTTACCGCACTTTTTGTTACAGCCACTGTGTAGACGGCATTTGCGACACCTTTAGTGCTTCCAGATTTAACATCAACTTCAGCAATATTGTCCTCTACATCTTTTTTCTCAACAGATTCGATTGCTTGAGCTTGGGTTCTAGCTGCTAATTTTCCACCTTTGATTTCAAGTGTTTTATCATCAATATTCAATCCGACTGCATAATCAGGAGAATTTGGAGTGGTGGTTGTTTTTGTTACCGTAATAGGGCTACCACTTTTTGGCGATACACTTGCTTGCGTGTTGGTGTCTATTGCGTTAATGGTATAGTTGCCATCTTTGCTTGAAATAGTGACATTGTTCCCTGCGGTAAGACCTGTTACGTTAGCTTTTAATTTGATAGTAGATACGCCATCGGCATTTTCATTTGTCGGGGTGATGGTAATACCACTATTAGCATCTGTAGCAATATTTACTTTATTTCCAGGGTTTATTAAACCAACTTTATTGCCGTTTGCTTGTAAAATCCAACCGCTTGCATTGATGGCTTCAGCAACATTTTTTGCTTTGGCAAGCCAGTTGTCTTTAACTGTATCGTCAACATTAACCATGCCTGTGCCCGGTGTGCGGATAGTTGCAAAATTTGCTTCAAAGGTTAATTCTTTCCCATTGCGAGTTATTTTGATTGTGTCGCCACTATTGCCACCATCCTTGGCTTTAAATGTAACTATATCCCCGCCTTTTACGCTAGTGGCTTGATTATCAGTCTCTTTATTTGCCTTGATTTTCCATGCAGCTGCATCTTTGACTGCAGTTGTGTTCATGGTTACATTGAAGGTTGTTTTACGAACTCCATCTGTGGTTTCATCTTTTGAGTCGATAGTGATAGATTTATCTGGAGAGGTTACATTATATTTTACGATACCACCCACAACAGCCTTTAACTGCGCCACGTTGACAGCATCAGAATCTGCACTACCTGGTGCCAGATTGGTGAGTTGGCGAGTAGTGCTGTCGTTACCTAGGGAGACTGCACCAGCAGTACCTTTAATAGTATTTTTTACTCTTTCTAAGATTGATGAGTCATTGATTAATTTAACTGGGGCATAAACATCACTCACCGGGCTGTTATCCTTATCAGTAATATGATTTGATGATACGATGTTGCCTTGTGAGGTAATTGTGATGTTTTTACCATCTAATGCAGCTCGAGTAGATTTTGAACCTTGACCTAATGCTACGCCGCCTGCTGTGCTTACAGTTGCGCTAGTACCTACAGCAGTGCCGTTTTCAGCTTCCACCTTTGATGAGCTTCCTAGTGCGGTACCATTTGTTGCACTAACATTTGCACTTCGACCTAATGCAGAACCGTTTTCAGCTGTTTCTGTTACTTTACTGTGTGCCCCCACCGATGTTGCATTTTTTGCTAAGGCTTTTGCCGTATTACCTAGGGCTGACGAGTCCGCTTTATTAGCTTCTGATTCATTACCAAATGCAGAGGAGTATCCGCCTTCTGCCGTAGCTTTAGCTTGGGAGCCGAAGGCTACAGAGTGGTGAGATGCACTTGCTGTATTACCAATGGCAACCCCCTCACCTCCAGTTGTCGTAGTAGCATTCCCCAAAGCAATAGAGTTATTACCTGCTGCAATTGCTTTTTTACCAACGGCAATAGCTTGTTCATTTTTTGACTCGGATTCTGTACCAATAGCGATGCCATTATTTGCCGCAACATTTCCATTTGTTGCACCCACTTTAGCTCCATTACCTATCGCAATAGTACCCTCATTTTTTGCAATAGCGCCAGCACCAATAGAGGTTGCTTTTTCCCCAGAAGCTTGGGCTTGATCGCCAACAGCAATAGTAGAGTTAGCAGACGCATTTGCCATTTTACCTACAGCAAGCGCTGCCTTTGCTGTAGCGTTGGCGCTGGCTCCAATTGCAGCAGAATCTTGCCCCGTAGCTTTTGCGCCAACACCATCTTCTAATTCAGAATACTGCTTACCTTCCTTATTGGTTTTGATTGGTAGAGAGTCTATTGCAGCTCCACCTATAGCTAATGAAGATTGACCTGTAGCGTTCGCTTTTGTACCTATAGATGTTGAATAAGTATTTGTTGAGGATGCTTCTTTACCTAATGCTACAGCATAATCTTTTGTTGCGATAGCTCCTTTCCCTAAAGCTGTTGAATACGTCCCCTGTGCTTTAGCTCCTTCACCAAATGCAGATGCGTTTTCGTGATCAGCAATTGCTCCAGCACCTACGGCAGTTGCAAAATTGTTGATTGCTTGTGCATGTGCACCAATTGCAGTTGTTGCAACATGAGTAGCTTGGGCGTATGTACCTACTGCGACGCTAGATTGATTTGACGAATGGGTGACCTCTTTGCCGTTTTCAATTTTTAACTCAGCTCCTGAAGTTGCCTTATAACCAATTGCTACATCCTCATAAGCTCTTGCATTTGATTCTCCGCCAACGGCGACTGCATCGTGAGAAGCATTGCTTTGAATACCAAATACAATAGAACTATTATCTTTAGCGGTCCCTACTGTATTAGCAGATTGAGCCTGACCAGCAATAAGGATTCCAGAAACTGCCGATAAAACTACCGCACTTAATGTTTTACTTGATTTTGTTTTGCCTTTTGCTCGGCTAAGTTCGGAAACTGCAACCCATGTTTGTGTGATCGTATTCCAAATAACTTTATAGATATGATTCATATTGATAATCCTATATTAATTTAAATGCACGCTCTCGGGCGTGAGATAAGTGAAAAAATAAAGGCTCGGGAAAAGCGTATAAATACCTTTATATTGTTAAGGGAAATAAGAAATAACAGAATGTTTAAATTTCCACTCTGAAATTCCATCTTAAAAAGATTAAAACCTAAACCTAGAGCTCGTTAAGATTGTTAATAAGTGAAATGAATGTATTTTCTTTGATATGCTAAATGCAATATATGTGGTTAATAAATGATAGGCAACATTCCATGTTACATTATTAGGATGAGACATTTTTATTATTCTTAAAAAGAAAGGAACTTATCTGTCAAAGATAAATATAACTAAAAAATTAATGACTTCACTCCAATAAGTTAACTTGCCCATTAATAATCTAAACTAGGTAGAGACAAGTTAAAGATTGGATCGGATAGATATTCTACATGACATTAATGGAAATGAGAATAAGAAATCTATAAATTAATGTAAAGATTCGCTTTTTTAGATAACCTCCTACGGCATGAATGGATTTTATGCCCCCTCCCAATAATATGATATGAGTTAAACTGATGTTATTAAATTATCAAGCGAACTAAAAAATAACCGCACAATTAAAGTGCGGTTAATACTATCCTTATTTTTCTTTAGGTAAGCGCATCAAGGCGTAGATAAAGCCACCCCAAATAACGCCAAAAGCCACAATCATCATAATAATTGCACTCAAACTCATTTTACTCTCCTTTTTTTTCATCAAGGATTAATTGGGTATCATTTTTCCATTTTAAGCGAGAAAGCATAAACGCCACAATTAATAAACTGATAGCCATTCCCCAGCCAAAAATATTGACAAACCAGCTTGGGTATCCTTCATATCCTTCAGAGAAGACTTTGGCCCCCTCACTAAATAACATAAATGCTAAAATACCTGTGGTCAGCACAATACATAAACGCCAGAAAAAGCCCACTTTGAAAGAAGAGGTTTCATTTAAATGATCGCCCAATAACCCTAATTTTTCATTTGCCACAATTGCAATTAATGATACAAATGCAACAGCAACAATACCAAAATAGTTCACGAATTTGTCAAAGACATCCAACATTGGCAATCCTGTTGTCGTACCAAATAAGAGCACTGAAACCAGCATCATTGGCACACCCACGATAAAGGTTACTTTCACACGGCGAACACGCAGCTTATCTTGAATAGCAGAGATGATCACTTCAATAACAGAAATGAAAGAAGTCAATGCTGCAAACGTCAATGAACCAAAAAACAAGACACCTAATACTTCACCAAATGGTGCTTTGTTAATAATGGTTGGAAATGCAAAAAATGCTAAACCAATTCCGCCTTTCGCTACCTCACTTACTTCTTGGCCTTGTGCCGTTGCAATAAAGCCTAATGCAGCAAAAACACCTACGCCTGCTAACACTTCAAAACTACTATTTGCAAAACCTACTACTAATCCACTTCCGGTTAAATCTGATTCTTTTTTAAGATAAGAAGCATATGTCACCATAATTCCAAAACAAATTGAGAGAGAAAAGAATATTTGTCCATATGCGGCAATCCATACACTTGGATTCGATAGTTTTGACCAATCTGGTGTAAATAAAGCATCTAAGCCTTTTTCCGCACCAGGTAAAAATAAGGAATAAATAACCAAAGCCATAAACATAATGACTAACACCGGCATTAATACCGATGAAACTTTTGCAATGCCTTTTTGTACACCAAGTGAAAGTACACCAAGGGCAATAATCCACATCGCAATTAATGGGCCGGTGACCATTCCCACAAACTCAAAACTCACCCCATTTTTGATGTCGCCCATTTTCAGAAATTCACCGATGAAAAAATCGATCGGTTTATCTCCCCAAGCACCATTAATTGAGAAATAGGTGTAACTTGCAGCCCAGCCAAGCACAACGGCATAATATAAGCCAATGATGACATTCACCATCATTTGCCACCAGCCAAACACTTCAAAATGTGGACTAAAACGACGATAAGACAATGGTGCCCCACCACGGTGACGGTGCCCAATCGCATAATCTAAAAATAAAAGAGGAATCCCTGCAGTTAATAATGCAATAAGATAAGGGATAATAAAAGCGCCCCCACCATTTTCATAAGTGGTATAAGGGAAACGCCAAATATTACCAAGGCCCACCGCTGAGCCAATGGCAGCCATAATAAACGCGTTACGACCAGAGAAGGTTTCACGCTTTGGTGCAGATTGCGCCATAAATTGTTCCTATAAGTTAGAATGAAAGCTGTCAATATAATGAAATCTTGACATCAGTCAATAAAAGAGATGAAAGTGCGGTGAAATTTATACTAATTTTTGGTGAAAGTGCTTTCGTTTAAAAAAATGAGAAAACCGACAGCAATCGCTATCGGTTTTAGAATGGATTATTCAAGACTAAATGCACGGATGTAAGGTAACTTACCTTTTTCGAGCATATCATCAATGCCATTTTGGTAATTATTTGTACCTAGACCACGTAATTCTAAGGTAAAACCAATACCATGATCATAAAGCACAGAATCCTCATCTTGATGTTGACGGCTTGTCACATAGCGTCTTGCACCAATTCCGGCAGCCCAACAACAAGTGTTATATTGAATACCAAGATATTGTTCAACAGGTTTTTTAAGTGCGAGATCATGATAATATTTGCCCACAACCGACCAGTTATCTGAAACTTCCCATGCAGTAACAAGCCCTATCTGCTGAATATCTTGACGATAAGCATTTGCTGATCGCCCTAAATTTTGATCAATATAATTTTGACTAGCGTAACGATAATTTAATTGGATTAAATTATCCTTTGCAGGATTATATTCCAATGATGTATTCGCTAACGATGTTGCGTGCGTATTCGTATCATATTGATAACTGCCACGCCAACGCCAATGCTCACTCATTTTCCAGTTAGACTCTAAAGCCCAAGCTGATGACGATGTTGGCGTTTTATTTACGGGGTTATCATCAATACGTGAATCATTTAAATAATAAATTTGACCGGCTGATAAATTAAAGCGTTCATCACCCGTTTTATCATAAAAGCGAGTTGTTCCACCTAATGTCATTTGATTCGCAGAGGAGATTCTATCTAATCCACTGTAACGGCGATCACGGAAAAGCGAATAATAATCTTGCTGTACCAATGCGGAATCATAACCAAATCCTAAATAATCACTCGTACGTTGTTTTGAACCAATATTGCTTTGATCACGATAAGGGCGATATAAATATTGAATGTGTGGTTCAAAAGTTTGAGTGTAATCTTTTAAGAAAGTGGTGTCCCGAGCTAATACAGTTTGTAAATCAAGCTTAAATTGTGGAATGACACGATTTATGTTTTTCTGAACCTCTTCCGCATTCACTCCAGAACCCTTTTTCTGTTCATAACGTGTGCCATAAAGTTTAGTTTCTACTTTCAAGCCACCATATTCATTTGACATTGATGAAGCTAAACTTGGTTCAATGTGAAAACGCCATGCCGTTGGCATAAGATCACTGTCATTATCAAAACGTACAGCTTGAGAATACCATTTAAAATCTAACCATCCATTAGCTAAATCATGTTTGTAATAATTAAAGTCCATTTGTGGCATCGCACGATAAGGACCAATAGATAGATTTTCATCAAAAACTTGGAACTGGCGCGCTGAAAGCGAGAAATTATAATTAGGTTTATAGTAAGCGATTCGCGCATACTGATCTGCATAGCCATCTGTGCTGCTACCGTATTGTGAATCAAAGTCATTAAAGTAACGTTTATCACTCACTCGAGTATAATTTACATTAAAACGCCAGTTTTCTAAGAAGCTTGAACTGTGATTCCAATAGAATAAATGGCGTTTACGCTTATCACTAATATATTCATCATAACGATCACGGCCTAGATATTCTCCTGCAACTTTTCCTTCCCCTATAGAGGTTAAATAGCGAAATTCACCATTTAATTGCCAACCACGATGCGACATGTATTTAGGCGTAACCGTCATATCGTAATTCGGTGCAATATTCCAATAAATCGGTTGCATATACCAGAAGCCATCACGGCTAGATGAGCCGCCACTTGGAATCAATAATCCCGAACGACGGCGATCACCAATTGGTAATTGCAAATAAGGGGTATAAAAAACAGGCACGCCATGCACTTTAAAACGCGCATGCCACATTTCAGCATATTCTTCTTTTACATATTGACGGATTTCTGATGCATCTACCGCCCAGGCATTATCACCTCGTAAACAAGAGGTAAATGTTGCATTTTTCATTACACGGTAATCATTTTGTAAATTGATATGTTCTGCCTTGCCTCTTCCTTGTCGCCCAACCAATTCATAATCCGCATTTGTGGCATGGCCGTCATGGCTATCTAAATTAAAATCAGCATTTTTCCCCAGCATATTAAGTTGATTATCTTTATAATCAAATCCACCTCGTATATAGGCAAAACGCTGTGGAGCTTGATGATTCCCCGATTGTTTCACTTCAACAGAATCAGCCATTAAATGGCGGTTTCCCTGTCTAACATCTACGTTACCTTGATATACGGCCTGTGTAGGCTGATTAATCTCTGCATCATCAGCCTCAATATAGACGGGTAAGGTATTTAAGTCCCCCTGTACCACTTCGCCAGTAAAGTGTGGTACCCCCATTAAACATTGATCACGTAAATCCGCCATACTTTGCTGACTGTAAAGTGCGGTGAAAATAGCAAGAGAAACTAAGGTTTGATTTTTATTCATAATGCCGTTCTGCTGTAAAAAAGTGCCTACGATTATACGGGAAAAATGTGTTTCCGAATATTATTAACGATAACGATCTAAAAATTTGTAATACTGCACACCAATCTTTGTTGCAAGATCTTTGATAATTCGACCACCATAAACAGAAGGGACTTTCAGACTTTCAAAAATAGATAAGCGTTCATCATCACCTAAAATCGCCTCGGCTACAATTCGTCCCGCAAGACCAGTCAAAGCCACACCATGACCAGAATAACCATGGGCAAAATAAATGTGCGGAGAAATGCGACCAAAATGGGGCGTTGAATTTAACGTCATATCAATCGGGCCGGCCCAGCCATAATCGATTTTTACATTTTCAAGTTGCGGAAATACGCGCAACATATTTTTCCGCATAATCGCGACCATATCTTTTTCTGAGCTAGAATCACTACCAAAGAGCAAGCGATTGTCAGCACTTAAACGATAATAGTCTAATAATAAATTATTATCGCACACCGACATGCCATTATTAATAACAGAATCAGCAACCGCTTGGCTTAACGGCTCTGTGGCGATAATAAAACTTTCTACAGGTAATATTTTACGATTAATTCCGTGGTGAATAGATTTCGGGAGCGCATCAATATAAGCATTGGTGGCTAAAATAACGTCTTGAGAAATCACCGCACTTTTAGCTGTTTTAACCTCAACGCAACCATTTTTCTCAACCATATCCACTACAGGAGATTGTTCAAAAATCTGAACGCCAAGATCGACACAAGCTTTCGCTAAACCTAAGCAATAATTAAGTGGATGCAAATGCCCTGAGTTACTATCAAATAAGCCGCCCACATAAATATCACTGCCTAAGTGCTGTTTTAATTTAGCTTTATCCCAAAGTTGCATATTCTGATAGCCAAAATTCTCATGACTTTCTTTTTCAATTTCAATTAAGTCATTCATTCGGCGTTCATTTAATGCCAATGTGGCATAGCCTTTTTTCCAATCGCATTGAATGCCATATTTTTCAATACGTTCATCAATAATATCAATGGCCTCTAATGACATATTCCAAAGTTTATGCGCTTTATCTTCGCCAACTTGTTTAACGTATTCATCAATGCCTTCTTCAAAGCCATTAATTGCCTGCCCACCACTACGGCCAGAAGCACCAAATCCTACTCGAGCGCCCTCTAATACAATAACTTTTTTTCCTTTCTCCGCCAGTTCTAATGCCGCAGATAAACCAAAAAAGCCAGCCCCGATCACACATACATCAGCATGTTCAATTTGAGTGAGCGGTGGGAATTGAAAATCTTGGTTACGAGAGTCGAAATAATAAGAGCGAACGTGTTCTTGATAGGCAAAATTAAGCATAAAAAATCTCTTAGGAAAAAATTGGCAAAATCTTACCCCGAAAGGGAAATATGTCAAACCTTTTACAAAAAAAATGCTATACTGCGCGCGCGCAAAATTTGTGCGTTTTATGATGAACGATAACCCTCGGAGGTCAATAAATTGAAAAAATTCTTTGCTCACTCACTCAAAAATCTTTTCCTTTCCACCACCGCACTTTTCGCGGCTTCCGCTTTTGCCAATAACAAACTTTACGTCTATAACTGGACAGACTATGTACCTTCTGATTTAGTCGCACAGTTCTCTAAAGAAACTGGCATCGAGGTAATTTATTCTACCTTTGAAAGCAACGAAGAAATGTACGCGAAACTCAAACTTACTCAGAATACTGGCTCTGGCTATGATTTGGTGTTTCCATCAAGTTACTACGTAAATAAAATGATTAAGGAAAAGATGCTTCAACCGATTGATCAAAGTAAATTGACCAATATTCATCAAATTCCTAAACATTTATTAAACAAAGAATTCGACCCAGAAAATAAATATTCATTACCTTATGTTTACGGCTTAACAGGTATTGAAGTTAATGCTGATGAGATTGATCCTAAAACCATCACCAGCTGGGCAGATTTATGGAAACCTGAATTTAAAGGCAAAGTTCTCATGACCAGTGATGCGCGTGAAGTGTTCCACGTAGCATTATTACTTGATGGTAAATCGCCAAATACTACTAATGAAGAAGACATCAAAACAGCTTATGAACGTTTAGAAAAACTTTTACCAAATATAGCGACCTTTAACTCTGACTCGCCAGAAGTCCCTTACGTACAAGGTGAAGCTGCAATTGGTATGATTTGGAATGGTTCTGCTTATTTAGCACATAAAGAAAATCCATCTCTCCAATTTGTGTATCCAAAAGAAGGGGCTATTTTCTGGATGGATAACTATGCGATTCCAACTACAGCAAAAAATGTTGAAGGCGCGCATAAGTTCATTGACTTCTTACTTCGTCCAGAAAATGCCAAAGTTGTGGTAGAACGCATGGGCTTTTCTATGCCAAATGAAGGAGTCAAAGCATTACTCAGCCCAGAAGTTGCCAACGATCCTAAACTATTTCCACCAGCATCAGAAATAGAAAAAGGGATTATGCAAGGTGATGTTGGTGAAGCTGTCGATATTTATGAAAAATATTGGAGCAAATTAAAAACCAATTAATTTCTTAATTTAAAAAAAAAGTGCGGTGAAAATTCACCGCACTTCTTGTATCAGAAAAGAAAATACTTAAAGAATAAAACGACTCAAATCTTCATTTTCAACAACGTCATTTAACGCTTCAGAAACATATTTTTCATCTATCACAATTTTCTCCCCCGCGCGTTCACTTGCGTCAAAAGAAATCCCGTCCATTAAACGCTCTAATACAGTATGTAAACGACGAGCACCAATATTCTCCGTTTTTTCATTCACTCTAAACGCTGATTCTGCAATCTTACTAATACCATCTTGAGTAAACTCAACTTCCACACCTTCTGTTTTTATTAACTCACGATATTGCAATGTAAGTGATGCATTTGGCTCAGTTAAAATACGCTCAAAATCTTCTTTCGTCAGGGATTTCAATTCCACTCGGATTGGCAAACGACCTTGTAATTCTGGCAATAAATCAGATGGACGTGCTATTTGAAATGCACCAGAACAAATAAATAAAATATGATCCGTTTTTACCATACCATGTTTAGTATTCACACTAGAACCTTCGATAATCGGTAATAAATCACGTTGTACGCCCTCACGCGAAACATCACCACCTGAGTGCTCACCTTTTTTACAAATCTTATCAATTTCATCAATAAAGACGATACCGTTTTGTTCTACCGCATCAATAGCTTGTTGCTTAAGCTCTTCTGGATTGATGAGCTTTGCCGCCTCATCATCAATTAAAACTTTCAACGCCTCTTTAATCTTCATTTTGCGTTTTTTAGTCTTCTCGGTACCTAAATTTTGAAAAAGCGACTGCAATTGACTTGTCATCTCCTCCATACCTGGAGGTGCCATAATTTCTACCCCCATTGATACTCCAGCAGATACATCAATTTCAATTTCTTTATCATCTAACTGCCCTTCACGTAGTTTTTTACGGAAGATTTGACGCGTACTAGCATTGTCAGAATCCTGCACATTTCCCCACTGATCTTTTGCTGGAGGAAGTAACACATCTAAAATACGATTTTCTGCAGCATCTTGTGCACGCATACGATTTTTTTCTACCGCTTGTTGACGAACCAACTTCAGGGAAACATCCGTAAGATCTCGGATAATAGAATCTACTTCTTTACCGACATACCCCACTTCAGTAAATTTGGTCGCTTCTACTTTGATAAATGGTGCATTAGCAAGTTTCGCTAGGCGACGTGCAATTTCTGTTTTACCTACGCCTGTTGGACCAATCATTAAAATATTTTTAGGCGTTACTTCTTGACGAAGTTCTTCAGTTAACTGCATACGGCGCCAGCGGTTACGCAATGCTATCGCCACTGCACGTTTAGCCTCATTTTGTCCAATAATATGTGCATCTAATTCAGAAACGATTTCACGAGGGGTCATTGACATAAATTATCCTTTATATAATGAAAATGTAGGAGAAATGCTTTTATTAACATGGATCACCATTTCATATTTGTATATGAAATGCGCTTTTCACACCTACATGAGTAAGTTTATACTTCTTCAATAACGTGGTTATGATTACTGTAAATATCGATATCACCCGCTATTTTTAGCGCTTCCGCGACGATTTCTTTTGCCGTTAAATCATTTTTAGTTCTAAGCAAGGCAAGTGCAGCAGCTTTTGCGTAGTTACCACCAGAACCGATAGCCAACACATCAAACTCGGGCTCAATTACATCACCAGAACCTGATACAAGTAAAAAATCGCTGTCATTTGCTACAATCATCATGGCCTCTAGTTTGCGTAATGAGCGCTCTGTACGCCACTCTTTTGCCAACTCCACCGCAGATTTAACTAAATGTCCTTGATGCAATTCTAATTTTTTCTCAAATAAGTCTCGTAAAATAAAAGCATCAGCAGTAGAACCAGCAAAACCGGTCACTACTTTATCTTTATATAAACGGCGCACTTTACGTACACTTCCTTTTTCCACGCAGTTACCAAGTGTTGCTTGTCCATCTCCACCAATTGCCACTTTGCCATTTTTACGAACACATACAATCGTTGTCATTGTTCTATCCTTTATTAAATAAAAGTTTTTCGTTATATGGTGATGAATTATCAGAATTCAAGTTAAAATATATTGTATATTTATTCATCAAAAGAAATTAAAAAATGTGATCATGATCATATTTTAACATCGAAAACGATTGCTTCTAATTGATTGACGCAATAAAAAGCGTATTATGACGCAGATTTTAAACCCAACCTAGAAGGATTCTCTATGAAAAATTTAATGAAATTATCTTTAGTGGCATTGTTAACTGCCGCTGCGATTCCCGCCATGGCTGGCAAAACTGAACCTTATACACAATCTGGTACAAATGCGCGTGAAATGTTGCAAGAGCAACCAATTCACTGGATTTCAGTAGATCAAATTAAAAAAGAATTAGAAGGTAAAGGCCCAATTAATGTCAGCTTTGATATTGATGATACCGTACTTTTCACCAGCTCTTGTTTCTATTATGGTCAACAAAAATATTCTCCAGGTAAACAAGACTATTTGAAAAACCAAGATTTCTGGAATGAAGTTAACGCAGGTTGTGATAAATATTCCATTCCAAAACAAATCGCTGTTGATTTGATCAAAATGCACCAAGAACGCGGAGACCAAATTTATTTTATTACAGGTCGTACTGCAGGGAACGTGGATGGTGTAACACCTGTATTACAAAAAGCGTTTGATATTAAAAATATGCACCCTGTTGAATTTATGGGCGGACGTGAACGCACAACTAAATACAACAAAACCCCGGGCATTATTGCGCATAAAGTTAGCATTCACTATGGCGACAGCGATGATGATGTATTAGCAGCTAAAGAAGCGGGTATTCGTGGTATTCGTTTAATGCGTGCAGCAAACTCAACTTATCAACCAATGCCGACTTTAGGTGGCTACGGTGAAGAAGTGTTAATCAATTCAAGCTATTAATTGACCGCACTTTAACAACAAAAAAGGCAAGTTAGGATTCCTAGCTTGCCTTTTGTTTTACCACTTAATTAGTGTTTAGTTTGATCTTCTTCAGATTTTTCTTCTGCATTTTCTGCTTGTTGACGATTCATATATTCAACAAACAATGCATCAAAGTTTACTGGAGATAAATTCAATGCAGGGAACGTACCACGATTTACTAGGTTAGATACTAATTCACGCGCATAAGGGAAAAGCATATTCGGGCATTGAGAAGTTAAACAATGCGCCATTTGAACATCTTCTAAACCGCTAATAGTGAATACGCCCGCTTGTTTTACTTCACAAATAAATGCGACATCACCACTATCTTCAAGTGTAGTTTCAACAGAAATGTTTAATACCACTTCATATAAGTCATCACCAACTTGGGTTGTTTCTGTGCTTAAATCAAAACCAAGTTTTGGTTTCCATTCTTGTTGGAAAATATGTGGAAGATTTGGTGCTTCAAAAGACACGTCTTTCACATAAATACGTTGAATTTGAAGAACAGGTTGTTGTTCTTCTGTTGCTGCAACGTCTTGTTTTTGTTCTGACATTTTCTATTCCTTATTATTTATGTTTTTTAACTAAAGGTAAATTTGCCGCCGCCCATGCAGAAATGCCTTCTTTTAACACAAATACACGGTTAAAACCTTGTTTCGCTAAAAGTGTAGCTGAAGCTGGTGCGGAAACACCGTTAATATCTACTAACACAATTGCTTTTTCTTTGTGTTGTTCAATTTTACCGATGTTTTGATTTTTAATTTCGCTTGGAAGTAAATTAATACTATCGATGATATGACCACGTTGAAATTCTTCAAGGCTACGTAAATCCACCACCATGGCTTCATCCGCGTTGATTAAACGAATCACCTCATTGTGAGTGATGACTTTAAATTTACTCGTTGCGCCTTTATAGAAGGTATAAATCACCATCACGAAAATCGCAAACCAAGAAACCGCTAAAAGAGTATGTTTTTGAGCAAACTCTGTTGCCATTGGGATAAATTCTTGCATTGTTTTCTCTACTAATCAAGTACGTCAAAATAGGGCTCAAGTATAACCGCACTTGGGTTATCTTTCAAAAAAATTCTTATGAACGTTAAACACCTTGAATTATACCTCTACAACTAAACTAGAAATAACTGTACTTTTGACTACAATTTATTGATCCATGTTATGGAATCGATACCTATTTGTTGCTATATTAGTCGCTGTTTTAACAAATAAAACAAAGATGTTTTTTTAATTAACTTAGGGGGCAGTATGTCTGCAATGTTCTTACTACAATTTGCCATCGTATTATTGTGTATCTTTGTGGGTGCACGTGTAGGTGGTATCGGTTTAGGTGTATTTGGTGGTTTAGGCCTTGCTATTCTTTCTTTTGGCTTTGGTCTAAAACCAGCAGGTTTACCTATTGATGTTATGTTTATGATTATGGCTGTAGTGGCAGCGGCAGCAGCAATGCAAGCAGCTGGCGGTTTAGACTACATGATCAAAATCGCAACCAAAATCTTACGTCGTAATCCTAAACACATTACATTTATCGCTCCAGCAGTAACTTGGTTATTCACTTTCTTAGCGGGTACTGGCCATGTAGCATATTCTGTATTACCAGTTATCGCTGAAGTGAGCCGTCAAAACGGTATCCGTCCAGAACGTCCAATGTCAATGGCGGTAATCGCATCACAATTTGCTATCGTAGCAAGCCCTATTGCGGCAGCTGTTGTAGCGGTCGTGGCTTACCTTGAACCTCAAGGCATCCATCTTGGCGACGTATTGATGGTAACTATTCCTTCAACCATCTTAGGTATTTTTATTGCTTGTTTATTTGTAAACAAAATGGGTAAAGAATTAAAAGATGATCCGGAATATCAACGTCGTTTAAATGATCCAAAATATGCAGATACTTTTGCTTCTACCACTTCAGTCAAAGAAGTAGAAGTGAGCAAAACAGCTAAAATTTCTGTTTCTTTATTCTTATTTGGTTCATTACTTGTTGTAATCATGGGTGCGGTTCCATCTTTACGTCCAGTATTTGATGGTAAACCAATGGGGATGGCACACACTATCGAAATCATTATGTTAGCGATTGGTGCGTTAATTATCTTAACTTGTAAACCAGATGGCACTGAAATCACTAAAGGTTCTGTATTCCACGCAGGTATGCGTGCAGTAATTGCAATCTTCGGTATTGCATGGTTAGGCGATACATTGATGCAAGCGCACATGACTGAAGTGAAAGAAATGGTGAAAGGCTTAGTTGAAACTGCGCCATGGGCATTTGCTTTCGCGCTATTTGTACTTTCAGTATTAGTAAACAGCCAAGGTGCAACAGTAGCGACATTGTTCCCACTTGGTATCGCATTAGGTATCCCAGCGCCAGTATTAATCGGTGTATTTGTGGCAGTAAATGGTTACTTCTTTATTCCTAATTACGGTCCAATCATTGCATCCATTGACTTCGATACTACGGGCACAACCAAAATTGGTAAATATATTTTAAACCATAGCTTTATGATTCCTGGTTTATTAAGCATGCTTTTCTGCTTATTAATCGGTTTAGGTCTTTCTCACATTCTTCTTTAAGATGTGATTCAATAACAATCCTCCTATATATTGAATTTTGCTTATCAGATTTATTCATTATATAGTGAGGATTTTTCTATTTATCATTCACTTAAACTATTTCCCGTCATACAAATAGCATATAACTTTTATAACCAAACTTTGAGTAGCTATAATAAAAAAGCCCCTTTCGGGGCTTTTTTCATCTCATTTGGAAAATTAATCTTCCATTTCTGAATTTAATAATGCAGCAAGATTTTGTGTAGCATCATCTGCGATCATTTCAAATTCATCAGCGATATCAGCATCACTTGCGAAAGCAGAAGCTACATCTTCCGCTGCTAATGTTGCTAAATCAGCCGCTTTTTGACGATTTTTAACTCGGCTTTGATGATACGCAAAACCTGTACCCGCTGGGATTAAACGACCTACAATTACGTTCTCTTTCAAGCCACGTAATTCATCACGTTTACCTGCCACTGCTGCTTCGGTAAGAACACGAGTAGTTTCTTGGAACGACGCTGCAGAGATGAAGGATTCAGTCGCAAGAGACGCTTTAGTGATACCCAATAATTCGCGTTCAAACTCAACCGGTGGTTTACCTTCTGCTTCACGTTGACGGTTGATGATTTTCACGCGAGCAACTTCGACTTGTTCCCCTTCTAGGAATTCTGAGTCGTAAGCTTTGGTAATTACTGCTTTACGTAACATTTGACGAACGATAACTTCTATATGTTTATCGTTGATTTTTACCCCTTGTAAGCGGTAAACATCTTGTACTTCGTTCACGATGTATTCAGTTACTGCACGCACGCCACGTAAACGTAAAATATCATGTGGTGTTTCAGCACCATCAGAAATTACGTCACCACGTTGCACCATTTCACCTTCAAATACGTTGAGCTGACGCCATTTTGGAATCATTTCTTCGTAAGTTTCGCCTTCTGAAGGAGTAATTAATAAACGGCGTTTACCTTTGGTTTCTTTACCGAAAGACACGATACCAGAAATTTCAGCCAAGATAGCTGGTTCTTTTGGTTTGCGTGCTTCAAATAAATCCGCAACGCGCGGTAGACCACCGGTAATATCTTTCGTACCCACAGATTCTTGCGGAATACGTGCTAATGGTTCACCCACTTTTACTGCTGCGCCATCGTCTAAACTTACGATTGCTTTACCCGGTAAGAAGTACTGTGCAAGAACATCAGTTTCAGGTAAGAAAATATCGTTACCATTTGCATCAACTAATTTAATGGTTGGACGTAAATCTTTACCCGCAGTAGCACGTTCACCCACATCTTGAACCACGATTGATGATAAACCTGTTAATTCATCAGTTTGACGCGTTACAGTTAAGCCATCAATAATATCAACGAACTTCACAAAACCAGATACTTCAGAGACAACTGGCATTGTATGTGGATCCCAATTTGCGATAGTTTCGCCCGCCGTTACATCTTGACCGTCACCTTTGCTTAACACCGCACCGTAAGGCACTTTATAGTGTTCTTTAGTACGACCAAATGCATCGGTAATAGTTAATTCAGTATTACGAGACGTTAATACTAATTTACCTTCATCATTAGTAACGAATTTCGCATTCATTAAGTGTAATGTACCAGTGTTTTTAACTTGTACACTCGATTCTTTCGCTGCCGCAGATGCCGCACCACCGATATGGAACGTACGCATGGTTAACTGTGTACCTGGCTCACCGATAGATTGAGCAGCAATAACACCCACTGCTTCACCTTGGTTAATTAAATGACCACGAGCAAGATCACGACCATAACATTTCGCACATACACCAAAATCAGTATCACAAGTTACAACAGAACGTACTTTTACGCTGTCTACAGAGTTTGCATCCAACACATCACAGAGTTTTTCATCTAATAACGTGTTACGAGGAATTAATACTTCTTCTGTACCAGGTTTTAAAATATCTTCCGCAGCTACACGACCTAACACTAATTCACGAAGTGGAACTTTTTCATCACCACCTTCGATTAATGGGGTCATGACTAAACCTTCGTGCGTACCACAGTCATCTTCTACGATCACTAAGTCTTGTGCTACGTCAACTAAACGACGAGTTAAGTAACCTGAGTTCGCAGTTTTTAATGCTGTATCCGCCAAACCTTTACGCGCACCGTGGGTTGAAATAAAGTACTGTAATACGTTCAAACCTTCACGGAAGTTTGCTGTAATTGGGGTTTCAATGATCGAACCATCTGGACGAGCCATCAAACCACGCATACCTGCTAACTGACGAATCTGCGCTGCAGAACCACGAGCACCAGAATCAGCCATCATAAAGATACTATTAAAGGATGCTTGTTTTTCAGGATTACCTTCGCGATTGATGACTTCTTCTTGAGATAAGTTTTCCATCATCGCTTTCGCTACGCGCTCATTCGCAGCAGCCCAAATATCGATTACTTTATTATAGCGTTCGCCTGCAGTCACAAGACCTGATTGGAATTGTTCTTGGATCTCTGCCACTTCTTCTTCCGCTGCAGAAATAATTTCATATTTCTTCGCTGGAATTTCCATATCATCAATACCAACTGATGAACCAGAACGTGCCGCATAAGCAAAACCGGTATACATAATTTGGTCAGCAAACATTACCGCTTCTTTTAAACCTAAACGACGATATGCTTCGTTAATCAGTTTAGAAATTGCTTTTTTACCTAATGTTTGGTTGAACAATGAATAAGGCATACCTTGTGGTGCAATCATCCATAAAATCGCACGGCCGATAGTTGTATCAGTTAACGTGGTTTTCGCATCAAATTCACCAACTTCATTCTTCACATATTCAGTAATACGTACTTTCACGCGAGAATGTAATTCTGCTTCACCAGTACGATATGCTTTTTCAGCTTCGCGAGGATCTTGCAATAACATACCTTCGCCTTTACCGTTCACTTTTTCACGGGTCATATAGTAAAGACCTAATACCACGTCTTGTGATGGAACGATAATAGGATCACCGTTTGCTGGTGAAAGCACATTGTTGGTTGACATCATCAACGCACGAGCTTCTAATTGAGCTTCAAGCGTTAATGGAACGTGTACCGCCATTTGGTCACCATCGAAGTCCGCGTTGAACGCCGCACAAACAAGTGGGTGTAATTGAATCGCTTTACCTTCGATTAAGATCGGTTCAAAGGCTTGGATACCCAAACGGTGAAGTGTTGGCGCACGGTTCAATAGAATTGGGTGTTCACGAATAACTTCTGCAAGAATATCCCAAACGATCGCATCTTCGCGCTCAACCATTTTCTTAGCTGCTTTGATTGTCGTAGCATAACCACGGCTTTCCAATTTAGCGTAGATAAACGGACGGAATAATTCCAATGCCATTTTCTTCGGCAAACCACATTGGTGTAAGTGCAAGTACGGACCAACAGTGATTACAGAACGACCTGAGTAGTCAACACGTTTACCTAATAAGTTTTGACGGAAACGACCTTGTTTACCTTTGATCATATCTGCCAATGATTTTAACGGACGACGGTTAGAACCCGTAATTGCACGACCGCGGCGACCATTATCTAATAACGCATCAACAGATTCTTGTAACATACGTTTTTCGTTGCGCACAATAATATCTGGCGCAATTAAATCTAATAAACGTTTTAAACGGTTGTTACGGTTGATTACACGACGGTATAAATCGTTCAGATCTGAAGTCGCAAAACGACCACCATCAAGTGGTACTAATGGGCGTAAATCTGGTGGAAGAACTGGTAATACAGTCATTACCATCCATTCTGGTTTATTACCAGATTGAACAAATGCTTCTAATAATTTTAAGCGTTTAGTGATTTTTTTACGTTTAGTTTCAGAGTTAGTTTCTTGTAATTCTTCACGTAATTTTTCACATTCAACTTCAAGATCCATACCTTTTAAGAGATCTTGAATCGCTTCAGCACCCATTTTCGCTTCGAATTCATCTTGCCAACGATCTTCAGCGTCAAGGTATTGTTCTTCAGTTAATAATTGACCGCGCTCTAAATCCGTCATACCTGGCTCGGTCACGATGTACATTTCAAAGTAAAGTACACGTTCAATATCGCGCAATGGCATATCTAAAAGTAAACCAATACGAGACGGCAATGATTTTAAGAACCAAATATGTGCAACTGGCGATGCAAGTTCAATGTGCCCCATACGTTCACGACGAACTTTAGTTTGAGTGACTTCAACACCACATTTTTCACAAATCACACCACGGTGTTTTAAACGTTTATATTTACCACATAAACATTCATAATCTTTTACAGGCCCGAAGATACGTGCACAGAAAAGACCATCACGTTCAGGTTTGAACGTACGGTAGTTAATGGTTTCAGGTTTCTTCACTTCACCAAATGACCAAGAACGGATCATATCTGGGGAAGCTAACCCAATTTTAATCACATCAAAATCTTCACTGGTTTTTGACTGTGCTTTTAAAAACTTAACTAAGTCTTTCACAAATGTTCTCCTGTCGGAGTTAAAGGTTTAAAGTGCGGTTAAAAATTTCAATGTTTTCCACCGCACTTCGGCGATTTTTCTTTCGTAAGGCGAGTGAACCATAAACTCTTCACTCCCCTACTGATTACTCTTCGTCTAACTCGATATTTAAACCAAGTGAGCGGATTTCTTTCATAATTACGTTGAAAGATTCCGGTGTACCTGGGTCCATGTGTTGGTTACCACTTACGATGTTTTTATACATCTTCGTACGACCATTCACATCATCAGATTTCACAGTTAACATTTCTTGTAAGGTGTAAGCTGCACCATATGCTTCAAGTGCCCATACCTCCATCTCACCGAAACGTTGACCACCGAATTGAGCTTTACCACCCAATGGTTGTTGCGTAACAAGGCTATAAGAACCAGTTGAACGAGCATGCATTTTGTCATCAACTAAGTGGTTCAATTTGAGCATGTACATATAACCTACTGTTACTGGACGCTCGAATTTCTCTCCTGTACGGCCATCATATAAAGTGATTTGACCTGAAGTTGGTAATCCACCAAGTTTTAATAACTCTTTGATTTCAGCTTCAGCTGCACCATCAAATACTGGTGTCGCAACTGGTAAACCTTTACGTAGATTTTCAGCTAAACGCAATACTTCTTCATCAGTGAAGGTACTTAAATCCACTTTTTGTGAGCCATTACCTAAGTCATACGCTTTTTGAATATAACCACGTAATTTTTCCACTTCTTGTTTTTGTTTAAGCATTGCATTGATTTGATCACCAATACCTTTCGCAGCTAAACCTAAGTGGGTTTCAAGGATCTGACCGATGTTCATACGAGATGGTACGCCCAGTGGGTTCAATACGATCTCAACCGGTTGACCATTCTCATCGTATGGCATATCTTCAACTGGGTTAATTTTCGAGATAACACCTTTGTTACCATGACGACCCGCCATTTTATCACCCGGTTGGATTTGACGTTTCACCGCGAGATAAACTTTAACCACTTTTAACACGCCCGGAGCAAGATCATCACCTTTGATGATTTTCTTACGTTTCACTTCAAGTTTATGTTCAAACTCTTTACGAAGTTCTTCGTATTGCTCTGCAAGCTGTTCTAATTGATTTTGTTTTTCTTCATCTGCAATGGTTTGTTCTAACCATTTAGTACGCTCTAATTTATCTAATTGAGCAACATCAACACCACCAGAGATAAGAAGATTACGAACACGTGCGAACAAGCCGGCTTCCAAGATTTCTAATTCATCAGAAAGGTCTTTTTTCGCTTGTTTTAATTGCATTTCTTCAATTTCTAGTGCGCGTTTATCTTTTTCCACGCCATCGCGGGTGAAGACTTGAACATCAATTACCGTACCCGTTACGCTATTTGGTACGCGCAATGAAGAATCTTTCACGTCAGATGCTTTTTCACCAAAGATTGCGCGTAAAAGTTTTTCTTCCGGGGTTAATTGGGTTTCACCTTTAGGCGTTACTTTACCTACTAAGATGTCACCACCTTTAACCTCTGCACCAACATAAACAATACCAGATTCATCAAGTTTGCTTAACGCTGACTCACCCACGTTTGGAATATCCGCTGTAATTTCCTCTGCACCTAACTTGGTATCACGGGCAACACAAGATAATTCTTGAATATGGATGGTAGTGAAACGGTCTTGTTGAACAACACGTTCGGAAACTAACATTGAGTCTTCGAAGTTATAGCCGTTCCAAGGCATAAACGCCACGCGAATATTTTGACCTAATGCAAGCTCACCTAAATCAGTAGAAGGACCATCAGCTAATACTTCACCACGATTGATTGGATCGCCTAAATTCACACAAGGAATTTGGTTAATACAAGTATTTTGGTTAGAACGGGTATA
The DNA here is from genome assembly GCF_018829755.1 of Haemophilus sp. SZY H8. Taxonomy (NCBI): domain Bacteria; kingdom Pseudomonadati; phylum Pseudomonadota; class Gammaproteobacteria; order Pasteurellales; family Pasteurellaceae; genus Haemophilus; species Haemophilus sp. SZY H8. The sequence continues at coordinate 26,785 of NZ_JAHKJY010000005.1, forward strand.
TTTGATTAAGTTATAAATATCAATACCTGCTTCACCTGCAATGGTTTCATCTTCATTTACTTTAATAACGATACGAGAAGCATCGACGTACTGAACTATACCACCGCGTTTTGCAACAACCGCAACACCTGAGTCAAGTGCGATTGGTTTTTCCATACCTGTACCAACTAATGGTTTGTCAGCACGTAATGTTGGAACTGCTTGACGTTGCATGTTCGCCCCCATCAACGCACGGTTCGCATCGTCATGCTCAAGGAATGGAATTAATGCAGCCGCAACAGATACCACTTGTTGTGTCGAAACGTCCATATAGTGAATATCTTCAGGTTTATATAAACCGGACTCACCACGTTCACCACGTGCAGTAACAAATGCATCAGTAAAACGGTTATTTTCGTCTAAATTTGAGTTTGCCTGTGCAATGATATAGTTTGCTTCATCAATTGCAGATAAGTATTCGATTTCTTCAGTAACTTGGCCATCAACCACTTTACGATATGGAGTTTCTAAGAAACCATAATCATTAGTACGTGCAAACGCAGAAAGTGAGTTGATCAAACCGATGTTTGGACCTTCAGGGGTTTCAATCGGACATAAACGACCATAGTGGGTATTATGTACGTCACGCACTTCAAAGCCTGCGCGCTCACGCGTTAAACCGCCTGGACCTAATGCAGAAATACGACGTTTGTGCGTGACTTCTGATAATGGGTTGTTTTGGTCCATAAATTGCGAAAGTTGTGAAGAACCAAAGAATTCTTTCACTGCTGCAGAAATTGGTTTTGGATTAATTAAGTCTTGCGGTGTGATTGCATCTAAATCACCTAAAGATAAGCGTTCTTTCACCGCTCTTTCTACACGCACTAAACCGATACGGAATTGGTTTTCCGCCATCTCACCTACGCTACGGATACGACGGTTACCCAAGTGGTCAATATCATCCACTTCGCCACGGCCATTACGGATGTCGATTAATTTACGCATTACCGCAATAATATCTTCATTGCTTAAAGTGCCAGCGCCTTCACCCTCTGCGATCGCTAAAGAACGATTAAATTTCATACGACCGACAGCAGATAAATCATAACGCTCTGCAGAGAAGAATAAATTATTGAATAACGCTTCTGAAGATTCTGGTGTTGGTGGTTCACCTGGACGCATCATACGATAAATTTCGTAAAGCGCACTAATTTTGTCATAAGTTGGATCTACACGTAGAGTTTCAGAAATATATGGACCGTAATCTAAATCATTAGTAAATAAAGTTTCGATCGTGGTGTAACCTGCTTGAGCTAATTTTGCAAGAATCTCTAAAGAAATCTCGCCGTTTGCAGGGCAAATAATTTCACCAGACTCTAAATCAACATAATCTTTCGACGCAACTTTACCTAAAATATATTCAGAAGGCACAACGACTTGTGAAATTTTATCTTTTTCTAATGCTTTAATATGGCGTGCGGTAATACGACGACCACGTTCAACATAAACTTTGCCATTTGCTTCAATATCAAAAGAAGCTGTTTCACCACGTAAACGTTCTGGCACTAAAGTCATTAACAATTTATCGCCAGCGATTTCAAAGGTAATTTTATCGAAGAATAAGTTTAAGATTTCTTCAGTGGTATAGCCTAATGCACGAAGAATAATTGTTGCCGGTAATTTACGACGACGGTCAATACGTGCAAATAAGTTATCTTTTGGATCGAATTCAAAATCTAACCAAGAACCACGGTAAGGAATGATGCGTGCGTTATAAAGCACTTTACCTGAAGAATGGGTTTTACCTTTGTCAGAATCGAAGAATACGCCTGGACTACGGTGTAATTGTGAAACGATAACACGCTCAGTACCATTAATTACGAAGGTACCGTTATCAGTCATTAATGGGATTTCACCCATATAAACTTCATTTTCTTTAATATCTTTGACTGCGCGTGAAGAAGATTCTTTATCGTAGCTCACTAAACGTAATTTTACACGTAAGCCTGCTGCATAAGTTGAGCCACGAATTTGGCACTCACGTACATCAAATTCAGGTTCTTCTAAACGATAATCTACATATTGTAATTCTGTATAGCCATTATTGCTTACAATAGGGAATACAGAACGGAATGCCGCTTCTAAACCTTGCTGACCTTCAGGATCTTTTTGAATAAATTTATCAAAAGAATCCAACTGAATGGTTAATAAATAAGGAACATTTAAAACTTGCGGACGTTTACCGAAATCTTTACGAATTCGTTTTTTTTCAGAATAGGAGTAACCCATTGGTTTTCCTCTGCTAACTGTTCAGTGACCTAGCCACAAACTAACTGTGACGTGAATGACCGTTAAAATGACCGCACTCTGAACCTTACTTCTGTAGTGGGGTGACAACTCAAATTACATAGGACGACAACTTGAGCAAAACAACGACAAATAACGGTGGATTTGTCATTGTATGGATGTGCTTTCTATCAAAAACACGGTTAAATTAAACAATAAAAGGTCAAAATTGATTAAAAATCAATCTAAATCTTTGCTAATTTTAAGGCGGTAAATTTTAAATGAATGCAGCTTTCTCGTCAAGTTTAAAACTTATGGAGAAATTTTATGAAATAAAAAACCGCACTTTCAAAAGTGCGGTTTAAAATCTATCAATTCTTTAAATTATAAAGAAGCTTGATCAACAGCAACACCTGCACCCATAGTAGTAGAGATGCTTACTTTCTTGATGAAGATACCTTTAGCAGTAGTTGGTTTTGCTTTGTTTAAAGCAGCCAATAATGCTTGAAGGTTTTCTTTTAATTGAACTTCAGAGAAGTTTGCTTTACCGATAGTGGTGTGGATGATACCGTTTTTATCATTACGATAACGGATCTGACCAGATTTAGCATTTTTAACTGCTTCAGCAACGTTTGGTGTTACGGTACCAACTTTAGGGTTTGGCATTAAACCACGTGGGCCTAATACTTGACCTAATTGACCAACAACACGCATTGCATCAGGAGAAGCGATAACAACATCAAAGTTCATTTCGCCTTTTTTGATTTGCTCTGCTAAATCTTCCATACCTACTAAATCAGCACCAGCTGCTTTAGCTGCATCTGCGTTAGCACCTTGAGTGAACACAGCTACGCGTACTTCACGACCAGTACCGTGTGGTAATACAGTTGCACCACGAACGTTTTGGTCAGATTTACGAGGATCGATACCTAAGTTTACTGCAACGTCAACACTTTCAACGAATTTAGCTGTTGCGAATTGTTTTAATACTGCGATCGCTTCGTTGATTTCGTATGCTTTAGTAGAATCTACGCCAGCTTTGATTGCTTTCATTTTTTTAGTCAATTTAGCCATCGTATTATTCCTCCACCACTAAGCCCATAGAGCGAGCAGTACCAGCAATTGATTTCATTTTGGTTTCGATAGTCGCGCCAGTCATATCTGCTGCTTTAGTTTCAGCGATTTGACGAACTTGATCTAAAGTTACTTTACCCACTTTATCTTTGTTCGGTTTACCAGAACCAGATTTGATACCTGCAGCTTTTTTCAATAATACTGCTGCTGGTGGAGTTTTAGTTACGAAAGTAAATGAACGGTCTGCATATACAGTGATAACAACCGGAATTGGTAAACCTTTTTCTAAGCTCTCAGTACGAGCGTTAAATGCTTTACAGAATTCCATGATGTTCACACCTTGTTGACCTAATGCAGGACCAACTGGTGGTGATGGGTTTGCCATACCAGCTGCAACTTGCAACTTAACGTAGGCTTGGACTTTTTTTGCCATTTTAGTTTTCCTCTAATTGGGTAATAACGCTATTAAATAGCTCCCCGATAATTTTCAGTACAACATTCATTGCACCACACAAAAATATGAGCCGCGAACGGCTCATAATGGGTGCGGATTATATAAAAAGTGCGGTTGTTTTTCAAGCACTTCTTAAATCCACTATAAGAAATTATTGTGCATCACCAATTAATACTGAATCCAACGCAATTTCAATCATATCATTGAATGTTAATTGACGTTCTTCTGCTGTGGTTTGTTCATGTGTACGAATATGGTCAGACACAGTACAAATCGTTAAGGCTTTCGCACCATATTCTGCAGCCACACCATAAATTCCGGCAGCTTCCATTTCCACGCCTAAGATGCCGTATTTTTCCATTACATCGAACATTTCAACATCAGGCGTATAGAATAAATCTGCCGAGAATAAGTTACCGACACGAACAGCCTTGCCTTTTGCTTTTGCAGCTTGAACAGCGGCTTGTGCCATATCGAAGTCAGCAATAGCTGCAAAGTCGTTATCTTTGAAACGAATACGGTTTACTTTTGAATCAGTACATGCACCTAAACCGATAATCACATCACGTACTTTTACGTCCATACGAACAGCGCCACAAGAACCTACACGGATAATTTTTTTCACACCGTATTCAGTGATTAATTCTTTCGCGTAAATAGAGCAAGATGGAATCCCCATACCGTGGCCCATAATAGAAATCTTACGACCTTTATAAGTCCCAGTAAAACCAAGCATATTACGAACATTTGTTACTTCTACTGCATCTTGCAAAAACGTTTCTGCAATGTATTTTGCACGAAGTGGATCGCCTGGCATTAAAACAACATCAGCAAATGCACCTTCAGGCGCGTTAATATGTGGAGTCATAATTTTCCTTCCTTTTTTCAAATGTAAAAATAAAAAGTGCGGTCATTTTTCACCGCACTTATCCGAGAATTAAAGCGCTGCAGCACCAAGTCCGATGAACAAGCCAGCAATCGTTGCACTCATTAAGTTTGCTAAAGTACCTGCGATTACCGCTTTCAAGCCTAAACGTGCCACATCACTACGACGGTTTGGCGCCATTCCACCTAAACCACCGATTAAGATTGCAATTGAGCTGAAGTTAGCAAAACCACAAAGTGCGAAAGTAATAATTGCTTTAGTTTTTTCAGTTAATACAATCGCAGAATCTGGTTGCAAGTATTTTGCAAATTCAAGGTAACCTACGAATTCGTTAACCGCTAATTTCATCCCGATCATTTGTCCTGCGATACCCGCTTCGGTACCGTCAGTTACACCGATTAAATATGCTAATGGTTTGAAAACTAAACCAAAGATAGATTGTAAAGTTACGTCGCCATAGCCGAACCAACCACCAACGACACTTAAAATACCGTTAATTAATGCAATTAAACCAACGAATGCAATTAACATTGCGCCTACGTTTAATGCAAGTTGCATACCTGCACTCGCACCGCTCGCCATTGCTTCAAGTACGTTAGTTGGTTTTTCTGAATCATTGTCTTCCGGTTGTTTATCAGAGAATTGTTCTGTTTGTGGGAACATTAATTTCGCAAATAATAAACCAGCTGGTGCTGCCATAAATGACGCTGCGATTAAGTATGTCAATGGCACGCCCATTCCAGCATAACCTGCCATTACTGAACCCGCGATAGACGCCGTACCACCTACCATGATGGCAAATAATTCAGATTGGGTCATATTTTTAATGTAAGGGCGAACAACCAATGGTGCTTCAGTTTGACCGACGAAAATATTAGCAGCTGCTGACATGGATTCTGCTTTTGACGTACCCAATGCTTTTTGTAATGCACCGCCTAATACTTTAATTACCACTTGCATAATGCCGAGATAGTAAAGCACAGAAATTAAGCCAGAGAAGAACACAATAATTGGTAATACTTTCACTGCAAAAATGAAACCTGAAGGTTTGCTTGGATCAGCTAAACCGCCAAATACAAAGTTAATACCTTCGTTACCGAAAGCAATAACAACTGACACTGCATCAGCAGTTGCACCCAGTGCTTGTTTACCTGCCGGCACATATAAAATAAGGGCGGCAAATCCAACTTGGATTGCTAACGCCCCGAGCACGGTTCTGATACTAATCGCTTTACGATTATTGGAAAGTAACACGGCAATAGCGATTAATACGACCATTCCCAAAATGCTGCTTAACACACTCATTTGATTCCCCTAGATTGGTTAAGTTAATAAAAAAATCGGCTTATTCTACTTGTTTTCTCACAAAAAGTCGGCGAATTTTCACCGCACTTTCTTGTAAGCGACTACAAAATAGTCAAAACCTTGTTAATTCCACATTGACGCGCATAAGCAGCCAATGCATTAGTTTCTTCCGCACTTGGAATATGCGTTGATAACCCAGTTTCATCGCGCGCGCCTTTACTATGCACACGGATAATTTTTAATGCCACATCAGGATAATTTCGTAAAAGTAGCGAAACTTTGCCCACCAAATGTTCAGCATCAAAAAAATTCTTTAAAAAAACTAACCGCACTTCTTCCACTTTATTTAACGGCAACAAGGCTGTCAGATTTTGTAAATTTCGCTCAAGTTTATCGTTTTTTATGTGTAAACGTTCCGGTATCACTTGCTGTGGCACGATTCCTGTTTGATTTTGTCGGTCAAAACAGAGCGTTTGTAAACCAGCGCCCTCTCCTTTCAGATCGAATAAAAATTTATCAGTGACATCGATTAACGAACGAATACGATCAAACTCAAAAAAGCCGCTACTATCCAAATAACAGGTTAATCCTTGCGAGCGTAAAGCCTCAAAGAGCGGAACAAGTTTTTTATGATGGATTGTCGGTTCGCCGCCTGAAATTGTTACGCCGCGAATAAATGGAACCGCCTCCATAACCTGTTCATACAAATACTGCAAACTAACCAATTTCGCATTTTCCGTATAACGAGGAATAGTTTCTGGATTATGGCAATACAAGCAATTTAGCTTGCAACCTTGCAGAAAAATGCTCGAACGATTGCCTTGCCCTTCTACATTTGAAAAAGGAATAATCCGATGCAACGGCACAAAAATCTCAGATAGTGCGGTCATTTTTCCAATTATTTTTCAGCGGTGACATCTTTTTCATCGCGCAATTGGCGATCAAACACGTTGGCACATTCATCCGTACCCGAGCCATACCAGGTTGTATCGCGTAATGCGACTTCGCCTTTACGGTATTTTTCAACTTCGCTTTTCTTCACCAAATAACCTGTAACGCGAATTAAATCCGTATTTTTCAAATAGGTGGTAATGTAGCGATAGCCTAAAGAGAATGCACCATCAATAATATCCACCACCGCATCGCAGTGATCTACATAGGTTTGATCAAATGCGAATAAATCCCCTGTACCAGATGGGAAATACTTATGGAACGGGGCAGACTGTTTTAAATGTGCAAGTAACGTTGGTTCTTCGCCTACACGAATACGGTGAGCCGGTGCGTTACGTTTGTCTTCTTCGTGGTTACTTGCGCCAACTTGCGCATGTAATAAATAACGATTGCCAGTGCGTTCAGCATAAACCCCTTCATGAGCATCAGTGATTTCTTTAAGTTTATCCATAATTGCTGTCGCAATTTCATCACCGCGAGCACTCTTACCAAAGGTTTCATTTAAGCCTTCACATTGCAATAAGTGGTTTGCTGCATCTGCCAAGCCCACAATTGCGAACATCCCCGTAAAATTAGTGCGTTTGATAAAGCCTTCTTTTTCGAGGAATGAACTGTTAAAGAAATTACTTTCTTCCACTACAAACTTATGGCGTTTATCCATGGTTGAAAGAGCACATTTCGCCACACGTGGTAATAATTCATTCAGCATTTCATCCGCACTTTTACACGCGCGAGCAATCGTCCCTAGACGTAAACGTGTTAATGTGTAGGCACCGCCACATTCAGGCAGTGCGTTATAGCAACTTGCTACTCCATATTCTTCACCTAGATCAGAAATATAGTAAGCATCGTTCGCAAAAGATGGTTTGGAAACTAATAAACAGGCTTTTGCTGCAAGTTCAGCAAACTCACGGCTCGTTTTGGATTTATCATAACGAATGGTCATATTCGGTGTTGGCGCTTCAAGCTCAATCACTGCACGTAAAATCAAGCGACCCGCTTTCGTATCATAAGGCCCAATATTGGCATGACAAAATGAATCAGGCACAGTTTTGTCGATATGATTTAAGAAACGTTTAATTTTTATATAGTCTTTTTCTTCATCAGTAATGAAAGGTTCGAGCAATACATCAAGACGACCAACATAAACAGGATAAGTTGTAATGGATGGCACGTGGGAATAAAGAATCAATAATCCATCAAGTGCTTCATCCAGATCTTTTGGTGGCGGCAACTCTAAAAATTCGCAGCCTTTTTGGATATACACATTGTAATCAGGCAGGATATAGCGAGGACGATAAATAGCGTAACCTTCACATAAATCACAAATCATCTGATTCTGTAAAAAGCCCCATTCTTCATCGGTATAGCCAAGCAAATCGCGAGGATCAAATAAACGCTCAGCAATATTGCCTAATGTCATTAATTTTTGATGATAAGTCAGATTATTGGCTTTAACCGTATCGAGAATATCTTGAAGTGTTGCTAACATAATTTTCTCCCATTAAGAATTGGGCATATTGTACGAAATGGAGAGATATTAAACAATTTTCAAAATGTGAGTAAGATCACAGTTTTAGAAATTAATATTGATACAAATAGTCATGTATTTCTATAAGATACAGTTCTAAAATAGAACATTAAATTGTTTCATTTTTTCTACATTTCCTTTTATTATGGCAAGAATTAAAAGGATATTTTATGAAGAAAAAAGTACGTGTTATTCCCCATACATCTTGGGCGGCGACATCTCTTTGGTCGTTGGACATCAAAACATTGTCAGTTTTGATCTTTGCCTTATCAATCCTTGGTATCGGCGATGGATTAATCGTGCTTTCGAATTTAGGTTCAACACCTTGGACGGTGCTTTCACAAGGCATTGCAATACAAACTAATATGAGCATCGGTTGGGCATCATTTTTTATCAGTTGTATCGTAATGATAGCTTGGTTTCCACTAAAACTTCGATTAGGATTGGGCACTCTACTTAATATCGTTATTATTGCTTTTTTCCTTGGTCTCACAACAAAAATACTGGCCACACCAAGCTCATTAGCAGAACAACTATTATATGGTACGGTAGGCTTATTACTTTATGGCTTAGGCACAGCCCTATATCTTACCTGCCATTTAGGCGCGGGTCCAAGGGATGGATTAATGGTTGGTTTCTGTCAAAGATTTTATTTAAAAGTGAGCATCGTCAGAACAAGCATTGAAATCTTTGTTTGTATTCTAGGGTTTATCCTTGGTGGCACCGTCGGTTTAGGAACAATTATTTTTGCCGCCAGTATAGGATGGATAGTTCAGATTTGCTTAAACATCATTGCTCAATGCCCACATTTTTCTCACAAAGGGGAAAATGGTTACTAAAGCATTATTTATTGAAATTAAACCTAGATTCATTTGAGTCTCTTTTCCCGCGGGTGGACAAAATGCAAGATGCTTATCGACATCATTAATCGGTTTCCAGCGTCTCGGCTGAGAAGAACGACTATTTGGATAAAATCCGATAGTTGGAATATTAAACGCACTACTCAAATGCAATGGACCAGTAGATCCCGCAATAAATAAATCCGCACAAGCCAAAGAATGCGCAAAATCCACTAAACCTTTATTCTTATCGTAAATAACTACGCGTGAATCATTAACTAGATTAGCTAACTCATGGGCCTTTTCACTTTCGCCAGGTCCTGCAGTCAGCACAACATTACAATCAAACTCAGCCAATAAGCCTTTAATTAAATCCGCATATTGCGCTAAAGAAAGATTCGTAGCTGAACCACCAGAACCGCTATGTACAAAGATCCATTTTTTATTTGCGGAAAGTCCTAAACTCTCTTGCAAGAAAACACGTTGATTTTCCACCGCACTTTTCTCAAAGGTTAAATAAGGCGGTTTAGGTTCAACAACTGGCATATTATGCTTGTGCAAAAAAGCGCGGACTAAATCTTGATTGTATTCAGCTTCCGATTTTTCAGAACGAGAACGACGTTGTATTAGGCGGTGATTATAGAGAATTTGAACCCATTTCGTTGCTGGCGCGAGACGATATTTAATCCCACTTTTCCAAGCGAGTTTTCCATTATGGGTATTGGAAAAAAAACTAATCATTCCATCAAACTGCTGCGCTTTGATTTCCTGCACAAGACGTTTGAAATCCGTTTTATCATTTTTTTTGCTATCAATAATGACATGATCAATAAACGGACAAACTTCCGCTAAAGGCGCAGTGTAACTCGGAACAAGAGCGGTTAATTTTAAAGAAGGATTCGATAACTTCAGCATAGCAAAAGCGGGCCATGCTTGCATAAAATCGCCTAATTTATCGTTACGAATAACTAAGATCTTTTCCATAATTTCTCCGCTAAAATAAAAAAACCGCACTTGAAAGTGCGGTCGTATTTTATGTTATTTTTGTGGATTATAAAACATCAACACAATTTAAGTCTTCGAAAGATTGTTCTAAGCGTTTAGACATAGATTCTTCCATTTTACGTAACCAAACACGTGGATCGTAGTATTTTTTGTTTGGTGCATCTGGACCTTCTGGGTTACCTAATTGACCTTGAAGATAAGCTTCATTTGCTTTATAGAAATTCAAAATACCATTCCAAGATGCCCATTGAGTATCGGTATCAATGTTCATTTTGATTGCACCATAGCTAATTGCTTCGCGGATTTCTTCGCGGCTAGAACCAGAACCACCGTGGAAGACGAAATTAATTGGTTTTGCAGGAAGATTACGTTCTTTCGCAACGAACTCTTGTGATGCACCTAAAATAGATGGTTTTAATTTTACGTTACCTGGTTTGTAAACACCGTGTACGTTACCGAATGCAGCAGCAACGGTAAAGTTAGGGCTTACTGGATTTAATTGGTCGTAAACATAAAGCACGTCAGATGGTTGAGTGTATAAACGAGACTCATCAACACCAGAATTATCTACGCCATCTTCTTCACCACCAGTAATACCGATTTCGATTTCAAGGGTCATCCCCATTTTATCCATACGAGCAAGGTATTCACGGCAGATTGCCATATTTTCTTCCATTGGCTCTTCAGAAAGGTCAAGCATGTGAGAAGAGAATAATGGACGGCCAGTTTCTGCGAAGTGTTTTTCACCTGCGTCAAGTAAACCATCAATCCATGGAAGTAATTTTTTCGCTGCGTGGTCAGTGTGAAGAATAACAGGAACACCGTATTCTTTAGCTAAAGTATGAACGTGTTTCGCTCCAGCAATCGCACCAAGTACATCAGGACGAGCACCGCTTGCAGGTTTAATACCTTTACCCGCATAGAACGCTGCACCACCGTTAGAAAATTGAATAATAACTGGCGCTTTTACGCGTGCAGCAGTTTCTAACACGGCATTAACTGAGTCAGAACCCACGCAGTTTACTGCTGGAATAGCAAAGTTATGCTCTTTTGCATAAGCAAAGATTTTTTGCACATCTTCACCTGTTACGACACCAGGTTTCACGATATCTAATAATTTAGCCATACTTGTGTTTCCTTTTTATGTTTAGCGGGACAAACCCACAATTGGAGAATTTTTTTGACTTTTTATCGATGGCGACATTTTTAATACTCGCCATCGATATGTCACATAGGAAAAATGCGGTTAATTTTTCGCACGTTTTTCAAGAATTTCTACTGCTGGTAATACTTTTCCTTCTACGAATTCTAAGAATGCACCACCACCCGTTGAAATGTAAGAGATCTTGTCTGCAATACCGAATAAATCAATAGCCGCTAATGTATCACCACCACCTGCGATAGAGAATGCATCGCTGTTTGCAATTGCGTGAGAAATGATTTCAGTCCCTTTACGGAAGTTAGGGAATTCAAACACACCAACTGGGCCATTCCATAAAACGGTTTTTGCATTTTTGATGATTTCTGCTAATTGTTCTGCAGATTTATCACCAATATCAAAAATAGATTCCTCATCTTTCACTTCGTTTACTGCTTTTTCTGTTGCGGATGCCGTTTCAGAGAATTCTAAACCTACACGCACATCAACTGGCACAGGAATATCTGTGCTTGCTGCTAATTCTTTCGCAACTGGAATTAAATCAGCTTCATATAAAGATTTACCTACATTATGGCCTGCTGCCGCAATGAAAGTATTTGCAATACCACCGCCCACAATAATTTGGTCAGCGATTTTTGAAAGAGAATTTAATACTTCTAATTTAGTGGAAACTTTAGAACCACCAACAATAGCCACCATTGGGCGAGCGGGTTCTTTTAAGGCTTTACCTAATGCATCTAACTCAGCGGCTAATAATGGACCCGCACAAGCGATTGGTGCAAATTCTGCAACACCGTAAGTTGATGCTTGAGCACGGTGAGCGGTACCAAACGCATCCATTACAAATACATCGCAAAGTGCAGCATACTTTTTACCTAATTCTGGATCGTTTTTCTTTTCACCTTTGTTCACACGTACGTTTTCTAAAACAACAATTTCACCTTCTTTAACATCTACGCCGTTTAAATAGTCTTGTTCTAAACGAACATTAAAGCCTGCGTCTTTTAAGTAATCAACAACTGGTTGTAAAGAATCTTCTGGTTTGAATTCACCTTCAGTTGGACGACCTAAGTGAGAAGTTACCATCACTTTCGCGCCTTTTTCTAAGGCTAATTTTAAAGTAGGAATGGTCGCACGAATACGCGCATCTGAGGTCACTTTGCCATCTTTTACTGGCACATTAAGATCCGCTCGGATAAATACACGTTTACCGGCTAAATCTAAATCGGTCATTTTGATTACTGACATAATCTATCCTCTTGTTAAGTTAAAATTAAAATTGAAAACTTTTCGTATTATACCTACTTCGCGCTAGGTTGTAACGATTTAGATCAAAGAAATTCTTATTTGCTTTGGCAATTCATTACCTGCCATTTTTTATCATAACAAATGAATAATTCGTTTCGGCTTGCACCTAAATAAGCATTTTTTAATTGTGGATTATGTTGTTTCATCCAACGAAAAAGTTCATTACGGCTTAAATTTTGATTAGGTAATTTTAACGAGCTAAATAATTCCTGCTCCTTAGCAAAATATTGCTGGGCAGAATCAAATGCACAGCTACCATGTTTTTCCCATTCACCTTGCAATAATTGTTCACCTGGTGAGATAGACAAATATCGTGCTAATAAATCTTTTGGCAAGGCTGGTAAATCGCCCTTGCAAAAACGTGGATGATCCGTCACCGAAAGTGCATTTGCATTTTGAGGCCATAATCCATGAACGACCCAACCTAAAGTGCGGTTACTTCCACATTGGTATTGAGAGGAGAAAGGCAACTGATTACCATATTTTTCACGCTGAATATCACAAAATCCAGGCGACCAAGATAATGCCAACATATAATAATCGACAGGCGCCTTTGCATTTTGCCCGATAGGATCATCGCTCATAATCACATCATAATTGGCAAAAACATTCGGATTTTTCACCGCACTTTTTTCAATGTCCATCCGCTTTGTCTCAAATTGAGGCTCAAATTTAGACTCAGATACTTTTGTTTGCTTAGTCTGTTCGATTACGGGAGGAGATGATTGATTTTTAGTTTTGGTTGAATCGTTAAAATACTGCCAAATTGCTAATACAACGAGGACAATAAGAGAAAGGGAGGAAGTGAGTTTTTTCATAAATTTTGTTTAGTTTTTGTCAATCAAGTTTTTGTCAGCTATAATTCGCGGCTTTCAACTTTCTATTAAGGATCACAATGGCATTACTCATCACTAGCAAATGTACCAACTGCGATATGTGCTTACCAGAATGCCCGAACGAAGCCATTTCCATTGGCGATGAGATTTATGTGATCGATCCTGTACTTTGCACAGAATGTGTCGGCCATTACGATACCCCAACCTGTCAAAAAGTTTGCCCAATCACTAACTGTATTAAGCCCGATCCTGAACATCAAGAAACCGAAGAACAGCTTTGGGAACGCTTTGTGATGATTCATCATTCAGATAAATTGTAATTTTTAAAGCAACTGAAATATGACTTATTATCTTCTAAAATAGTGCGGTTAATTTTGAGCTTATTTTTATTATCAAAAAACTGAAATTTTTCACCGCACTTTTATCTATAAAAAGAACCACATTGAGTTACTTTTCTTCACATTACCCCGCTACGGCCGGTAAATATCCCCATTGAATTAAAAATGGAATGACCATAATCACCACGCCAATCAATAACGCAAACACCAAAGCAAAATTACCGCCAGCAACACGATATGGCAATGTTGGATTTTCAATACGTGTACGCCATGCCAAGCCAATTGGTAAAATTAAGCAATAGAACGCACACAACAAACCAGCGTAACTTAATGCAGTAATAAATCCTTCAGGATAAAACAATGCAAATACAAGTGGCGGTAAAAATGCGGCAATGGTTAATACAACGCGATTATTTGGCAAATGATAGCGTTTGAATAAATCACCTAAGCCTTCAAACACACCAAGCATTACGCCTAAGAATGAAGTAATTAAAGCGAGTGATGAGAACACGCGCACTACTTCCCCCATAAAATGAGAACCTGTGATTTCACGTGTTGCATTCACTAAACCATTTAGCGTTGGGTCAGCTTGTAAAATACGCACAAATTCACTTTGACTTAATACACCATGAGTTGCTAACTGCCATACAAGATAAGCGGCTAATGGAATCGCGGTACCAATCAAAATAGCACGACGAAATTTTTCTACACTTCCACCTAAGTAGCTATTTACACTCGCCATAATGACGTGGAAACCGAAAGAGGTGAAAAATATCGGTGCAGCAGAAACCACAAAAGCATAATCCAAAGGCAATGCCATTAAATTATCTGTTGATACTTTGGGAAGCATCATAAATAGCACAAAAGCAAAGGCGACTAACTTACCAATAAATAACACGCGAGTTAAACCATCCACGCCTTTCGTTCCTATAACGACAAAAGAACCTAATACCACAGTAAAGATAATAATCGCGGTTTTAAGCGACATCGCCTCCATTCCAAAAGCAGTTGGCAAACCTGAAAGTAAAGATCCACCACCCGTAATATAAGCGGCTGAAAGCGCATAAAGTAAAATTAACAAACTCAACGTTGCTAAAATTCGTCCCGGAACGCCAAAATATTTTTCAGCTAGCGTGGCAACACCATCATCCAACTGATCCGCTGTTTGATACACTTCTACAAACAACAATCCACTGTAAACCAACAAAGCCCACAAGCCAACGAGCAATAACACGGTATAACCAAAGCCCATGCCCGCTGATGTAAGCGGCATAGCAAGCATACCTGCTCCAATGGTTGTGCCTGCAATAATTAGTGCACTCCCAAATGTTTTATTCTGTAACATAAAATTATCCTTATAGTGTTGTGTTTGAAAACTAATTTAAAGTTGACCGCACTTTTCTTTATAATGTAAACGGCAAACAGAAAGGTAAGAGTCATTGCCGCCAATTTGAATTTGCGCGCCTTCTTTAATAACCTCGCCTTGATCATTTAAGCGCAAAACAAAATTAGCCTTACGGCCACAATAACAAATTGTTTTTAATTCTTCGAGTTGATCTGCCCAAGCCAGTAAATATTTACTTCCTTCAAAAAGTTCCGCTTGGAAATCTGTACGCAAGCCATAACAAAGCACAGGGATTTTGAGTTTATCGACAACATCGCTCAACTGGTAAACTTGTTGCTTGCTAAGAAATTGAGCTTCATCCACCAGCACACAATGCACTTTTTCTTTTTTTAAGTGCTCATTGATTTCATCAAACAAATTGGTTTCCGAGCGAAATAAAAAAGCATCTTGCGAAATGCCAATACGCGATGTGACTTTCCCCACGCCAAAACGGTCATCAATCGCAGCCGTATAAACTACTGTGTTCATATCGCGCTCACGATAGTTATAGGAAGATTGTAGCAACGTCGTTGATTTTCCAGCGTTCATTGTGGAGTAATAGAAGTAGAGTTTCGCCATTTTTTCTCCTAAATTGCTGGTAATTCCGTCATAGCCCAACGAGGCTTAACATCAATAGCCAGATCGCTATGCTGACCTTGTTTTAAACGTAAAAAACCTGTGTAAGCAATCATGGCACCATTATCTGTACAAAATTGAGGTTGAGGATAAAACACTTCACCACCTAAATTTTGCATTAAGTGCGCAAGCGTTTCTCGGAGTTTTTTATTTGCACTCACTCCCCCCGCAATCACTAAACGTTTATAGCCAGTTTCTTTTAATGCGCGCTTACATTTAATAGCAAGGGTATCCACCACCGCATCTTGGAAAGCATAAGCAATATCTGATTTAGTTTGCTCTTTTAGTTCACCCTCGTTTTTAATTGCTTGATTAATCGTATTCGCAGCAAACGTTTTTAAACCAGAAAAACTAAAATCAAGGCCTGCACGATCTGTCATTGGACGTGGAAATGTGAAACGATTTGGCGTGCCTTTTTCTGCTAAACGAGAAAGTGCCGCGCCACCAGGATAATCTAGTCCAAGTAATTTTGCTGTTTTATCAAAGGCTTCACCTGCAGCGTCATCAATGGATTCACCAATCACTTCATATTTTCCTACACCATCTACACGTACCAATTGAGTATGACCACCCGATACTAACAAAGCGACAAAAGGAAAGTGCGGTGAATTTTCATCAAGCATTGGCGCAAGTAAATGCCCTTCCATATGATGAACACCAATCGCAGGAACATTCCACGCATAAGCTAAAGAACGCGCAATCGTAGCGCCGACAAGCAATGCGCCGACAAGCCCTGGACCACTCGTATAAGCCACGCCATCAATATCGCTTGCCGTTAACCTAGCTTCTTCTAGCGCAGCTTTAATGAGAGGAGCTGTTTTACGAATATGATCGCGCGATGCTAATTCAGGAACCACACCACCATAATCTGCATGTAGGGCAATTTGAGTATAAAGTTGATTAGCAATTAATCCTTTTTCTTCATCATAAATTGCTACGCCCGTTTCATCACACGAGGTTTCAATGCCTAAGATTTTCATTGATTTTCTTAATTTATTACCTAAAATGTTGCGCGATTTTACCCTGTTTAAGCGGTTTTAACCAGTTGAAACCACAAATATTAAGGTGAATTGGCATTCTTTCCTTTACTTTTTCCCTAAAAGTAGATTAGAATTGCGTCCTTTATTAAATTTACCATTTGCACAGTGGTGCTTTGGTGAAAATAAAATTTTAAATTGCAATTAAATTAAACTCATTGAGGTGATTGGCTTATGCCTGTAATTAAAGTACGTGAAAACGAATCATTTGACGTAGCTTTACGTCGTTTCAAACGCTCTTGCGAAAAAGCGGGAATCTTAGCTGAAGTACGCGCTCGCGAATTTTACGAAAAACCAACTACAATTCGTAAACGTGAAAATGCAACACTTGCAAAACGTCACGCAAAACGCAACGCTCGCGAAAACGCGCGCAATACCCGTTTATACTAATTTATAGTATTTTCTGACTCGAGTTAAGACAAACCGTGAATCCTTTGGACTCACGGTTTTGTTACTTTAAGCAAAACAAAAATCTACGCCAAAAACGACCGCACTTTCACACCACGATCACGGAGGCTCGACAATGAAAGGTTCTATTCCACGCCCCTTTATTGATGATTTGCTAACAAAATCCGATATTGTCGATGTGATTAACACGCGCGTAAAACTAAAAAAAGCTGGCCGCGATTATCAAGCCTGCTGCCCTTTCCATCACGAAAAAACACCATCCTTCACGGTTAGTCAAAAGAAACAGTTTTATCATTGCTTCGGCTGTGGCGCACATGGTAATGCCATTTCCTTTTTAATGGATTATGACAAACTTGAATTTGTAGAGGCTATTGAAGAACTTGCAGCGATGGCAGGGCTTGAAGTTCCTTACGAAAAACGCGCTAATAACAGCGGGAAACCTCAAGCTAATTATCAAACCAAACGAAATCTCTATGAATTAATGCAAGAGATTGCCAAGTTTTATCAAAGCCAATTGCCATTAAATACGCAAGCGCAAGAATATTTACAACAACGTGGGCTTTCGGCTGAAATTATTGAGCGTTTCCAAATTGGGTTTGTACCGAATGCAATGGATACGGTATTACGTAAATTTGGTGTCAATCGCGAAGAACAACAAAAACTCATTGAATTAGGCATGCTTTCTCGAAATGATCGTGGCAATATTTACGATAAATTCCGAAATCGCATTATGTTTCCAATTCGCGATAAACGTGGGCGCACAGTGGCTTTTGGAGGGCGGGTATTAACAGATGAAAAACCGAAATATCTGAATTCGCCAGAAACCATTACTTATCATAAAGGTAACGAGCTTTATGGTTTGTATGAAGCCTTACAAGCCAACGATGAACCAAAACAATTACTTGTTGTTGAAGGTTATATGGATGTGGTGGCATTAGCACAATTTGGCGTGGATTATGCGGTCGCTTCTTTAGGTACGTCCACAACATCAGAACAAATTCAACTTATTTTTCGTTCGACTGAGCAAGTTGTTTGTTGTTACGATGGTGACCGTGCAGGGCGTGATGCGGCTTGGCGAGCATTAGAAAATGCGTTGCCTTATTTAGAAGATGGCAGACAACTCAAATTTATTTTCTTACCAGAGGGAGAAGATCCTGATACTTACATTCGCCAATATGGCAAAGAAAAATTTGAAGAATATATCGAAAGTGCACAATCTTTAAGCGAGTTTATGTTTGCTCACTTAAGCCCACAAGTTGATTTTTCTAGCAAAGAAGGGCGCGGAAAATTAGTTGCTCTGGCTGCACCGTTAATTCGCCAAATTCCAGGGGAAATGCTGCGCTTATCACTACGCAATATGCTTGCTCAGAAACTTGGGATTTTTGATCAAACTCAGCTAGAAAATCTTATTCCAAAACAATTAGAACAAACTGACACACAACAAAAAGTTGCTAATAATAAAATCAAGAAGACACCAATGCGAATGGTCATTTCATTGCTTCTTCAAAATCCTGAATTAGTGAAAAGAATGTCTGAAAGCGGTGTGCAAGCATTACGTGCAGAAGCTGGTTTTGAAATTCTGGAAAAATTGACCGCACTTTGTCGCCAACGAGAAGGGATTACGACAGGGCAGATTTTAGAGCACTTCCGTGATACGCCTTACAACAATCCTCTTGAAATACTGGCAACTTGGGATCATTTATTAGACGAAGCAGAAATAATCAATGCATTTTCACAAAACTATCGCCGCTTAAATATTCAAGCCATTGAGCGGGATATTGAAATGCTTATTGCTAAAGAACGAGCTGAAGGACTTACTAACGAGGAAAAAACAGTGCTCGTTCACCTTTTAGCGGGTAAAGAACAGCAGAAAAAACAGTTAGTTAATCCGCAATAACAATGATAAAATTCTAAGTTTGTAACAAGAATTATATTGCTACTATCACATCAAGCAAAACGGATATAAAAATGGAAAAAAATCAACAATCTACAGCTGAACAATATTCAGAACAAATTGAACAACTGATGGAATTAGGTCGCACTCAAGGTTATTTAACCTATGCAGAAATTAATGATTTATTACCAGAAGATGTCATCGACCCTGAATATTACGATAAGTTGCTACAAACGCTGCAAAATGATGCAGGGATTCCGGTTTTGGACGAAGCCCCTGAAAGCGATGAGATGATGTTGAATGACACCATTCCGGATGAAGATGCGGTGGAAGAGGCAACCCAAATTCTTTCAAATGTAGAATCTGAAATCGGTCGAACAACCGATCCTGTCCGTATGTATATGCGTGAAATGGGAACCGTTGATCTTCTTACTCGTGAAGATGAAATCAGCATTGCAAAACGTATTGAAGAAGGAATTGATGAAGTTCAAACATCCATTGCAGCCTATCCTGAAGCTTTAAATGGGTTGCTAAAAAATTATGATGATGTGGAAAAAGGAAACTTCCGTTTAGCTGACTTAATTACAGGTTTTGTCGATCCAAATGCCGAAATAGAAGAACATAATGTCATTGATGAAAACTTTTCTGAAGACGGAGAAGAATCAGAAAGTGCGGACGTTGAAGATAATGAAGATGAAGACGAAAGCGAATCAGAATCTACATCAGATTCAAGCGAATCTGATAATAGCATCGATCCAGAGGTCGCGAGAGAAAAATTCCAACAGTTAAAAGACCAGCATACCAAAACGCTTGCTGTTATTGAAAAACATGGTCGCTCAGGAAAACGAGCCCAGGATCAAATCGTACTGCTTGGTGAAATTTTTAAACAATTCCGCTTAGTACCAAAACAATTCGATTTACTCGTTTTATCAATGAAAGAAATGATGAAACGTGTGCGCTATGAAGAACGCCAATTACAAAAAATATTAGTTGATATTGCTGGAATGCCAAAAGATGATTTTGAAAAACTCATTACAACTAATGGCAGCAATACTGAATGGGTACAAAAAGCCTTAAAATCAAGCAAATCATGGGCAAAACGCTTACCAAAATATGAAGAACGTATTCTTGAGGCATTAAACAACTTAGCTAACATTGAAGAAAATACGAAACTTACCATTACCCAAATGCGCGATATTTGTGATGCAGTCTCCCGAGGTGAACAAAAAGCTCGTCGTGCCAAAAAAGAAATGGTAGAAGCTAACTTGCGTTTAGTAATTTCCATCGCGAAAAAATACACGAATCGCGGTTTACAATTCCTAGACTTAATTCAAGAAGGGAATATTGGCTTAATGAAAGCGGTAGATAAATTTGAGTATCGCCGTGGTTATAAATTCTCTACATATGCGACTTGGTGGATTCGCCAAGCAATTACACGATCTATTGCAGACCAAGCTCGTACAATCCGTATTCCGGTACATATGATTGAAACAATCAATAAACTTAACCGCATTTCTCGCCAGTTACTACAAGAAATGGGACGTGAAGCAACGCCAGAAGAATTAGCTGAACGCATGGGTATGCCGGAAGATAAAATCCGTAAGGTATTGAAAATTGCAAAAGAGCCAATTTCTATGGAAACGCCTATCGGTGATGACGATGACTCACATTTAGGTGATTTTATTGAAGATTCAACCTTAGAACTTCCTTTAGATTCTGCAACAGCACAAAGCTTAAGAGTTGCGACTCACGAAGTTCTTGAAGGCCTAACACCACGAGAAGCAAAAGTATTACGTATGCGTTTTGGTATCGATATGAATACCGATCATACGCTTGAAGAAGTGGGTAAACAATTCGACGTTACACGCGAACGTATTCGTCAAATTGAAGCAAAAGCGTTACGTAAATTACGCCATCCGAGCCGCTCAGAAACATTAAGAAGTTTCCTTGACGACTAAAAGTTACAAATAAAAAGGAGCTATGCTCCTTTTTTATTACATTAAACTAATAATAAAAAAACCCGATCTAAGACCGGGTTTTATTTTGCCTATCTGACAAATTATTCTGCAACAACGATTACATCTAATGTTGCAAATACTTCACCGTGAAGTTGGAAACGAACATCGTGGTCACCAAGAGTACGGATTGGACCGTTTGGTAAACGAACTTCACTTTTCGCAATTTTAACGCCTGCTGCAGTTACTGCTTCTGCCACATCACGAGTAGTGATTGCGCCGAATAAACGACCTTCATCACCTGCTTTAGATGCGATAGTCACAGAACCTAATGCAGTAACTTCTGCTGCACGAGCTTGAGCTGCTGCAAGATTTGCTGCTGCTGCCGCTTCTAATTCTGCACGACGTGCTTCAAAGTGTTCAATGTTAGCTTTAGTTGCCATAACTGCTTTACCTTGTGGGATTAAGAAGTTACGCGCAAAACCTGATTTAACATTTACTTGATCGCCCACTTGACCTAAGTGAACAATTTTATCTAAAAGAATTACTTGCATTACCGTATCTCCTTAATTACTGATGATTGTCAGTGTATGGAAGTAACGCTAAATAGCGAGCGCGTTTGATTGCACGTGCTAATTGACGTTGGTACTTCGCACGAGTACCGGTAATACGGCTAGGTACAATTTTGCCGCTTTCTGAAATATAGTTCTTTAATGTAGCGATATCTTTGTAATCGATTTCAACAACATTTTCCGCTGTGAAACGGCAGAACTTACGACGACGGAAATAACGTGCCATTTGGCTAGTCTCCTAATCTATAAATTCGATTTGCTCGGCATGTAAAACTAATTGGCATAACCCACTTTGGGTTTTATGTGATGTAATAAATCCCACCACCAAAATTTTACTACCGACCGTAATGCTTTGAGTTTTTTCTATCAATTGATTACCACTAATTTGAACTGGCATCTTTAACCAAGCTTGACGTGTGAAACCACCTTCAATCTGATCAGAACGATGTTCTAACAAAAACTTGCAATGCTCAATTCCACTAGGGCTCTTTAATCGCTTTGGCAACTGAGAAACGATTCCCATAACCGAAAAACGATTATCAATTTTCAAATTACTCTTCAGCATCCTCAAAATCGTTGTTTTCAACTTCAGCTAAAGGTTTACGTTCTTCTTTAGCCGCTTTCATTGGGGACGCTTCTGTTACGGCGTGCTTAGTATGGATAACAAGACTGCGTAATACAGCATCGTTATAACGGAAAGTCGTTTCTAGCTCGTCGATGACTTGTTGAGGCGCTTCTACATTCATAAGCACATAGTGTGCTTTGTGTAATTTATTAATTGGGTACGCTAATTGGCGACGTCCCCAATCTTCTAGGCGATGAACTTGACCACCAGCTTCTTTTACAGAACCGGTGTAGCGTTCGATCATACCTGGTACTTGCTCGCTTTGGTCCGGATGAACCATAAACACGATTTCGTAGTGACGCATTACTGCTCCTTACGGGTTAATCAGCCTTTGACGTAGATCAGCCACCAATCTGCAAAGGCAAGGAACGAAAAATTCAATGTGGCTAAGGGTTGCGGATTATACCGATTTTTTTACGTTCCGCAACCAGTTTGAGTTCTTTTTGAACAAAAAAGAAGGCCGATATTATAACAATATCGGCCTATCTCAAGTCTTCTGCGATTAACGACTGCGGAAAATAATACGACCTTTACTTAAATCATAAGGAGTCATTTCTACAGTCACTTTATCCCCAGTCAAAATACGGATATAATTTTTACGCATTTTTCCAGAAATATGTGCAGTAACCACGTGACCGTTTTCTAACTCCACGCGGAACATAGTATTCGGTAAAGTCTCTAAAATTGTGCCTTGCATTTCAATGCAATCTTCTTTCGCCATTGTATCCTCTAAAAATAATCGATTTTTTATCCGCACTTTAGGCGGAAAAGTTAAGAAAAACGGGCGGATTATAGCCGTTTTTGGCTTTCTACGAAAGAAAAAATAATATTGTTCATAAAAAACTCAATTTAGCATAAGTTAACAATGATTTACAAAGCCAAAACAAGCCCTATAATAACCGCACTCTTATAAAAGAAGATAATATATGAATTCAAAAAAACACTTAGGCCATACGGCGCGTAAACGCTTTGGTCAAAACTTTTTACATGATACCTCTGTAATTCAAGGTATCGTGGCGGCAATTTACCCTCACCCCAATCAATTCTTAGTGGAAATTGGTCCTGGGCTGGGGGCATTAACAGAGCCTGTTGGTGAACTTGTCGATCATCTGACTGTAGTAGAGCTTGACCGAGACTTAGCAGAACGTTTACGTCACCATCCATTTTTACATCAAAAGCTAACCGTTATTGAAACGGATGCGATGCAATTTGATTTTGGTGAACTTTATACAAAAGAAAATTTAGCAGAAAAAGGGCAAAAATTACGTGTGTTTGGTAACTTACCTTACAACATTTCTACCCCATTGATGTTCCACTTGTTTAAGTATCATGATGTGATTCAAGATATGCACTTCATGCTGCAAAAAGAAGTGGTGAAACGCTTATGTGCAGGACCAAATAGTAAAGCCTATGGCCGTTTAACCATTATGGCGCAATACTTCTGCCAAGTGATGCCTGTACTTGAAGTGCCACCTTCTGCCTTCAAACCTGCACCGAAAGTGGATTCAGCTGTTGTGCGTTTAATTCCTCATAAAGAATTGCCGCACCCTGTAAAAGATTTATATTGGCTGAACCGCGTGTGCTCCCAAGCGTTTAATCAACGCCGTAAAACACTGCGCAATGCGCTCTCAACATTATTTTCACCTGAAAATCTGACCGCACTTGGTATTGATTTAAATGCACGTGCAGAAAATTTGGCTATCGCAGATTATGCCCGCTTAGCAAACTGGTTGGCGGATAATCCTCCTGCTGATATTAATAAAGATGAAATCTTAGATTCAGAAGAGTAAAAGAGCGGTCAAAAATGGCAACCTATTTCGTCGGCGACTTGCAAGGCTGTTATGATGAATTACAGCTTTTATTAGAGAGTGTAGATTTCAATCCTACGCAAGATAAACTTTATCTTGTGGGAGATCTTGTGGCCCGTGGGGATAAATCACTTGAATGCCTTCGTTTCGTAAAATCACTTGGCAATGCAGCACAAACTGTACTAGGCAATCACGATTTACACTTAATTGCGACTGCACTGGGTATTAAAAAAGTGAAACCACGTGATCGTGTTGGTGCCATTTTTAATGCGCCCGATTTTGATGAACTGATTCATTGGTTACGTCATCAGCCATTACTTGTACACAATGAAGAATTAAACTTCCTGATGGCGCATGCTGGTATTTCGCCTGATTGGGATTTGAAAACTGCGAAATCTTGTGCAGCTGAAGTTGAACAGATTTTGCAACACGGTGATTTTCATTATCTCATTGAAAATATGTATTCTGAACAGCCTGATCGCTGGTCGCCAGATTTACAGGGCTTAGCGCGTCATCGTTACATCATTAATGCTTTTACTCGAATGCGTTTTTGCTATTTAGATCATCGTTTTGATTTTGCCTGTAAATCCCCTTTAAAAGATGCACCAGCTGAACTCACGCCTTGGTTTAATTTAGATAACCCACTTTATAAACAAATTCCCATTATCTTTGGGCATTGGGCAAGTTTAGTGGATGAGCCTACTCCACCAGGTATTTATGCCTTGGATACAGGATGTGTGTGGAATAATCGGATGAGCCTGTTGCGTTGGGAAGACAGACAGATCTTCACGCAAAGTGCGGTCAAAAATTACAGTGATTTTTAAGGAAACGCCATGCTCTCGCTCAATGCTGAATCTTGCGAACTGTTCAATATTCCTTTCTATCAATTCGCCCAAATGAAGAAATTCTGCCCGGAAGATATTCCGGCAATTAAAGCTGATTACAAATTACATTGGGATAACTGGAAAGCTATTATCCAAGAAGTCGCAAAGCAGCTTGGCACACCTTTTGCAAAACCGCATATTGAAAGCTGGACCAATGGCTGGCAGGTACGCGCCCATTTCTTCGCTTATTTTAAATACGAGTTTAACCAAAATTCTGCAGCCATTTTTTCCGTGCTCTTAAATCGCCGTCGATTAAGAGTGTGCTTGGATTGGCACTGCTATCGTGCCGATCGCTCACAAATTAATGTGCAACAATATAATTATTGGCTTGATCAATTTGATTTCAAACAATTTGCTGATTTTGATATTTGGCGAGAGGGTGAAAGTGAATATGATGATTTTCGCCAAGTAAAACAAATGACTAAAAACGATCTCATTTTACGCTCAGAAGAAGATTTTTGGTGTATTGGGAAAAGTATTGAAAAAGATCAACTAAGTCAAATCGATCCCATTTTATTTATCACCCAAACCATCCAACAATTACAACCGCTTTACGATCGCTGCCATCAATGAAATGCGGTCATTTCCATTAAATTTTTTCTTCTTGTTTATTTGTTATGCTATCATTACAGCAGTTTAACATTTTTAACAATTTTGCTTTTAGGAGTACATTATGAAAAACGTCGTGATCGTTGGCGGGGGGGCTGGCGGCATTGAATTAGCGACATTTTTAGGCGACAAATTAGGTCGAAAAGAACAGGCTAAAGTGACGCTTGTGGATCGCAATACGACCCATTTGTGGAAACCATTATTACATGAAATAGCTACGGGTGTGATGGATGATGGCATGGATTCTCTTAGCTATCGCGCACATGGTAAAAATCACCATTTCAGTTTTGAACAGGGTTCAATCACTCGTATTAATCGTGAACAAAAATATGTTGAACTCGCCCCTGTTTATGGGCAAGAAGGCGATATGCTCGTCATTGCTCGCCGAATTCCTTATGATTACTTAGTGGTTGCAATCGGTAGCAAATCAAATGATTTCAACACAAAAGGTGTGGCAGATAACTGTATTTTCTTAGACAGCTCAGATCAAGCATTGCGCTTTCAGCAAAAAATGTTGGAATTATTCCTTAAATTCTCTGAAAACCGTGCTTTAGATGATATTGGTGAAGAAGAATTTAAACAAAAATTAGTGGATGAAAATAAAGTGAATATTGCCATTGTCGGTGGTGGAGCAACTGGTGTGGAATTAACAGCTGAGCTTTATCATGCTACGGAAGATTTATCTTCTTACGGCTATGGCAAGATTGATAACTCATGTTTACAAGTCACACTCGTTGAAGCAGGACCTCGCTTACTGCCAGCATTACCCGAAGATTTATCCGCTGCAGTATTAGAGGAATTGCAAGAAATGGGCGCGAACGTGAAATTAAACACGATGATCACGGAAGCCCAACCAAACACGCTCATCACCAAAGATGACGAAGAAATCAAAGCTGATCTGATTGTGTGGGCAGCAGGTGTTCGCACCTCAACGGTGACACAGCAATTCGATGGATTAGAGCTTAACCGTATCAATCAATTAGTGGTAAAAGATACTCTCCAAACCACTGTGGATGACAGCATTTTCGCCATTGGCGACTGTGCAGCATTAATGCAACCAAACGGTAAATTAGTCCCGCCAAGAGCTCAAGCCGCACATCAAATGGCAAAAGCTTGTGCAAAAAATATCTTTGCACTTTTTGAGCAAAAACCATTAAAAGCATTTAAATATAATGATAAAGGCACCTTGGTTTCTCTCTCGAGCTTTACTGCATTAGGCAGTATTTCGAATAAATTTGGAAAAAATCCACTTACCGTTCAAGGTAAATTTGCACAATTTGCCTATGTATCCTTATATAGAATGCATCAACATGCTTTACATGGTTGCATTAAAATTGGATTGATTATTCTGGTTGATAAACTTAATCGTTATTTAAAACCAAGATTAAAATTACACTAATCTTTAAAAACAAAAGTGCGGTGAAAAATCACCGCACTTATTATCGAAATTTAACTTCTTGTACAATACGCTTAGCTGCAGCTATGGGCAATTGCCCGATAAAAGTAATTTCTTTTCCACCATTCACTTCACTATAAATCGTATATGCCCCTTGCTTCCAAGTATTTTCTGGCAAAACATTAGAACCTGCGTTAGAAACAAATAGTGTAAAAGTAAACAAACCATCGCTATATAGCGCACTATCTATCACTTCATTTTCTAATGTTTCTTGAGTATATCGAATTAAAGAAAAACCTTGTGGCAACCAACCTGCAGACCAAGTTATATCTGAACTTTGTTCATTTTTACTTTCTTTCAACAAAGGGGGCATTGAGACTTTATTAATATACTCCGTCAACCCTCTTAGTCTATCGTCGATATAAAGCGTTACAACTCTAAACTGATCAAGTAATTTACCCTCACTATCAAGCATATCACCGCGTAATAATAAACCATTTTCTTCATCGACAAACACTAAATATTGATATCGGAAATCATCTTTAGGGACGATACGAATCGTGTCAGCAAAACGCCCAGCCACTCGATCTTTTCCTATTTTTATAAAATCATAAACTGAAGAAAGTTTATCAAAATCAGCGCGAACAACAGCCGGCATTGCATCGACAATATTGCCACTATTAAGCGTAAATGCTTGAGTATTTGGCTGAAAATAACTGACTAAATTATCACGTTGAATAATTTCTTGTTGACGCCCATCAAGCGTCACTAATTGCGCATAAGTTTTATTATCTTTCTTAATATGACGATAGCGAAAGGAATCCATATTTGATGGGGTTGTTTGAACAAAGGCAAGCTCATAATTGAGATTATCCAATGCTTGTGTCATTTTATCTAAAGACTGCTTCGCAGAAAGCTCTTCAGCTGAAGTAATGTTACTAAATAGAAAAGAAAGAGAAAGTGCGGTGAGTTTTAACGCGATTTTTTTCATAAACATTAAATTTAAAGGATAAAAATTCACCACACTAAATAGTATATTAGGTGGTGAATTAACATAAATGCACAGGGCTAATCCATATTATTTTTGACTATTACTACTTACATTTAATGCATCTGCATTCATACGACGTTGTAATTCATAGTTCTGTAACATCGCACCAATACGGCGACTTTTTTGTTCAAGCTGCTCTGATGTCAATGTATCTTTGCTCGGCGCATTGTAGCTAACCTCTTGAACCGCATTATTAAATGGCAAGGTTTGCAATACTGGAGTCTCAGGTAAATTAGACGCTTCGTTTTTATTATTGAAAGATTGAACACCAAGTACCGCCACTAAACATACACCAGCAGCAACCGCAACTTGCGTCATTGGCGCAAAGAACGCTTTTAATTTTTGCATAAATGCAGAATTATGTGCATCTTCTGGTTCAGGTTGAGACACGGCAATGACATCGACTTTCTTCACTTCTTCAGATTCAATTAAACCTGCCATTTTAGCGGTAAAATCAGCCCCTAGAAACAAAACGCTTTCTTTACGCATCACTGCACGTACAGCATGGAATGCCTGCCAAGATTCTTGTAATTCTTCGTCTTTCAATAAAGCATCTGTCAAGCCAGCTTCGACTTGTTCGCCATCCATATAGGCTGAAAGTTGCTCTTTTTGCATAGTAAACTCCGACTTTTTTATTCGCGTTGCATCAGTGGTTGAATTTTATTCTCAATAATTTCCCTTGCGCGGAAAATACGAGAACGAACAGTACCAACAGGGCAATCCATAATTTCTGCAATCTCTTCATAGCTCAAACCTTCTAGCTCTCGCAAGGTGATTGCTGTTTTTAGATCTTCTGGCAAACTGTGAATCGTACTAAACACGATTCGTTCAAGTTCACTAGATAACATTTCATTTTCAGGGGTATCTACATCCCGCAAGTGCGTACCCACATCATAATTTTCAGCATCCTCAGCTAAAATATCTTCATTAGGTGGACGACGCCCTTGAGCCGTTAAATAATTTTTTGCCGTATTGACGGCAATTCGATAAAGCCATGTATAGAAAGCACTTTCGCCACGAAAAGATTCAATTGAGCGATAAGCCTTTATAAAGGATTCTTGCACCACATCAGGAATATCGTTACGTGATACATAGCGAGTCAAAAGCCCCGCCACTTTATTCTGATAACGAGAAACCAACAAATTGAAGGCTTTCTTATCCCCTTGCTGCACTCTTTCTACCAAAGCCTGATCTGTTAGCTGTTCAGCCATATTTCTCCTATGCCAATATCTAACACGCCTTAATATTCAAGACAGCAAGCTCTTGTTGCAATCTCAGACACAAGTGTGTGAAAAAAGTTCATACGTATCTTAATAATTTTAATTAGTTGTGATTTTTTGTACGTTTTGGATATATTCCACCATAGATTGAATTTCTGAATCTGATGATTGACCACGATTAAAAAACCAAGAAAACAGCTGCAGATCTGTACTTGCTAATAAACGAATAAATATATCTTTTTTGTCATCTGTTAATTCATCAAAATGCTTCAAATAAAAAGGCATAATGATTTTATCCAACTCCAACATTCCTCGGCGGCAATCCCATTCAATACGGAGTTTATTATATTTTTCCATTTTTAATTCCTTAAATTTTAGGGGGCGATTATAGCCTAAAAAATAACAATAAAAAAAGGTTGGCATATTTACCAACCTTTATTTTTCAATTTCATTATTTATTTTTTAATAAATCGCGAATTTCTGTGAGCAAATCTTCTGATGTAGGACCTGCTTTTTTCTCTTCAGGTTTTCTCACTTTATTAAGTGCCTTAATCATCATAAAGATTGCAAAAGCAATAATAATGAAATCAATCACATTCTGAATAAATACACCGTAGTTTAAAGTAACAGCTGGAACATCACCTTGTGCTTGAGCTAATACAAATTTCATATCTTTGAAATCAATGCCACCTGTTAAAATACCAAGCACAGGCATAAAAATATCACTAACAAGTGAACTTACGATCTTACCAAACGCACCGCCGATAATCACACCGACAGCCATATCTACAACATTACCGCGCATTGCAAATTCGCGAAATTCTTTAATAAAACTCATAATAATTTTTCCTTTAGAGATTGAATAAAAGAGCGCCTATTATAATGAGTCGCTCTTAAAAGTAAATAAATCGTTAAATGAAGAATGCACTTGGCTGGAACAATTTTTCAATTTCAGGCACATTCTTCTTATCACTCAAATAAATCACCACATGATCGCCTTCTTCAATCACAACTTGGCGTCGTGCAACAATTACATCATTACCACGCAATAAAGCACCAATAATGGTTCCCATAGGCAAACGCAACTCGCCTATTTTGCGCCCGACCACATTGGAGGTGCTTTCATCACCATGCGCGACAATTTCAATAGCCTCAGCAATACCATGTCGTAATGTAGCCACATTTTTCACATCCCCTTTACGAACATGCCCAAGTAAAGCAGAAATTGTCGCTTGCTGTGGTGAAACTACAATATCAATACTTCCACCTTGAATCAGGTTTATATAGGCAATTCGTTGAATCAGCACCATTGCTTTCTTGGCTCCCAAACGTTTTGCCAATAAAGCGGACATAATATTCGCCTCATCATCACTACTCAATGAAAGGAACACATCGACATTTTCAATATGCTCTTCAAACAATAAATTTTGATCAGACGCATCACCATAAAAAACCAAGGTTTTTGAAAGTTTTTCAGCTAGCAAATTAGCCCGTTCTTCATCACGCTCAATTAATTTTACGGTACAAACATTTTCCAAACATTTCGCTACGCCAGCAGCAACATTTCCGCCCCCAACAATCATTACGCGTTTATAAGGTTTTTCTAAGCGTTGAAGTTCGCTCATTACTGCTTTTATATGCTCAGTTGCACAAATAAAAGTAATTTCATCACCGGCTTCAACAATAGTAGAACCCTGCGGACGAATCGGTTTGCCGTTACGCAAAATAGACATAATACGACAATCAATATGTGGCATATGTTCACGAAATGCGGAAAGCGCATATCCAACCAAAGGACCACCATAATAAGCTCTTACCACAACCATGCTAATACGATTATTAGCAAAATAGGCAACTTGTAATGCCCCTGGATAAGCAATTAAGCGTGTAATTTCATCTGTCACAAGATTTTCAGGCGAAATCAAATGATCAATAGGTACATTCTCATCATTGAATAACTTATCTTTTTCACGTAAATATTCTGAATTACGAATACGGGCAATACGAATTGGTGTATTAAATAATGTATAGCCCATTTGGCAGGCTACCATATTGATTTCATCAGAAGCTGTTACGGCAACCATTAAGTCGGCATCGGCCGCACCTGCATCGCGAAGCACTTTTGGTGATGATGGAGAGCCTTGCACCACACGCAAATCATGCTTTTCTTGTAAAGCTTGTAACTGTGGGGACTCATTATCAACTAGTGTGATATCGTTATCTTCACTAACCAAATTTTCGGCAAGCGTTGTTCCTACCTGACCTGCGCCCAAAATAATAATTTTCATCGCTTACTCCGTTCGTTCTAATACAAGAGGACGAATGCCTATTTCTGATGAATTTAGACCGCACTTTAATGCGTTAATTTGACGACAAATTTCATCTGTCACCCCATTAGCCTGCGCCATTTGTTCTTCAGTAATCTCCTGTGGCGATTTTTGGAATAAAATCGCATCCAATAGCCGTTCTGCATGCATTCCATCTCTGCAGTAATGAAGTACCCCAACATCATTAAATAGCGTTGCAACTTTAGCTATCTTAGTTGTCGCAATACCAAGTGCACCATCTTCACCGCCTAATTGACGAAATAATTCATCTTGTGGAAAACCGCCACACGCCAAGAAAAAAGCTCGACGAAAAACCATGCTCCCACCACAGGTCATTCGCATATGTTGCCATGCAAACTCAAAATTAGGATGTTCAGCGTAGCGCGCGGGCAAATCAATCGGTTTTAATGCTAAACGTACCACTGAGGTATCTGATTGAAAATGAAAAGTCGCCGCAGCAACTTCTAATGCGCCCTGTTCATAAGCATCATCAGCGTCTAAAAAAGCAATAAATTCATTACTTGATTGCAAAGCACCCCAATTGCGCGTTTTCGCCACCCCGCTATTTCTCGACATAGACTCGACAACTATCTTTTCCGGATATTGTGTTGCCCATTCTTGCGCTAAAGCTAACGTGTTATCTTTAGAGCCATCATCAATCAACCAAATTTTCCCCAAATAAGTTTGAGACAATACGGACTGCACTGCACGAGATAGCGTTTGTTCTGCATTATAGCAAGGAATAATTACATCAATATTGGCAAACATTTTAGCCTCTAAGCACATTTACGTAACTTCGCATAATAGAACCCATCACCACCATTTGGTTGCGGAATGAATTGAAAACCCACCGCACTTGTATCATCACCAAAAGGTAATGACAATAACTCTGCATCCGCGTGAGCATTTAAAAATGCTTGGATTTGTTCGCAATTTTCTTCTGGCAATACAGAACAAGTCGCATAAAGCAAAACACCATTTTCCTTAAGTTTTTCCCAAAGCGCACTCAGAATTTTCTTCTGTAATTCAACGAGCTGAGCGATATCGGCTTCTTTGCGTAACCATTTTATATCGGGGTGGCGACGAATCACCCCTGTAGCAGAACAAGGAGCATCAAGTAAAATTCGGTCAAATTTCACCGCACTTTTACCGATTTCATCTAACCATTCGTTAGGTTTACTCGCATCACCACACACCACTATCGCTTGCTGATTTAAACGTGCAAGATTTTCTTCCACTCGTTTTAAGCGATGCGCTTCTACATCTAATGCAATCACATTAGCTTGAGGTGCCAGTTCCAAAATATGGGTCGTCTTACCGCCCGGTGCCGCGCAAGCATCGAGGATCCACTCCTCATTTTTTGGCTCAAGCAACGTTGCTGCCCACTGTGCACTTAAATCTTGTACTGTTACAGCTCCTTCTTCAAAGTGCGGTAATTTTTGCACAGCAATCGGTATATCTAAACACAGCGCATTAGGATGATGGCTTGTTTTCGAAGAAACACCTTGTTCTTCAAGTAAAGTGCGGTAAGTTTCGAGTGAGTTTTTTTGTGAATTCACACGTAGCCACATTGGTGGTTTCTGATTGTTCGCCTCAATGATCTCACGCCAATTCGGATAGGCTTTTTTTAATTTATTCACGAACCATTCAGGGTGAAGCGTTTGCCAATTTTTATCAATAATTGCCAACATTTCATCTTGCTCACGTAAAAATCTACGCAAAACCGCATTCACTAATCCTCTAAAACTATCAGATTTTAATGATTTTGTTGCGTTCACAACTTCATCAACTGCCGCATGAGCAGGCACTCTCATGTAAAGCAATTGGTATAACCCTACAAGCAACAGGCAATGAACAATGCGAGTTTTACCTTTAAGCGGTTTATCCACAAGACGTTTGATAATTTGCTCTAAGCGAGGCAATACGCGACACACGCCAAAACAAATTTCTTGTAACAAGGGCAAATCTTGGGCTTTAACAGAAGATTGCACTTCTGGAATTAACGCCGACAAGGATTTGCCCTCATCCAATACTTGCAAAATTAAGTTTGCTGCAATAGCTCTGGTCGAAAGTGCGGTCATTTTTACTGAATTTTTTACGTTGATAGTTTTAGAAGAAAATTTTTTCATTATGCAAGCATCTTACCAATAGTAAACCATTCTGCACGGCCATTTAATAAATCTTGTGCAGACATAGGCTTTTTACCTGCAGGTTGCAATTGCAATAAATTTAAGACGCCATCAACAGTCGCAATTTGAATGCCATTTTTGTCCGCACTTAAAATAGTTCCCGCTGGTTTATCTTGATGAGGAAACACTTCCGCTTGATATACTTTTAAAGTTTGTGCATTGCCATCCTTATCTTCTGTTGAAAAATAAGCAATCGGCCAAGGATTAAAAGCACGAATATTACGCTCAAGTTGCATTGCAGAAAGTGACCAATCTAATTGCGCCTCTTCTTTAGAAAGCTTTTCTGCATAATTGCTTTGACTGTCATCTTGTTTTTCGGCTATAAATTTACCGTTTTCAAGATTATCTAAAACATCGATTAATGCCGATGGAGCAAGCTCTGCCAGTTTGTTATAAAGACTTGTTGAAGTTTCAGTCGGTAAAATATCACAATAAACTTTGTGTAACATATCACCTGTATCTAAACCCTCATCCATTTGCATAATAGTTACGCCAGTTTGTGCATCACCAGCCCAAATTGAGCGCTGAATGGGTGCAGCTCCTCTCCAACGGGGAAGAATAGAACCATGCACATTCAAACAACCTAAACGAGGGGCGTCTAATACAGCTTTCGGTAAAATTAATCCATAAGCGACAACAACCATTACATCTGCATTTAACGCTTTTAGTTCAAACTGAGCCTCTTCTTTACGTAAGGATTTAGGTTGATAAACGGGAATGTTATTTTGCTCTGCAAGTTGCTTGACTGGGCTTGCTTGCAATTTTTTACCGCGACCAGCTGGTTTATCTGGTTGAGTATAAACAGCGATCACGTTATGTTGAGAATTTAGAATGGCTTGTAAATGCTGTGCAGCAAAATCTGGCGTACCAGCAAAAATAATATTAAGTGATTTCATAATGTTCTACGTTATGGTGATTGATAGGAAAAAGTGCGGTTAAAATCAACCGCACTTTAATTAAGAATAAGAAGCTTATTGTTTCGCAATTTGTTTTTTATATTTCACCAATTTTTCTTTAATACGTTGGCGTTTAAGTGGAGAAAGATAATCAACAAATAAAATTCCATTTAAATGATCAATTTCGTGTTGAATACATATCGCAAGCAAACCATCAGCATCTAAAGTAAATTCTTTACCATCACGATCTAACGCTCTCACTTTCACTTTTTCTTTACGAGTAACCAACGCACGGAACCCTGGAATGGATAAACACCCCTCTTCAATTCCAGTTTCGCCTTCAGAAGCCAAAATTTCAGGATTAATCAAGACAAGCTGATTTTTTTTATCACCTTCAACATCAATAGTAATAATACGTTGCAAAATATCTACTTGAGGTGCAGCTAAACCAATACCTTCCTCTTGATACATCGTATCAAACATATCATCAACAATTTTACGAATTGCATCATTAACTTCAGTAACAGGCTCACAAACAACCTTTAAGTGATCATCAGGATAAATTAAAACATTAAGTGCGGTCATAATTTCTCTTGTTTTAAGGATAGAATTTTAGCGGGATTGTAGCACAGCTAATAAAACATTTATAGGACGTGACTTCATATGAGTTGAAAAATCACTTATTTATTGAAAATTAAAATCAGACTCTTATTTGATTAAATAATGAGTAAATTCCAAAAAACAAAAACCCCAGTAGCTCAACTGGGGTTCTTCTGTTTTTATTTTATTTTATTTTATTTAATTTAGCTTTGTATTTAGTAACCTGGCGGTGCCCTACTCTCACATGGGGAAGCCCCACACTACCATCGGCATTACAGCGTTTCACTTCTGAGTTCGGTATGGTGTCAGGTGGTTCCACCGCACTATCGCCGCCAGGATAATTCTTTGATAACTTTTATTCTAACTTCTATCTATGTTC
>NZ_JAHKJY010000006.1:0-60136 GCF_018829755.1 Haemophilus sp. SZY H8
GAACATAGATAGAAGTTAGAATAAAAGTTATCAAAGAATTATCCTGGCGGCGATAGTGCGGTGGAACCACCTGACACCATACCGAACTCAGAAGTGAAACGCTGTAATGCCGATGGTAGTGTGGGGCTTCCCCATGTGAGAGTAGGGCACCGCCAGGTTTATTTTTTTAGTTTATTCCTTGAGTAAATTAAAAAAATAAAAAATTTTTGGCAGAGATAGTGCAATAGATCCACCTGATACCATACCGAACTCAGAAGTGAAATGTTGTAACGCTGATGGTAGTGTGGGGTATCCCCATGTGAGAGTAAGGCACTGCCAATTACCATACTTAGCGGAGTGGTAGTTCAGCTGGTTAGAATACCTGCCTGTCACGCAGGGGGTCGCGGGTTCGAGTCCCGTCCATTCCGCCAATTTATTCATACCAATAGGGGCGTAGTTCAATTGGTAGAGCACCGGTCTCCAAAACCGGGTGTTGGGAGTTCGAGCCTCTCCGCCCCTGCCATTAAAATATTCTTTTCAATTGATCATAAAATATATTTATACTCATACCTTTTTTATATTATTTAATAATTCTTTTTATTTTTCTTTTTGAATTAGATATATAATTATCAAGTTTTAAATATAAAAATAATTAGTATGAAACCTCAATATTATCTTGGCATGATGTCTGGAACTAGTCTAGATGGAGTGGATGTTGCTCTCGTTGATTTTTCTCTAGAGCCTCGACTTATCTTATCTGATTTTTTTCCTATGCCAGAAAATTTATGTCAGAAATTAACCAAACTCATTCAAATTGGTGAAACAACTCTACAAAATTTAGGCGAACTCGATCATGAGCTTGCTTTACTGTATTGTGATTGTGTACATAGCTTTCTACAAAAATATAATCTTATTCCAAGTCAAATTGAAGCTATTGGTTGTCATGGACAGACAGTATGGCATTCTCCTGCTTCTGCATTTCCTTTCACGATGCAACTAGGCGATATGAATTTATTGGCAGCTAAGACGAGAATATCGGTTATTGGTGATTTTCGTCGTAAAGATATGGCTTTAGGCGGACAAGGGGCTCCTCTTGTACCCGCTTTCCATAAAGCTGTATTCTCAAATGCTAATTTTGCTACAGTTGTTTTAAATATTGGTGGGATTAGTAATGTTTCGATATTGTTGCCTAATCAACCTGTAATTGGGTTTGATATAGGTCCAGGTAATACATTATTAGATCAATGGATAGAAAAACACCAAGGCCTTCGCTATGACAAAAATGGTGACTGGGCTTCAAAAGGCAACATGAATCAAGTTCTGCTTGATGAATTATTAAATGAACCTTTTTTCTCTTTACCTGCTCCAAAAAGTACAGGGAGAGAATTATTTAATCTTGATTGGTTAATTGGCAAAGTAGAAAAAACATCTGAAAAACTTACCGCGCTTTGCTCCAAAATCACATTATCCCCAGAAGACGTGCAAGCGACGCTTGTTGAATTGACGGTAACAAGCATTGTCAATGCACTAAATCAACTCCAAACAGATTTACCAAAACGTTTATTAGTATGTGGCGGCGGCGCAAAGAATAGCTTAATTATGCGTGGATTGCATGATAATTTACTCGATTGGCAGGTTGGTACAACGATAGAGCAAGGTTTTGATATTGATTATGTAGAAGCTGCTGCCTTTGCTTGGTTGGCTTATTGCCGAATGAACAATTTACCAGCAAACCTGCCTAGCGTAACTGGCGCAAAAAGTGCGGTTAGTTTGGGGGCTATTTTTCCTAAAGACTAAGGCCAAAATATGAATGACATTATATTAAAAAATTTATCCACATTAATTACTGAACAACGAAATCCGAATTCAGTTGATATTGATCGTCAAAGTGCTTTAGATATTGTTCGATTAATGAATAAGGAAGATAAACAAGTTCCTTTAGCTATTGAAGCATGTTTGCCTGAGATTTCGTTAGCGGTAGATAAAATCGTTTATGCTTTTCAACAGGGCGGTCGTCTAGTATATATTGGGGCTGGGACTAGCGGTCGTCTCGGCGTATTGGATGCATCAGAATGTCCTCCTACATTTGGTGTATCTTCGGAAATGGTCAAAGGTATTATTGCGGGGGGGGAACGTGCTATTCGTCATCCTGTTGAAGGTGCGGAAGATAATACTAAAACAGTACTTGATGATCTACAGCGTATTCATTTTTCAAAAAATGATGTATTAGTTGGTATCGCTGCAAGTGGCCGCACACCTTATGTTATTGCAGGTCTTCAGTACGCTAAATCTCTTGGTGCTTTGACAATTTGTATTGCGAGTAATCCAAAATCTGCGATGGCTGAGATAGCCGATATTGTGATTGAGACTATTGTTGGCCCTGAAATATTGACGGGTTCTAGCCGCTTAAAATCTGGCACCGCACAAAAAATGGTACTGAATATGCTGACTACGGCAAGTATGATTTTATTGGGTAAATGTTACGAAAATTTGATGGTCGATGTACAAGCCAGTAATGAAAAGCTTAAAGCACGCGCTGTACGCATTGTGATGCAAGCAACGGATTGTGATAAAGTGCTCGCTGAGCAGACATTAATTGAAACAGATCAAAATGCCAAGCTTGCAATTATGATGATTTTAAGTAATTTATCAAAATTAGAGGCGAAGGCATTATTAGAAAGACATCGAGGTAAATTAAGAAATGCACTTTCTAAATAAGACGAAAACCTGATTTTAAAATCAGGTTTTTATTTTGGAATTCCACGTAGTAATCCTACGGGTTCAAAAGGTCCCATTGAGGTTGGTGCAGGCATTTCTGTAAATAATAAAATAAATGGTTTAGGCGGGGTTACTTTTTCATTACGCCATAAGTTGCCCATTCCAACAAGTTGGATATCTTCAGGTAAATTGTTAATTCCTGCTTGTAACACTGCTATTGTATTTGGGCGAGGATGTCCTATCGCAATCGCTGTACCATGTTTCCTTGCATATTGAATTGCAGCTTGAAATTGATGTTGAACGTCAGCTAGTTCGTTACTGTCATCTAAAAATATATGACGATCTAAGAAACGAACGCCTTGTTCTTTTGCTATTTTTCCTGCTACAGATTTTCCTATTGTTCGACTATCTAAAAAGAATAAATGTTTTTCTTGAAGTGCGGTCATTAAATAAGTCATTAATTGGGGATCCGCTGTAGCTGCACTACCCATGTGATTATTCATGCCAATGGCATAATTCACGATATTTTTGGCTGTATTTACCCGATCATTGACCTGCGCTGAAGACATTCCTAAATGTAGTCCTCCATCTTCTATTTTCACCGCACTTACTGGTTGCATTGGCATATGAATTAAAATGTCTCGACCTTGAGATTTTGCTTCTTGATTTCGTGCTCGAGCATTAGGCGCAGCAGGAATAATTGCTACAGAAATTTCACGCGGCATTGCAAAAATAGCCGCATCTTCTTTGAGATGATAGCCTACATCATCA
This sequence comes from Haemophilus sp. SZY H8, assembly GCF_018829755.1. Lineage (NCBI taxonomy): Bacteria > Pseudomonadati > Pseudomonadota > Gammaproteobacteria > Pasteurellales > Pasteurellaceae > Haemophilus > Haemophilus sp. SZY H8. The sequence continues at coordinate 3,469 of NZ_JAHKJY010000006.1, forward strand.
ATAACAATAGCAAGTTTATTTTGCGCAAGGGAGATAGAAGTATAAAGTGCGGTAGAAAAAACGATGAAATTTTTCACCGCACTTTTTATGAGAAGTTTCATTAACGGATCCATCCAGCTGGATTCACTGGTGTGCCTTTTCGGCTAATTCCAAAATAGAGTGCGGAACGAGAGATTTCACCAGTATTACCTACTTGAGCAATAGTTTGTCCAGCAGAAACAAGTTGACCAACTTTTACCAATACGGCTTGATTGAAACCATACAAACTTAAGTCGGTTTCTCCATGTTTAACGATGACCATATAACCGTAGCCATTCAAATACCCAGCTAAAATTACACGTCCAGCTGCAATGGCTTTGACTGCAGTTCCTGCGGAGGCACCAATAACCATGCCTTTCCAACGAACTTCACCTGCCTGAATCGTTCCAAAATTATGTAAAGTTGGCCCTGAAACTGGTGCTGAATATTGTTTTTTGGCAATCCCTAAACCACTTGTACTGTTAAGCAATTGACGTTCTTGTGCTGTCGGTTGATAAGGTTTTGAAGTTCTTTTTTCTTCAGCTTTTTGTCGTTGTGAAAGCGCTTCACGCTCTCTTTTTTCTTGTTCTAAGGCCACTTTTTCCGCACGTTGAATTTCTTGACGGAGCGCTTGTTCATTAGCCTTTAGGCTATCCAATTTATTTTGATCTCTCGCTAAATTTTTATTAAGTTCATTTAGCGTAGATTGGCGTTCTTGTTGTGATTTTTGTAATTCTTGTTGCTGTTTTTTTTGCGTTAAAAGTTGATCTCGATGATTTTTTTGCTGACCTAAAATTGATTCTTTTTGGGATACAATTTGAGCTTGTGTTGCTTTTAAACTATCAATTATTTCTATTCGAACTTGGTTTAAATGTTGATAGTAAACTTTCATACGTTCTGCTTTTTCCGCATTTTTAGAAAACATTCTTTCAATGACGGAAGGATTTAAACCTGAGCGATAAATCATATCCATTTGTTTCGCTAAGCGTGATTTTTGTTCAGATTCTTGTTTTTCCAATTGTTTGAGTTGTTTATCTGAATCAGAAATTTGCTTACGAATTTCTTTCAAGCTCATTTCTGTTTCATGTAACTCCCCCACGACAGCATTAATTTTACTTTCATGGTTTTTCAAATTAGCTTGTAACTTAGCTTGCTCGCGTTTTTGTTCAGCAATTTTAGATTCTTGTTGCTTAATTTGCTTTTGAATCTGGTTAAGATCGGACGCATGGCTTATTGGGGAAAAAATCAACAAACCGCAGCTAAAAAGTGCGGTGAAAAATGGCGATATTTTTTTGTTTAATCCCGAATACAGCATAATTTTTCCTAAATTCTTAAAATCGCACAAATCTTATCATATTTGTTAAAAGGCGAAAAAGTTTAGCCCCTATTTTTTGCTAAAGATCAGGAAAACTCGCCTTTTTGCTTTTAAACATACTCAATTTTTGCTATAAAGTGCGAGTTATCTTTTACTTAAATTTTAGGAGATTCTTATGGAATTAGTATTTATCCGTCATGGTTTTAGTGAATGGAATGCGAAAAATTTGTTCACTGGCTGGCGTGATGTAAATTTAACAGAACGCGGCGTAGAAGAAGCGAAAGCTGCGGGCAAAAAATTATTAGATGCTGGCTATGAGTTTGATATCGCATTTACATCTGTGCTAACTCGCGCAATCAAAACTTGTAACATCGTGTTAGAAGAATCCCATCAATTATGGATTCCTCAAGTGAAAAACTGGCGTTTAAATGAACGTCATTATGGTGCTTTACAAGGTTTAGATAAAAAAGCGACAGCGGAACAATACGGTGACGAACAAGTTCATATTTGGCGTCGTTCTTATGACATTTCTCCACCAGATTTAGATCCACAAGATCCAAATTCTGCACACAATGACCGTCGTTACGCAAATATTCCATCTGACGTAGTGCCGAATGCAGAAAACTTAAAAATTACTTTAGAGCGTGCACTTCCATTCTGGGAAGATCAAATTGCACCAGCAATGCTTTCTGGTAAACGTGTTTTAGTTGTTGCTCACGGTAACTCACTCCGTGCGTTGGCAAAACATATTATCGGTATTTCTGATGCTGAAATTATGGATTTTGAAATTCCAACAGGTCAACCTTTAGTGTTAAAACTTGATGATAAATTAAATTACGTAGAACACTACTACCTTTAATTTATCGCTTTACTTTTTTAATTTAACATTCTAAGTGCGGTTAATTTTAACCGCACTTTATGTTTAAGGAGACATGAATGAGAAAATTGATAACGTTCATTTTGGTATTGTTGCCATTTTTTACAACATCAGTTATTGCAGCACCAGTACATAAAAATCAAACAAATAAAAAAATTGTAGTAATCAAATCTTTAGATAAAAAACAACAAACTAAAAAAACGAAAGAAATGAAATTAGTACTAACCAAGAAAACTAGTACTAAAAATAAAAAACAAGTTGAGAAATTGACAGACAAAAAGCCTAAAGCTTTGGTAAAGGAAATTAGCTCGAAACCTAAGACATCTATTGATAAAAAACCGGCAACAGTTGTTTCAACAAAACATGAAAAAACAGCAAAAGAGAAATCAGTGTATAAGCCAGTGATCGTGCCACAATGTAATGATTTTTCTGTGTCAAAAGTGCTATCTGATGCATTTAAGCAACAAGGAGATGCAACGAAAACCAGCATGATGGTGAAACAAATTTTCCAAGCAAGAGAAACGCAATTTTATCCACAAAAAGGTATTAGAAGTTGCCATGCTTTAGTGGTGACTGAGAGCAAAAGTTATCAAACAGATTACAGCATTATTTTGAATGATAAAGGATTCTTTATCCAAGTAGAAAATGCTCAGTAGAAAAATGCGCTTGGTTTTTTAACCTTGCGCATTTTTGTAAACTATTTATTGTTTTGTTCAAAAAAGAGTACAGTTGCGGCTACACGAGAGTGCACATTGAGTTTACGTAATAAATTACGAATATGTACTTTCACGGTTTCTTCTGAAATAAAAAGTTGGGCTGCAATTTGTTTGTTTGATAATCCTGTCGCAATTTGACGAAGTACATCCATTTCACGATCTGTTAAGCTATCTAATGGATTTTGCTCATGTCTTCGTTCAAGTAATAAATCTTTAATAGAATCACTTAAGATCACTTCACCTTGCGCTATTTGCTTAATTTGTTCTAGTAAGGTTTCGGGTTCTGTATCCTTTAGCAAATAGCCATCAGCACCGGCGTCAATTAACGTATAAATATCATTTTTAGCATCAGAGACAGTTAAAATTAAGATTCGCGCATCAACGCCTTCTGCTCGTAATCCTTTGAGCGTATCTAACCCTGAAAGTCCTTTCATGTTGAGATCTAAAATGATCACATCAGGTGATGTTTGTAATGCCACAGAAATCCCTTCTGTACCGCTGCCTACGTCAGCCACCACCTCAAAGTTATCGTCTAATTCTATAAGTTGTTTAATGCCACGACGCATTAATGGATGATCGTCAATTAATAAAACGCTTAGTTTTTCTTGCATAAATTCCCCCTTAGTGACGATAAACGTGCCATTTTATAAATAATTTCTATTAGTTCCAATGATGAACCGATAGAAATTTGATTTTACGCATAAAGTTACTGTTTTTTAGGTATATTATAAGTGAATAAATTATATGGTTAGATTAAAACTTAATCAAAAGGTGATTAAATGGTTGACTCTAATGCCCAAAGTTCCTGTAAGGTTTCTCGACGACGAATTAAATAAGATTTATCGCCATCTACTAAAACTTCTGCAGTACGAGGTCTTGAGTTATAGTTTGATGACATGCTTGCTCCATAGGCGCCAGCTGAGCATTGAGCAATATAATCACCTTCAGCAATAGAAAGTTCCCGTTGTTTACCCAAGAAATCAGACGTTTCGCAAACTGGCCCCACAACATCATAAATGGCTTTTTCTCTTGTTAAAGTGCGGTCAATTTCTACGATATTCATATAAGCCTCATACAACGCAGGGCGGATCATATCGTTCATTCCAGTGTCGGTAATCGCGAAATTACGACTTTCATTATTTTTTAGGTATTGCACTTTGGCCACTAAAATTCCCGCATTTGCAGAAATTGCTCTGCCAGGTTCAAGAATAATTTCAAGTTCAGGATAATTTTGTAGTTTTTCTAACAATGCATTCGCGTAATCACTTGGATGCGGTGGTGTTTCATCCGTATAAGTCACGCCTAAACCACCGCCCAGATCGAGATGTTTTAATTTTATTCCATCTTCTTTTAATTGTTCCATTAGGACAATTAAGCGATCCGTTGCATCTAAAAATGGTTGTAATTCAGTGAGCTGTGATCCTATATGGCAATCCATCCCTGTTATTTTTATATTTGGCAATGTTGAGGCTAATTTATATACCTCTCGAGCTTCATTTACGCTTACACCAAATTTATTTTCTTTTAACCCTGTTGATATATAAGGGTGTGTATGCGCATCAACATCTGGATTCACTCGTAAAGATATTGGCGCAATTCTCCCCATCTCGCCTGCGATCTGGTTAATGTGTTTGAGTTCAGAAACTGATTCTACATTAAAGCAACGAATTCCAACTTCTAGTGCCCGTATAATTTCTTCTCGGGATTTAGCAACGCCCGAAAAGACTACTTTTGATGCATCGCCACCCGCTGCAAGTACACGCTCAAGTTCGCCTTGCGAAACAATATCAAAACCTGAACCTAGTTTTGCCATGATATTTAATACGCCGATATTCGAGCAAGATTTTACGGCAAAGCAAATTAAGTGAGGATGCTTACCGAAGGCTGAGTCAAAAGCATGCCAATGGCGTTCAAGTGTTGCGCGAGAATATACATAAAGAGGTGTACCGAATTGTTCAGCAAGCTGTTGAACCGAAATATCTTCAGCATAAAGCTTATTATTTTTATATTGGAAGAAATTCATGTTGTGTTCCTGTTTTTTATTTTGGGATTGTAACTGGATAATCGCTTATTTGGTTTGTTGTGCTTGTTCTTTTTCTGGGAAATATAAAGGACCTTTTACGCCGCATCCTGTTGCTACAATGCAAATTGCACTAAGCACTAAAATTGATAGTAGTTTTTTCATTTTTCTCTCTCTTACTTATCGGTAAATCCGCCTTTCACAAGCTTAAGAAAGGCTTTATAATTTGCTGCATTCTATCAGATTTAAACAGGAACATTTTATGAATATTGCAGAATTTCACCAAAATATTGAACAAGTTTGGCAAAAAATTGAAGAAAAATTAGAAGAGCAAGGTGCGGATATAGATTGTGAAACGCAAGGTTCAGTATTTACCATCACCTTTGATAATCGCACACAAATAGTGATTAACAAGCAAGAACCATTACTTGAGCTTTGGATTGCGAGTAAATTAGGTGGTTTTCATTTTGCTTTTAAAAATGGCGACTGGGTTTCTAACGATGGAAAACGTTTTTGGGATTGTTTAGTAGAAGCCTGTGCTGCACATGGCGAGAACGTGCAGTTCTAAGATGCTTGATTCTCCTTTATCATCAAAAATAATAGAAAAGCCGACCGCACTTTCTGTTTTGAAATCGGTTTTCGGTTATCAATCTTTCCGTAAAGGACAGGAAGAAGTCATCAATGCCGCATTAAACGGACAAGATGCTTTGGTGGTAATGGCAACAGGGAATGGCAAATCACTTTGTTACCAAATTCCCGCACTTTGTTTTGAGGGTCTAACTTTAGTGATTTCCCCGCTGATTTCCTTGATGAAAGATCAAGTAGATCAGCTTCAAGCCAATGGAATTGAGGCTGATTTTCTTAATTCTAGTCAGACTTTAGAACAGCAGCAACAAGTACAAAATAAGCTTATTTCTGGGCAACTTAAACTGCTTTATGTATCGCCAGAAAAAGTGATGACGAACAGTTTCTTTCAACTTATTTCTTATAGTAAAGTCAGCTTTATTGCGATTGATGAAGCACACTGTATTTCTCAATGGGGGCATGATTTTCGCCCTGAGTATACCCAGCTTGGCGGTTTAAAAGCTAGTTTCTCTCATGCGCCAATTATGGCGCTCACCGCGACAGCAGATTATGCGACTCGTCAAGATATTTTGACTCACCTCAACCTGGAAAATCCGCATAAATATATTGGTAGTTTTGATCGACCAAACATTCGTTATACCTTGGAAGAAAAATATAAACCAATGGAGCAACTGACACGTTTTGTGTTAGCTCAAAAGGGCAAGAGTGGGATTATTTATTGCAACAGCCGAAACAAGGTTGAGCGAATTGCGGAAAGTTTACGTAATAAAGGCGTCTCTGCTGCTGCTTACCACGCGGGAATGGAAACGGCACTGCGTGAGCGCGTGCAACAGGATTTTCAGCGTGATAATGTTCAAGTAGTCGTCGCAACCATTGCTTTTGGAATGGGGATTAATAAATCCAATGTGCGGTTTGTTGCCCATTTTGATTTACCTCGCAGCATTGAATCTTACTATCAGGAAACAGGGCGAGCAGGACGTGATGATTTACCTGCTGAGGCCGTTTTGTTTTATGAGCCAGCGGATTACGCTTGGTTACAAAAAATTCTTTTAGAAAAACCAGAAACGCCACAGCGTCAGATTGATCAACATAAATTAGAAGCTATTGGTGAATTTGCAGAAAGCCAGACCTGTCGTCGTTTAGTGCTTCTCAATTATTTTGGTGAACATCGACAAACACCATGCAATAACTGTGATATATGCCTTGATCCTCCTAAAAAATATGATGGTTTAGTCGATGCACAAAAAGTAATGTCTACTATTTATCGAGTGGGACAATGTTTCGGTGCACATTATGTGATTGCAGTGCTGCGTGGCATGCACAATCAAAAAATTATTGAACGCCAACATGATAAACTTTCAGTATATGGCATTGGAAAAGATAAAAGCAAAGAGTATTGGCAGTCTGTCATTCGTCAGCTTATCCATTTGGGTTTTGTGCAACAGGTCATTAGCGAATTAAATACAACGTTACAACTTACTGAAAGTGCAAAAGCGATTCTGAAAGGTGAGGAACCATTGGAACTGGCAATGCCTCGTATTTCTGCAATTAGTAAGATTGCCCATAATCCACAACGTCAAGGTGTTGCAAATTACGATAAGGATTTATTTGCACGCCTGCGTTTCTTACGCAAACAAATTGCTGATAAAGAAAATATTCCTCCGTACATTGTCTTTAATGATGCGACTTTGCAAGAAATGGCACAATATATGCCAACAAGCAATATTGAAATGTTGCAAATTAATGGCGTGGGCTCAATCAAATTAGAGCGGTTTGGCCAGCCGTTTATGGCATTGATTCAGGAACATAAAGCAATTTTGGCGAAAGCGCAAAATAATCAGTAAGTATCGAAAGTGCGGTTAAAAATCACCGCACTTTTTGTTATACTTGCGCCAATTTTTTCAGTTCTTTGAATCTAAGGTTAAACAATGCGTACAAGTCAATATTTATTCTCCACTCTTAAAGAAACGCCAAATGATGCTCAGGTAGTGAGCCACCAATTAATGTTGCGTGCAGGTATGATTCGCCCAATGGCATCTGGTTTATATAACTGGTTGCCGACTGGTATTCGCGTATTGAAAAAAGTAGAAAAGATTATTCGTGAAGAGATGAACAAAGGTGGTGCAATCGAGGTATTAATGCCTGTGGTGCAACCGGCAGAATTATGGGAAGAGTCTGGTCGTTGGGAGCAATATGGTCCAGAGCTCCTTCGTTTCGAAGACCGCGGAAACCGTAACTTTGTACTTGGTCCAACTCACGAAGAAGTGATTACTGATTTAGTGCGTCGAGAGGTTTCTTCATACAAACAACTTCCACTTAATTTATACCAAATTCAAACTAAATTCCGTGATGAAGTGCGCCCTCGTTTTGGTGTAATGCGTTCGCGTGAATTTATTATGAAAGATGCGTACTCATTTCACACGACACAAGAAAGTTTGCAAGAAACTTATGATGTGATGTACCAAGTATACAGCAACATTTTCACCCGTCTTGGTTTAGATTTCCGTGCGGTACAAGCGGATACAGGGTCTATTGGTGGTTCAGCTTCCCATGAGTTCCAAGTGTTAGCTTCAAGTGGTGAAGATGATGTTGTATTCTCAACAGAATCGGATTTTGCCGCGAATATTGAGCTTGCTGAAGCGGTAGCTATTGGTGAGCTTCAAGAGCCAACCGCAGAAATGACACTGGTTGATACACCAAATGCGAAAACTATTAATGAACTTGTAGAACAATTTAAGCAACCAATCACTAAAACGGTGAAAACGTTGATTGTAAAAGGTGCCGATGAAAACCAACCGCTTGTTGCGTTGATTATTCGTGGTGACCATGAATTAAATGAAATCAAAGCACAAAAACATCCATTAGTGGCAGATCCTCTTGAGTTTGCCGATGAAGCAGACATTAAAGCGAAAATTGGTGCGGGCGTGGGTTCATTAGGTCCCGTGAATTTAAATATTCCTGCAATTATTGACCGTTCAGTGGCGTTAATGTCTGATTTTAGTTGTGGCGCGAATATCGATGGAAAACATTATTTCAATGTAAATTGGGAACGCGATGTAGCAATGCCTGAAGTATTTGATTTACGTAATGTAGTGGAAGGTGATCCAAGTCCAGATGGTAAAGGCACTCTTCAAATCAAACGTGGTATTGAAGTGGGCCATATTTTCCAACTGGGCAAAAAATACTCCGAAGCAATGAAAGCGACCGTTCAAGGTGAAGATGGTAAACCTCTTGTGATGACAATGGGTTGCTACGGTATCGGCGTAACTCGCGTGGTGGCTTCAGCGATTGAACAGCATCATGATGATCGCGGTATTATTTGGCCTTCAGATGAAATTGCACCATTTACTGTAGCGATTGTGCCAATGAACATGCACAAATCTGAAGCCGTGCAAAAATACGCTGAAGAACTTTACCGCACTTTACAATCACAAGGCGTAGATGTGATTTTTGATGATCGTAAAGAACGCCCAGGCGTGATGTTCGCCGATATGGAATTGATTGGCGTGCCACATATGGTGGTAATCGGTGAGAAAAACCTAGACAACGGTGAAATTGAATATAAGAACCGTCGTACCGGTGAAAAGAAAATGATTGCTAAAGATGAGCTATTGGCATTTTTAGAAGAGAATGTGAAGGCATAATTTTCTTATCAAGCAAAAGTGTGGTGAACGTTCACCGCACTTTTATTTTATGGCTTAATATCTCTTAAAATTGGATTTTGCATTGAAATCAAGGTTTCAGTGGACTGAATTTCATCTATTAACTGAATCTTGGTCGCCAAAACAGAATGTAATTCTGCAATTGTGTGTGTCATCACCTTTAAGAAAATCGAGTAATTGCCCGTTGTATAATAGGCTTCCACTACTTCATCGAAACTTTCTAGCTTTTTGATCACTTTCTCATAATCTTTTGCGCTTTTTAGAATAATGCCGATAAAACAGCATACGTCATAACCTAATTTACGCTCATCAATAATCACCTTCGTGCCTTCAATAATACCCGATTGGCGCATTTTTTCTACACGTACATGTATTGTTCCTGGGCTTACACCAAAGTTTTTAGCCATTTCGGCATAGGGAGTTCTCGCATCTTTGGTTAGTACACGTAAGATTTGCTGATCTAAATTATCAATGTTGTGCATAAAATCATCTCCTTTAGATTTTATTTAATTTTTATACCTTAGATTAGATAATATTTAACTTATAAAAGAAAGTAAATAAAATACTTGAAATAATGCTCGATTTTATTAAATAATACGTAAAGAATAAAACAACAGATTAAAAAGGTTATAAAAATGAAAAAGACATTTATTTTACAACAACAAGAAATCAGCTTTGTGAAGAATACCTTCACCCAAAACCTTATTGAACAACTTGGCATTATTGAAGTACAAGGTCCGATCTTGAGCCAAGTGGGTAACGGAATGCAAGATAACTTATCTGGTATTGAAAAAGCCGTTCAGGTTAACGTGAAATGTATTCCAAATGCAGTATTTGAAGTGGTGCATTCCCTAGCAAAATGGAAACGCCATACCCTTGCTCGCTTCAATTTTAAAGAAGGCGAAGGCTTGTTTGTTCATATGAAAGCATTACGTCCAGATGAAGACTCTCTTGATCCAACTCACTCTGTTTATGTGGATCAATGGGACTGGGAAAAAGTGATTCCTGAAGGTCGTCGCAATTTTGAATATTTAAAAGAAACGGTAAATTCTATTTATCGTGCTATTCGCTTAACGGAATTAGCCGTAGAAGCACGCTTTGATATCCCTTCAATTCTTCCAAAACACATTACCTTTGTGCATAGCGAAGATTTAGTAAAACGCTATCCAGATTTAAGCAGTAAAGAGCGTGAAAACGCAATTTGTAAAGAATACGGTGCAGTATTCTTGATCGGGATTGGCGGCAAACTTTCAGATGGCAAACCTCATGATGGTCGAGCACCAGACTATGATGACTGGACAACTGAATCTGAAAACGGCTACAAAGGATTAAACGGTGATATTTTGGTATGGAATGATCAATTAGGCAAAGCATTTGAACTTTCCTCAATGGGTATCCGCGTAGATGAAAGTGCATTACGTTTACAAGTTGGTATAACGGGTGATGAAGACCGTTTAAAAATGGATTGGCACCAAGATTTATTAAACGGAAAATTACCATTAACTATCGGCGGTGGTATCGGTCAATCTCGCTTAGCGATGCTTTTACTTCGTAAAAAACATATCGGTGAAGTGCAATCAAGCGTATGGCCAAAAGAAATGTTAGAAGAGTTTGCCCATATTTTATAAGATAGGTATTAATACAAAGATACAAAAAACACGATGATTTCTCATCGTGTTTTTTATTTCAGAAAGCAATAGCAGACTTCATTACTAAAGTGCGGTAATGTTTTCGGCTGTTTTTAATTAATGACCGCCGCAGCCACAGCTGCCGTGACCGTGTCCATGCCCGTGACCACCGCCGCAGCATCCGCTGTGCTCGTGATCATGATCGTGATGGTGGTGATGACCACCACAGCCACAACCGTGACCCTCTTCGTCATCATCGTGGTGGTGGCTATGCGCACCGTGAACGTGGCCGTGTGCGATTTCTTCTAACGTTGCTTCACGAGTTGCGACAACTTCAACGGTGAAGTGTAATTCTTGACCCGCTAACATGTGATTTCCATCAACCACAACTTCATCGCCATCGATTTCAGTAATCACCACTGGAACTGGACCAATGTCAGTATCTGCTAAGAAACGCATGCCGACTTCAAGCTCATCAACACCTTGGAATACATCTTTTGGTACACGTTGAACCATATTTTCGCTGTATGCGCCGTAACCTTCTTCAGGTTGTACACGTACTTCAAATTTGTCGCCTACTTTTTTACCTTCAAGCGCTTTTTCAAGACCGATCACTAAATTATTGTGGCCCTGTAAATATTCTAGTGGTTGATTCGCTGGAGCTTCATCTACCAATACGCCATCTTGTGTGCGAACTTGGTAAGCAATGCTCACCACTACATTTTTTGCTACTTTCATTATGTTTTCCTTATAAAAAAATCGGTTAAAAAAGTCGTACCATTGTAGCGAAAATTATTCCGCACGCAATGCAATTCGCGCACTAATGCGTGCTTTTATTTTCTCTTTACTATTTTCAAGATAAGCATCGCTAGAAGGATCCACCGCACTTATATCGGCAGATTTTGCCATCGCCATCATATAAGGTCGTGGGCTCATGGTTTGTTCATTCACGGAAGACACATCTAAATCTAAAATTTGATAGCCTTTCATATTCAATGAATTTTGAATTAATGTAGCTTTGTTTTTAAATTTATCCAATGCGGCTTGAGTTAATTCATTTTCTAAACTCATTAATTTTTCTGATGAAATAAGTGTATTCGTACTTTCCACCGCCATAACACCATCAAGCTCGCTAATCACTTTGGAGATAGCTTGGAAATCTTTGCTTTCTAATACAAGTTCCACACGATCAATCCAGCCAGATTGCTTGCCTTGATTGTTATAACGCACACTGGTATGACGAAAATGATCTTTGATTTCTACGGCACTTTCGTTTTTCGCGATAGAAAGCGCTTTGCTTAATTTCTCATTGATTGTTTTATTTAGGGTTGAAAGTGATGTGCCTTCTGCCTGATAAAAAAGCGTAACTTGTAACAAATCTCGTGAAACTTCTTTTTCGACTTCAGCATTAAAAGAAACAATATTATTTTGCACCGCACTTTGAGAATTATCTGCCAATGCAGGCAAAGCAAGAGGCAATGCCAATAATGCCAAGGAAAGAGATTTTAATTTCATATTGAAACTCCTAAAAAAATAACCGCACTTATCAAGTGCGGTTAAAAAGAATGATTAATGCACACGAGGCTCTTCGACATCCTCGTCATCAAAAAATTCCCCATCATCACCGTATTCATCGTCATCAGCATTCGGGTCTTCAAAATAGGTGCCCCAACCATCATAAATGCCTTTATGTTTTTCTAATAACGGAAGAATTTCTTTTTGTTGCGCATCAATAATTTCCGCTTTTAATTCTACTTCACTGATAATGTCAAAACAAAAAATTGGTTTGCCATCATCATCTTCAAATTCTTCTGCTTCGGAAACTTCATAACCGGCTTTAAAAGCATCTACGGCGATTTTTTCTAATAAATCAAAATCGTGATGAGCAATGTGATGCTCAATAATGTAAAGCGCATCCGGGTCACTACCATCGTTAAGTAAATCAGCGATAATTTCACGGGTTTCTGCTTGTAATTCAGCCAATTTTGACATAATAAAATCCTTCAACAAGAACAAAAGTGCGGTTATTTTAGTGGATAAATCACTAAAAGTCGCATAAAATTTCGTGCAATTGTTTTCTATAAAAAAGAACCCTAACCATGCTCGAACAACTCCCTTATTTGGCATTAAAAACACCGCCAAAAACCACCGCACTTTTAAAGGCTGAATGTGTGGATTTTATTGTAAAAGAGCATTTAGGCTATGAAATGTCAGGCGAAGGTGAGTTTGTTGCGTTGTATGTACGTAAAACAGATTGCAACACCTTATTTGTTGGCGAAAAATTAGCTAAATTTGCCGGTGTTTCTGAACGCAATATGGGATATGCGGGGTTGAAAGATCGTCGAGCGGTGACAGAACAATGGTTTTGTTTGCAAATGCCAGGAATGGAAACGCCCGATTTCAGTCAATTTGAATTAGATGGCGTAGAGATTTTAACGGTTACTCGACATAACCGAAAAATTCGCACGGGTAGCCTTGAGGGAAATTATTTCGATATTTTATTGCGCGGTGCGGAAGAATCAGATGAGCTTAAAGCTCGGTTAGATTTTGTGGCAAATTTTGGTTTCCCCAATTATTTTACGGAACAACGTTTTGGTCGAGATGGTCATAACCTCACGCAAGCATTGCGTTGGGCGCAAGGGGAAATCAAGGTAAAAGATCGCAAAAAACGTAGTTTTTATCTTTCCGCCGCGCGCAGTGAAATTTTTAATTTAGTTGTGGCAGCTCGTATTGAAAAGAGCGCAACAAATCAAGTTTTGCCAAATGATATTGTGCAATTATCCGGTTCGCACAGTTGGTTCAAAGCGGATGAAAAAGAAGACTTAAATGCCTTGCAAGTGCGGTTAGAAAATCAAGATATTTTACTCACCGCCCCTTTAATTGGCGAAGATGTGTTGGCCGCAAGTGATATTGAAAATGAAATCGTAAATCAACATTCAGTTTTCGATCCTTTAATGAAACAAGAGAGAATGAAGGCAGCGCGTCGCCCATTATTAATGAAGGCAAAAGCGTTTTCTTGGGCATTTGAGCCTGAAGGATTGCGTTTGAAATTTTATTTGCCTGCGGGCAGTTATGCCACGGCATTAGTTCGTGAGTTAGTAAATTATACAGAAGCATAAGGAAGTACAATGCGAATTTTAGTCAGTAATGATGACGGTTTTCACGCGGAAGGCATTCAAGTTTTAGCAACTGAATTAAGAAAAATTGCAGAAGTTATTGTTGTTGCACCTGATCGTAATCGAAGTGCAGCATCAAGCTCGCTTACATTAGTGGAGCCACTTCGCCCACGCCATTTAGACAATGGCGATTATTGTGTGAATGGTACGCCAGCAGATTGTGTACATTTAGCATTAAACGGATTTTTATCTGGCAAAGTGGATTTAGTGGTATCGGGCATTAATGCGGGTTGTAATATGGGCGATGATACGATTTATTCAGGCACATTAGCAGCAGCTCTTGAAGGGCGTCATTTAGGCTTGCCTGCTATTGCGGTTTCGTTAGATGGTCGTCAACATTATGAAACAGCAGCACGAGTGGTGTGTGATCTCATTCCAAAATTACATCATCAATTATTAAATCCTCGTGAAATTATTAATATTAATGTGCCGGATTTACCTTTTGAAGAATTAAAGGGTTACAAGGTATGTCGCTTGGGTTACCGTGCGTCGTCTGCAGAAGTCATCAAACAAAGGGATCCTAGAGATGAAACCATTTATTGGATTGGCCCTTCAGCATTACCCGAAGATGAAAGCGAGGGAACAGATTTCCATGCGGTGAAAAATGGTTATGTGTCTATCACGCCAATTCAGGTAGATCTTACTGCACATCATTCACTTTCAGCTTTACAAGATTGGTTAGAGCAGGAATAATGGCGCGTTTTACCAAATAGAGAAGAAATATGAAAATTTTCGGCACGATGTACGATAAAACCATGCAATGGTCAACGCACCGTTTTGCGACTTTCTGGCTCTCTTTTGTTAGTTTTATCGAGGCGATATTTTTTCCTATTCCGCCTGATGTGATGTTGATCCCAATGTCTATGTCAAAGCCAAAAAGTGCGGTGAAATTTGCATTTTATACGGCAATTTCTTCTGTCATCGGTGGGGTTATCGGTTATGCAATTGGTTATTATGCAACGGACTGGGTGGAAAACATTGTACAACAATGGGGATATAGTGCGCATTGGGCAAAAGCCATAAATTGGTTTGAGCAATGGGGCGTATTAGTTGTGTTTGTGGCTGGGTTTAGCCCAATTCCTTATAAGGTGTTTACTCTCTGCTCTGGCGTAATGCAAATGGCATTTTTCCCTTTTGCCATCACGGCATTTGTTTCACGTTTAGCGCGTTTCTTGCTGGTGGCAAAATTAGCCGCGTGGGGCGGTGAAAAATTCGCAGCAAAATTGCGAAGATCTATTGAAATTATTGGTTGGTCAGTCGTTGTGCTGGCTGTCATTACTTACTTTATATTGAAAAACTAGGATAAAAAATGAATAAATTAGGTCTTATTTTAATGACTGGATTAGTATTAGCTGGATGTGCATCAGAACAAGTAAAAGATCCAGACGCGTTGCCAAACGGCATCATGCAACCAGTAGAAGGCACAGGTGCTGTTGCTGGCGGTAGCTTTATGCCAGAAATTCAAAAAAACACAATGCCAGCGCAAACGAAATAATAGAGGAACAATAAGGAATTACTATGAAAAAATCATTTCTCTTACTCCCTTTGAGTCTTGTTGTATTATCGGCTTGTACCTCTAATTCTCCCGCTCCAATCAGCAATGCTGATGGCAATCTTTCACCTGGTATCATGCAACCCGTAAATGGTGAAAGTGCGGGTGGTTCTTGGCAACCTGAAATTCAAAAAAACACGGTACCCGCGATGGGTGGCGTACCAACAGGCATGCAAACTCCACAGCCAAATTTCCAACCAACCTATCAACAGCCTACTATGCCAGCGACGCCTGCTCAGCCGGCATTTAAACCTGCACAGCCAGCGTTTCAGCCAGCTCAAAAACCAGTAGCGCCAACACCAGCTCCAGCGCCAGCTGTGCAAACAAAAACCATCACTAAAACTGTTTCTGATTGCGTAGGTTCGCAACATATTAATGTTCCACGCAATCCAAATACCAATGCACCAGATTATAGCCAAATTGAAAAAGGCTCTTACAAAGGCAATACCTATAAAGTGAACAAAGGCGATACCATGTTCTTAATAGCCTACTTGGCGGGGATTGATGTAAAAGAATTAGCTGCATTGAACAACATGACTGAGCCTTATAGTTTGAGTCTAGGACAAACTTTAAAAATCTCTAATTGTGGTACAAAAACCGTGACAACAACGGTTCCTGTAAAACAACCTGCGGCAGCAACGACAACAACTACTGCGGCTGTACCGACAGCACCAGCAGAATCGGTAGTCACCTATACGCCAGGCGCAAACGGTACGCAAATAGGATCAGATGGAACAATCATTGGCCCAATTAAATCTGGTGCAGGTGTAGCGAATAGCGCACCAGCAATGGTACCGGTTGCGACAACACCAGTTGCTCCTGCAACAACGCCATCAGTACCAACTACGCCAGTAGATAACACCAATAGTACACCGATTAATGCCAATGTTGTTGCGCCAATCGCATCGAATGTTGCATGGCAATGGCCGACTTCAGGTAATATTATCCAAGGTTTCTCAGATACTGATGGTGGAAATAAAGGAATTGATATTAGTGGTTCTCGTGGACAGTCTGTAAAAGCAGCTGCATCAGGTCGCGTTGTGTATGCTGGCAATGCTTTACGTGGTTACGGTAATTTAATCATCATCAAACATAATGATGATTTCTTAAGTGCTTATGCGCATAACGACAAAATTCTTGTAACCGATCAACAAGAAGTCAAAGCTGGTCAAGAAATCGCAAAAATGGGTAGCTCCGGTACAAATACTGTGAAACTTCATTTTGAGATTCGTTATAAAGGTAAATCAGTTGATCCTATTCGTTATTTACCAAGACGTTAAGCTAAGTTATATAGGGCGGTAAAAATACTGTGGTTTTTACCGCACATTTTTAATGATAAAAAAGAAAATGTCTGAAATTATTATTACTCAAACTCTTGATACTATGGGGCTTCGTTGCCCAGAACCGGTCATGCTTGTACGTAAAAATATTCGTCATTTAAATGAGGGAGAGGTATTACTTATTATTGCTGATGATCCGGCCACAACACGTGATATTCCTAGTTTTTGTCAATTTATGGATCATACGTTGTTGCAAAGTGAAGTAGGAGCACCGCCATTCAAATATTGGGTGAAGAAAGGAAAATAAAAAAATCGGTCATCATGAAAGGGTGACCGATTTTTTATCTATTTTTTAAAGATTACGTAATGCTTCAATGCGTTTTTCAAGCGGTGGATGACTCATAAAGAGTTCACTACGTTTACCGTTAATCATGAAAGCATTGAGTGAGCCTTCAAGGTTTTGTGGTTCATGTAATTGTTGTAAACGCTGTAATGCCATAATCATTTTTTCTTTGCCGACAAGGCTTGCAGAACCCGCATCGGCTCGAAATTCACGATAACGTGAGAACCACATTGCAATAATGCTGGCAAGTACGCCAAATACCATCTCTAACACCATTGACACTAAAAAATATAAGCTAGAACTACGCGTTTCCTCACCGTTATTATTACGTGAGCTTGCGACTGCTGTTGCAATAATACGTGATAAGAAAATTACAAAAGTATTTAACACACCTTGTAATAAAGCCATAGTTACCATATCACCATTTGCTATATGAGAAATCTCATGAGCAAGTACGGCTTCCGCTTCGGCTTCTGTCATGTTATTCAATAAGCCAGTACTCACTGCGACTAATGAATTACTTTTTGTTGCACCTGTTGCAAAAGCGTTGACATCTGGTGAATGGTAAATTGCTACTTCTGGCATTGGAATCCCCGCAAGTTGTGCTTGTCGAGCAACGGTGTCCATTAACCAATGTTCTGTTTGGTTACGAGGTTGAGTAATAACTTCGCCATCAACTGAACGCAATGCCATTGTTTTTGACAGAAATAAAGAAATCAAAGATCCGGCAAAACCAAATAGTAAGGCCATAATTAAAATACCACTGGTACTGTTTCCAGCTATACCTGTGACACTTAAAATAATTCCCAACACCAACATAACGGCCATATTGGTAGCAAGGAAAAGAAGAATACGCATCATAATATGTTCTCTCTAAGTTAGGATTAATCTTCCTCTTTTAGTGGGGAAGGGTTATTAAAATTCAAGGTAGAATAGAAATATTTATATAAAAATGCGGTCAGAAACACGCAAGTTTATGACCGCATTTTTGATAATTGGTTGCAGAAGTTATTATTTTCGTATTGCAATGGCTTCAATTTCTAACCCTACATCTTTTGGTAATCGCGCTACTTCTACGCAAGAGCGTGCGGGAAAGTGAGGATGATGATTTTCTTTGAAAAAACGTTCATATTCAGCATTTACTGCTGCGAAGTCATTGAGATCTTTTACAAAAACTGTTGTTTTGACAATATCTGCTACAGTTAAACCTGCTTGTTCAATGATTGCTTTTATATTTTCTAAGGATTGGCGTGCTTGCGCTACGATATCTGTTGGTATATCTCCTGTTGTTGGATTGACAGGAATTTGACCCGATGTAAGTACTAAATTGCCTAAATCAATGGCTTGAACATAAGGGCCAATTGCTGCAGGGGCATGCTCGGTATGAATAATTGTTGTCATGGTTTTCTCCTTGATTGATGAAAGTGCGGAGAAAATTACCGCACTTTTGTTTATTGATCAATTTCTTTTAGCACATCATCAGGAAGTGTCTCTTGATGATCTTCAGATTTTCCATTACTGACCTTGAATTGAAGATTTTGGTAATAAGCCTCGCGAAATGTTACGTATGGATCTTGGGCTTGACGTAATAGCTCTGCGTTATCGAGATTTTTAGCACGGGTATCTACAGCTTGAACACCATATTTAACGAGGGACCATGGCCCGCCTATCCATTCCCAGAAAGGATACATATAAGCGGCATCTACTACGGCACCAGTTAATTGGCGCGGTGTAGTGGCATTATAGATAGGTAAAACAATATATGTGCCAGCATCAACGCCATAGCTTCCAAGTGTTTCACCAAATCCGCGTTGGTGATCAATGCGTAATTCTTTACTTGCACTCGCAAAATCAACAAAACCACCTAAACCAAATATAGTGTTGATCCAAAAACGGTTAAAATGTACAAAGGCTTTTTTCGGTTCACCTTCAATTAATCGGTTTACAAAGCTTACAGGCTCATCAAGATTGTTCGCCATACTTGTAAGGCCTGAAGAAACGCGCTTAGGGACGTAATTATTCCAGCCCTTAGCTACAGGTTCAAGAACATAACGATCCATCACATTATAGTTAAACTTCCACATTGTTCTATTGAACCCTTCAAGGGAGTCATTACGTTCTCCATCAGGTTTATTTGCACATCCTGTTAGTAAGAATGTACCTAAAAGTGCGGCTAAAATTGCTTGTTTTTTCATTCATAATCTCCAGTATAAAATTTGGCTTATTCTACCTAATTTGCCTAGTAACAACAAAATAAATCTGCCGTAAGTAGTTATTTCTTACTGATTGAAATTGATTTTGTAATAAGTTTTGCATATTGAACATAATGTTGCAAAATAAGCAAAAATTAAGATGTGTTTTAGAAAAATGATTGTATTTAATAATATTTCCTTAAAGCGTGGACAAACGGAATTACTCGACAATGCGGTAGCTACGATTACCCCTAAACAAAAAGTTGGTTTAGTGGGTAAAAATGGTTGTGGTAAATCCTCTCTTTTGGCGTTGTTAAAAAAAGAACTTCAGCCAGAAGGCGGAGATGTGACTTATCCATCAAATTGGGCGGTATCTTGGGTGAATCAAGAAACGCCTGCACTGGATGTTTCTGCAATTGATTATGTAATTCAAGGTGATCGAGAATATTGCCGCTTACAGCAAGAATTAGCTTGGGCGAATGAACAAAACGATGGTAATGCGATTGCACGTATTCACGATAGACTTGATGCTATTAATGCGTGGACAATTCGCTCTCGTGCGGAAACACTTTTACATGGTTTGGGCTTTACTCAGGTAGAAACCAGTCATGCTGTGAAATCCTTCTCCGGTGGTTGGCGAATGAGATTGAATTTAGCACAGGCGTTGCTTTGCCCGTCAGATTTATTGTTACTTGATGAGCCGACGAACCACTTAGATTTGGAGGCAGTGATTTGGTTGGAACGTTGGTTAGTGAATTATCAAGGTACATTGGTGCTGATTTCTCACGACCGTGATTTTCTTGATCCGATCGTGAATAAAATTTTGCATATTGAACATCAAAAACTGAATGAATACACCGGTGATTATTCGTCTTTTGAGGTGCAGCGCGCGACTAAACTTGCACAACAGGTTGCGATGTATCGACAGCAACAACAAAAAATTGCTCATTTACAAAACTATATTGATCGCTTTAAGGCAAAAGCGACTAAGGCAAAACAGGCGCAAAGTCGAGTGAAAGCGTTAGAACGAATGGAACTTATTGCACCAGCTTATGCAGATAATCCCTTCACCTTTGCATTTCGTTCCCCTGCTACTTTGCCAAGCCCTTTAGTGATGATTGAACAAGCTAGTGCGGGTTATGGAGAAGGGGAAAGTGTGGTTGAAATTTTGAGTAAAATTAAACTTAATCTTGTGCCAGGTTCACGCATTGGTTTATTGGGGAAAAATGGTGCAGGTAAATCAACTTTGATTAAACTTTTAGCTGGAGAGCTGACCGCACTTTCAGGCAATGTTCAACTTGCTAAAGGTGTACAGCTTGGTTATTTTGCTCAACATCAGTTGGATACGCTTCGTGCGGAAGAATCTGCGCTTTGGCATATGCAAAAAATCGCACCAGAACAAACTGAACAACAGGTACGTGATTATCTTGGTAGTTTTGCTTTTCACGGAGATAAAGTGAATCAAGCGGTGAAGTCCTTTTCCGGTGGTGAAAAAGCGAGATTAGTTTTAGCATTAATTGTATGGCAACGCCCAAATTTGCTGTTATTGGATGAGCCAACTAACCACTTGGATTTAGATATGCGCCAAGCTTTAACAGAAGCCTTGGTTGATTACGAAGGTTCGCTAGTTGTTGTCTCTCACGATCGTCATTTACTACGTAATACGGTAGAAGAATTTTATTTAGTACATGATAAACAAGTGGAAGAATTTAAGGGGGACTTAGACGATTATCAGAAATGGTTAACCGAACAAAATAGTCAATTGATATCCAAATCTAATGATGAAATTGAAGCTACAGAAAATGCTACTTCTAACCAAAATCGTAAAGAACAAAAACGCCGTGAGGCGGAATTACGTCAACAAACCGCACCATTTCGTAAAAAAATTGTTCAGTTGGAAGACAAAATGGATAAGTACTCTCAACAACTTGTAGAGATCGAAAATCAGCTGTCGGATTCAGAGCTTTATAATGCAGAAAATAAAGAAAAATTAACCGCACTTTTGAATGAACAAGTGACAGTGAAAAAGTCGTTAGAAATAGTGGAAGCAGATTGGATGATTGCGCAGGAAACGTTGGAAGGAATGTTGAATCTTTAGATTGAGTTAGGGCGGAAAACTGCCGCCCTATTTTAAAGATATCTTACAAAATTGTTAGTAACTGAGAAAAATCATCGAATACCCAATCTGGGTTGGAATCGCTAATAGGCATATTATAGTTATACCCATAGGTTAATCCGACAGCGGGGCAACCTGCTGCGTGTGCAGCAAGAATATCATTTTTAGAATCACCAACAAAAAGTATTTGGCGTGGTTCAACACCGAATTTCCCACATAAATAATAAAGTGGCCCTGGATGGGGTTTGATTGCAGGTAGTGATTGTCCACCAAGCATTTCGCTAAATAAATGATCAATACTAAATGCGGACAACACAGGTTGAACATGACGTGTTGGCTTATTTGTTACGACTGCAAGCGTATAGCCTTTTTCTTTTAAATTTTCTAAAGTTTCCTTCACATTGGGATATAAACGGCTGATATTGCATAAATTTTCACCGTAGTAAAAATTAAACCGCGCTTTTACTTTTTCAATCTCAGACACTGTTAATTCTCGACCGCTTTGAGCACAAGCCCAATCTAATGCTCGGGCAATTAAGACAGGTGCACCGTTGCCAATCCAAGTGAGTACTAATTCTTCGGATGCTTGAGGTAAGCTAAATTCAGTTAATGCAGAGTTTACTGATAAGGCTAAATCTGGCAGGCTATTTACTAAGGTTCCGTCTAAATCAAATCCAATAAGTTTAAATTGTGTATTCATTTGTTATCTCTTCTAAAAATATTATTGGGCTTTCATATTTGATAATTGTGTACGCATTTGATCTATTACTTGTCTATAATCGGATTTTCCAAAAATGGCTGAGCCCGCCACAAACATATCAGCACCTGCAGCAGCAATTTCTGCAATATTATCGACTTTAACACCACCATCAACTTCGAGACGAATATCATAGCCACTGTTATCAATAATTTTACGTGCTTGTTGAAGTTTTTGTAAGGTTGCAGGAATAAAGGATTGACCACCAAAACCTGGGTTTACTGACATTAATAATACAATGTCAATTTTGTCTAACACATAATCTAAATAACTTAGTGGTGTTGCGGGGTTAAAAACTAAACCAGATTTACAACCGTGATCACGAATGAGTTGTAAAGTGCGGTCAATATGTTCGCTAGATTCTGGATGAAATGTAATATAGTTTGCCCCAGCTTTGGCAAAGTCAGGAATAATTCTATCCACAGGTTTTACCATTAAATGTACATCAATTGGCGCGGTAATCCCATAATCCCGTAAGGACTGGCATACTGCG
Organism: Haemophilus sp. SZY H8; assembly: GCF_018829755.1. Lineage (NCBI taxonomy): Bacteria > Pseudomonadati > Pseudomonadota > Gammaproteobacteria > Pasteurellales > Pasteurellaceae > Haemophilus > Haemophilus sp. SZY H8. Next base: position 26,199 of record NZ_JAHKJY010000006.1, read on the forward strand.
GGGCCAAAAGTGAGATTAGGCACATAATGGTTATCCATCACATCGAAATGAATGACATCTGCGCCAGCATTAAGCACACGTTGTACATCATCTCCAAGTCGAGCAAGATCGGCAGACAGAATAGAGGGGGCAATGAGATAAGGTTTCATGATGATTCTCCATTGAGAAAATAATATCTTTAGTTTACTGATTTGAGATAAAAAAACCAATAAAAAACGACCGCACTTACGATCGTTTTGAAGTAATGAACATTTGAAAATAGGCAATAAAAAATTATTCTTCATCCTCTTTTGCCCATTCTAATGAGCGTTTAACGGCTTTTTTCCAGCCTTTGTAGCGACGTTCGCGTTTTTCATTGTCGCTGTCTGGGCTGAAAGTGCGTTCTACACGGGCTTTATCACGAAGCTCGTCTAAATCTTTCCAGAAGCCTGTTGCTAAACCTGCAAGGTAAGCGGCGCCTAGCGCAGTCACTTCTTTTACAACTGGGCGCTCAACATTTACATCTAAAATATCAGCTTGGAATTGCATTAAGAAGTTATTGTTGGTCGCGCCACCATCTACACGGAGGTATTGTAAGCGTTCACCTGAATCTGATTGCATAGCCTCTAAGACATCGCGGGTTTGGTAAGCAATAGATTCTAATGTTGCACGAACAATATGATTACGGTTTGCACCGCGAGAAAGGCCAAAAATTGCACCGCGCGCATATGGATCCCAATATGGTGCACCTAACCCAGTGAAAGCTGGAACAACATATACGCCATTACTATCAGTTACTTTTTGTGCAAAGTATTCAGAGTCAAAACTATCGTGAACAATTTTGAGTTCATCACGGAGCCATTGGATTGATGCACCCGCGATAAATACTGAACCTTCTAAGGCATATTCTGGTTCGCCTTTTGCATTACAAGCAATGGTTGTGAGAAGTCCATTTTTGGATGTAATAGCTTTGTTACCTGTGTGGAGCAACATAAAGCAACCTGTGCCGTAAGTGTTTTTGGCTTGGCCTGCATGTACGCAAAGATGTCCGTAAAGTGCAGCTTGTTGGTCACCTGCAATCCCTGCAACAGGAATACGAACACCGCCTTTACCACCGATATTGGTTTGGCCGTAAATTTCAGAAGAGTTGCGTACTTCAGGTAACATTGAACGTGGAATATTCAAGATTTCAAGCATCTTGTCGTCCCATTGTTTGGTATGAATGTTGAATAACATGGTACGAGATGCATTGGTGTAATCGGTTACGTGCACTCGGCCTTGAGTCAGTTTCCATACAAGCCAAGTATCAACGGTACCAAATAATAATTCGCCTCGTTCTGCTTTTTCTCGAGCACCTTCAACATTATCCAAAATCCATTTCACTTTTGTACCAGAGAAGTAAGGGTCAACCACTAAGCCTGTGGTATTGCGAATGTATTCTTCATGACCATCGGCTTTTAATTTATCGGTAATGTCTGCAGTACGGCGACATTGCCATACGATAGCGTTATAAACAGGCGTACCAGTTGCTTTTTCCCATACAATGGTGGTTTCACGTTGGTTGGTGATACCGATAGCAGCAATTTCATCAGATGTAATGCCCGCTTTGGCAACGACTTCGTTTAAGGTTGAGCTTTGAGTTGCCCAAATTTCCATAGGGTTATGTTCTACCCAGCCTGCTCGAGGGTAGATTTGGGTAAATTCACGTTGTGCAATTTCAACCACATTCGCATTATGATCTAATAATACTGCGCGAGAGCTTGTTGTGCCTTGGTCTAATGCAATGATGTATTTTTTGTCTGTCATAGTATTACTCCTTCAAATAATTATTCGCAGCCGCAATTACAAGGTAAATTGCCGCCAATTGCTTTTTTGTATAACCATGCACCAGCTAATGCGCCTAAAACGGGTGCAACCATTGGAACGATAAAATAAGGGATTTCGCGTCCGCCAGTTAAAGCGAGTTCGCCCCAGCCAGCGAGATAAGCAAAGAATTTTGGTCCGAAGTCACGTGCTGGATTCATGGCAAAACCTGTTAATGGGCCCATAGCACCGCCGAGAACCGCGATTAATACACCAATTAATAATGGGGCAAGTGGACCACGAGGTACACCGTTACCATCGTCAGTTAATGCCATAATTAATGCCATAAGAATTGCAGTAATCACAAATTCCACAGCAAAGGCGCCACCAACGCTTAAACTTGGATGAGGATAAGTGGAGAATGTCCCCGCAAGGCTCAAACTTTCTTGCGTACCACGAACAATGTTGTGGGCTGTTTCATAATCGATAAAAACATTGCGGTATAAGGCATAAACTAACGCTGCAGCAAAGAATGCGCCGAGCATTTGTGAGATGATGTAAGGAATTACTTTTTTGCCGTCAAAGCAAGCAAATTTCCAAAGGGCAATGGTTACTGCTGGGTTTAAATGTGCGCCAGATAAACCAGCTGTTGCATATACTGCAAGTGCAACGCCCATCCCCCACATAATGCTGATTTCCCACAAGCCAAAACTAGCGCCTGCTACTTTTAGTGCTGCAACGCAGCCCACACCAAAGAAAATCAATAAGGCTGTACCTAAAAACTCGCCGATACAGTTCGCTTTTAATGATTTATCCATAGATCACTCCTTAGAAGTGCGGTTGAAATGAAGGGTGTTTTCCCTAAATAAAAGGGAAGAATAATCTATTAAAAAAGAATACGGAGTGTTTTGAAATAGCCTCCTTATTTGAATTCTAGGTTAGAACACCTAGATTGAGTATGATGTTACTCTGTTAGAGTAGATTTTTGGTTTCTACGATATAGAAACCTATTTAACCGTGGGTATCTTTACCCACGGTTATGAGGGATATTATTTTTTCCCTTTTAAGAACTCCACGCCAGTATCTGGGAAATCAGTAAATACGCCTGTTGCACCTGATTTATTCAATAATGCATCGTACATTTGATTTACGTCTGTGAAGAATTCTGGTAATGCGTCTTTACGCACTGTATATGGATGAAGTTCAACTTTGTATTGAGCAAGCTCTTTTACTAATGGTGTGTATACAATGTTGCCTGGTTTAGATTGTTCTTTATCTACTAACATATACCAACCTGGACCAACACCATCAGCATATTTCACCACTTCTGCCATTGCACCTGGTTTAAACATCCAGTTGTAATCGTAGTTTACCCATTTACCTTTCGCATCTTTTTCTTGCGTTTCTTTCCAATCTGTATAAGCCACTAATTGAACTAATTTCAAATCCATGCCCATTTTTGGAAGTAATTCTGTTTTGATACGTTTTAACTCATTAAAGTCGAAAGTTTGTAAGTAAACCATATCAGTTTTCTTATCATAGCCATATTTTTTCAACACTTTGAGCGTTTCAGTGGCAATATCTTTACCATTTTGATGGTGGAACCAAGGTGCCTTGATTTCTGGATAAATCCCTACTTTTTTACCAGTCGATTTTTCTAAGCCTTGGATAAATTCAATTTCATCTTCAAAAGTATGAATTCTGAAGTGTGATTTCCAAAGTGGGAAACGACCAGGATAAACTTGTGCTTGTTTACCATCTTTGGTTTCAAAGTTTTCTGTCATTTCTAAACTTTGAATTTCTTTTAAGGTAAAGTCGATGACATAGTAACGACCATCTTTACGGTGACGATGTGGGAATTTTTTCGCTACATCAGTCAAGCCATCTAAAAAGTGATCGTGAATAACCACTAAACGACCATCTTTAGTCATTGCTAAATCTTGCTCTAAATAATCAGCATGTTGTGCAAACGCAAGTGCTTTAGATTCTAAAGTATGCTCTGGTAAATAACCGCTAGCACCACGGTGAGCAATAATGATTTTGTCTGATTTCATTTGGGTGTTTGCCATGCTTGATGAATGGCTGCTACAACCTGCTAGCACGCCAGCTGCTAATAAAGAAAGCGCTAAAGTTTTAAGTTTCATAAGTATTTTCTCCTTAAGAGTGCGGTAAATTTTTATGGGTTTTTTAGATTTTAGTTACAAAAAAGGCGACTAAGCAATTTGCCTGTCGCCTTTTTTAAGCTAATTATTTAGTACCGTAAGTATCGCCTAATTTAGCCTTATGTTTTCCTTCTTCAACCATTACGATTAAGAGTAATAACACCGCTAATACGCCACCGCCGATCATTACGTAGAAACCACCGTCCCATCCGTAATGTTGAGCAGCCCAACCGATAACTGCAGATGCAGAAACTGTACCACCTAAGTAACCGAATAAACCGGTGAAACCTGCTGCAGTACCTGCTGCTTTTTTTGGTGCTAACTCAAGAGCATGTAAACCGATTAACATTACAGGACCATAGATTAAGAAACCGATTAAAGTCATTAAAATGAAGTCAGTTAATTGGTATGGGTTTTGATACCATGCGCTGTAGTTTGCTAATTCAGCTTCTGGTGTAGCTGGGTTCATCCAGTACGCAACAACCGCTGCAGTGGTTAAGATCATGAAGATGAAACCAGTTAAACCACGTTTACCTTTGAATACTTTATCTGATACCCAACCACATAATAATGTACCTGGAACAGCTGCTAATTCATAGATTGTGTATGCCCATGCGGTACCTTTGATGTTGAAGTGTTTTACTTCACTCAAGTAAACCGGAGACCATTTTAATACGCCGTAGCGGATTAAATATACGAACACGTTAGCAAGTGCGATGTACCATAACAATTTATTTTTTAACACATAAGTTACGAAGATTTCTTTTGTGCTTAAATCATTTTCGTAAGTTTTTTCGTTATAGTCATCAGGGTAGTCATTACGCCATTTTTCGATTGATGGTAACCCGCAAGATTGTGGAGTATCACGCATCACGAAGTAAACAGGAATTGCACAGATCATTGCTGCAATACCCGGATAGTAGAGGGATTGTTGCCAAATGTCTTTTGCTTGTGCTTCAATGCCGTGAGTGCTGAAGAATACGGCACTTGCTAATAACACCATTGCACCTGGCATCATACCACCAATATTGTGCGCAGTATTCCAAATTGACACGATAGTACCGCGTTCAGATTTAGACCACCAGTGCACCATAGTACGACCACATGGAGGCCATCCCATACCTTGGAACCAACCATTTAAGAAGATCATCGCCCACATGATAGCGATGCCAGAGGTTGCCCATGGGAATAGACCCATTAAGGTCATACATAAACCAGATAGTAATAAACCAAATGGTAGGAATACACGTGGGTTAGAACGGTCAGACATACCAGCCATTACGAATTTTGATAAACCGTAAGCAAGGCCAGCTGCAGAACCGATTACACCAAGCTCAGCTTTTGTATAAAGACCAGCTTGAATTAAACCAGGTTGTGCTAAGTCAAAGTTTGCACGCACGAAATAGTATGCGGCATAACCAAAGAAGATCCCTGCGAATACTTGCCAACGTAAGCGTTTATACGTGGAATCAATTTTTTCCGCTGGAAGTTCCGCAATATGCGGAGCGGGTTTGAATGGTCCAAACATAATTTTTTTCTCCAACTTTTAATTATGTGTAAGTTTTATTCACCCTTTATTAGACAGTAAGGGATGGGCGCATGATAAAAGAAAATAAAAAATAAGGAAGTAAAAAAAGTAAAAAATGTGAAGTGTTTCACAAAATTTTTACACCATTTGAGCGAATGCGAAAATTATCGTGATCGGTATCACAAAATTGTTTTCTTTTGTGCTCAAAATGTTGTTAATTTGGCCGCACTTCTCTACAATGCCTGTGATTTTTATATTACTTTTTTGTTAAATTTTGGGAATTGGGGGTAAACATGGGATTATCGCCTAGCATGTACAAAGATGTTGGAGATTTTTCGCCACTCAGTACTGATGTCATTATTATCGGTGGTGGCGCAACGGGTGCTGGTATTGCGCGTGACTGTGCACTTCGTGGTATTGATTGTATTTTATTGGAACGCCGCGATATTGCGACCGGTGCGACAGGACGCAACCACGGATTATTACACAGTGGTGCACGTTATGCCGTGAACGACCAAGAATCTGCTGAAGAATGTATTAAAGAAAACCGCATTTTGCGCAAAATTGCGCGTCATTGCGTAGATGAAACGGAAGGCTTATTTATTACTTTGCCTGAAGATTCTCTCGACTATCAAAAAACCTTCCTTGATAGTTGTGCAAAATCTGGAATTGATGCGCAAGCCATTGATCCTGACTTAGCTAAAATTATGGAGCCTTCTGTAAATCCAGATTTAGTGGGCGCTGTTGTTGTGCCAGATGGTTCGATTGACCCATTCCGTTTAACTGCCTCTAATATGATGGATGCAACAGAAAACGGCGCAAAAATGTTCACTTATTGCGAAGTAAAAAATTTGATTCGTGAAGGTGGAAAAGTGATTGGTGTGAATGTGTTCGATCACAAAAATCGTAGAGAACGCCAATTTTTTGCACCGCTTGTTGTGAATGCTGGTGGTATTTGGGGACAAGGGATTGCGGAATATGCCGATCTCAAAATCAAAATGTTCCCAGCGAAAGGTGCATTGCTCGTAATGGGCCATCGTATTAATAAACTTGTAATTAACCGCTGCCGTAAACCTGCTGATGCGGATATTCTAGTTCCAGGCGATACAATTTGTGTTATTGGTACAACGTCAAGTCGTGTTCCTTATGATCAAATCGATAACATGCAAGTGACGCCAGAAGAAGTGGATATTCTTTTCCGTGAAGGTGAAAAACTCGCACCGAGCTTGCGTCATACTCGCGTATTACGTGCTTATGCTGGGGTGCGTCCATTGGTTGCGAGTGATGATGATCCATCAGGTCGTAATGTGAGCCGTGGTATTGTGCTACTTGACCACGCAGAACGAGATGGCTTAGATGGCTTTATTACTATCACTGGCGGTAAGTTAATGACTTATCGTTTAATGGCTGAATGGGCGACCGACCTTGTTTGTAAAAAACTCAATAAAACGGCTCGTTGTGTCACTGCGGAGCAACCTTTGCCAGGTTCTACTGAAAGTCGTCAAGAGACCAATCAAAAAGTCATTTCATTACCAAGTACCATTCGTTATTCCGCCGTGTATCGTCATGGTTCACGTGCTACTCGTTTGCTTGAAAAAGAACGTTTAGATCGTTCAATGGTTTGCGAATGTGAAGCGGTGACGGCGGGCGAAGTGCGCTACGCGATTGATGAACTAGGCGTAAATAACATTGTGGATTTACGTCGCCGTACTCGTGTTGGTATGGGTACTTGCCAAGCTGAGCTTTGTGCATGTCGTGCTGCAGGCTTAATGAACCGTTTTGAAGTGGCAACACCAACTCAATCAACTACTCAACTTTCTGCCTTTATGGAAGAACGCTGGAGAGGTATTGAGCCGATTGCTTGGGGGGAAGCTATTCGAGAAGCTGAATTTACATCTTGGATGTATGGTAGCGTATTAGGTTTAAATGATGTGAAACCGCTTGATGAACAAGCACAACAAGGGACGGATAGCAATGAATTTTGATGTAGCCATTATTGGCGGTGGTTTGGCGGGTTTAACCTGTGGCATCGCCCTTCAACAACGCGGCAAACGTTGCGTGATTATCAACAACGGTCAAGCAGCCATTGATTTTGCATCCGGCTCTTTAGATTTATTAAGCCGTATGCCATCAACGCCAAATGGAGAAGGTCGCGCGGTAGAAAATTTAAAAGAAGATATCACCGTACTTCGCAATGAATTACCTGCTCACCCTTATAGTTTATTGGGCGCAGAGAAAGTGCTTGCTAAAGCACAAGATTTTGAACGTTTAGCTAATGAATTAAATCTTGATTTAATTGGTTCAACGGAAAAGAACCATTGGCGTGTAACTGGCTTAGGCAGTTTGCGTGGTGCGTGGCTTTCACCAAATAGTGTGCCAACTGTACAAGGCAATGAAAGTTTTCCGCATAAACGTATTGCGGTGCTTGGTATCGAAGGTTATCACGATTTTCAGCCACAACTTTTATCGGCAAATTTGGTGTTAAATCCACAATTTGAACATTGTGAAGTAACAAGTGGTTTCTTAAATATTCCGCAATTAGATGAACTTCGCAAAAATGCTCGTGAGTTCCGTAGCGTAAACATCTCTCAACTTTTAGAGCACAAACTTGCATTCAATGATCTTGTTAAAGAAATTATTGAATCAGCGCAAGGCGCAGAAGCAGTATTTTTACCGGCTTGTTTTGGTTTAGAAAACCAAGAATTTATGACCGCACTTCGTGATGCAACTAAGCTCGCATTATTTGAATTGCCAACGTTGCCACCATCATTACTCGGTATGCGTCAACGTATTCAATTACGCCGTAAATTTGAATCCCTTGGCGGTTTAATGATTAACGGTGATAGTGCATTGAGTGCAACATTTGAAGGAAATCAAGTCCGTTGTATCAACACTCGCTTGCTCGAAGATGAAGAAATTACCGCACATAATTTCGTACTAGCTTCAGGAAGTTTCTTCAGTAAAGGACTCATTTCTGAATTCGATAAAATTTATGAGCCGGTTTTTGAATCCGATATTATCGGTGTTGAAGGGTTTAACGATAAAGATCGTTTCACTTGGACTGCTCATCGTTTTGCTCATCCACAACCTTATCAATCTGCCGGTGTAGCAATTAATGCTCAATGCCAAGTGCAAAAGAGCAGTCAATATTTAACGAATTTATATGCCGTCGGTAATGTGATTGGTGGTTTTAATGCGCTTGAGCTTGGTTGTGGTTCGGGTGTCGCAGTTGTAACTGCCTTGGCGGTTGCTGATGAAATCTTGGCGAAATAGGGGGAATAATATGGATAATAATATTCAACGACTCATTGATAGTGCAAAACAATCCCTTAATTCACCTGAAAGTCATAAATATATCGACGAAAGTTTTGAAAGCTGTATTAAATGTACGGCTTGTACTGCTGTTTGTCCGGTTTCACGCAACAACCCGCTTTATCCTGGTCCAAAACAATCTGGCCCAGATGGTGAGCGTTTACGCTTAAAATCTGCTGAACTTTACGATGAAGCACTTAAATATTGTACCAACTGTAAACGTTGTGAAGTGGCTTGTCCGTCTGATGTGAAAATCGGTGATTTAATTGTGCGTGCACGTAATAACCACTTAGCACAATCTAAAAAACCGTTAATGAATAAATTGCGTGATGCGATTTTAAGTAACACGGATGTCATGGGGAAAATCAATACGCCATTAGCGCCGATTGTAAACACTATCACAAGCCTAAAAGCTACCAAATTTATGTTGGAAAAAACGCTTAAAATTAGTAAAGAACGTACTTTACCTAAATATGCGTTTGGCACGTTCCGTAGCTGGTATATGAAAAATGCGTTACAAGACCAACAAAAATTTGAGCGTAAAGTCGCGTATTATCATGGTTGTTATGTGAACTATAATAATCCACAGCTTGGTAAAGAATTCCTTAAAGTGTTCAACGCGATGAACATTGGAGTGATGTTACTAGAAAAAGAAAAATGCTGTGGTTTACCATTAATGGTGAATGGTTTCCCAGAACGCGCACGTAATATTGCACAGTTCAATACCGATTACATTGGAAAAATGGTAGATGAAAATGGACTAGATGTGATCAGTGAAGCATCAAGTTGTTCACTTAATCTGCGTGATGAATACCATCATATTTTAGGCATCGACAATGCTAAAGTCCGTCCGCATATTCATATGGTGACGCCATTCTTATACCAGCTTTTCAAAGAAGGTAAAACATTACCGTTGAAACCACTTAAACTTCGAGTGGCTTATCACACCGCTTGTCACGTAGATAAAGCAGGCTGGGCACCTTATACTTTGGAAGTGTTGAAAAAAATTCCTGGTTTAGAAATCATTATGTTACCTAGCCAATGCTGTGGTATTGCTGGGACTTACGGTTTTAAATCGGAAAACTATGAAGTTTCACAATCTATTGGTAAGAACCTATTCGATAATATTAACGAAGGTGGGTTTGATTACGTCATATCTGAATGCCAAACTTGTAAATGGCAAATTGATATGTCATCCAACGTAACCTGTATTCACCCATTAACCTTACTCTGTATGTCGATGGATGCTTAGTTAAGAAAATGTTACACCTTAATCCCCCATATTCTGGGATTAAGGTGTAATAAATCGAATGATAGAATAGTACCGCGCTATTTCGTTTAATTCTTTTGCTTTCCTACACCTCAAGTGGTAAATTACCTGGTAAATTTTGCTGTTCTGGTAAGGACGCCGCTTGGAATATAATCTTGAACGAGCCAAACAATGGGTAAAGGCTTTAGATAAACGTCGTTTTGAACGAGCGTTACTGGGTTCTGGCGATGCGTTTCAACATGTGTTATCAATAGTTCCTTTACTTTTACAGAGTAATCACCCACAGCTTCCTGGCTATGTCATTCATGCTCCATCAGGGGTTTCCGGTTTCCATATTTCTGATTATCAAAAGCGATGGCTTGTTAATGAATACGGTATTAATTATGCCGATTGTAAATATATAAATCATCAAAGTGCGGTAAATTTTCGAGCTGTTTTGCCTCCTATTTTAGGTGTGTATGTGATGGGGAGTTTTGGTTCTATTAGCCAAACTTCATCTTCTGATTTAGATACTTGGATTTGTGTCCGTGATGGCCTTAGTTCAGATGAATGTGCGCTTCTCACCAAAAAAGCTAAACGTATTTCTGAATGGGCGACTCAGTTTAATGTAGAAATTAATTTCTATTTAGTAGATCAGCAACGCTTTCGCCATGAACATTATGCTGATTCACTCACCGCTGAAAATAGTGGATCCGCACAGTATATGTTGCTGTTGGATGAATTTTATCGGTCAGCAGTTCGTTTAGCGGGTAAACCTTTGTTATGGCTACATTTATGGGTTGAAAACGAAAAGGATTATGAAAAGGAAGTTGAACGACTGATTGAATCTGGGGAACTCGATCCAAATGATTGGGTTGATTTTGGCGGTTTAGGTCAATTCTCGGCGAGTGAATATTTTGGGGCTAGCTTATGGCAGCTTTATAAAGGAATTGATTCTCCTTATAAATCAGTACTCAAAATTTTACTACTAGAAGCTTATTCTAAAGAGTATCCTAATACCTGTTTAATTGCACGCACCTTTAAGCGCGATTTACTTTCAGGTTGTGCTAATCCAGATCACCATTTTGATCCTTATATTGCTATCCTTTCAAAAGTTACTCAATATTTAACCGCACTTTCTGAATTTAAGCGCCTTGATTTTGTACGTCGTTGTTTTTATGTGAAAGCAACGAAGGATCTTGCGCTTTACCAAGCAGATAATTGGCGTATCCGTTATATGGAAATTTTGGCACGGGAATGGGGATGGTCTGATGAAACTGTACAATTCCTTAATTGTCGCCCACTCTGGAAAATCAAAGCAGTAAAAGAAAATCATGATAATGTGGTGAAGTTTTTGATGTTGAGTTACCGTAACTTAGTTGAGTTTGCTCGAAAACATCGAATTCACTCAAGTGTTGTACCACAAGATATTAATATTCTTTCACGTAAACTTTATACTGCCTTTGAAGCAATTCCGGGTAAGGTCACTTTACTCAACACGCAAATTTCCCATAATTTGTCGGAAGATCATATTACCTTCTTAGAAGTACGAGGAAATAAGCATTTTAAAGATGGCTGGTATCTTATTAATCAGTCGCCAAATCATATTATGTTTTCTAAAGAGCGAGTGATTGAATATGGTGAGAGCTTAAATAAACTCGTCGCATGGGCATATTTTAATCGTCTTTTAACTGAGAAGACGCACTTATCTATTTTCAGTAAAAAAGTGAGTTCAGCAACATTACATCGTTTTGTAAATAATCTTCGAGTGGCATTTCCAAGTACTGTCACGCCTCAACCAAGTAATAGCGATTTATTAAATCAGTGTGAAATTCGTAGTTTGTTTATTGCAATTAATCTAACGGTAGATCCAACAGCTAATGTAGAAGAAGTATTAACAGATATTTCATCAAGAGATTTATTTAGTTTTGGTGCAATGGAGCAAAGCCTTGTAGGAAGTATTGATTTTACTTATCGTAATATTTGGAATGAAATTCGTACCCTTCATTTTGAAGGTCAAAATGCGATTTTGCTTGCTCTAAAAGTGCTTTCTAACAAAATTTATCGTGGAGTGAATCGACCTGATTCGATTCAAGTATATTGTTATAGCAAACGTTATAGACAAGATTTATGCCAGCTTGTTAGCGGGTTAGTTAATCGTTGTGTGAGTATTCAGGTTGGAGAGACGTCATTAAGTCATTCTTCTCGTTTACGTGTTGCAGGTAAAAATTGGCAATTCCTCTTTGAAGAGCGTGGTATCACTTTACAAGAAATCCAGAATGATTCTTCGCTTGATGATATAAAAAGTGCGGTAGATTTTGATGAAGTTTTACAAAATCCTATTAAGGATAGCGAAATGAGCCAAGAGAGCCGTTGTTATCCAGCAGAAATGGATGCGTTTGCTCGAGAAGGTTTCTTACAGTTTTTCTTTGAAGATAATCCAGATCACAGTTTCAATGTTTATATTTTAGATGAAGCTAATCGTCTTGAAATTTATCGCCGATGTGATGGTGAAAAGGATGATAAAGTGCGTGAGATTAATCAACTTTACCAAAATGCTAAGCATGAGGGAGATAATAATCCTTATAATATCATTTTGCGTAATTTTAATTATCCGCAATTTTATCAATTACAAAATGGTGAAAAAGGAAGGGTGATAGTGCCTTTTCAATTTCGTTTAGCTAATGTTTAGTTGATATTGCGTTATAATTTTTGTTGAATAAATTAAGATATGGCCAGGCTTGCCAATAAAATGGGCGGAGAAAGGGGATATAATATGACATTAGAGGTATGGCAGTACATCCGTCAAGAGGCCAAAATGCTCGCAGAGCATGAGCCTATGTTAGCAAGTTTCTTTCACTCTACTATTTTGAAACATCAAAATCTTGGTAGTGCATTGAGTTATTTGCTTGCTAATAAATTAGCGAATCCTATTATGCCAGCGATCTCTTTACGAGAAATCATTGAAGAAGCCTATCAAGCTAATCCTTCAATTATTGATTGTGCAGCAAGTGATATTAAAGCTGTGCGTCAGCGCGATCCAGCGGTGGAATTGTGGACTACGCCATTACTTTATTTAAAAGGTTTCCATGCTATTCAGAGTTATCGGATTACACATTATTTGTGGAATCAGAATCGAAAAGCGCTTGCGCTTTATCTGCAAAATCAGATTTCAGTAGCCTTTGATGTAGATATTCATCCTGCAGCTAAAATTGGCCATGGCATCATGTTTGATCATGCCACAGGAATTGTCGTAGGGGAAACCTCTATAATTGAGAATGATGTGTCTATTTTGCAAGGCGTAACACTTGGCGGAACAGGTAAAGAATCTGGTGATCGTCATCCAAAAGTACGCGAGGGCGTGATGATTGGTGCTGGAGCTAAAATTTTAGGTAATATTGAAGTAGGAAAATATGCCAAAATTGGAGCTAATTCAGTTGTGCTTCATCCTGTACCAGAATACGCGACAGCTGCTGGGGTACCTGCGCGAATTGTTGGGCAAGATAAAGCTGCAAAACCTGCATTTGATATGAACCAATATTTTATTGGACTTGATGATGGTATGAATTTAAATATTTAGAAAAGTAAAATGATAAATAAAGATACTCAACTCTGTATGTCGTTGTCAGGACGACCTGGTAATTTTGGAACCACATTTCATAATTATTTATATAAAAAGTTAGGATTAAATTTCATTTATAAAGCCTTTACGACACAAGATATTGAACATGCAGTGAAAGGTGTACGAGCATTAGGTATTCGTGGTTGTGCTGTTTCTATGCCGTTTAAAGAAAGTTGTATACCTTTTTTAGATGAAATCCATTCTTCAGCAAAAGCGATAGAATCAGTAAATACTATTGTGAATGATGATGGTTTCTTACGTGCTTATAACACAGATTATATTGCTATTGTAAAATTAATTGAGAAATATCAACTGAATAATTATGCTTCCGTGATTGTACAAGGCAGTGGCGGGATGGCGAAGGCCGTTGTTGCTGCATTTAAAAATAGGGGCTTTGATAAGGTTAAAATTTATGCTCGCAATGTAAAAACAGGGCGATATTTAGCCGCACTTTATGGTTATGAATATATTGATTCGTTGGTAAATCAGTGTGCAGAAATTTTGGTAAATGTCACCCCGATAGGCATGAAAGGTGGAAAAGAAGAAACTGAGTTGGCTTTTCCACAATCTATGATTAATTCTGCAAATATCGCTTTTGATGTTGTTGCTATTCCGGCTGAAACCCCCTTTATCCGTTATGCGGAATCTAAAGGGAAAATGGTTATTTCAGGTGCTGAGGTTATTGTTTTACAAGCGGTTGAACAATTCGAACTTTACACGCATCAGCGTCCAAGTAATGAATTAATAGAAGAAGCGGCAGCATTTGCAAGAACAAGAAGTTAAATAAAATCTCCATTAAATAACATTTAATGGAGATTTTCTATCAACTACTATTAATAATAGCAGACTATTTACCATCCCATGCTTGTACGGCATCTAGACGTGCTTTAATTTTGCCTTGGGTATCTTTTTTAAAGTAACCGTCAGCTAATCCACCTTCCCAGCCACCGTAATTTGCATTTGGTAATACAATAAAGGTTTTACCAAATTTAGCCTGATTTTGTTGTACAAATGAACGACGTTCATTGTTGCTTTTTCCGTAGACTGTATCACCGAAATCGTCTAGGTTATCGCCAGCGTAAAGAACAATCTCATAGCCTTGTTTTTCAATCTCGGCAAAACGCGCAGCTTTAGCAGATTTATCTTTTTTAAAGTAAAAGGATGAATCATCTAAGCCTTTAAAGCCAAGACGTTTCATATCGTCAATGGTACCGGTTTTTTCTGTGCTATCTTTACGGTTAGTCACGTAAAACATTTTACCGTTATGTGAATTTACATAATTATTAAATTCTACTGCGCCAGGGATAGCTCGGGATTGGCGAGCTTCAACCCAACGCGTCCAATCTTTTCCATCAAATGGTTTATTGTTTTTTACTTGCCAACCAGCATAAAGGCTGTTATCTAACATGGTTTCATCTAAATCAACAACAACCGCTTTTTTCTTTCCTTTAGTAACTTTTGCGTGATCAAAGGCAACTTTTGCTGCATTGTATGCTTGATAAGCTAATGCTTGGTATTCACCCGAATCTTGCATCCAGTTTAATCCAAGAACAGCTTGTTGTTGCAATTGTGCATTAGCATGTTCCTTTGAATCCATTGAATGAGTACTACATCCAGCGAGAACAAAAGCAGAAATTGCAGCAAGTGCGGTCATTTTTAAGGTTGTTTTCATGTTAAATTATTCTCCATATTAAGGCAGTTGAATACTGTGGGGGAGTATATCAAGTCTTTTGGTTTTTTACCTCATCTTCTCTGAATATCTCTTTAGTTTGTGACATTGATCACATTTTTTCTTTTCATTTTGTGACGAATATGTACAGCATTTTTTTATGCTATCGCCTTTCCTCTTTTTTCACGGTAAACTATCAGCATTTTTCTTGTATAACATAAAGATTATGCGACTTTTGATTCTTATTCTTTTCGCCATATTGGCACTGTTTCAATATGATTTATGGTTTGGACGCAATGGATTTTGGGATTATCGTGAAACCGCGGTAAAAATTGTAGAAAATCATGCTGAAAATGAAAAACTTTCCCAGCGTAATCAACGCATTAATGCGGAAATTCAAGGATTAACAAAGGGGTTTGAATCGATTGAAGAACGAGCAAGGATGCAGCATGGTATGGTAAAAGAAAATGAAGTGTTTTATCACATTGTGAAAGAGAATAAATAATGGAGCGTCCAATTGTTGTTGTATTACCTGCAGCTGGAGTAGGCTCGCGTATGCAAGCGGATAAACCAAAACAATACCTAGCGTTGTTAGGTAAAACGTTGTTAGAACATACGCTTGATATCATGCTAACTCATACAGCGATTTCTAAGATTATATTAGTCGTGAGTAAAGATGATCCTTATATAGCCAATTTATCACTTTCACCTAAAATTCAATTGGTAGAAGGTGGTGAAACAAGGGCTGAATCAGTGTTAAATGGTTTGAATGCAATTTGTGATAAAAATGCTTGGGTACTAGTACATGATGCGGCTCGTCCTTGTTTACAGCATACTGATATTGATAAATTATTAACCATTGATGATGAACAGGGGGCAATTTTAGCAATTCCCGTAACAGACACAATTAAGCGTTCAGACAATCAACAACGTATAGTTGTGACTGAAGATCGTAGTCAGCTTTGGCAGGCTCAAACACCACAATTTTTTCAAGTGGAATGCTTGAAAAAAGCACTTTCTACAGCCCTACAGCAAGGGCTTCAAATTACGGATGAGGCTTCTGCAATGGAGCATGCGGGTTTTCGACCGCACTTGGTAGCTGGTCGTAGTGATAATTTGAAAGTCACGCGTCCCGAGGATTTGGCATTAGCTGAATTTTATTTAACAAGGAATAAATTATGATGAGAATTGGACACGGGTTTGATGTTCATGCTTTTGGAGAGAATCGCCCATTAATTATCGGTGGTGTAGAAGTACCATATCACACTGGTTTTGTAGCACATTCGGATGGCGATGTGGCTTTACATGCCTTGACTGATGCAATTTTAGGCGCGGCAGCACTAGGTGATATTGGCAAACTTTTCCCTGATACAGATATGCAATATAAAAATGCAGATAGTCGTGGTTTATTACGTGAAGCTTTTCGTCAGGTTCAAGAAAAGGGATATAAAATTGGGAATGTTGATGTAACTATTATTGCTCAGTCACCCAAAATGCGCCCATATATTGATGCAATGCGTGTAAAAATTGCTGAGGATTTACAATGTGATATTGAGCAAGTCAATGTAAAGGCCACAACCACGGAAAAATTAGGTTTTACAGGGCGAAGTGAAGGCATCGCCTGTGAGGCCGTTGCATTGTTAGTATATTGATAGTGATATATCGTAAGTGCGATAGCGTGCCTAAAAGAATTTTATCGTATTTCAAATTTTGTGATCTAGATCACAGTTTCTAAAAGTGAAAAGTCATACCATATATCTGCACAGTAAGTTTGTTGTCAATGATGCAAGCTATAAATCAAGATTTAGGCGCAAGAATGGACGTTTGTGCCATTTGGCATAGAGCTGTGCATCTTGCCTATTGGGTTTGGCGGACTGTTGTCTGACATTCCCGAACGATATCCTAATCAGTGAAATGATAACGAGTGAGTCGCTCACCTTTATTATGAAGTGGCCATTGATGATAGGACAACATCCATAGCTGGATGTGGGGCAAATGGAGGGCTTCAGTCCGCTTCTTTGTCCACCAACCTTGTTGTTAGGTGCGATATTGTTAGTTGTTGTTGGCTAATGGAATGCTTATATGGGGTGTAATGATGTAACCATTCCATTAGTCAAACTATCTCAAATTCTAATTTTTATTAATCTATTAGTCATCCTTGTAATTCTAATTTTATCTGCTGATATTTATTGGGTTTCAGATATAAAAAAACGCACTTTCTACAAAGTGCGTTTTATTTTTAGAAACGATTAATTAGCAGGCTTGTTTGCCATAAGCATCTTGGCGAAGAATGTGACGAACACCTTCATCAAATTCTGCTAATACGCGATCTGCATCTTTTGGATCTTTACCGCGCGCATCCAAGTAGAATTTAATTTTTGGTTCAGTACCTGAAGGACGAGCAATTAAGCGTCCGCCATTTTCCAAGTTGAATACAAGGATATCGCTTTGACGATCTGTTTTAGTATGGTCGATAAATTGTGCCACTTTCACGCCAGCGATTTCTGCTAGTGGATTGTTACGAAGTGCGGTCATTAATTTTCCGATTTCTGAAAGATCACTGACTCGAATAGAGATTTGTCCACTCACATAAGCACCAAATTCTTTGGTAAATTCATCAGCATAATCCGCTAAAGTTTTGCCTTGTTTTTTCAAGTTACGCACAAGATCTAAGAACACGATTGCTGCAGAAATACCGTCTTTATCGCGTACCTTGTCTGGGTCAACTAAATAACCCAATGCTTCTTCAAAACCAAACAATAAGCCAGATACTTTACCGATATATTTGAAACCAGTTAAGGTTTCTTCTGATTGGAAACCGTATTTTTTCGCAATTTCAGCGAGCGCAGGAGAAGAAACAAGTGAGCAAGCCAATGTGCCTTGTTTGCCTTGATATTGTTTTGCTAAGTACCAACCTAAGAAACAGCCTACCACGTTGCCGTGTAGTGATTTCCAGTTGCCTTGTGCATCAGGCACAGCAACCGCTAAACGGTCTGCATCTGGGTCATTAGCAATGATAAATTCAGCATTCTTTTCTTTTGCCACTTTAATTGCTAAATCTAATGCGCCTTTTTCTTCTGGATTTGGAAAGTTCACGGTTGGGAATGTGCCATCTGGCCAAACTTGATCTGCGACTACGTGTGGTTGTGGTAAGCCTGCTTTTGCCAGCGTCTTACTTAAAACTTCATAGCCAACACCGTGCATAGCGGTATAAACATAGTTAATGTCGCAAGCTGGCTCTTTAGCTAATGATGCAGTTTTTGCAATGTACGCATCTACCACTTCATCATTTAACACCACATAATTATCACTACGTGGTAAATCTTGGATATTGCCTGCCGAAACTTTATCAATTAATGCTGCGATGTCTTTATCTGCTGGTGAAACGATTTGACCGCCGCCATTTGCTTTACCTAAATACACTTTATAACCGTTATCTTCCGGTGGATTATGGCTTGCTGTCACCATTACACCTGCAGTGGTATCAAAATATTGGATAGCATAAGCCAATACTGGCGTAGGTAATTTACGTGGTAATAAATAAGCTTTTACGCCTGCACCCGCCATAATTTCAGCCGTGTCACGGGCAAAAACATCAGAGTTTTTACGGCCGTCGTAACCAATTACGATAGATGGTTCTTTATCGTAATCTTTTAAATATTCCGCTAAACCGCCAGCAGCTTGAGAAACTAACACTCGGTTCATCCCCATTGAGCCAGCTTGTAAACAGCCACGTAAACCTGCCGTACCAAATTGTAAACGACCATCAAAACGCGCATGTAATTCTGCTTCTGCTGCTTTATCTCCGCCTTTTGCCGCATCTAAAAGTGCGGTTAATTCTGCATGAGTTTCTGCGTCAGGATCTTGGTTTAACCAATTTTGCGCTACATGAAAAAGAGTTGTCATAGGATCATCCTTATTCTCTTGAAATAAATAAATCGCTGCTAGACTAGCCGAAATCACCCAAAATGGGAACGGATAATTATCAAAATTTTGATCTACTTAACATTTTTTGTTCACGCAATCGGTTATCCGAGCTAATTAGGAAAGCCGTTTGTTGCATAGGCATTTGTTTGAAAAATTCGCTATAATACCGCCTCAATATTTACGGCAAAATTTAACCGCACTTTAAGGATTTTCAATGTCATCCCAGCCTCGTTTCGTCCATCTTCGCACGCACACAGATTTTTCGATGATTGACAGTATCGTCAAAGTGAAACCGCTAGTAAAAGCCTGTGCTGCTAATGAAATGGTTGCAATGGCACTAACGGATTTTACAAATTTTTGCGGTGTGGTGCGCTTTTATGGCGAGATGCTTTCTTTAGGGATGAAGCCAATTATCGGGGCAGATGTAAAAGTCAAAAGTACATTATGTGGCGATGAATACTTTGATCTGACTTTGTTGGCTAAAAATAATGAAGGCTATAAAAATATTACTTTATTGTTATCAAAAGCTTACCAGCGAGGTTATAACGACTTACCTTATATTGATCAAGATTGGCTTATTGATTATCGAGAAGGGGTGATTATCTTATCTGGTGGTATACAGGGAGATGTGGGAAAGAAATTATTAAAAGATAATGCTGATGAGATTGAAAGTACGGTCGCATTTTATCAAGAATTTTTTCCCGAGCATTTTTATCTTGCTCTTAGCCGCACAGGAAGAGCGGATGAAGAAAGTTATATCCACGCAGCACTAAAATTAGCTGAACGTTACCATTTACCGTTAGTTGCTACAAATGATGTGGTATTCCTCAAGCAAGATGATTTTGAAGCCCACGAAATTCGTGTGGCGATTAGAGATGGTTATACTTTAGATGATCCTAAACGCCCAAAACGTTATACCTCCGAACAATATTTCCGTTCAGAAGAGGAAATGTGTGAGTTATTTGCAGATATTCCCTCAGCTTTAGAAAATACGCTTTTAATTGCTCAGCGTTGTAGTGTAACGCTTCGTCTTGGTCAATATTTTTTACCAAAATTTCCAACGGGTGAATTGAGCACGGAGGATTTCTTAATAAAAAAAGCCAGAGAAGGACTAGAGGAGCGTTTAGTATTTCTATTTCCGGATGAGAAAATTAGGGCCGAAAGACGGGCAGAATATGATGAACGTTTAGAAGTGGAATTAGGTGTTATCAACCAAATGGGATTCCCTGGTTATTTCTTGATTGTGATGGAATTTATTCAGTGGTCAAAAGATAATGATATTCCAGTGGGACCAGGACGAGGTTCGGGGGCTGGTTCTTTAGTTGCCTATGCATTGAAAATTACCGATTTAGATCCGCTTGAGTTTGATTTGCTGTTTGAGCGTTTTTTAAATCCAGAACGGGTATCTATGCCTGACTTTGACGTGGATTTTTGTATGGATGGTCGAGATCGTGTTATTGAGCATGTTGCTGAAACTTACGGACGCGGTGCAGTATCACAAATTATCACCTTTGGTACCATGGCGGCAAAAGCGGTGATTCGCGATGTAGGGCGCGTATTGGGACATCCTTATGGTTTCGTTGATCGTATTTCGAAATTGATTCCTCCAGATCCAGGAATGACGCTCGCAAAAGCGTTTGAAGTTGAGCCACAATTGCAAGTGGCGTATGACAGTGATGAAGAGGTGCAAGCCTTAATAGATATGGCGCGTAAGTTGGAAGGTGTAACCCGTAATGCGGGTAAACATGCGGGAGGCGTAGTAATTTCTCCAACTTTAATTACGGATTTTGCGCCGCTTTATTGCGATAATGAAGGGCTTCACCCTGTTACCCATTTTGATAAAAGCGATGTGGAATATGCAGGGCTTGTGAAGTTTGATTTCTTAGGATTACGTACTCTGACTATCATTAAGTGGGCATTAGATATGATTAATGCTCGCATGGCTCGAGAAGGTAAGCCACTTGTTGATATTGCAGCGATCCCTCTAGATGATCATGAATCTTTTGAACTGCTTAAACGTTCTGAAACTACAGCTGTATTCCAGCTAGAATCTCGTGGTATGAAAGATTTGATCAAACGCCTTCAACCTGACTGTTTTGAAGATATTATCGCGTTGGTAGCATTGTTCCGTCCTGGTCCTTTGCAGTCAGGAATGGTGGATAATTTTATTGATCGTAAACATGGACGAGAAGAAGTATCCTACCCTGATGCAGAATATCAACATGAAAGCTTGAAGCCTATTCTTGAGCCAACTTACGGTATTATTTTGTATCAAGAGCAAGTGATGCAGATTGCGCAAGTGTTGGCTGGTTATACGTTGGGTGGAGCAGACTTATTGCGTCGAGCGATGGGGAAAAAGAAGCCAGAGGAAATGGCAAAGCAGCGTTCTGTGTTTAAAGAGGGGGCGGTAAAAAACGGTGTTGATGGTGAGCTTTCCATGAAGATTTTCGACTTGGTGGAAAAATTTGCTGGCTATGGTTTTAATAAATCTCACTCCGCTGCTTATGCCTTGGTGTCTTACCAAACGCTTTGGCTCAAAACCCATTTCCCTGCAGAGTTTATGGCTGCGGTGATGACATCTGAAATGGATAACACGGATAAAATTGTGGGTTTATATGATGAATGTTTACGTATGGGATTAAAGGTTGCTCCACCAGATATTAACGTGGGTAAGCATCATTTTAGTGTTAATGACCAAGGTGAAATTGTATATGGTATTGGCGCAATTAAAGGTGTGGGGGAAGGCCCGATTGAGGCACTTGTGACCGCTAGAAATGAAGGGGGAATTTTCAAAGACTTATTTGATTTATGTGCTCGAGTAGATTTGAAGAAAATTAACCGCCGGACTTTTGAAAGCCTAATTATGTCCGGTGCCTTTGATAAATTAGGTCCACATCGCGCCGCACTTTCTAAGAATTTAGAAGATGCCCTTAAAGCATCTGATCAACATGCTAAAGATGAAGCTATGGGACAAACGGATATGTTTGGGGTACTGACTGAAACCCACGAAGAAGTCGAGAATGCCTATGCTAATACCCCTCCTTACTCAGAAAAACAAATTCTTGATGGTGAGCGTGAAACACTAGGGCTTTATTTAAGTAGTCATCCTGTAAGCCGATATTTAAAAGAATTATCTCATTACACATCAATACGTTTAAAAGATTTGACACCAAATCGTCGTGGGCAAATAAGTACTGCCGCAGGATTGTTAGTTTCATCTCGTATAGCAATGACTAAAAAAGGTAATCGACTCGGTATTGCAACATTAGATGATCGTTCTGGTCGTTTAGATTTAACTTTATTTGGTGAAAGTTTAGAGCAATTTGGTGAAAAGTTACAAAAAGATACTGTAGTGATTGCTTCTGGACAGGTCAGTGTTGATGATTTCTCCGGTGGCTTAAAAATGACGGTGCGAGAGTTAATGACCTTAGATGAGGCTCGTTCCCGTTATGTCAAATCCTTAGCTATCAGCCTTTCTGAGCATCAAATTACACCAAGTTTCATTAAACAACTTAAAGTATTACTTGAGCCGGTGAGTGGTGGAACGTTGCCGATTAACGTGTATTACCAAAGTCCGAAAGGTCGTGCGTTGTTACGTTTGGGCGTGCAATGGTCGATCATTCCAACAGATGAAATTCTAACGGAATTAGTGAATTTACTTGGCGAAAGTGCGGTGGAATTAGAGTTTGAATAATACAAAGGCGTGAAAAATATCACGCCTTTTTTATAAGGTTAACGTAAGAAATAACGATAAGATTTGCTTTCTGTTACATCTTCAAAAACATAATTGAGTTGGGCAAGAGTCTGTTCAAATTCTGTTTGTTCGTGTTCTTCAATTTGGAAACCAGCAAGGATATTTCCATAGTCCGCGCCGTGGGCACGATAGTGGAATAATGAAATATTCCAACGATTTTGTAATGTTTCCAAGAATTTCAATAACGCACCTTTTTGCTCTGGGAATTCGAACGTATATAAGCGTTCATTATTATTGGCTGAACGACCACCCATTAAATAGCGAACATGCGTTTTCGCAATATCGTCATCAGACATATCCTCAACATCAAAACCATTTTTTGTGAGGTCTGCAATAATATCTGCTTTTTCTTGCTCATTTGTAGTTCTTACCCCAACAAACACACAAGCACGTTTATCATCTGCATAACGGTAACTGAATTCGGTTACAGCTCGGTTACCTAATACATAAGCAAATTTTAAGAAACTACCGGGTTGTTCAGGCATGGTCACGGCTAATAAAGCCTCTCGGTTTTCACCAATTTCACAACGTTCAGATACATAACGTAAGGTGTGGAAATTCAAGTTTGCACCAGACAAAATTGCCGCCATATTTTTGCCTTCAATATGGTTTTGTTTGGCATATTTTTTCAAACCGGCTAAACCTAACGCACCTGATGGTTCTGCAACAGCACGAACGTTCTCAAACAAATCTTTCATTGCCGCGCACACTTCATCACTATCGACCAATACCATATCATCAAGATATTGTTGGCATAGACGGAATGTTTCGTCACCAATGCGTTTTACGGCAACACCATCCGCAAATAATCCAACATGGGTTAAATCTGTGGGTTCGCCTTTGTCGAGAGCGGCTTTTAAGCATGCAGAATCCTTTGATTCTACACCGATGATTTTGATTTCTGGCATAAATTGCTTAAGCAAAATTGCCACGCCAGCAGCTAAGCCCCCCCCACCGACTTGTACAAACACATAATCCAAATCAGCCACTTGTTGTAACATTTCCATCGCTAACGTGCCTTGTCCTGCGATCACTAATGGATGATCGAATGGTGGAATAAATGTCATATTTTTTTCTTTTGAAAGCTCAATCGCTTTTGCTTTGGCTTCATCGAAATTAGCACCGTGCAATAACACCTCGCCACCAAATCCACGCACTGCATCCACTTTAATGCTTGGGGTATTTTGTGGCATGACGATCAATGCTTTTAAGCCTAATTGTTTCGCTGATAATGCCACGCCTTGCGCATGGTTACCCGCAGATGCCGCTATTACACCTGCTGCTTTTTGTTCTGCTGAAAGGCTAGAAATCATTGCGTAAGCACCGCGTAGTTTAAAACTATTTACTGGCTGACGGTCTTCTCGTTTAATCCAGATATTATTGTTCAGTCGTTCAGAAAGTTTTCCCATTTTTTGTAAAGGGGTCACTTGCGCAGCCTCATATACGCGCGAACCAAGTTTAACAATGGCATTGATATAATCTGATTGAGAAGGTTGAGAATTGGTGAGTAGGTTTTTCATATTGTTTGTTTTGATGATGAAGTGCGGTTAGCTTTTCCTTTGTTTTATCCCCCTCTTATGAAGGAGGGGGAACCGTTAAATTATTTTAATAATGTTTTATCGCGTACCGCACCTTTATCCGCAGAGGTGGCGAAGTGACCGAATACTTTCAATGCGAAAGATACTTCACGTTCACGGTGAGCTGGCTGCCAACCTTTTTGATCTTGTTCGGCTCTACGTACTGCGAGTTCTTCATTACTGATTTCTAAGTTAATTGCACGATTTGGAATATCAATATTGATAATATCGCCATCGCGTACTAAGCCAATTGCACCGCCAGAAGCAGCTTCTGGTGAAGCATGTCCAATAGACAAGCCTGATGTACCACCAGAGAAACGACCATCCGTTAATAAAGCACATTTTTTGCCCAAGCCCATCGATTTTAAGTAACTGGTTGGGTATAACATTTCTTGCATACCAGGTCCGCCTTTAGGCCCTTCGTAACGGATAACAACGACATGACCTTCTTTGACTTTGCCACCCAAAATGCCTGCAACCGCATCTTCTTGGCTTTCAAATACGATTGCAGTACCGGTGAATTTCCAAATAGATTCATCTACGCCCGCGGTTTTAACGATACATCCGTCTTCAGCGAGATTACCGAATAATACGGCTAAGCCACCTTCTTGCGAGATCGCATTTTCTTTATTGCGAATACAACCGTTTACACGATCATTATCGACGGTATCCCAACGGCAATCTTGTGAGAATGCTTGAGTTGTTCGGATGCCTGCAGGGCCTGCACGGAAGAATTTATGTAATTCTTCATCTTGATTGCGAATAATATCGTATTGGTCTAGTTGTTCTCCCATGCTCATTCCAAGCACGGTGTGTGTATTTTTATGAATTAATCCAGCGCGATCTAATTCACCTAACAATCCCATAATACCGCCTGCACGGTGTACGTCTTCCATATGGTATTTATTGGTGTTTGGCGCAATTTTGCTTAAACAAGGTACTTTGCGCGATAAACGGTCAATATCTTCCATTTTAAAATCTACGCCAGCTTCTTGTGCTGCTGCTAACAAGTGTAAAACTGTATTGCTTGAACCACCCATTGCGATATCGAGGCTCATTGCATTTTCAAAGGCATCAAAAGTACCAATTGAACGAGGTAATACGCTTGCATCATCTTGTTCGTAATAACGTTTGCAAAGCTCGACAATTTGACGACCTGCTTTTAAGAATAATTCTTTGCGGTCAGCATGGGTCGCCAACATAGAACCATTACCTGGTAAAGATAAACCTAAGGCTTCAGTTAAGCAGTTCATAGAGTTAGCGGTAAACATGCCTGAGCAAGAACCACAAGTTGGGCAAGCGCTACGTTCGATGGCATCAATACGTTCATCTGACACATTCGGATCGGCTGCCTCAATCATCGCATCAACCAAATCTAAGCGGATTAATTGATCAGAAAGTTTAGTTTTGCCCGCTTCCATTGGGCCGCCTGAAACGAAGATAGTTGGAATATTTAAACGCATTGCTGCCATTAACATTCCCGGGGTGATTTTGTCACAGTTGGAAATACATACCATCGCATCAGCACAGTGCGCATTGACCATATATTCTACGCTATCAGCGATTAAATCACGGCTTGGTAAAGAATAAAGCATCCCGCCGTGTCCCATCGCGATACCATCATCCACCGCAATGGTATTAAATTCTTTTGCTACGCCGCCTGCTTTTTCAATTTCTGCGGCAACAAGCTGACCCATATCTTTTAAATGCACATGCCCTGGCACAAATTGGGTGAAAGAGTTCACCACTGCAATAATCGGTTTACCAAAGTCATTTTCTTTCATCCCTGTTGCACGCCATAAGGCACGTGCGCCTGCCATATTACGACCTTGTGTACTAGTCGCTGAACGTAGTTTTGGCATAAATAATCTCTCCGAGTAAATTTTAGGGTTTGTTTTTATTTTCCAGATAAAGACTGAATTGCATAAAAAGGTAATGAGATAATTGCTAATGGTACAAAAATAATCATTGCCGCTGATGCTCGTCCAGCTACTGTAATGTTATCCTCTGTTGCTTCAGCACTGAATCTTTTTTCTTGACGATATTCTAAGTACTTAGTTTCCAAAGGTTTAATCAATTTGGCTTTTTTTAAAATCTCATTTTTATTTTTAATATCAACAATTTCACCATCTTCCATTCTAAAAAATATATTATGCTCCTGCATATTGTAATAATTTTGTCCATAGAGCTCATTAGATTGCTTTTGGGTAAGCTCTTTATCATTAAAATATAGTGTTAATGTAGCTTTCACTTTGTTTTTTTCAACATCTTTAGCGATAGAATGAATTTTCACAGATGATATGTTTTTTACATAAGGTGATCGTAAGATACGAATTAAATCTCCAGTTTCACTATATTTTGAACCGGCAAAGTGATAACTATTAAGTTGCCCTATAGCATAAATGTTGTCTTCTGCTATAAAGAAAGAGTGTATTACTTCTTTTTGAGAAGATAGTTCTTTATCTTGTAATGAAGTGCATCCAAATAGTACGAAAGTAATAAGTAACTCCAATAACAAACGTATATTTTTCATTATTTTATCTCCAGCACATCTGGCAATTTCGCCAACTGATTCACTAATAGCTCTAAAGTGCGGTCAGATTTTACAGTGATTTTTAACCGCACTTGGGTTTCAATTAGTGTCATTTCCATCGTTGTAACGGTAAACCCGCGGTGGCGTGTTACGCGTAAAATGCGTTCTAGTACTTCAGGACGATGGCGAGCGACGAGTTCCAATTTATATTCATTCATTAGTTCATCTCCTCTACCATATCCGCGTTACATGCACCTGGTGGCACAAGTGGCCATACACATTCATCCGGTGGAATACATACTTGTAATAAGTAGGCTGTCTTGCTGTTTAATAATCGGTTGAGTGCTGCATCCACATCATCTGCTGACTCAATACGTTCTGCAGGAATACCGAACGCATTAGCGAGCATCACAAAATCTGGGTTGTCGTCTAAAATAGTTTCACTGCGACGTTTATTCCAGAATAAATCCTGCCATTGACGAACCATACCTAAGCGTTGGTTATCCAATAGCAAAATTTTTACCGGTAAATTGCCACGTTTGATAGAACCCAATTCTTGGATATTCATCATGAGTGAGCCATCACCCGTAACCAAAATGACTTCATCTTGCGGACGTGCTTTTTTTGCACCCACTGCGGCTGGCAGACCAAATCCCATTGTGCCGAAACCTGCTGATGTAATGTAATTCTCTGGCGCAAAATGCTTCATGTGTTGCGCTGACCACATTTGATGCTGCCCTACATCGGTACAAATTACCGCATTATTTGGTTTGCGATTAGATAGGGTGTTGAGTAATGCCCAAGGATCAATCGGACGGTTGCCTTGATTTTTAACATAAGTGAAATCTAATTTTGCTTTGAAATTTCTGATTTGTTCACGCCAAGGTTCAATATCAAGATCTTGTTTGAGTGCATTAAGTGCTTGGATTAAATCCCCTTGTAATGCAACATCTGCACGGCGTAATTTATGGATTTCTGCCGCATCAATATCACAATGAATCACTTTGGCATGAGGCGCAAAAGTATCGAGTTTACCAGTTACGCGATCGTCAAAACGAGCACCGCATACAAGTAATAAATCACTTTCTTGCACGGCAAAATTAGCAGCTTTTGTGCCATGCATACCAATCATTCCCATATACACATCATTGTTTGGATGAATTGCACCTAAACCTTTTAAAGTGGAGACTGATGGCATTTGGGTTTGAGCTAAAAATTCGCGTAAGGCAGGAACAGCTTTCGCCATACCAACACCGCCACCCACATAAAGCACCGGTTTTTTAGCATTTTTTAATAATTCTTTTGCTTCAGCGAGTTTATCTACTGAAAGTGCGGTTGGTTTTTCTGGTGTTTTAACATAGGCTTTTACATTCTCAGGCACTTCACCAATTTGAATATCGCGAGGCACATCAATAAGAACTGGGCCGGGGCGTCCGCTTTGGGCAATTTCAAAGGCTTCCGCAAAAACATCGGCTAATTCATCCGTACTTTGCACGATAAAACTGTGTTTAGTGCAAGCAAGGGATAGTCCTAGAACATCAGCTTCTTGGAACGCATCCGTGCCGATTAATGGAGAGGAAACTTGACCGGTAATGGCTACAACTGGAATGGAGTCCATCATGGCATCGCCTAATCCAGTGACTAAATTGGTGGCGCCTGGGCCTGATGTTGCAATACAGACGCCCACTTTTCCTGTGGAGCGAGCATAACCGATCGCCGCGATGGCAGCTCCTTGTTCATTACGACAAAGTAAGTGATCTAAGCCTGCATCATAAAGGGCATCGTAGGTTGGCATGATTGCGCCACCTGGATAGCCAAAAAGAGTCGTGACATGGTGTGCTTTCAGGCACTCCATGATGAGTTGTGCACCTGTCATTGTGTTTGTTTCCGGGTCTTTTATTATTTTTGTCTAAGCTTTCATTGTAACGAAATTTTATAGCATTGGTAGGGCTAGCCTGAAAAAAAGTCAAATATTGAGACAGAAATTTAAAAAAAGACCAATAACTTAAATTATTGGTCGTGACTTTCATCAGTGGATTAGGTTGGGTCATAAAGGTGTGTAATTAATTGACCATTCAAATATTCACCAATATATACCTGATTTACAGTGAGTTTATTAGTATCTAATTCAGCATGAACCCAATTTTCATCTCGGTTGATAATATCAAGAATATCGTAATCAATTTGGCCATCAATAATTAATGGATAGCGTAAATCTTCATCTCCGTATTGAATGATTGAGAGTTGCCCATTTTGTTCAAGTACAGCTCGCTTTACAGTAGAGATTTCATATATGCCTGCTGCACGGAGTTTAAACATTAAATCATGGGCTGAGATACCATTTTTCATACATTCACTAGTTTGTACTTTGCCATCTAAAATTACCCAAACTGGGCTCCCATCGATAATATTTTTCACAAATCGGTTATGATTTTTGATAAAACGTAGTGTAAAAATTAATAATGTCCATAAAATGAGAACAAGGGAAAATTGTAGTATGCCAATATTGTCATTATAAATGACAGCGCCAATAATGCCGCCCAGTACATAATTTTGTACTTGATCCATGGCTGATGTTGGAGCAAGGTTTCCCTTACCCATTAAATTAATCTGTAAAACAAGACCAATAATGCCCATTGTAAGTTTTATAGCAAGAAATGAATAACTTTCCATTATTTATTTTCCTTATCAATAATATTGATATTCGGGTTGACTAAATTGATTTCAGAGAGTGTATAAGCAGTAAAATCATTATTAAAATTTACCTGATAGTATTTATCCTTAATATTTAAGATCATACCATTTGTAATTTTCTGGTTATTTACTCGTAGATCCTCAAATTGTAAATTTTGTGATGTTTTTACTGAGTTCAAAAATGTAACAATGCGAGAAGTATCATTTGCATATACTTGATTTTGTTCATATTGATTATATTGAATACCAAGTAAGAGAATAATTAAGAGCAGAAAAATAATACTGAGATCTCGGTATTTGGTTTCTAAACGATGGCGAAGATATAAACTTGTTACTAACAGAAGCGCACCAAGTGAAGTAAAAATTGCGATGTATTTAAAATAATCTTGAAAATACATACGGTTTTCTAAATAGAAATAAGTAAAAAAAGACATAAAAATATCCCAAGCTTAGATAAGAAAATCCCTTGCAGAGCAAGGGATTTAGTAATGCGTTAAAGTGCGGTAGAAATTACCAACCTTTTACAACACCATCTTTAAAGTGTTTTTTAGCTTCTTGGTAAACTTCTTCTGTTTGGTAAGATTTTACGAAGTCTTGAACAGCTTTGCTGTCTTTGTTATCGGTACGAGAAACGATAATGTTCACATATGGAGAATCTTTATCTTCTACAAATACACCGTTATCTTGAGCATTTAAGCCTACTTGACCCGCATAAGTATTGTTTACTACAGCTAAATCAACATCGTCTAATGCGCGTGCCGCAACGGAAGTATCTACTTCAGTGATGTTTAATTTTTTCGGATTTTCAACAATATCTAATACAGTTGAAAGAAGGTTATTTGCATCTTTTAATTTGATTAAACCTTGTTTTTCAAGAAGAATTAATGCACGGCCACGGTTTGTTGGATCGTTAGGAACAACAACTTTAGCACCTTCTTGTAATTCATTCACATTTTTGATTTTTTTAGAATAACCCGCTAATGGATAGACGAAAGTATTACCCACGATGACTAAGTTATTTAAATTTTTCGCTTTTGCATCTTCATCTAAATAAGGTTTATGTTGCATTGCGTTTGCATCTAAATCACCTTTAGATACCGCTTCATTTGGTAATGCGTAGTCATTGAATTCAACGAATTGAACGTCTAAACCATATTTTTCTTTAGCGACTTTTGCGGCAATTTCTGCAACTTGGTGCTCAGGGCCAGACATCACGCCGACTTTGATTTTAAGTGGTTCAGCTGCAGCTTCAGGTTTTTTATCTTCTTTACAGCCTGTTAAAACGAGAGCTGATGCGATTGCAGTGATTGCAAAAAGTTGTTTTAATTTCATAGGATTTCCTTCCTGTTTAAGTTAAGAGTTGTGTTTAATTAACGATGATCCACTTTTTTAGCCAGTGTATCGCCGAGTTTTTGGCTAATCATAACGAATAGCACAATAATAATGGTGGCCACCCAGGTGACATAAGGCATATTGCGATATACGCCGTAGTTGATAGCGAGGCTACCTAAACCACCGCCGCCTTGCGTCCCCGCCATTGCAGAATAACCAACTAAAGTGACTAGCGTGAGCGTGATGCCATTAATTAGTGTCGGTAGTGCTTCTGGCAAATAGAATTTACGTACAATTTGCCATTTAGTCGCGCCCATTGCTTGAGCGGCTTCGGTTAAACCATTTGGAATTTCCATTAATGCATTAGCAGTTAAGCGAGCTACGAATGGCATCGCACAAATACTTAATGGAATAATCGCTGCCGTTGTGCCTAATACGGTTCCCACGATAAAACGAGTTACAGGTAATAATATTAAGAGCAAAATAATAAATGGAATGGAACGTCCAATATTAATGATCGTGTTTAACACAAAATGAGTGCGGTTATTTTGTAAAATCTCATTTTTTCCAGTTAAGAAAGTCCATACGCCAACAGGCACCCCGACTACTACGGCAAGTAAAGTAGATGCAAAGCTGATATAAATAGTTTCATAAGTTGCGGTTGCGACAACACCCCACATTTGAGGTGTTAATTGCTGGCTGAATGTTGCCAAGAAATCATTGAACATAACCTAGCACCTCCACGCGCACGTTGTTTTCCATTAAATAAACTTTGGTTTGAGTAATAGCATCTTCATCGCCTTCTACTTCAGCAATGGTATAACCAAATTTCACACCTCCAGCATAATCAATTTGTGAGGTTAAAATACTGAGCTCCACGCCAAATTTTTTTGATGCTTGAGAAAGTAACGGAGCATCGACTGAGCGACCGGTAAATTCAAATTTGATAATTGGATACGCTTTGCTATGTTTCGGCGTATCAGTAAGATTTTCCAAATATTCATCAGGTAGGCTGATGTGGAAGGTCGAACGAATAAACTCTTGTGCTAATTCTGTTTTAGGGTTTGCAAAAATTTCACCGACAGTACCTTGTTCAACTAGGCGACCTTGATCAATGACAGCAACTTGATCACAAATCTGTTTAACAACTTCCATTTCATGGGTAATCAGCAAAATCGTAATACCTAAAGTGCGGTTAATTTCTTTTAATAATTTCAGAATAGATTGTGTCGTTGCAGGATCTAATGCGCTAGTTGCTTCATCACATAATAAGACTTTAGGATCGCTGGCTAAGGCGCGTGCAATGGCTACACGTTGTTTTTGCCCGCCAGAAAGATTACTTGGGTAAGCATCACGTTTTTCGCTTAAACCAACAAGCTCTAAAAGTGCGGTAATTTTTTCTTGGATTTTTGCTTTTGGCTCACCTTCCAATTCTAAGGGTAATGCCACGTTTTCAAATACGGTGCGAGAACTTAGTAAATTGAAATGCTGAAAAATCATTCCAATTTGACGACGAGCACGTACTAACTCGCGATCAGAAAGTCCTGTTAATTCTACACCGTCCACAATAACGGAACCGCTAGTTGGTTTTTCTAATAAGTTCACACAGCGAATTAACGTACTTTTTCCTGCGCCAGATGCGCCGATTACTCCGCAAATTTGACCTTTTTCGATGTTTAATGAGACATTATCAAGCGCAGTCAATTTCTTGCTAGGCAGCTCAAAAATCTTCGTTATATTGCTTAGCTTAATCATATAAGCCCTTTTTATTTGCTATTTTTAAATCTGTTTCGGTATTCTAGATGTCTAGATTGCTATGTCAATATGTCAGATTATCTTTTTTAGACAGATTGGTTATGAGTTATATTTGCTAATTGCTTGGATTAAATAGATAATTTTCGTCAATTTGACATGTATAAAAGGTAAGAGAATGAATAAGGCTATATTTTTAGATCGCGATGGCACGTTAAATATTGATTACGGTTATGTACACGAAATTGATAACTTTAAGTTTATTGATGGTGCGATTGATGCATTGCGAGAATTAAAGAAAATGGGATATATATTGGTGTTGGTTACCAATCAATCTGGAATTGCGCGTGGTTATTTTTCTGAGGAGCAGTTTTTACAGTTAACAGAATGGATGGATTGGTCATTGGCTGAACAAGATGTGGATTTGGATGGTATTTACTATTGCCCACATCATCCTGAGGGAAAAGGTGAATATAAAGAAGACTGTGATTGCCGGAAGCCTAAATCTGGAATGTTATTGCAAGCGATCAAAGAATTAAAGATCGATCCTACTCAATCTATTATGGTTGGAGATAAAGTTGAAGATCTAAAAGCGGGAATTGGCGCAAAGGTGAAAATGAATGTATTAGTTCGTACAGGTAAACCAGTAACAGAAGAAGGCGAGAGGATAGCTGATTATGTGTTAGATTCTCTCGTTGATCTTCCGAGAATTTTAAAACGATTAAAAAAATAGCTCAAAAGATCTATATTTTGCTCTAATCGCTTGCGCTTTAATCAAAAGATCATTTTTTTTAATATTTTTACAAAAAGTACTTGCAAGGGCTTTGAAAATCCCTATAATGCACCGCACACAACGACGCACTGTTGTGAAGTATTTAAGTTTCCAAGTGCGTCGTTGTTTTTTGCTCTTTAACAATATATCAGACAATCTGTGTGGGCACTTGTTGATTGACTTGTTTTAAAAATATTTTTAATTTTGAAGTCTTAATAGGTGCTTAACTGAAAATTCATAATTACTTTTTTAAGTAGTGTTTTTATTTATAGC
>NZ_JAHKJY010000007.1:0-42924 GCF_018829755.1 Haemophilus sp. SZY H8
ACAACGACGCACTTGGAAACTTAAAGACTTCACGACAGTGCGTCGTTGTGTGCGGTGCATTATAGAGATTTTCAAAACCCTTGCAAGTACTTTTTTGTAAAAATATTTAAAAAAATGATCTTTTGATTAAACCTCAATCAATTTATATAAATTTTTCTCCAAAGCTAAACGCCCATTTC
Organism: Haemophilus sp. SZY H8; assembly: GCF_018829755.1. NCBI lineage: Bacteria > Pseudomonadati > Pseudomonadota > Gammaproteobacteria > Pasteurellales > Pasteurellaceae > Haemophilus > Haemophilus sp. SZY H8. Next base: position 180 of record NZ_JAHKJY010000007.1, read on the forward strand.
ATTAATTTGATTAGCGAATTTCTTCACTTTATCCCAATTTGTATATTCGATCTCTTTCTTAGGATCTGTCTCGCCACCAGTAATTTTCATAATAATCTGAATCATAACACGATCAATCCATCTGTATCGTGGATAAAAGAGTGCACCTGCAAATACTGCGGCTAATTTAGGTTTCCATTCTGTACGTTGTAAAAATTTACGTACATAAGTATTACTTTCTGGATTATCTTTGCCTTCTTTACGAGCAGTTAAATTAACCCCAAAAAAAACCGCACTTTTTTGTTCAAGTTGATAACGATTGCTTTCAACAAAGCGATAAAGCGCTTTATTAAAGTGCCCATATCGTATAGATGCACCAACTATTACACGATCAAAAGACTCAATCGTATAATTTTCCATTAATGCATCTACATAAACCTCTCCATCAATATATCTAGATAAAAAATCAGCAATTTTTTTCGTCTGTCCATCATGGCTTGAATATAATATTAACGTTTTCATTAGTTTTTCCAAAAAGTAGGTGTAAATAAAGCGAGAAGAGTAAAAATTTCAAGTCGCCCACATACCATTGCGATAATTAAAATCCACTTAGCACTATCGGGTATACTCACCATATTACTATTTACTTCCCCTAGTGCAGGTCCTAAATTATTTAGGGTTGCCAATACGGCATTAAAGGCATTAAAAGGGTCAACACCACAAGCAACGACACCAAGTAAACAGATAATAAACACTAGAAGATAAGCTGAAAAGAATGCCCAAATACTACCAATCACTCTTTCATCTAACACATTTCTTCCCCACTTGATGGGATAAACTAAATTAGGGTGAACAACACGTTTAAGTTCTCGTTTCCCTTGTAAATACAGTACAAGTATACGCGCAACACGTAAACCACCACCGACAGAACCAGCACAACCGCCCATAAATGAAGCCAATATTAAAAGAACAGGTACAAAAGAAGGCCAAACAGTGAAATCAGAAGTTGTATAGCCCGTTGTCGTTGAAATAGATACCGTCTGGAACAATACTTGCTCAAAATCTTTCCATGATGAAGTAAAATAATTATGACTCCACATCACTAATGTACAGATTATTACTAGTATAGTCTGGATACTTATAAAAAAACGAAATTCAGGGTCACGTAGATAAATCTTAAAAAAATTCTCATGGCCAATGGTCGAAAACGCACGAAAGTGTAATCCAAAATTACAGGCGGAAATCAGTAAAAATAATACGGTGATCAAATTAACTAATGGACTATTGAAATAGCCGATACTCGCATCATGAGTTGAAAAGCCACCGATTGAAACAGTAGAAAAGCTATGAGTTATAGCATCAAAAACTCCCATCCCAGCCAACCAATATGCTAATGCACAAAAAACAGTTAAAGAAATATAAATCACCCAAAGAACTTTTGCTGTTTCAGTAATCCTTGGTCTAATTTTTTGTTCTTTCATTGGCCCCGACATTTCAGCTCTATAAAGTTGCATCCCCCCCACACCTAATAATGGAATGATAGCTATTGCGAGTACAATAATTCCCATTCCACCAAGCCATTGCAAAAATTGACGATAAAATAACATCGCTTTTGGAAGGTTATCCAATCCTCTCATCACTGTTGCACCAGTTGTCGTTAATCCAGAAAAGGCTTCAAATGCTGCTGAAGCAACTGTTAAATTTAGTACATCAAATAATAAAAATGGTAACGTCGCTAAACCACCTAGAACAAACCAAAATGCGACAACAATTAAAAAACCATCACGAGAACGCAATTCTTGTTTGTAGTGATGGCAAGGCCACCAGAGCAGTACGCCAACAGTCAAGCTAAAAGTAAATGCCTGTATGAAAGCTTTTCCGCCTCCATCACCATAAATCAATGCAATGAATGCCGGAATAAGCATCGTTCCGGAAAAACAGATAATCAGGATACCAATAATTCGTATTATAGATAAAATATGCACAGTTATTCGCCTATTCAATTGATTTAATCACTAGTTTTCCCATTGATTTATCTCTCAATTCTCTAACAAAAGATTCAACCGTTTGTTTACTAATACCCAATGTTAAAAATACTTGGGACTGAAAATTTTGAGCTAATATTTCTACTTCATACTTATCACAAAGTAACTGTACTAGACTCAATTGACTATAATGACAATCTAAACCAAAAAGGGAACGTTCTACTCTTATTTCTGTTTCTAATAATTTCAATGCTTGCTGTACTCCATTACTATAGGCTCTAACTAATCCTCCTGTACCTAACAAAATTCCACCATAATAACGTACCACTATAGCGCTAATTTCACCAATATTACTACCTTGAAGAACACTAAGCATTGGTTTACCCGCCGAACCTGATGGTTCGCCGTCATCAGAAAAAGCACATTGTAAAGAATCTACTGGATTTCCCATTACCGCAGCCCAACAATGATGGCGCGCTGCTCTATGCTCTCGTTTAATCTCTTCCAAAAAAGCTTTAGCTTCAGCGATCCCTGTAGTCCTCTGTAAATAAGTGATAAAACGGCTTTTCTTAATTTCTTCTTCAAAAATAACCGAACTTTTAGGAACAAGATACGCAAACATATTATTTTTGTTCATTTTTGATTACATCGGTCGTCACTAAAACAAGTAATTTATCAAATACGATATATTCACAATAATAAAAAAACCCAGTAAAACCTGGGTTATCATCTAATTATTTCACAACCGTAAATGTTAAAGGACCATATTCCATCTCTCCTAACTTAATAAAGATAGTATATTTACCTCGAGGATCTTTTTGATCAAAACTCCAACAATTTATTACTAATTTCCCATCGTTTAAGGAATCGCGCTGACTCGTTATTGTATGTGTTTTTTTATCTTCAGATGAAGTTACCATTCCTATATCTGATGAAATATAAAAATTTGCTTTAGCTGGAGATGTAAAAATCTCTGTGGCTTGAACTTTCTTTCCAAATGAGCCATTTATTCGCCAGCATAATTGTTGTTTTTTAGAAGAACGTGAAATTTCTAATTTATCCAATAAAACTGGCAGTTTACTTGATACATCATAAACACCTAAATAAAGACGAGATTGTTGTTCTTGAGCATTTGGTGTTTCAGAAAGAGCCACCTGAGCACTTAGACTTGCTGATAATGCAGCAATAATTAAAGCTTTTTTCATCATTATACCCCTCTTAATAGAGGTACTGATTATACAAAAAATCGCACAAAAATCTACCGCACTTTCATTTCACTTACTGAACAACCATAACACCAATACATCCCATATCAGCTAACATTAAATTCGATACACCAAATAAAAATGGGTAATTATTTGAAGAAACCTGATCAAACCGAACTAATATATGTGTTTTTCCTTTTACCCAAACAGTATCTTTCCAGGCTAACTCATCCGCTTGATAAATATGATCATCCTGACTTTCTACGACAAATTTTGCCCCCTGAATAGTAAACCCCACAGGTAAATTAGCATTTAAAATCCAACGCTCTACCGTACCTTTTCGAACCACTACATCAATTCTTCTAGGATCAAAACGTCTTTGATTAATTAGCCCATTCGTCACATCAATATTGAACTCACGAATTTGCGCTATAGGTTGAACTAACATTTCTGGTGCATCTGTATCAAAAGTAAGATTTAATGTCTTGCTAAAAACTGTAGCTTCACCTTGTGCTCGTAACTCAATAACTGTATTATCCAGTAAATCATCACCACTGCTAAAAATATTTTTTATCTTATCTAACACGTCTCGTTTTTTACCATCAATCAATGAAACAGAATCAACCTCACTCATATTAATAAGTACTTCAACTCGTTCTCCTGGAGCAAGAATCACAGACTGAATACTTTTTGCCTTAGGTAAAAACCCCAGATCCTTAGCAATCAATAGCATACTCTGCTCATTATCTAGACGTAAATCATAAGCTCGCGCTAAAGATGCATTTAATAATCGTAAACGAACCCAACCACGAACAACATTTAAATAGGGTGCTTCTATACCGTTAACTAATAAACGATTTCCAACAAAATTTGGTTGATTTTGCTTAAAAAGTTGAAGGCCATTACTATTAAATGACATATCCTGTAAAATCAAAGGGATATCATCTACACCATATTTATGAGGAATATTCGCCTGAATACTTTGCTCATCTTCAACTAACCACATTCCTACAAGCCCTCGGTATGTTTGATAAGCCGAATTCGCTAATATAGAAGAACGGTACCAACACGTTGCCGCAGCTTGCTCAATCGGTACTATCGGAGCCCAAGTCTCGTCTTTTTTTAATACCCGAGCAGCACCTCCAAAAAGCTCCCCTGAAGCCTGCAACCCTTGAATGGACAAAGCTATCGATTGCGGCAAATTATTATGGTAATTTAGTTTGGCAAAATTAGTTGATTTGATTTTTATCGTTGGCCCCAAATAATTGCCATTGAATCCCCATGCTGTTACATTATGCTTTCCATCTAATTCATAATTAACTTCCTGCATAGTAAGCACTATTGGACGTCCTCGACGAACTTCTATCAAAGGTGGAACAATTAATTTATCACGTACAGCAGCCCATAATGGCATTGGTAAACTAAAAAGTGCAGCTGAAATAGTAGTATTTTTTAATAATTGACGACGAGAGAAAGTTTGCATTTTAATTCCTTTTCGCAATTTCCATATCTAGTTCAGCAATGCGTTTCTCCATCAAATCATGACAATAAGTAGCAAGATCACGCACATTATCTTTGTTGTAACCTGAAACATCAATAGGATCTAACATTTCACAAATCACTATTCCATTATTCCAACGATTTAAATTAATTTTATTGTGTGTTGTTGAACAAACAACTGGAATAATTGGTACCCCCGCAGAAATTGCTGCATGAAACGCCCCTGTCTTAAAAGGCAATAACCCACGGCCTCGACTACGAGTACCCTCTGGAAACATCCAAATAGACAAATTGTCTTCATTAATCCGGTGAGCAAGTTGCGCCATAGTACTATGAGCTTTAGTCCGATTCTCACGATCTAAAAATATATTACCTGTAATCCAATATAGGATCCCAAAAAAAGGAATCCAAATTAAACTTTTCTTACCAACACTCACAGTTCTCGGACGAACCATATAAGATATCGTCACCATATCATAATTATTTTGATGATTGCCAATATAAATAGCTGGACTTAATTTATTGATAGAATTTGGAAAACGATATTCTACTTTCAAACCAAACAACGGATGTAAGCGCCCAAACCAACGAGCCATAATCCCTACATTACTCGGATTTTTAAACCTAATAAATGAATAAACTGTACCCAATACACAAATCAGAATACAACAAACTGTAACAATAAAAATTCTAAGCAGTTTTAACATATCTTGATCCTATTTAATTTTTTAATTCACATCTATAGTTAATAAACTAAAATATAGTTATATTTTTCAAATTATAACAAATTAAGTTATAGTTTACGTCTATCTAGAAGAGATTAATGGAATATTTATGAAACATTCTTATTTTATTTCTGATTTGCATTTAAGTGAAACAAAACCTGAATTAACCGCACTTTTTATAAGCTTTATACAAAACATCGAACCAGAAACTGAACAAGTTTATATATTAGGTGATTTATTCGATTTCTGGGTTGGTGATGATGAACAGTCCCCACTAATTATAAAAATAAAGAACCTACTAAAATCCTTGCATGATAAAGGAGTGCAATGTTATTTCCAACATGGAAATCGCGATTTTCTTATTGGAGAGCGTTTTTCAAAAGAAACGGGAGTTGAATTATTACCAGAATACAAGCTCATCAATCTTTACGGAAAAAATATCTTACTATGTCATGGTGATAGCCTTTGTATTGATGACACTGCCTATCAGAAATTTCGTAACAAAGTTAATAATAAGTGGCTACAACGAACATTTCTATGTTTACCATTAAAACTTCGAATAAAAATTGCTGAAAAAATCCGCTCTAAAAGTAATCAAGATAAACAAAAAAAATCAGTAAAAATCATGGATGTAAATAAAACATTCACTATACAAAAAATGCAGGAGTTTAATGTGGATTTGCTAATTCACGGACATACCCATAGAGAAAATATTCATAAAGAAGAGGGAATGACTAGAATTGTGCTGGGAGACTGGCGCAAGGAATATGCATCTATCTTAGAGTTAAGAGAAGATTCTCTCATTCATTTTAAGAAATAATAATCATGGACTATTAAATAATTTTCTAAAAATCCATAAAAACATATTAGAAACTAACGCTCTTCTACTTTATATCATTAATTCTCTAAATATATAAAAAAACCCACTATAAAGTGGGTTTTTCTTAAAATATCAACTACTATTCCGCAGATGCTGCATCAACAACTTCTGGGCGGTCAACTAGCTCAATATATGCCATTGGAGCATTATCACCTGCACGGAAACCACATTTCAAGATGCGAGTGTAGCCACCTGCACGTTGAGCAAAACGTGGACCTAATTCATTGAATAATTTTGCAACAGTTTCAACGTTGCGAGTACGAGCGAATGCTAAACGACGGTTTGCAACGCTATCTACTTTTGCTAATGTAATTAACGGTTCAACTACACGGCGTAATTCTTTAGCTTTAGGCAAAGTAGTCTTAATGATTTCATGACTAACTAAAGCACTTGCTAAGTTACGAAACATCGCTTGGCGATGGCTGCTATTACGGTTTAGTTGACGACCACTCTTACGATGGCGCATGATCTTATCCTTCTCAGAAAAATCTTAACCTATGACCAAACTAGTCTTCAGCAATACTTGCTGGTGGCCAATTTTCAAGGCGCATACCAAGTGACAAGCCACGTGAAGCGAGCACATCCTTAATTTCAGTAAGAGATTTCTTACCAAGATTAGGTGTTTTTAATAATTCAACTTCTGTACGTTGTACTAAATCACCGATATAATGAATTGTTTCTGCTTTCAAACAGTTAGCAGAACGAACTGTCAACTCTAAATCATCTACAGGACGTAATAAAATCGGATCAAATTCCGGTTTTTCTTCCTTAATTTCAGGTTGACGAACATCACGCAAATCAACGAATGCATCGAGTTGCTCTGCTAAGATTGTTGCAGCACGACGAATTGCTTCTTCAGGCTCAAGCGTACCATTAGTTTCTAACTCAATAACAAGTTTATCTAGATCAGTACGTTGTTCAACACGAGCTGCTTCAACATTATATGCAATGCGATCAACTGGGCTATAACAAGCGTCAACAAGTAAGCGGCCAATTGGACGCTCCTCTGCTTGACTATGAGTGCGAGCTGAAGCTGGAACATATCCTCTACCACGCTGAACTCGAATACGCATACTGATTGATGCATTTTCGTCAGTTAAGTGACAGATTACATGATTCGGATTCACAATTTCAACATCACCATCATGGGTGATATCCGCTGCAACAACAGGGCCAATTCCAGATTTATTTAGTGTCAGAATAACATCATCTTTATTCTGTACTTTAACCGCTAGACCTTTAAGGTTTAAAAGAACTTCAAGAATATCCTCTTGAACACCTTCCTTACTACTATATTCGTGCAATACGCCATCAATTTCCACTTCAGTTACAGCACAACCTGGCATTGAAGACAGAAGGATACGACGTAATGCATTACCTAGAGTATGGCCAAAACCACGCTCTAACGGCTCTAAGATCACTTTAGCATGAGTTGAACTAATTTGTTCAATATCTACTAAACGTGGTTTTAAAAATTCTGTAACAGAACCCTGCATTTTATCCTCTCTTTGCTTTTAAGCTTAACTATTATTTAGAGTAAAGCTCAACGATCAGATGTTCGTTAATATCTGCTGATAAATCAGAACGCTCAGGAACACGTTTGAACACACCTTCCATTTTTGCAGAATCAACTTCTAACCATGTTGGTTTTTCTCTTTGTTCTGCTAATTCTAATGATGCTTTAATACGTGCTTGTTTTTTAGATTTCTCACGAACAGCAACAACATCATTTACAGAAACTTGGAGAGATGGAATGTTAACAACACGACCATTTACAACAATCGCTTTATGGCTCACTAATTGGCGAGCTTCTGCACGAGTTGCAGCAAATCCCATGCGATAAACAACGTTATCCAATCTACCTTCTAATAACACTAATAAATTTTCACCAGTGTTACCTTTTAAACGGTTTGCTTCTTTATAGTAGTTACGGAATTGACGTTCTAAAATACCATAGATACGACGAACTTTTTGTTTTTCACGTAATTGACTACCATAGTCAGACAAACGCGGTTTACGAGCACCATGTTGACCAGGTGCTGTATCAATTTTACATTTTGAATCAATCGCACGCACGCCTGATTTAAGAAATAAATCAGTACCTTCACGACGGCTGAGCTTGAGTTTTGGACCCAAATATCTTGCCATTTTCTTTCTCCAACTATCCTATATACGTCTTAAACGCGACGTTTTTTCGGTGGACGACAACCGTTATGAGGAATCGGAGTCACATCAGTAATATTCGTGATACGGAAACCCGCTGCGTTTAACGCGCGAATTGTAGATTCACGACCTGGACCCGGACCTTTAACCATAACTTCCAAGTTCTTTAAGCCGAATTCTTTAACAATTTCAGCACAACGTTCAGCAGCAACTTGCGCAGCGAACGGGGTAGATTTACGAGAACCACGGAAACCTGAACCACCTGCAGTCGCCCATGCTAGAGCGTTACCTTGACGGTCAGTAATAGTAACGATTGTATTATTGAAAGATGCGTGAATATGTGCTACGCCATCTACGACTTGTTTTTTTACACGTTTACGTGCACGAACTGGTGTTTTAGCCATTCTTTATTTACCCCGACTATTTTTTGATCGGCTTACGTGGACCCTTACGGGTACGCGCATTAGTTTTAGTACGTTGACCACGTACCGGTAAACTACGACGGTGACGTAAACCACGATAACAACCTAAATCTAAAAGACGTTTGATGTTTAGTGTTACTTCACGACGTAAATCACCTTCAACGGTAAATTTACCAACTTCGTCACGCAGTTTGTCAATCTGCTCTTCAGACAATTCTCTGATCTTAACATCTTCAGCAATACCCGCTGCAGCACAAATAGCTTTTGAACGAGTCTTACCAATACCGTAAATTGCAGTTAAAGCGATTACAGCGTGTTTGTGATCAGGAATGTTAATGCCTGCAATACGGGCCACTATGCACTCCTATTATTTTAACTAATTTGGTATTCTGATCTTGAAAAGCCCGTTTTCAGGATACTCAAACAGAATACCAAGGACATAAATGAGTTGAGCAGTATAACTGCTCAACTGGTTCTTTGCAAGAAAAAATATGAATTAACCTTGACGTTGTTTATGCTTAGGATCGCTGCACAATACACGTACAACACCTTCACGTTTAACAATTTTACAGTTACGACACATTTTCTTTACGGAAGCACGAACTTTCATTGCTTATCCTTTTCTACTAAATGAACAATTATTGTCCAAAACCTTTAAGGTTTGCTTTTTTCAACGCAGACTCATATTGAGACGACATTAAGTGACTCTGAACCTGCACGATGAAATCCATAATTACAACGACTACAATTAAAAGAGATGTTCCACCGAAGTAAAATTTAACATCCCAAGCCGATGTCATAATATAAGGAACTAAACACACAAACGTTACATAAAGACCGCCAATCAGTGTAAGACGAGTCATAACTTTATCAATATAACGAGAGGTTTGTTCCCCTGGTCTAATTCCTGGAATAAATGCACCAGATTTTTTTAGATTATCTGCTGTATCTCGCGGATTATACTGCATTGCAGTGTAAAAGAAGCTAAAGAAAATAATTGCTACAGCATAAACAAGTAAATAAAGAGGCTGACCAGGATTCAACAACATAGATAAGTTATTTAACCACTCAAACTTATCATTTTGTCCAAACCATTGAGTTAAGGTAGCTGGAAATAAAATAATACTTGAGGCAAAAATTGCCGGCATTACGTTTGCCATATTTACTTTCAATGGTAAATGTGTCGAATGACCACCTAAAATTTGACGACCTTGTTGACGCTTTGCATATTCAACGCGAATTCTGCGCTGTCCTCTTTCAACAAAAACAACGAAATAAGTTACTGCAAATACAATAGCTGCGATCAGAAGAAGCACTAATGGATGCATCTGTCCTTGACGAGCCTGCTCAATAGTTTGAAGTATAGCTGATGGTAAACCAGCTACGATACCGCCAAAAACAAGAATTGAAATACCGTTACCAATACCTCTTTCAGTAATTTGTTCACCTAACCACATGAGGAACATAGTTCCAGTTACTAAGCTAACAACTGAAGTGAAGTAAAAGCCAAATCCAACATTTGGCACTAAGCCAGGTAACATATTTGGTAAACCTGTTGAAATAGCTACTGCCTGAATGGTCGCAAAAACAACTGTCGCATACCGAGTATACTTAGAAATTTTACGTTGACCAGCAGCACCTTCTTTCTTTAATTCTGCTAAAGCAGGAGAAACCGTTGCAAGCAACTGAATTACAATAGATGCCGAGATATACGGCATAATACCTAATGCTAAGATAGATGCACGGCTTAATGCACCACCAGAGAACATGTTAAACATGTCAATGATGGTGCCTTTTTGTTGTTCAACTAATTGAGCTAGCACAGCCGCATCAATACCAGGAACCGGAATGAAAGAACCAATTCGGTAAACGATAAGCGCACCTAAAACGAAAAGTAATCGGCTTTTTAATTCACCTTTACCGCTATTAGTACTTCTTGCTTGATAACCTGGTTGTTTAGCCATTTGCTAATTATTCCTCAACTGAACCGCCAGCAGCTTCAATTGCTGCTTTTGCACCCTTAGTTACACGCAAACCACGAACTGTTACTGCAGATTTCACTTCACCCGCTAAAACTACTTTAGCGAATTGGATATCTTTAGTTAAGATATTTGCTGCTTTTAATGTTTCTAAGGTTACTACATTACCTTCAACTTTGGTTAACTCATTCAAACGAACTTCTGCAGTTACTGCAGCCTTCATTGAAGTAAAACCAAATTTTGGTAAACGACGGTATAACGGCATTTGACCACCTTCGAAACCGCGACGAACACCGCCACCAGTACGAGATTTTTGACCTTTATGACCACGGCCACCAGTCTTGCCTAAACCTGAACCAATACCACGACCGAGGCGTTTAACGCTATGCTTTGCACCTTCAGCCGGAGATAGAGTATTTAAACGCATCTCTTACTCCTCCACTTTAACCATGTATGAAACTTGGTTAATCATACCACGTACTGCAGGCGTATCAATTAACTCAACAGTGTGGTGCATATGGCGAAGACCAAGACCACGCAAGGTAGCTTTATGCTTCGGTAAACGAGCAATTGAGCTACGAACTTGTGTTACTTTAATAGTTTTAGCCATTATTCATTACCCCAAGATTTCATCAACAGTTTTACCGCGTTTTGCAGCAACCATTTCTGGTGATTTCATGTTTGCTAATGCATCAATAGTTGCACGAACAACGTTAATTGGGTTGGTAGAACCATACGCTTTAGAAAGAACGTTACGTACACCTGCAACTTCCAATACTGCACGCATTGCACCACCAGCGATGATACCTGTACCTTCGCTTGCTGGTTGCATAAATACACGTGAACCAGTATGAACACCTTTAACTGGATGCTGTAATGTACCTTCATTCAAAGCAACGTTAATCATATTACGACGTGCTTTTTCCATTGCTTTTTGGATCGCTGCTGGAACTTCGCGTGCTTTACCATAACCAAAACCTACTCGGCCATTACCATCGCCCACCACAGTTAATGCAGTGAAACTCATAATACGACCACCTTTTACAGTTTTTGATACACGGTTTACTGCGATTAGCTTCTCTTGCAGTTCACCAACTTGTTTTTCGATGTTTGACATCTCAATTTACCTCATTAGAACTGTAGACCAGCTTCACGTGCAGCGTCCGCTAAAGTTTGGACACGACCATGATATTTAAAACCGGAACGATCAAAAGCAACAGCTTGAACGCCTTTTGCTAATGCGCGTTCTGCAACAGCTTTACCTACTGCAGCAGCAGCATCTTTATTACCGGTGTATTTTACTTGCTCACGAATTGCTTTCTCAACAGTTGAAGCAGCGGCAAGCACTTCTGAACCGTTTGGTGCAATAACTTGTGCATAAATATGACGTGGAGTGCGGTGAATAACTAAACGAGTTACACCTTGCTCTCTCATCATATGACGAGCACGAGCTGCACGACGGATACGAGCTGATTTCTTATCCATAGTGTTACCTTAATTATTTCTTCTTAGCCTCTTTGATACGTACCACTTCATCAGCGTAACGTACCCCTTTACCTTTATAAGGTTCAGGACGGCGATAAGCACGAATATCTGCTGCAACTTGACCGATCAACTGTTTGTCTGCACCTTTCAACACGATTTCGGTTTGAGATGGACATTCTGCAGTAATACCTGCCGGCAAAGTGTGCTCTACTGGGTGAGAATAGCCTAAACTTAATGCAATTGCATTGCCTTTAAGTTGAGCTCTGTAACCTACACCCACCAATACTAATTTTTTAGTGAAACCTTCAGTAACACCGATAACCATAGCATTAACTAATGCACGAGCAGTACCCGATTGAGCATTTGCTTCAACAAAACCTTCACGTGGAGTGAACGTAAATAGTCCGTTATCTTGTTTTACTTCAACTGATTCATGAATTGTGCGAGATAACTCGCCATTTTTACCTTTTACTGTTAATAGCTGACCGTCGAGTTTAACTTCAACGCCGGCAGGAATATTAACAGGTGCCTTTGCAACACGAGACATTTTCCTACCTCTCTATTAAGCTACATAACAGATGATCTCACCGCCTAAACCTGCTTGACGAGCAGCGCGGTCAGTCATAACACCTTTAGATGTAGAAATAACTGCAACACCTAAACCGCCCATAACTTTTGGTAATTCATCTTTACGTTTGTAAATACGAAGACCAGGACGACTTACACGTTGGATGCTTTCTACAACTGGTTTGCCTTGGAAATATTTTAAAGTAATTTCCAATTCAGGTTTAGCACCTTCTAAAACTTTTACGCTTTCGATATAACCTTCAGCAGCTAATACGTTGGCAATTGCCACTTTTAGCTTGGAAGAAGGCATATTGATTGCAACTTTGTTCGCAGCTTGACCGTTACGAATACGGGTCAGCATATCTGCGATTGGATCTTGCATACTCATTGTACTTTTTCTCCGATTCCAAAATAAAGTGGTATATTACCAGCTCGCTTTTTTAAGGCCTGGGATTTCACCGCGCATTGCAGCTTCACGAACCTTAATTCGGCTTAAACCAAACTTACGTAAAACGCCATGAGGACGTCCAGTTTGGCGGCAACGGTTACGTTGACGAGATGGGCTAGAATCACGTGGTAAAGTTTGTAACTTTAACACTGCATCCCAACGATCTTCATCAGAGGCATTGACATCAGAAATGATTTTCTTTAATTCAACACGTTTTGCGTAGAATTTTTCAGCCAATTTAACGCGTTTTACATCGCGTGCTTTCATTGATTGTTTAGCCATTATAACCTGCCTTATTTACGGAATGGGAAATTAAAGGCAGCAAGTAGTGCTTGACCTTCTTCATCATTCTTAGCAGTAGTTGTGATAGTGATATCTAAACCACGTACACGATCTACTTTATCGTAATCGATTTCAGGGAAGATGATTTGTTCACGCACACCCATGCTATAGTTACCACGACCATCGAATGATTTCGCGCTTAAACCGCGGAAGTCACGAATACGTGGAACAGCAATTGTAATTAAACGTTCAAAGAACTCCCACATACGCTCACCGCGTAGTGTTACTTTACAACCGATTGGATATCCCTGACGGATTTTAAAGCCAGCAACAGATTTACGAGCTTTAGTTACTAAAGGTTTTTGACCGCTGATTGCTGCTAAGTCCGCTACTGCGTTGTCTAGCAATTTTTTGTCGGTCAATGCTTCACCCACACCCATATTCAGGGTAATCTTTTCGATTCGTGGGACTTGCATGACAGATTTGTAGCCGAATTTATTTTTTAATTCGCTTACTACTTGATCTCTGTAGTAATCATGCAGTTTCGCCATCGCATTACTCCAGTTTGTTAGATAATTTCATTGTTAGATTTGAAGAAACGTACTTTTTTGCCGTCTTCGAATCTAAAACCTACACGGTCAGCTTTATTTGTTTTAGGATTGAAAATCGCAACATTTGAAACGTCAATTGCAGCTTCTTTTTTCACTAAACCACCAGCTTTTCCTAATGCAGGAACTGGTTTTTCATGTTTAGTAATAATGTTGATACCTTCAACAAACACTTTACCGTTTGGTAACACTTTAGTTACCTTGCCACGTTTGCCCTTATCTTTACCAGTAAGAACAATTACTTCATCATTTTGACGGATTTTAGCAGCCATTACATTCCCCTTACAGTACTTCTGGAGCTAAAGAAATGATCTTCATGAATTTCTCAGAACGAAGTTCACGAGTCACTGGTCCAAAAATACGAGTACCGATTGGTTGCTCAGTGTTATTATTTAAAATTACACAAGCGTTACCATCGAAACGAATAACTGAGCCATCTGGGCGACGAACACCCTTCTTGGTGCGCACAACAACTGCTTTTAATACATCACCTTTTTTTACTTTACCGCGTGGAATTGCTTCTTTTACAGTAATTTTGATGATGTCACCAATCGCAGCATAACGACGGTGCGATCCACCTAGAACCTTGATACACATTACGCTGCGAGCGCCTGAATTATCAGCAACATCCAGCATAGTCTGTTCTTGGATCATATTAGTGCTCCGTTAAGATTAAAAAAACACCCTTTCGGGACGAACCTATCCGCACTACTCGGATAGAACGGCGGATAGGTAGCGGATTTTATCAAAAGAAAAAGAGAAAGGCAATGATAATTTACCTTTATCCTCTAAACCCATTTACTAAAAGTGCGGTTGAAATTTACAATACTTAAATGTAAAAAAGCCAATGGAATTAACCATTGGCCTTTTATTGTTACATTGTGAATTAAGCGATTACCGCTTTCTCAACAACACGAACTAAAGTCCAAGATTTGGTTTTTGATAGAGGGCGACATTCGCGAATCTCTACAGTATCACCAACTTTGGCTTCATTGTTCTCATCGTGTACGTGTAATTTAGTTGTACGACGGATAAATTTACCATATAAAGGGTGTTTTACCTTACGTTCAATAGCAACAACGAAAGATTTTTCCATTTTGTCGCTAACAACTTTACCTTGTACGCTACGAATTTTATCAGTCATTACTCACCCGCCTTTTCGGTTAATACAGTTTTTACACGTGCAATATCACGACGCACTTGTTTAGCCTGATGGGTTTGTTGAAGCTGACCGGTGGCTGTCTGCATACGCAACTTGAATTGTTCACCTAAAAGGTTTACTAATTCAGCATTCAGCTCTTCAACACTTTTTGTACGTAAATCTTGAGCTTTCATTACATCACCGTCTTAGTTACGAAAGTGGTCTTAACTGGCAATTTAGCAGCTGCTAATGCAAATGCGTTTCTTGCTACTTCTTCAGACACACCATCCATTTCATAAAGCACTTTACCCGGTTGGATTAAGGCTACCCAGTACTCAACGTTACCTTTACCTTTACCCATACGGACTTCTAATGGTTTTTCAGTAATTGGTTTATCTGGGAATACACGAATCCAGATTTTACCTTGACGTTTTACTGCACGTGACATTGCACGACGTGCCGCTTCGATTTGACGAGCGGTTAAACGACAACGACCAACTGCTTTTAAACCGTAAGTACCGAAGCTAACTTCAGTACCGCCCGCGATACCACGGTTGCGGCCTTTGTGAACTTTACGGAATTTTGTACGTTTTGGTTGCAACATTTAGCGTTTCTCCTTACTTACGACCTTTACCGCGAGGAGCCTTTTTAGGCTTGTCGGCAGGTTGTTGTTCTGATTGCGCAACGGCAGCCATTCCACCAAGAATTTCACCTTTGAAGATCCATACTTTAACGCCGATTACGCCGTAAGTTGTATGAGCTTCTGCAGTGTTATAATCGATGTCCGCACGAAGAGTATGTAGAGGTACACGACCTTCACGATACCATTCTGAACGTGCGATTTCTGCACCACCTAAACGACCACTAACCTCAACTTTGATACCTTTAGCACCTAAACGCATTGCGCTTTGTACCGCACGTTTCATTGCACGACGGAACATTACGCGACGTTCTAATTGAGAAGCGATGCTATCTGCAACTAATTTCGCATCTAATTCAGGTTTTTTCACTTCAGCAATGTTGATTTGAGCAGGAACACCAGCGATTTTAGACACTGCGTTACGTAATTTTTCAACATCTTCGCCTTTTTTACCGATTACGATACCAGGACGAGCTGTGTGAATAGTTACACGAATACTTTTAGCTGGACGCTCAATAGTAATACGTGAAACTGAAGCATTTGCTAATTCTTTATTTAAGAATTTGCGTACTTTGAAATCGCCTTCAAGATTGTCAGCGAAGTCTTGTGTATTCGCGAACCAAGTAGAGCTCCAAGGTTTAACAATACCTAGGCGAATACCATGTGGATGTACTTTTTGACCCATTGCTATTCCTCTACTTATTAACGATCTGACACAACCACAGTAATGTGGCTAGTACGTTTTAAAATACGATCTGCACGACCTTTAGCACGTGGCATAACACGTTTCATGCTAGGACCTTCATCAACGAAGATTTTAGCAACTTTAAGATCATCGATATCTGCACCGTCATTGTGCTCTGCGTTTGCAATAGCTGACTCTAAAACTTTCTTCACTAAAGCTGCTGCTTTTTTGTTAGTGAAAGTTAAGATTTCTAATGCTTGCGCAACTTTTTTACCACGAATTAAATCGGCAACTAAGCGAGCTTTTTGGGCAGAAGTGCGAGCGTAACGATGTTTTGCGATAGTTTCCATCTATTTACCTCTTATTTCTTAGCTTTCTTATCTGCCGCGTGACCGCGGTATGTACGAGTCGGTGCAAATTCACCAAGCTTATGACCGATCATTTCATCAGATACATAAACAGGAACGTGCTGACGACCATTATGGACTGCGATGGTCAATCCGATCATTGATGGAATGATCATTGAACGACGGGACCAAGTTTTGATTGGTTTTTTATCCCCGCTTTCCACCGCCTTCTCTACCTTCTTCAACAAGTGTAGGTCAAGGAAAGGACCCTTCTTGAGAGAACGTGGCATGGCTAATCCTCTTTAATTTAATCTATTATTTGCCACGACGACGTACGATATATTTATCAGTACGTTTGTTGTGACGAGTTTTCTTACCTTTGGTTTGAACGCCCCAAGGAGTTACTGGGTGTTTACCAAAGTTACGACCTTCACCACCACCATGTGGGTGATCTACTGGGTTCATTGCAGTACCACGAACTGTAGGGCGAATACCTCTCCAGCGGTTAGCACCAGCTTTACCCAATACGCGAAGCATATGTTCTGAGTTACCAACTTCACCGATTGTTGCAACACATTCAGCTAATACTTTACGCATTTCGCCAGAACGTAAACGTAAAGTTACATAGTTGCCTTCACGTGCGATGATTTGTACATAAGCACCAGCAGAACGAGCGATTTGACCGCCTTTACCTGGTTTTAATTCAACGTTATGTACTGTTGAACCAACTGGGATATTACGCATTGGTAATGAGTTACCCACTTTAATTGGTGAGTTTACGCCAGCTTGGATTTGATCGCCTACTGACAGACCTTTAGGTGCTAAGATATAACGGCGTTCACCATCTTTATAAAGCACTAAAGCAATGTTAGCAGAACGGTTTGGATCATATTCTAAACGCTCAACAACCGCTGGGATGTCTAACTTGTTACGTTTGAAATCGATTAAACGGTAGTGTTGTTTGTGACCGCCACCAATGTGACGAGTAGTAATACGACCATAGTTGTTACGACCACCAGTTTTAGACTTAGTATCTAGAAGAGGTGCGTAAGGTTTACCCTTGTGTAATTCAGGGTTCACGATTTTAACAACGTGACGACGACCAGCGGAGGTCGGCTTACATTTAACGATAGCCATTCTCTAATTTCCTCCGATTACTCTGCACTGTCCACGAAGTCCAAGTTTTGGCCTTCGGCTAAAGTTACATAAGCTTTTTTCCAGTCGCTGCGACGACCCATTTTGCTACCACGGCGTTTAGTTTTACCTTTAACAACCACGGTACGAACAGAGTCAACTTTTACTTCAAATAATTGAGCAACAGCAGCAGCAATTTCAGCTTTGTTCGCATCTAAAGCAACTTTAAGTACAACAGTGTTAGATTTTTCAGCATTGTTAGTTGCTTTTTCAGAGATGTGCGGTGCACGTAGCACGCTTAGCAAACGTTCTTGACTCATGCTAGGATCTCCTCAATTTGTTTCACAGCGTCAACAGTAACAATCACTTTATCGAAAGCGATTAAGCTAACTGGATCGATACCTTGAACATCACGTACATCAACTTTGTATAAGTTACGTGCTGCTAAGAATAGATTTTCATCTAAACTTGCTGTGATAATTAATGCATCTTCAACTGCTAAATCTTTTAATTTTTGTACTAAAACTTTAGTTTTTGGTGCATCTAATTCGAATTTTTCAACAACAACCAAACGGTCTTGACGAACTAATTCAGAAAGAATGCTTTTGATAGCACCACGGTACATTTTCTTGTTCACTTTTTGGCTGTGATCTTGTGGTTTAGCCGCGAAGGTTATACCACCAGAACGCCAGATTGGTGATTTGATATCACCAGCACGAGCACGACCTGTACCTTTTTGACGCCAAGGTTTTTTACCTGAACCAGACACTTCAGCACGAGTTTTTTGCGCACGAGTACCTTGACGCGCACCTGCTGCATAAGCAACAACAACTTGGTGGATCAACGCTTCGTTAAACTCACGTCCGAAGGTAGTTTCAGAAACAGTTAGTGCGTTTGCACCTACAACTTGTAATTCCATCTCTATCTCCTAGACTTATGCTTTAACTGCTGGCTTAACGATAACATCGCCATTGATAGCACCAGGTACAGAACCTTTTACTAATAGCAATTTACGCTCAGCATCTACACGAACAACTTCAAGTGATTGAACAGTTACACGTTCAGCACCTAAATGTCCTGCCATTTTTTTACCTTTAAACACACGACCTGGAGTTTGGTTTTGACCAATAGAACCAAGTACACGATGTGATAAAGAGTTACCATGAGTCGCATCTTGAGTACGGAAGTTCCAACGTTTAACACCACCTTGGAAACCTTTACCTTTAGAAGTACCGGTAACATCTACTTTTTTAACATCTGCAAAGATGTCAACATTGATTTCTTGACCTAAAGTGAATTCTTCACCTTCAGTACGAAATTCCCATAAACCGCGACCAGCTTCAACACCTGCTTTCACGAAATGGCCTGCTTCAGGTTTAGTTACACGATTCGCTTTTTTAGAACCAGTAGTAACTTGAACTGCAGTATAGCCATCGTTTTCAAGAGTTTTAACTTGAGCTACGCGGTTGGCTTCGATTTCGATAACGGTAACTGGTACAGAAACACCGTCTTCATTGAAGATACGGGTCATACCAACTTTACGACCGACTAAACCAATCATTGTAATAACCTCTTAATTAACCTAGGCTGATCTGCACGTCCACGCCGGCAGCCAAATCTAAACGCATTAATGCATCAACAGTTTTTTCTGTTGGCTCTACGATATCTACTAAACGTTTGTGAGTACGAATTTCGTATTGGTCACGTGCGTCTTTGTTTACGTGTGGAGAAATCAACACGGTGAAACGCTCTTTACGAGTTGGTAAAGGAATTGGACCACGAACTTGTGCACCAGTACGTTTAGCTGTTTCTACGATCTCCGCAGTAGATTGATCGATCAAACGGTGATCGAAAGCTTTTAAGCGGATACGGATTCTTTGGTTCTGCATTAGACCAGAGCTCCAATAAAATTTAGCTAATAAAAAACTAACACCAATCACAATTCTAACTTCAAAATAGAAAAGGAGGTGCAAGTTACCTGTTATATAGTCTCCAAATCGGAAACATTGTTTAGCGTGACATATCGTCATGCACGTTTAATAAATGATTACATTAAACGGCTTTCACATTGAAAGCCTGCAAATACTACACAAAAGTTAAACAAATTGCAAGGGATTTATTCAAAGCAAATAAAAAGTGCGGTCATTTATCACCATATTTTCTCATCGAACACTTAGAAAAATCACCGCACTTCACATATTAAAATTAATGATGGTTATCTAATAGCGTAATATGTCGTTTTGCTACAATCCACGCACCAACATATCCCATAATTAAACAGCACACTAATAAGAATACAAATTCGCCAACGCCTAATCCATTCAAACTGAATTGAACGGCAAAAATATCCGTTACATATTTCACTGCAGAAGTAAAATAGCTGATAATAAAGCTACTAAAAATTGCTGCAACTAACCCGCCTAACACCGCATAAATCATCCCTGTATAAAGATAAGGACGAAGAATAAATTGATCTGTTGCACCAAGCAATTTCATCACATCAATACTTGATCGGCTACTGTACACATCAGAGCGAATGCTGTTACCAATAACCAAAAATACCGCTATCGTCATTAATACAGTACAGAAAATTGCCACATGGGCAATTAACCAAGAAAGTGCGGTTAATTTTTCCATCCAGTCGTTATCCAAGCGAACTTCTTGTACCCCTTTAATTTTAGTTAAATTGGTACGTAACTCATCACGTTTTTCTGAAACATTAAAGTCGCTCGTTGGTTTTACCATAACGACCGCAGGTAATGGATTATCATCTAGAATTTCTAATTCTTCACCAAAGCCAGACCAGCTTTTAAATTCCTTTAAACTTTCTTGGCGAGAGACATAATTCAGTGATTCCACTCCATCTTGTTGACGGATTTTCTCTACCACTAAATTCGCATCTTCTTCACTTAAATTCTTATGAAGATAAATCGTCAATTCACTTTCAGGATAAAATTGAGTGGTTGCTAAATGTAAATTTTTCCACATTAAATAGCTCACGGTTGGGATTGTCAGAGATACAGCAATCACCAAAATCGTGAGCAGCGTGCCAAATTTACGTTGCCATAAATCCGTCCATACTGCACGCAAAGTATAGGCTATTTGAACAAAAAAGGATGCATCCGTTGGTCGGCTCATGATTATTCCTTAATAACGTAAATAACCTTGTTCAAGTACAAGACAAGGTTTTGGTTTTTGTTGAATTAAATTAATGTCGTGAGTAGCAATTAACACGGTCATTCCGAGGCGATTAAATTCTTCAAACAAATTAAAAATGCCTAAAGAAAGTTCATCGTCTAAATTACCCGTTGGTTCATCCGCTAGTAAGAGTTGAGGTTTATGCACAATCGCACGTGCAATATCAACGCGTTGCTGCTCCCCTCCAGAAATTTGTGGTGGCAAATAGTGCGCTTTATTACGCAACCCTACACGATCTAAAGATGCCATCGCACGTGTATGCGCATCTTTTGGATGCATACCTGCAATAATCAATGGCAATGCCACATTTTCCACCACCGTACGATCTGTTAATAAACGATAATCTTGGTGAACCATACCAATTTGGCGACGCAAAAATGGAATTTCATATTTTGACAAGCGAGTAATATCGTGTCCGTTAAACCAAATTTGACCCGCGTTGGCTTTTTCCATCCCCATAATAAGCTTGAGTAATGTACTTTTCCCTGCGCCTGAATGCCCAACTAAGTAAGTCATACTTCCCACTGGAAGATGAAAATTCAAGCCTTGTAACGCGGGCTGCGTTGCACCATGATAGGCTTTAGAAACATTTGAGAACTTAATCACAATTTTTCCTTATTCTTTTTATTCTTCTTCATGAACGAATAATGCCTCAATAAATTCTTTGGCATTAAACTCACGTAAATCTTCAATTTTCTCACCTACACCGATATAGCGAATAGGCAACTTAAACTGATCGGCTATGGCAAAAATCACGCCGCCTTTTGCCGTGCCATCTAATTTAGTTAGAGAGATCCCTGTTAAACCGACAGCCTCATTAAATAACTTCGCTTGGCTAACAGCATTTTGTCCTGTCCCAGCATCCAGCGTAAGCATAATTTCATGTGGAGCAGTTTCATCATATTTTTTCATAACACGAACAATTTTTTTCAGTTCGTCCATTAAGTTATTTTTATTTTGTAGACGACCCGCTGTATCCGCAATAAGAATATCAATATTACGTGCAGCCGCTGATTGCATCGCATCAAAAATCACCGATGCAGAATCAGAGCCAGTGCTTTGCGCAACAACTGGAATGTGATTGCGTTCTCCCCAAACTTGAAGCTGCTCAACAGCCGCCGCACGGAAAGTATCGCCCGCCGCAAGCATCACCGATTTTCCTTCAGCCTGAAATTTACGTGCAAGCTTACCAATTGTCGTCGTTTTACCTACGCCATTTACGCCCACCATTAAAATAACATAAGGTTTCTTCGTAGTATCAATCACAAGAGGCTGTGCCACTGGCTCAAGAATATCCGCCATTTCTGCTTTTAATTGTTGATATAAAAGCTCAGCATCTTGTAATTCTTTGTGACTTGCATGTTCAGTCAAATTTTTGATGATTTTACTTGTTGTCGGCACGCCAATATCCGCAATCAAAAGTTGTTCTTCTAATTCTTCAAACAACTCGTCATCAATTTTCTTTCCTAAGAAAAAACTACGAAAACCTGCGCCAATATTTTGTTTGGTTTTCAGTAATCCCTTAACTAAACGACTAAAAAAGCCCCCTTCACTTGGCTTTTCGCGAGTTTCAATTTCAACAACAGGCTGAAGCTCATCTTTAATATCTTCAACAATTTCAGATTCAACCACGGCTTCTGTAACCGGAAGATCATCTTCTAAATTTTTTAATTCGATGATTTCTTCGACTGGCTCAAATTCGGTTGAAATTTCCTGTATTTTTTCTTCTTCAACTATTTCATTCGTCTCAATACTTTCAGCTAAAAACGGCTTAGAATCCACCGCACTTTCTACTGCCTCTAATTCAGACGGTTCTTCAACTAAATCATGAGTTTCAAGTTTTTCAATAGATGGCTCGATATCTTTAATCTTTTCTTCTTCAATTGTCGGCTCAATTTTAGGTTCATCTTGCTTTTTATTACGCCCAAATAACGACGCCCAAAATCCGCCTTTTTTATTTTCTTCAGCCATAAAATGCTCTCTTAACTGTAATCCGATAAAAATGTCGTTTATTCTAGCAAAAAATCGTCTAAACTAAGCACAATTTTCAATAAAAATCGAATCTTTATGAAAAAAATACAAACGCCAAATGCAAAGGGCGAGGTTCGCATTATTGCTGGGCTATGGCGAGGGCGAAAACTTCCAGTATTAAATTCAGAAGGCTTACGCCCGACTGGCGATAGAGTGAAAGAAACGCTTTTTAATTGGTTAATGCCTTATATCCATCAGTCTGAATGTTTAGATGGCTTTGCGGGAAGTGGTTCATTAGGTTTTGAAGCACTTTCTCGCCAAGCGAAAAAGGTGACTTTTTTAGAATTAGATAAAACCGTCGCCAATCAATTAAAAAAGAATTTGCAAACGCTCAAATGCTCATCAGAACAGGCTACAGTGATTAATCAAAGTAGTTTGGATTTTCTAAAACAGCCACAAAATCAACCGCACTTTGATATCGTGTTTTTAGATCCACCCTTTCATTTTAATTTGGCAGAACAAGCAATTAATTTGCTTTGTGAAAATAATTGGCTAAAACCCAATGCGTTAATTTACGTAGAAACAGAGAAAGATAAACCACTCATCACACCTCAAAACTGGACGTTATTGAAAGAAAAAACGACAGGAATGGTGAGTTATCGTTTATATCAAAATTAGAGAAAAAATTATGTTAGATATTGTTTTATACGAACCAGAAATTCCCCAAAATACGGGCAATATTATCCGCCTTTGCGCCAATACAGGATTTCGCTTGCACTTAATTGAACCGCTAGGTTTCACTTGGGATGATAAACGCTTACGCCGCTCAGGTTTGGATTATCACGAATTTGCGGAAATCAAACGCCACAAGACTTTTGAAGCCTTTTTAGAAAGCGAAAAACCCAAACGTCTCTTTGCACTTACAACAAAAGGCAGTCCAGCACATAGCCAAGTGAAGTTTGAACTTGGTGATTATTTAATGTTTGGCCCAGAAACTCGTGGTATTCCAATGTCAATTTTAAATGAAATGCCGATGGAACAAAAAATCCGTATTCCAATGACAGCCAATAGTCGCAGTATGAACTTGTCTAATTCAGTCGCAGTAACGGTTTATGAAGCTTGGCGACAATTAGGCTATGAAGGCGCAATCAATTTACCTGAAGCCAAATAAAAAAATAGGTGACCGATAAAATCAACTCGATCACCTGTTTTTTTAAACTGCCTTATTCACCCAGTGAGTAAGGCAATACGACATACTCTAGCGCTACCCCATTTAGTAAGCGAAATTTTTGTTGAGCTGTCGTGTCGTTATTCATCACAACTTGCAACCATAAAACACCATCTAAATTAACCGCACTTGTAATCGTGCCGGTTTTTCGCCAATTAGATTCAATCTGCATTTCGATTTCACTGCCAATTTCCACTTCCTGCTGGGTTTGAGCTTTAAAGACAAACATTGAGCGTTTATTCGCACCACGATATTTCGCACGAGCTACGGTTTCTTGCCCAATATAGCAACCTTTAGTAAAAGAAATGGCTTGCTCAATTACCTGTAAATTTAGCGCTTGTGGGATAAATTCATTTTGCGTTTGTGAGCTTAAATTTGGCAATCCCGATTGAATATCGGCTACATCCCAAATTTTTTCATCGCCACTAAAATTCACTGGCAATTCGGTTTCATTCAATAAAATTGAACGTTGTCCATCAATTTCCAAGGAAAATTGCGGTGTAATTTTTCCACATTTTTCACCTATCACGCCAATGATTTGCCAATCACGTAAATCAAAACTCACTTTGGAAAATACCGCATATTTTTTCAAGGCATCTAGCCCACTTGGCAAAAGATCTTTCTTAACGAGTAAAAAGAATTGTTCACTACTTATTTTAAACAAACGGTAAATTGCATTCATTTTACCTTTTGGATCACAGTGAGCAGTAAGTGTTGTTGCTCCACTTGCTAATCGCATAACATCCGTCGTTAACTGCCCTTGCAAATATTTTTCTGCATCCACACCATGTGCCTCAATCAGTTGATATTGAGTAAGAGAAATAAATTGAGACATTCTACTTTCCTATTCTAAATTCTGAATTTGCTCACGCATTTGTTCGATAAGCACTTTTAGCTCAACCGCAGAAGCCGTGATATCGGCATTAATGGATTTGGACGCAAGGGTATTGGATTCACGATTCAATTCTTGCATCATAAAATCTAATTTACGACCAACTGCACCGCCTTTTTTCAAAATATTCGTGGTTTCTTTCACGTGCATTTGCAGGCGGTCAAGCTCTTCCGCTACATCAACACGTTGAGCCAATAAAATCATTTCTTGTTCCACACGTTGCGGATCAAGATTAATTTGAGCATCTTCAAAACGCTGCAATAAACGTTCACGCTGCCATTGTAAAACTGCCGGCATTTGTGACCGCACTTTATCCGCTTCCACGGCAATAGCATCCAAGCGTTGTTGAATAATATCGTTCAGTTTTTCCCCTTCACGACCACGCATTGCAATAAAATCTGTCAGCAAATCATCAAAGGCTGTCAACAAATCTTGACTAATCGCATCTAAGTCTTGCTCTTGCGCTTCCACCACACCGGGATAACGCAAGACATCCGTCAAATTAATTTCACCTTCTCCAGCCTGAGCTTTAATCCATTGTAAAGATTGAATAACTTGATTCGCAAGCTCTTTATTTAAATTCAATTCTGCATTTGTTTGTTTTTTTGTTTCAATGCGCAAAGAACATTCAATTTTACCGCGAGTAAGACTTTGACGAAGTTTCTCACGCAACGTGTTTTCTAATCCGCGAAATTGCTCGGGCAAACGGAAAAAGTTTTCTAAATAACGTTGGTTAACGGAACGAATTTCCCATACCGCATCGCCCCAATCTTTTTTCACTTCAAGGCGTGCAAAGGCGGTCATACTGTAAATCATAAGCTCTCCTATTTTGTCTTAGCTTTGTCTTAGTTGATTCGCTAAGTATTTTAACGAGATGAACACAGAAAGGGAAAAGAAAAGTGCGGTGAATAATAAAGATATTTTGTATTCTGTTGTTTACACTCTGTAAATTTTAAAATACAATAATTGTAAATTTTACATTACACCATAAGGGGCAAACATGAACAAAACTGTAGGCAGCACACTTCTCGTTGCCGGCACGATGATTGGCGCGGGAATGTTGGCTATGCCACTCACTTCCGCCGGTATCGGATTCGGCTTTACTTTAGTCTTATTATTAGGGCTTTGGGCATTATTAACTTTTAGCGCACTTTTATTCGTTGAGCTCTATCAAACTGCGGAAAGTGATGCGGGTATCGGCACACTCGCTGAACAATATTTTGGTAAAGCAGGACGCATTATTGCCACAGCCGTGCTAATTATTTTCTTATACGCATTAATTGCCGCTTATATCAGCGGTGGCGGTTCACTACTAAAAGATTTATTACCAGAAAGTTTTGGCGATAAAGTTAGCATCTTATTATTTACCGTGATTTTCGGTTCATTTATTGTCATCGGCACACATAGCGTAGATAAAATTAATCGCGTGTTATTTTTTGTGATGCTTGCGGCCTTTGCTGTGGTGTTAAGCTTAATGTTGCCAGCAATCAAATTTGATAACTTAATGGCGACACCAATTGATAACGCTTTAATTATCTCTGCAAGTCCTGTCTTTTTCACGGCATTTGGTTTCCACGGTTCTATTCCAAGTTTAAATAAATACTTAGACGGTAACGTAAAAGCATTACGCATTTCTATTTTGGTCGGTTCAGCCATTACCCTTTGCGCTTATATTTTGTGGCAAATGTCGACGCACGGCTTACTCACACAAAATGAGTTCTTACAAATCTTAAAAGAAGATGCCACCTTAAATGGTTTAGTAAAAGCAACGCTTGCTATCACTGGCAGTAACATGATCGCAGGTGCGGTAAAATTATTCTCAACTTTGGCGCTGGTTACTTCTTTCTTAGGCGTAGGGCTTGGCTTGTTGGAATGTATCGAAGATTTATTAAAACGATCCTTTAATATTTCTGCAGGGCGCATCTCACTTGGCTTAATGACGTTCATTCCACCACTCGTCTTTGCGCTTTTCTATCCTGAAGGTTTCATTTTAGCGCTAGGCTACGCGGGCCAAATGTTTGCATTCTATGCCGTAGTATTGCCAGTGAGTCTGGTTTGGAAAGCTCGTCGAGCTCACACCAATTTGCCATACAAAGTATGGGGAGGAAATCTAACTTTAATTATCGTATTGGTATTAGGCGTAATCATTACATCCATTCCATTTGCGATTCGTGCGGGTTACTTGCCATTTGTTGTGGGTTAATAATATAAATATCAAAAAACATCATTCAATTAATCTGTACCCCAAAAGTTAGGCTAAATAACTAATTGAGGTACAGATTTTTTATAATCTTGGACTGAAAAGAAGAATATTTTTATGGCAAGGAATTTGAATAAATAAACGAAATCATCAAACTTTATATTAGCTATTAAAACGAAGAACAAATAAAATTACACCATAAGCTGCTACTTATCTTTATAAAAAACTAAATCATTGATTTTCTTTTAATTTTCTTAATAACGCAATTTCTCTTTCTAACCCATTTATAATTTTATCTTTTTGAACCAATAATTCATCTTTATGGCTTAATATTAATTGTAATTGTTGAATAGTTTTTTCTAAATTTTCATTTCCAATTGCAAACAAAAAATTATTTGAGTTGCTTGATTCAGTTACTGTATTATTAAAATACACTTTTTCAGCTCCCCCCATAGAGAGCAACTCACAAATATCCATATTAAATACTTCAGAGATCTGTTCTAAACGAGATAGATTTGAACGCACTTCACCTCGTTCAATTTTCCCATATCCCGTTACTGACATCCCTAATTTATCCGCCATATTTTCTTGCGATAACTGGTGTTGTTCGCGTAACTGACGGATTTTCTCATTAATTTTCATACATTGCCCTCTCAAGGTAAACTGTTATCTTAATTAGGTAACTAACTGTAACTGTTGGTTTATTGTACATAATTTTTGCCAAATTATAATGGTTTTGGATTTTTTCTCCTACTTTTATTTATTGAGGCTCTATGAAATTAAAAAATGTAACTATTGCAACAGCACTTTTAGCTGTATTAACAGGCTGTGGAAGTAGTGGTGGCAATTCAAGCACACTAAACACCAATCAACCAACCGCTCAAAATGAACAAAGTCGTCAGCAAGTAAATGATGCTAAGAAAGCTGAAGAAACTCGCAAAGCTGAAGAAGCTCGTAAAGCTGAAGAAGCTCGCAAAGCTGAAGAAGCTCGTAAAGCTGAAGAAGCTCGTAAAGCTGAAGAAGCTCGTAAAGCTGAAGAAGCTCGTAAAGCTGAAGAAGCTCGTAAAGCTGAAGAAGCTCGTAAAGCTGAAGAAGCTCGTAAAGCCGAAGAAACTCGTAAAGCTGAAGAAGCTCGTAAAGCTGAAGAAGCTCGTAAAGCCGAAGAAGCTCGTAAAGCCGAAGAAGCTCGTAAAGCTGAAGAAGCTCGTAAAGCTGAAGAAGCTCGTAAAGCCGAAGAAGCTCGTAAAGCTGAAGAAGCTCGTAAAGCCGAAGAAGCTCGTAAAGCCGAAGAAACTCGTAAAGCTGAAGAAGCTCGTAAAGCTGAAGAAGCTCGTAAAGCCGAAGAAGCTCGTAAAGCTGAAGAAGCTCGTAAAGCCGAAGAAGCTCGTAAAGCCGAAGAAGCTCGTAAAGCTGAAGAAGCTCGTAAAGCCGAAGAAGCTCGTAAAGCTGAAGAAGCTCGTAAAGCCGAAGAAGCAAGAATTGCTAAATTAACAGAAGAATTGACCGCTTTAGCTAAACAGGCCGGTTTAGATGATGATAAAGCTCAAAAATTTGCAGGATCGAATTTAAATACTGATAAATCAGAGTGGCAATCGGCTTTAAATAATGCTGTTGAACAAGATAAAGCAGAAAAATTACAGCGAGAAATTGATCAACTAAAAGGTATTTCTTCTCATTCATATCCTGAAGGAAGTATTACACATAGAGATGGCAGTGGTTCTAAAAGCATTAGCAATAGACTAACAAACGAGAATATTTCTCGTAATATGGTTTATAACCAAAAATATTCTGTCGTTATTGGCGATTATAATGGACAAGTATCTTACAATAATAACACTGGCTATATCTTCTCAGATAACCGAGTTACTGATATTAATGTAAAAGGATTAAAAACAGAAATTTCCGCAATTCCAACTGAAGGTACTGCAACATATACTGGTAAAGCCTTTAATGGCACTTTAGCACAAGAGTATAAAAAAGTAGGCACTGAAGAATGGTTTGGTAGCACTCGTGATAAATACGACTTTGTAGATTCACCAAAAGAAGGGAACTTATCTTACGAGGTAAACTTCGCAGATAGAACAGGTTCAGGCAGTATTACAGGCTTAGGAAATGATATTGCACTAGCACAAGGCTCTATTTCTGGAGCAGGTATTTCATCTACTGCAACACAAAGCTATAAATCAGGCTCTTACTCATTAGATTTCTTCGGCAAAAATGCAGAAGAAATTGGTGGTAAGGTTTCCTTTGATGGAAAAGATGTGTTTGGCTTTGGCGGCACCCGCGGTGAAATTCAAAAATAACCTTTCTGTAGGGGCGAATTACATTCGCCCTGATATTCCAGCGATGTTTTAGAGCAAATGCGATTTACCCCTACAAGAAAATGCCGTTTAAAGTGGATTTAAACGGCATTTAACTATTAGGAAATTTCCGAATGTGAACCGATACGAATGAGCTTTAGTTCTTCGTCATCAATAATTTGGTAAATCAGCACAAGATCGTTAAAAATATGGCAGTCACGATAACCTTGCATTTCACCTTGTAGTGAGTGATCTAAGTATTTTTTTGGAAGCGGTCGATTTCTTTGTAAAAGATACAAAACCTCGGTCATTTCTACTGAGAATTGTTGCTTAGCTGTGAGCTTTTTAATATCTCGTTGAAATGTTTTAGTTGCAGTTACTTTTAATGTTTTAACTGATCCCATATCCATTATTTCACTGATTTTAATAGATTTTCCATAATATTGGCTTCGAAATTTGCTTCACTAATGATATCAACATCACCATTTTCAGCTTCTTGCATAGCACGTAATGTTTCAGCATTTGGTTTCAAATAAGAAAGATTTACTGGAATCGTTTTTGTATTCGCAATTTCTGTTAAGAATAAATTAAACACCTGTGAAGGGGTAAAACCGTAATGTTCAATTACATTAAATGCCTCTTGTTTTAAATTTTCTGATAAACGAAAGCTAAAAGATGCATTTTGTGTTATTGCCATAATTATCTCCTTGGTCTAACAATGCGGTACAAATTATTATAGATAGAATGTCTTGCATTGTAAAACAATGTTTACTTACGAATAAATTTACTATGAAAAAACTCGCAAATTTCATTATTATTCTACCGCTTGCAACACAAGCGGAAACCTTTCACGCTCCTCAACCTGTATTCTTTGAGAACAACGTTTTGCCAAAACAGGCAGAGCCGCAAATAAAAACACAGTCTAAAGCAGAGAGTGTACCCACATCTTCATTTGCTCTTTCTAATGCAGACAGCACCAAAACCAAGCTCGAGAAGTTGATTAACTATGGTGTAGTAAAGCAACAATGGCATTTATTGAAGCAGATTCTGCCGTTGTATCAACAGCAGGCGAATTATGATGAAACGCTTTATCGTTACGCAATGGGAGCGATGTTGTGGGCAGAAAAAGAATACGCACAGGCAATTTCACTTTATCAGCAGATTTTAGACGAGAAGCCAGAGTTGGCTTATCCGCGTTTTGATTTGGGTGTGATGTTGTTTGAAAACAAGCAATATCGCCAAGCGAAAGCAGAGTTGGAACATGCTAAACCCGAACTTTCACCACAAATGCAGCAGCTTACCGAACGTTATATGCAGGCAATGGCGGAGCGGCAAAGCTGGCAGCCTGATATGGAGCTACAATATACCCAAACCGATAACGTAAATAACGCATCTTCTCAGCAAGATATTATATTGAGAGGATTGAGATTTAAAAAAGATGAGGAATCTTTACCACAAAAGGCACACGGCTTCCGCTACGGTGTGGGCGTAAACCGAGAATTGAACATATCCGGTAATCATTTTGTTACAGCAAATGGTCGCTTTAGTGGCGTGCATTATTGGGATAACCAAGATTACAGCGAAAAATCACTTTATGCTTCGCTTGGCTATCGTTACCGTTCGGCATTGCAAGCGGTCGGGTTTTCCCCATTTTTTGAACAGAACTGGCTCGGTTCACCACGTTATAGCAAAAATTACGGGGCAGTTGCAGATTTTCGTCGAGAATTGACCGCTTACTGGGCAATTTCAGGATCGTTTTCGCATACACAAAAACGCTATGCCGATGCTTCTGTCGCTCGTCGTCATAATGGTTATCTGAACGGTGTTTCACTTACGTTAAGTTATCAAGCCAAGCCGAATTGGTTGCTTTTTAGTGGTGTGGAAGGCAGTGTTGATCGTAGCAAAGATAAAGCGGAATCTTCGCTTCGCCGTGGGGTAAATATCGGTTCGGTGTGGAAACTTAAAGAGTTTGTCAGCCATATTAGCTTACGTTATGTGAAGCGAGATTTTCGTGCGGAGAATTTTTATTTTCCAACCAAAAAACGCCAAGATAAAGAATATAGCTTGAATGTGTCGATTGGGAATAACCGTTTGCAATGGTTAGGTTTTGTGCCGAAGTTGAATTATCGTTATCGTAAAATTGATAGCAATATTCCAGAATTTTATTCAAGAAAAAGTGGGGAATGGTTTATTTCTGTGGAAAAAGATTTTTAAGTTCAGAATACCAATAACCGTTTACAGATTGATCTGCACCTAAATGTTGGACTAAATAACCATTCAGGTGCAGATTTTTATAATTAAACAGATGAATTTTGAATAATGTTATCACATGATAAATTTTTTAATGCGTTTTATGGCTTGTGCTATACAAAATTTTATCCGTATAAGCCAAAGCAATTGCCGACACCAAAAAGCCCAAATGTAACAATAATTGCCACATCATCGTTTTTTCTGGTGTATTACTTGCGTTCACAAAGGTTTGCAACATATGGATAGATGAAATACCGATAATAGACATAGAAAGTTTAACCTTCAATACCGTCGCATTTACATGGCTCATCCATTCAGGCTGATCGGGGTGATTACGCGTACGCAGTTTGGATACAAAAATTTCATAGCCACCGATAGTCACCATCACAAGCAAGTTTGCTATCATCACGACATCAATCAAATTCAACACACCCAACATAATCGTGTTGGAATCCATCTCATTGACATTAATCACCAATGCCCACAAGCCTTTAATGAACTTATAAGAGTAGATCGCAAGGGTGACAATCAAACCCAAATAAATCGGTACTTGCAACCAGCGACTACCAAAAATTATTTTCGCGATAATATTCGATTGTTCGTTATATTTCGCATAAAGATCAACAGGTTTATTTTCTTCCATCTGATTTTATTCCTAAATTAAATAGTTGGTTAAATAAATAAAAAAACTGCAGGAAGATAGCAGTTTTTTTGAAAATAGCAATAAAGAAATCGAGTTATTGTTATTTTATTTATACATTTGAAGGGGAGGAAACTGATTCTCTCAAAATACAGGCCGGCTCTAACACTAAAGTGCGGTAATTTTCATTGGGTTCTTGTATACGTTGCAATAAAGTCTCAACAGCAAGCTTACCTAATTCAGCTTTAGGTTGACTGATTGTAGATAAAGAAGGAAAAAGATAACGAGCTAATTCAATATCATCGTATCCCATGATAGAAATATCTTGCGGAATACGTAAACCTTGATTCTGAATTGCCTGATAGGCACCAATGGCAATAGTATCGCTACAACAAAAAATAGCGGTCGGTCTATCAGATAACGAAAGCAGTTTTTGCGCCCCAACGATCCCTCCTTTAAAATCAAAATGACTTTCTACAATCCAATCAGGATTTAAAACTATATTAGCTTCAGACAAAGCTTTCTTATATCCCTGCAAACGATTTTTAGCTACTGACTTTCTGAGATTACCCGTAATAATGCCAATTTTCTGGTGTCCAGCATCAACCATAGATTTCGTTGCAAGATAACCGCCATATTCTGAGTTCTCTAGAATTTTGTCTGCATTTAACTCGGTAAACCACCAATCCATCACAACTAAAGGCAAAGATACTTCAAGCTCCATATCCGCCTGAAAACGACTATCTCCGCACATCAGTAATACACCATCTACTTGTTTATGTATTAAGGTTTGTAGATTTTGCTGTAAACGCTTGGAATCACCACCCGTTGTAGCAATAATGAGATTATATTGATTTTTCTGACAATATTGCTCCACTCCAGTCATAACTTCAGAGAAAAAAGGATTATTAGTCGCAGTAACAAGCAACCCTATCGTTTTTGTCGTTTTTACCTTTAAGCTACGAGCTATATAAGAAGGCGTATAATTAAGTTCAACAACTATACGCATTACCTTATCTCGAATTTCATCACTGACAAAACGAGATCCATTAATCACATGAGAAACAGTAGACGTAGATACTTGCGCCAATCGAGCAATATCTTTCATTGTTGCCATAAAACACCTAAAAAATTGACCGCACTTTAAACATGAGCCAGAAATTCTAATGTTTCTTGACGAGTAGGAATAGATGGTTGAGCGCCTTTACGTGTTACACTAATCGCTGCTGCCGCCTGACCAAATCTAACGGCCTTTTCAAAGGATTGACCTTCTAGCAAGGCTGTAACAAATCCACCATTAAATGTATCACCCGCAGCCGTTGTATCTACTGCTTTTACACGGAAACCGTTAATTATACGAGTTTCACCATTTTGGCTAACAAATACACCTTTCTCACCTAATGTAATCATGACACAATCAATTCCTTTTTTATGGAAAACTTGAGCAGCTTCCACCGCACTTTGTTCATCACTCACTCGTACACCAGTAAGGATTTCAGCTTCTGTTTCATTTGGTGTAATGATATCAATCATACTTAATAAGGTGTCCGATAAATCTCTCGCAGGCGCAGGATTTAGTACGACTTTCACACCATTTTCTTGAGCAATTTTTGCAGCGAGCTCCACACCTGAAATAGGTGTTTCTAACTGCATTAACAAATAATTAGATTGAGCAATTTTTGCTTCACTATGCTGTACCAATTTTTCATCTAAATATGCGTTTGCTCCACGAGCTAATACAATGCTATTTTCACCTGATTGAGCTACTTGAATAAATGCCATTCCCGTCATTTCTTGAGAAATAGAATGAATATTTATCGTATCAATTCCCTCTTGTGAAAATGCATTTTTCATTGTTTCGCCTATAACATCGGAGCCAACACAGCCAATAAACTCTACATTTGCCCCTAACCGAGCAGCAGCCACCGCCTGATTTGCACCTTTTCCACCATAGATAAGCTGGTAATTATCACCAGTTAATGTTTCACCAGGCTTAGAAAAATAAGGAACAGAAATCACATGATCAGCATTAATACTGCCAAGAACGATGAGTTTTTTGTTCATGTTAAACTCCTTGAACAATTAAAATTTGTCTTTATAAATTTAAAGAGACATGGATCTGAAGAAACTGGAACTCCCCCTGCCATTAATGTAGTCTGTCGCATATAAGCAAGGGGGAGATACAAAGTGATACAATAACTATTCACTAATTACTTTTAAATCTACTGGGATTTTTGATTCCACTTTTTCACCTTTTAAGATTTTATCAGCTGTAACAACACCCAATGAACCAATAAGATCAGGTTGTTGTGCAATAGTTGCAGCCATTTTTCCACCTTTCACCGCTTTAACACCATCATCTGTACCATCAAATCCCACAACAAGGGCTTTTTTGTTAGATGCTTTAATTGCCCGTAATGCACCTAATGCCATCTCATCATTTTGAGCAAAAATAGCCTGTACATCTCCTTTTGAGGCAAGCAAATTTTCCGTTACATTCAAACCTTTTGTACGATCAAAGTCCGCAGGCTGACTAGCTAATACATTAAACTTATGTGCAGTGATGGCTTGTTTAAAACCTTCACCTCGTTCACGCGCTGCAGATGTACCTGCAATACCTTCAAGTTGGATAACCTTAGCTCCATCACCTAATTTTTGTGCAATGAAATCCCCTGCCATTTTTCCGCCTGCTATATTGTCAGATGCGATATGACTTACTACTTTTCCTTTAGCTGCACCACGATCTAATGTAATAACTGGAATATGATTACGGTTTGCAATCGCCACTGCATTACCAACAGCTTCAGAATCAGTTGGATTGATCAATAGTACTTTTGCACCACGCACTGTTAAATCTTCAACATTAGCAAGTTCTTTAGCTGGGTCATTTTGTGAATCAAGCACGACTAATTTATAGCCTAATTCATCAGCTTTTTTCTGGGCGCCATCTTTTAATGTGACAAAAAATGGATTATCTAATGTAGACACGGCTAAAGCGATCGTGTCTTGTGCAGATGCTGAACCAGTAACAGCCAAACCTAATAATACAGCAGAAGTAAGAGCGGTTAGTTTTTTCATAATTTCTCCTTGAAGTGAATTACAGTTTTTTCGAACCAAGATAGTTATCGGCTAAAACGGCAACCAAAATAACCAACGCTTTTGCTATCATCTGATAGTAAGATGAAATATCTAATAAATTTAATGCATTATTTAAAAAACCAATGATTAATGCGCCAATGAGGGTTCCCATTACACGACCTTTACCACCCATCAAACTTGTTCCCCCAACAACAACAGCAGCAATAGCATCCAATTCATAAGATACACCAGCTGTCGGTTGTGCAGAGGATAAACGTGAAGTAACAATTAAACCTGCTAATGCAGAAAGGAAACCACTCACCGCAAAAACAAATACTTTGATTTTATTGACGTTAATACCAGAAAGTTGGGTCGCCGCCTCATTTCCACCTAAAGCATAAATATAGCGACCGATTGGTGTGTGTTTCAAAATATACCAAGCTACTGCAAACACAGCGCTCATAATCCAAATTGGTACCGGAATACCTAAGGAATATCCAGTACCAATACCAGCAAATATATCCGCATTATCGGAGAAACCTGTCGTAATAGGACGACCATCTGTATAAACCATTGTTATACCACGCAGTAAGGTCATGGTAACCAAGGTAGCAATAAAAGCCTGAACTTTTCCTTTTGCAACAATTACACCACTTACACCACCAAGAAGTGTTCCAATCAATAAAACAACAGGAACGACTAAAAAAATAGGCAATTCAATACTTACCATTGAGGCTGCAATAGCACCAGTCAATGCCAATACAGATCCAACAGAAAGATCTATTCCCGCAATTAAGATAACAAAGGTCATCCCAACTGCAATAATCGCATTAACTGAAGTTTGACGTAAAATATTCAAAATATTATCTACGCTAAAAAAATCAGGATTAATCACTGATACAATTGCGATAAGAATAATCAACGCAATAAAAGAACGCTGTTCAATCAAAAATCTTCCTATTTGAAAATTAGATGTTTCATTTTTCATCATACTTACCTACTCTTATTTACCAATAGCTGCTGCTAATAACTTTTCTTGTGTTGCCTCTTCACGAGAAAATTCTGCACTAATTTTACCTTCACGCATTACCAACACTCGATCACTCATACCAAGCACCTCTGGCATATCCGATGAAATCATCAAAATACTCAAACCATCCTTCTTAAACTCGTTAATAAGCTGGTAAATTTCTTTCTTAGCACCAACATCTACACCACGAGTAGGTTCATCTAAAATCAACACATTTGGGCGAGTCATTAATCCACGAGCAATTGCCACTTTTTGTTGATTTCCACCAGACAGTAAACCTACCTGTTGATCACGACTAGGGGTCTTAATATTAAACATCAAAATAAAATCATCGACTGCCATTTTTTCTGCTTGATGACGAATATTTCCTCTGTTAGAAAAATGATCGAGAGATGTTAGCGACATATTTTCTTTTACCGACATTCCTAAAATTAAACCATCACCTTTACGATCTTCAGATATATACACGATGCCATTATCTAAACCATCTTGCGGGGTGTGATTCTCAATATCCTGATTTTTTAACCGCACTTTACCGCTTGTTTTTGGTAATGCGCCGTAAAGTAACTTTCCAAGCTCCGTTCTTCCTGCGCCCATTAAACCGGAAACGCCCACAATCTCGCCAGCATGAAGTGTAAATGAAACATCATCAATGCCACTACCACTCAGATGCTCTACGCTCAACACACATTCACCTTTTTTCCGTGCCAAGTGTGGATATTGTTCATCTAAGCGACGCCCTACCATCATTTCAATTAAATCGTCTTCAACAATATCAGCTGCTACACGCTCACCAATGAATTGCCCATCTCTCAGAACCGTTACATCATCGCAAATCTGAAAAATTTCTTTTAAACGATGGGAAATATAAACAATGCCACGATTTTCAGCTTTAAGTTCACGAATAACATTAAATAAAGACTCTGTTTCAGTATCGGTTAATGCATCCGTTGGTTCATCCATAATGATTACTTGAGATTCAAAACTGAGTGCTTTTGCAATCTCAACCATCTGCTGTTCACCAATAGAAAGTTCTGAGCATAATTTTTTACTACTATGGGTTACACCTAAACGAGCTAACAGTTTATCTGCCTCGGTATACATTTTTTGCCAATTAATTGCCCCCCATGAGGTTTTAAATTCACGACCAAGGAAAATGTTTTCAGCAATAGTGAGATTACCGACCAAATTCAGCTCTTGGTGAATAATACTAATACCCGCCTCTTGTGATTCTTTTGGGCCTTTAAAGGTCACTTCCTTACTGAGATACTCAATGGTGCCAGCATCTTTAGAATAAATACCAGTAAGCACCTTCATCAAAGTCGATTTACCTGCACCATTTTCCCCCATCAATGCCATAACTCGACCAGAATAAACTGATAAACAGGCATTACTTAAAGCCTTCACGCCAGGGAAAGATTTATCAATGCCAGAAATTTTAAGTAAGGTTTCCATAATTTCACCTAAATCAAAATGGCACACCAGAATATAAAATTATATTGGCATAAGGAGAACACTCACCACTTCGAACAATCGCTTTGCTTTGGTGTGTATATTTTTTAAAAGTTTCATGTGATACAAACTCTATCTGAACCTTATTACCTTGATTAGTCTCAATTTGACTAAGTTTAGATAAAAGTGCGGTAAAAATTTCAGGATTTTTTTCTTTAATTTCTTCAGCAATCACTACTCGCTCGACATACATCTCAGTGATCACAGTATCTAAAGTTTGTAAAAAACTTGGCACTCCCGCAGTTAATGCCAGATCTATACGTTCCACACTTAATGGAATAGGAAGCCCCGCATCACAAATCGTCAAACTTTCTGTGTGACCAAGAGAAGCGATACAACGAGAAAGTTGAGCATTTAATAACATTGTTTTTTTCATATATTTCCTCTTTCCACCTTTATCGAAACGTTTCGATAAGATAAATATAAAGAACAAAAACAGAAAAACAACTGAGAAATTTCAAATTTGAGATATTAATCACAAAATTTTTTGTTTAGATAAAATAAAAAATTCTCCGACCAAATTCACATTCAATCGGAGAATAAATTATTTGAAATTATCTTAGTTCAACGTATCCAACCTAGCCAAATCGATCTGATTATTCAATAACTCCACATCGGGCATCGTTTTATTCGCTTTTGCGGAAAGGGTTTTAAATCGTTCTACTTTGCCCACCAAGCCTTGTTGACCAACAAGTGCGGTTACTGTGCTGTTGTATTGATTGCTAACAGTGGAAAGCGTATTGCCGAGCTTACTTAAACGTTCTGCGACCAAGCAAATTTGGTTATAAATTTCACCCGCTTTTTCAGCGATTTCTTTTGCCTCGGCATTACCACGTTCGATGCGCCACAAATTTGCTACGGTGCGTAAAATCGGCATTAAGGTGGTGTGAGAGACCATAATGACATTACGTTCATAACCGTAATTAAATAAAGCAGGATCAGATTTTAAAGCCTCAATATATGCGGGTTCCACCGCAATAAACATAAGAACAAAATTCGGGCTACGCATGCCAATCAAATTACTGTAATCTTTTTTATGCAGATCATTAATATGGCTTTTCAATGCGGATATATGTTCTTTTAATAAACGCTCACGTTCAAAATCATCCTCAGAATTCACCGCACTTTCGTAAGCCACCAATGACATTTTGCTGTCGATAATTAAGTGTTTTTCATCAGGTAAATTCAACACAAAATCAGGGTAATTGCGCCCGCCTTGTTCATCTTTAAAATGTGCTTGCGCGCGGTAATGCACATTTTCTTCAAGCCCAGCCAGTTGCAACGCTCGTTCTAATTGCACTTCGCCCCAATTACCTAAAGTTTTCTTTTCGCCTTTCAGCGCAGAAGTCAAATTACTCGCCTCTTGCGACATATTCAGGCCAATTTCCAGCACTTTTTTAATTTCAGCTTCCAAGCCTGCATTACCTTTCACGGATTCGGAGTGAATTTCATTGACACGTTTTTGAAAACCTTCAATTTGCTCACGGAAAGGCTTGAGCAACGTTTCCAATGCTGTTTGATTTGATTGACTAAATGAGCGACTTTTTTCATCCAAAATCCGATTGGCTAGATTTTGAAATTCCACGCTCAACTGCTGCTTAGATTGTTCAAAGTTCTGTTGTTGCGCGGAAAAATGTTTTTCTTTTTCTGCTAAAGTTGTTTTTAATCCTGTTAACTCTTGAGAAAGTGCGGTCAATTTTTCGGTTAAATGTTGTTGTTCCTGTTCTTTACGAGATAACTGGCTTTGGCTATGTTGCAATTGGGCATTCAAACTTTCTGCTTGCGCAGAAGCAATCCCGAAGCGTTCTTTTAATGCGGTAATTTGCTCCGCGATGGCGGAATGGCGAGCCTGCTCCTCATCTAATTCTTGGGTAAGATAGTAAATTTTTTCATCTCGTTCATTCAAGCGAATTTGTAACCCTTGGCTTTCTGTTTGAGCTTTAATAATTTGCTGTTCTAATTGATTTTTAAGGCTATTTATCCCATCAAATTTTGATGCCAGTTGATTATAGTCTTCTGTGGTTTTATGAAGTGTTTTATGAAGTAAAGCATATTTCTGCTGAAACAGAATCAGCAGTAAAATCAAGACAATAGAAACAACCCCCATCACCCATAATAACGACATATCCCACATAACTCCCCCTTTAATTTAAGGTCTGAATTGTAACATAGAAATCCGTCTATCTCCTTCTATGGAAGGCGATAATCTCAATTAAATAAAAACCCGACTTTCGCCGGGTTTTTATTTTACTTACAAGTTAATTACCATTGGTAGCCAACACTTGCACTTGCGCCAGAGTGGCCTTGTGAATTGCTGTTTACTGTGAATTTAACCCCAACTTTACCATTATCTGATAAGCGAGAGTAACCTACTGCCAACGCATTTTGTCCACGATATGTACCTGCACCGACAGACACCATAGATTTACCTGCTGTCGTAACATGATATAACCCACCGGATGCTAAAGCACCTGCAATACCTGCACGTAAGCCTTTATCAACATTATTGATTTGATTGCTGATATTACCTGCAACATATTTCAATTGGTTTACATTCACAGCATCAGTGCCATCTTTACCTGGTGCAACATTGGTAATACGTTTACCACCAGCGTTGATACCGTTTTCGTTGATATTAACGTCACCTACTTTCACTTCTTTTGCAGTGACAGAGTTTACTTTAATATCATCTTTCATCGATACTTTAACACCGTTTTCATCTGCAGTCGTGGTAATGTTTTTACCATCACCATTAACAGCCACCTTGCTACCTAGTTTTTTCACACCAGTAGTGCCGTGATCTGCATTAAAGGTTAAACCTTTCGTGGTGACTTCTGTATGCGCATCTACACCTTTCTTGATATCTTCTTTCGTTTCCTTTGAAAGATCAACGGTATAGTCAGTAACAGTTGTTGAACCATCTTTATGCGTATTAGCAGCTTTTGTCACTTCAACGTGATTAGAACCAGCTTTAACTGCTGCAGAAGTATCATTAATACCTTTTGCACTCACTTTATAGATAGTTTGACCATTAGCACCTGTACGTGAAACCACATCAATATTATCCCCTGCGGTAACTTCAGTTTTCGCAGCATTTAATTGTTTGACGTTTACTGCATCAGTACCATTTTTACCTTCTGCAACATTGGTAATACGTGTTTCCTTATCGTTACCATCAGATACTTTCAAACCTTCATTTGTTTGAGTTAATTTAACTTTTACCTTACCGTCTTTATCAATGATGTTGATGCCCTCAACTTCAGGTGTTTTCTTAATGGCGACAGTAACAGTATTCTTATTTACTGTTGTCATTACATTTTTACCATCGTCAAATTGTGTAGCATCAGTATTATCTTTACCACCTTTAATATTAACAGTTGTGTTTAAGTTCGCTTTATGAGGTGTACCACTATTACCTGCGAAAGTTAATCCGCCCTCATTGATTTTAGCTTCTACTTTATTCAATTGGTTCACATTTACTGCATCAGTACCATTTTTACCTTCTGCAACATTGGTTATTGTGTTGCCGCCGTTGTTTAAGCCTTTATCAGTTAAAGTAACCGATGTTTTGCCATTTTCTGGATTCACAGGGGTAATGGCTATACCATTATGGGTAATTTCCGTTTTGGTTTTATCCTTGCCATCGTTAAACTCGGCAGAAGTTAAACCTTTCAGTTCTTTTGCCAGTTTTACGGTTAATTCTGTACCACCTGTCGTTGCATTAGGTGTTGAAACTACACCAATATTGTTGTCAGACAACTTGGTTTTATCCGTAACGCCACCTTTTATATCCACTTGTTTATTAAGTTTGACATTGGCAACCTCGCCAATATCGCCCCCATATTTCATACCATCATCAAGCGTTGCCAATTTGTGAGTTTTATCAGTGCTTCCCGGTTTAGTTGGGTCAGCTTTCTCAACGTAAACTAGACGTGTTTCACCATCTTTGCCATCCACGCCCACTTTGCCATCTTGACCTTTAATGGTTAAACCGTTTTTACCATCTTTACCATTTAAGCCGATAGAACCGTCTTTACCGTTGATTGCAACCGCAGAACCATCTTTACCGTTTACGCCGATAGAGCCATCAATGCCGTCTTTACCATTCTCACCTTTAGCACCAATCACTACATCATCTTTCAACGCAAAACTATAAGTGTGATTTTTTGATGTTGCATCAACTGTTTGTTTCACTGTTAAGTTTTTGCCTGCATCAAAGTTGACAGTTTTGCCGTTTTCAACCTCTGTTTCAGCAGCGGTTGAACTCGCCT
>NZ_JAHKJY010000008.1:0-29627 GCF_018829755.1 Haemophilus sp. SZY H8
ACCCGTCCGCCACTCGTCAGCAAGAAAGCAAGCTTTCTCCTGCTACCGTTCGACTTGCATGTGTTAAGCCTGCCGCCAGCGTTCAATCTGAGCCATGATCAAACTCTTCAATTCAAGTTTAATCGCTCAATAAACTGCTTAGCTATAAATAAAACACTACTTAAAAAGTAATTATGAATTTTCAGTTAAGCACCTATTAAGACTTCAAAATTAAAAATATTTTAAAACAAGTCAATCAACAAGTGCCCACACAGATTGTCTGATATATTGTTAAAGAGCAAAATAAAGTGGTCGGCGAGATAGGATTTGAACCTACGACCCACTGGTCCCAAACCAGTTGCGCTACCAAGCTGCGCTACTCGCCGTCAGATCTTATAAAGATAAGATGGGGTGGCTAATGGGATTCGAACCCACGACAACTGGAATCACAATCCAGGGCTCTACCAACTGAGCTATAGCCACCATTAAAAGTTGTTATTGCACTGACCTGGCGCGCTCGACAAGATTCGAACTTGCGACCTTTGGCTCCGGAGGCCAACGCTCTATCCAACTGAGCTACGAACGCGTTACTGCGCCGTTGCGGAGGCGTATATTAATGATTTAATAAAACCTTGTCTAGCACTTTTTGAAAAAAAATGTTTGAGCGATAGTTTTTTATTCAGTTTGTTTAAAATTCACTATCTTTTCGACTATTTTTACAACTTAGCGAATCATTATATATGTTGAATCATCCAACAATTATGAATTTGTTTATTACGTTCAAAATCTAGCGGTAACGTTTTATGCGAAATTTCTACCGCACTTAAACCTAATTCTTCCAACGCGACTAAATTCATTTTGAATCCACGTTTATTATTCGAGAAAACAATTGTGCCATTATTCGACAAAACTCGTTTTAGGTTGCTCATTAATTTCACATGATCTCGTTGAACATCCCAACTCTCTTCCATACGTTTAGAATTCGAAAACGTCGGTGGATCCACAAATATCAAATCAAA
This sequence comes from Haemophilus sp. SZY H8, assembly GCF_018829755.1. Classification (NCBI taxonomy): domain Bacteria; kingdom Pseudomonadati; phylum Pseudomonadota; class Gammaproteobacteria; order Pasteurellales; family Pasteurellaceae; genus Haemophilus; species Haemophilus sp. SZY H8. The sequence goes on from NZ_JAHKJY010000008.1 coordinate 999, forward strand.
TTGACGATCACATTTTTCTAACCATTGAAGGCAATCTGCTTGAATTAATTTATGTTGTTTACCTTCAATATCATTCAAAATAAGATTTTGTTCCGCCCAATTAAGATAAGTATTGGACATATCAATGGTAGTTGTCGATTCAGCACCACCAAGTGCTGCATGAACAGTTGCTGAGCCAGTATAAGCAAATAAGTTTAAGAAATCTTTACCTTTTGCCAACTCTCCAATCATTTTTCTTGTTAAACGGTGATCTAAGAATAAGCCAGTATCTAAATAATCTGTCAAATTTACCCAAAGTTGCACGCCATATTCATTCACATAAAAGTATTCACCTTTATTGGCTAATTTCTCATATTGGTTGGTACCTTTTTGTTTCTGACGAACTTTGAGGATCAACTTATTCGTTTCGACACCGGTAACGTGCAAAGTTGCAGTAACCGCATCTAATAAACGTTGACGCGCTTTATTTTCATCAATATTTTTCGGCGCTGCATACTCTTGCACAACAATGTAATCTGCATAACGATCGACGGCTAAATTATATTCGGGTAAATCGGCATCATATAAACGATAAGCGTCTAATCCTTGTTGCTTTGCCCATTTGCTAATTTTCTTAATATTTTTTTGTAATCGATTAGCAAAATCGGTTGCCACCTCCGAAGTGCGGTTAAATTCTAGTTCATTTTCAGCTGTAATTTCGTCAGATTTTCGTTCTGAAACTTGATAATTCTTTTGCACACAATCTAATGGGCCATTTTTTGCTTTAAATTGGCGACTAGCACGCATTCTCAAACAATCAAGCAATGTGGATTCGCTACTAAAAACAGAAACATTCCAACCACAAAATTCTTTTTTAAGTCTTTGTCCAAATACTGAATAGAGCGCGATTAAAGCTGGTGTTGTACCTAAACGTTCACCATAAGGTGGATTACAGATAACCGTGCCGACTTCATTTAAACGAGGATTTTTCAACGCTGCGACATCACCTTGTTGCCATTTAATTAAATGTGAAACACCTGCATTTTGTGCATTCTTCTGCGCCTTTTTTAATACGCGGTGATCGAGGTCAAATCCATAAAAGTGCGGTTGAATTTCACTTTGTTTTTCTTCTGCTAATTCAATCGCTTCATTTTTTACTTTTTCCCAAGCCGATTGATTATGCAATTTCCAAAAATCAAATCCCCAATGTAAACGATAAAGTTGCGGCGCAATTTTGGCTTCCATTTGTGCAGCTTCAATTAAAAGCGTGCCTGAACCACACATTGGATCTACTAATGGAGAACCTGCTTGCCAACCTGAACGCATAACAATTGCCGCCGCTAGAGTTTCACGTAAGGGCGCTTGACCAGCATCTTCACGATAACCTCGTAAATGTAATGCTTCTCCACTTAAATCTAAAGAAATCACTAAATTTTCACGGTTCAAATAAGCATGGATACGCACGTCTGACTGAATTTTATCTACATCAGGACGAGTTTTACCTTGACGTTCAAAATAATCGACAATTCCATCTTTAACGCGCATTGCACCAAATTGAGTATGACGAATTTCCTGGTTGGTTCCATTAAAATCAACAAAGAAGGTAACTCGTTCATCAAATTGCGCTAACCAATTAAAACCTGAAACAGCTGCATAAAGATCTAAATCACTGTAAATTTTGGTTTCAATCAAAGGAAATAAAATGCGTGAAGCAAGGCGTGACCAAAGCAAAGTGCGGTATAAAGTTTCATCATCAGCTTGATAATGAACGCCACCTTGAACCACTTTTGCCTCTTGCGCGCCAAGTTCAGTAAGTTCAACTTTTAATAATTCTTCAAAGCCACGAGAAGTCGTTGCAAATAATTGTTTCATTTAGGTACCGGTTTTGAAAATTTTGAGGGATTATAGCATAGAAAAAGATGATCTAATTGAGATCATCATAGCGAGTTAAACTGTAAAAAGAAAAGCCCTGATTTTCTTAAATCAGGGCTTTAGAATTTGTTGGTTGCGGGGGCCGGATTTGAACCGACGGCCTTCGGGTTATGAGCCCGACGAGCTACCAAGCTGCTCCACCCCGCGTCTGATGTCGTGCACTATACTCTATTAATATTTTTTTGCAAGAATTAAACAAAAGTTTATGTTTCATTTGTTAATAAAATGTTCAATGTGAGTTTTTATTAATCAGCTTGACTAAATAACACTGGTCGTTTTGACGGATTTTTGATAGCGTATGCAGCCTTATTTAAGCTTATTTAGGATTAAAAATGTCAGTTCGAAAATTTTTCTCATTAAAAACATTTTCTATTGCAGTGACAACCGCACTTTTAGTTGCCTGTGGTTCTTCTAATACAACAAAAATTCAAATTCCAACCACCTCAAATGGCAGCGATCCTCAACAATTTGGTGCGAAATATTCGGGTCGTAATTATCAACAAGCTGTGTTTATGCCAGTTTCTCAAGTTGAAAACCGAAGTGCAGTCATTAATCAGGGCGATTTTTTAACTCAACTTTCAAATGTACAAAGTTATTCAAGCAAACTATCTGATCGTTTCTATGGCAACTATGAAAAAATTACGAATTGGGTACTTTCTGGCGCCAATGTAAGTGAGCTTTCTAAATTTGGCATTCACCCGCAAATTATGCGTGGGTTCGATGGATATCAAAATGTTTTGATGACAGGCTACTACTCTCCTGTCCTTCATGCACGCCGTTCACCGCAAGGTCAATTCCAAAATCCAATTTATCGCATGCCAGCAAATAAACGTTTTAGCCGTGCACAAATCTATGCCGGTGCATTAGCGGGTCAAGGATTAGAATTAGCATATAGTGATTCCATGTTAGAGAACTTTTTACTTGGGGTACAAGGCAGCGGTTATGTAGATTTTGGTGATGGCAACCTTAATTACTTCGCTTATGCAGGACAAAATGGCTTTCCTTACACCGCCGTTGGCCGTTTATTAGTTGAAGATGGTGAAGTACCAAAAGAGAAAATGTCTATCCAAGCAATTCGTGAATGGGGCAATCGTAATCCCTCTCGTGTACAAAGTTTGTTAGAACGTAATTCTTCTTATGTATTCTTCAAAAATGATCCGAGTGGCAAGGTGAAAGGTTCGGCCGGTGTACCGCTTGTACCAATGGCTTCTGTGGCATCAGATCGTAGCGTTGTACCATCTGGTACTGTTCTTTTAGTCGAAGTGCCTGACATTGATAATAACGGAAACTGGCTTGGCACACATAAATTACATTTAATGGTTGCTCTTGATGTCGGCGGTGCGGTGAAAGGTCACCACTTTGACTTATATCGTGGCATTGGTGATCAAGCAGGCCATATTGCGGGATTATCAAAACACTATGGCCGAGTATGGGTATTACAATAATGGCGCCAGTGGACAATTATGAACAGCGGTTTGGCGGTATCGGTCGACTTTATACCCCTGATGGACTCGCGCGCTTACGCAAAGCCCATATTTGTGTAATAGGCATTGGAGGCGTGGGTTCTTGGGTCGTAGAGGCTTTAGCACGTTCAGGCGTTGGTGAACTAACATTAATTGATATGGATGATATTTGTGTCACAAATATCAACCGCCAACTTCCTGCGATGAGCGGCACAATCGGCAAATTAAAAACTAAAGTCATGTCAGAGCGAGTAAAATTAATTAACCCAGAATGTACCGTCAATATTATTGATGATTTTATCTCGCCAGAAAATCAATCGGATTATCTCAATCGAGGCTATGACTACGTCATTGATGCTATTGACAATGTGAAAACTAAAGCGTCGCTGATTGCTTATTGTAAACGTAACAAAATTAATGTGATTACTATTGGCGGTGCTGGCGGTCAAACTGATCCAACCCAAATTCAAATTGCCGATCTTAGTAAAACCATTCAAGATCCGCTGCTCGCCAAAGTACGGTCGATTTTACGCAAGGATTACAATTTTAGCCAAAATCCAAAACGCAAATTTAGTATCGATGCGGTATTTTCAACACAACCTCTAATATTCCCACAAATGACTGAAGGTTGTGCAATTTCTGCCACAATGAATTGCGCAAACGGATTTGGTGCAGCCACGATGATTACGGCAACCTTTGGTTTTTTTGCTGTTTCTCGTGTAATAGATAAATTACTAAAGAAAAAATCTTAATCTCCTCTTGAAAATGCACATTGACCATAAATGTGCATTTTTTATCGAATGAAACCTATTTACTTTGAAAATGAAAAATTTTCCCTCAGGTTCTCTATAAAATCATTGCAATTTATATAAAAAGGCGTAGTCTTTTTCCCTTTGAGAATTATTACTAACAAGTAAGGAAACAGAAATATGAAAAAACTTTTAAAAATTAGCGCCGTTTCTGCCGCACTTTTAAGTACGCCAATGATGGCGAATGCCGATGTATTGGCATCAGTAAAACCTTTAGGTTTTATTGTTTCATCTATTGCAGATGGCGTAACTGGCACACAAGTCCTTGTTCCTGCAGGCGCCTCTCCGCATGACTACAATTTGAAATTATCGGATATTCAAAAAGTAAAATCTGCAGATTTAGTTGTATGGATTGGTGAGGATGTTGATTCATTTTTAGACAAACCAATTAGCCAAATTGAACGTAAAAAAGTGATTACCATTGCGGATCTTGCTGATGTAGAACCTTTATTAAGTCAAGCTCACCACGAGCATTTCCATGAAGATGGCGATCACGATCATAAACATGAACATGAGCACAAACACGAACATAAACACGATCACGAACATGAACACGGCCATGATCATAAGCACGAGCATGAACACCACGACCATGACCATGACCACGATCACCATGATCATGACGAAGGTTTAACAACAAACTGGCACGTTTGGTATTCTCCAGCTATTAGCAAAATTGTTGCTCAAAAAGTAGCGGATAAATTAACTGCACAATTTCCAGATAAAAAAGATTTAATTGCTCAAAATCTTTCAGATTTTAACCGCACTTTGGCAGAACAAGGTGAAAAAATCACAGCACAACTTGCGAACGTTAAAGATAAAGGTTTCTACGTTTTCCACGATGCTTATGGTTATTTCAACGATGCTTATGGTTTAAAACAAACGGGTTACTTCACCATCAATCCATTAGTGGCACCGGGTGCAAAAACTTTAGCGCACATTAAAGAAGAAATCGCAGAACATAAAGTAAATTGCTTATTCGCAGAACCACAATTTACGCCAAAAGTGATTGAATCTTTAGCTCAAAATACTAAAGTCAATGTAGGACAACTCGACCCAATTGGCGATAAAGTCACTTTAGGCAAAAATTCTTATGCAACATTCTTGCAATCTACCGCAGATAGTTACATGGAATGTTTAGCTAAATAAACCTTTCTAAAAACAATGACCGCACATAAAAGTGCGGTCATTTTCTTTTCTAAATTTGATATTTTGTTTTATCTCCAATATCAAAATGCAAAGGCATTCGCCATTTTTGTATCGCTAAAACTAAAAGTAATACGCCAGAAATAATAGAAAAAATGCGTAATGCGATAAGATTATTTAACACCCACGAAAACCACAAACAAGCCACAAATATCGGCTGTAAATTTAGCAGAGGCACGCGGAAACAAAAATATTCTTTAAAACACAAACCACCTAAATTAAGTAACGCACCGCCAAGGGCTAAAGCGGGATAATGATTAATATAAAAAAGTAATCCTATCCAAGTCGCAAATTGAAAAAGCAATCGGAAGGATTTGAGATAAATATGTAATGAAGAGGCACAGCAAGTTGCCGCAATTAATATAAAGGTGAGCGATAAATCTGGATACCAACTCATGGCAAGAAGAGCCAATGCGGCCATCACAAAGCCAGAACGATAAATAATGACAGTCAGATTATCTAAAAAATCCATCGGTGATTTAATATGTGGATCAGCCATTCTACAAAGATTCCTTTTATAAATTACAAATTAAAAATAAATGTTACGTCAACTCAATAAAAAATGCGGCCAACTTAAAAACATTTTCTAAATTAACCGCACTTTTATTATTTCTGTTTAAGCTTATCAAGAATTTTTTGATGAATGCCACCAAAACTGCCGTTAGACATCACCAAAATGTGATCTGTAGGTTGAGCCTCAGCGACAATCATATCGACTAATCGATCTAGATTTGCATTCCAATAGACAGGTTGTACACATTGGTTGGCAATATCTGCCACTTCCCAAGGAAGTTGTTCTGGTTGAAGCATAAACACTTCATCAGCTCGGCCAAGTGCAGGGGCAATTTCATCTTTATGAACACCCATTTTCATTGTGTTAGAACGAGGTTCAAGCACTGCAAGAATTCGCACGCCACCACCCACTTTATCTCGTAAAGCGGTTAGCGTAGCAAGAATAGCTTCTGGATGATGAGCAAAATCATCATAAACGGTGATGCCATTAACTTCGCCTTTTACTTCTAAACGACGTTTAGCATTTACAAAAGATCCCAATGCTTTACATGCATCTTCAATAGACACACCCGCATGATGAGAAGCCGCTATTGCCATTAAAGCATTATGCATATTATGTTGTCCCACTACATTCCATTTTACTTCGGCCACTTTTTCACCATGATGGAAAACCGCAAAATGTGAGGCATCATTTGTAATACGCTCAGCAAACCACTCATTATCTTTGCCTAAAAATTGTTGTTGCGACCAACATCCCAATGCCAGAGTTTCTTTTGCACTTTGTTCACTCGCCGAACTTAATACCAAGCCACTTGCCGGAATAGTTCGAATCATATGATGAAATTGGCGTTGAATCGCTTTGAGATCATCAAAAATATCTGCATGATCAAAACTAATGTTATTTACGATAAGTGTACGCGGATTGTAATGAACAAATTTCGAACGTTTATCAAAGAAAGCTGTATCATATTCATCAGCTTCAATAACAAAATAAGGACTGTCCCCTAAACGAGCTGAAATGCCAAAATTACCGGCAATACCACCGATTAAAAAGCCTGGTTTTAAGCCATTTTGTTCTAAGATCCACGTTAGCATGCCTGTTGTGGTTGTCTTTCCATGCGTACCAGAAACTGCCAAGACCCAACGATCGCGTAATAAATGATCATGTAACCATTGAGGACCAGATGTGTATTTCAAATTATTTTCTAACACATATTCTACGCAAGGATTACCACGCTTCATCGCATTACCAATGATTACCATGTCAGGCGCAGGTTGTAATTGTGCAACATCATAATTTGGAATAATCTCGATACCTTGCTCTTCTAAAAAAGTGCTCATTGGAGGGTAAACATTAGTATCGGAACCCGTCACGTGATAACCCATTTGTTTGGCAATCATCGCCACGCCGCCCATAAATGTGCCACAAATACCTAAGATATGAATATGTTTCATTGTACTTCTCTACTTATCAAGGAAAATGAGAAGTATAATAAAACAACTTCTATGAACTTTCAAAATAAAAGACTGTCATAAAGGCCCATATGGGCTATAATTGAGCCTTAGAAAAACGAGTACAACTCAACTAACAAAATATAATGAAGGAATTTACAATGAAATTTAATAAATCTTTTCTCTTTGCAAGTATCATCGCAGGTTCAATTGCATTAACCGCTTGTAACGATAAAGAAGAAAAAGTAGCAGAAAAACCTGCAGCAACAGAAACTACTCAAACGGCTCAACAAACAGTACAACAACCTCAAGTAAAAACGGATGATTTAATCACTCAAGCAAATGCAGAATTTCTAAAAGTTGCGAATGTAAAAGTAACAAATGTTTCTGTAACAGATGATTTAAAATCGTTTTCTATCACTTATGAAATTACAAACTTAAGCGATAAAGCTATTTTAGAAGCGCAATGGTTAACTGTTTATAAAGAAAATAACCAACCATTCTATGTAGCAAATCTTCCAGCATTACAATTTGGGAAAACAATTGCACCAAAAGCTAGCGAAACAGTAACGTTATCGACAACTGAAGAAGCCGTGCTTTCTCAAATTCGTCCGCACTTGCAACAAGGGAAAAATATTCAAGTAGACATTATCGGGACTTCCGTACATTTTTCTGACGGTTCGAAAGTTGGCTTAGTGTCAGAACAAAAATAATCCTATAAAAAATGCCTGTGTAAAACAGGCATTTTTTTATCCGCACTTTTAGGCAATTCGCTCAAATCCAGCTTTTAAATCTGCAATCAATTCATCTACATCTTCAAAGCCGATATGCACACGAATTAATGAACCAGTAAGGTTACGTTTAATATTTGGACGAATATGTGCAATTTCTTCTGGTTGATTACAAAGAATTAGAGACTCAAATCCTCCCCATGAATAAGCCATAGTGAAAAGTTGAAAATGATCCATGAAATTTGAGACTTGTTCCGATGTCAATCGCTTAGCTAGTTCAAAAGAAAATAAACCGCTGCTACCACTAAAGTCTCGTAAAAAGAATTCATGACCCGGGCAACTTGGTAAGGCTGGATGGTACACAGTTTTTACTTCTGGTTGCTCACTCAACCATTTTGCTACTTTAATGCTGCTTTCCTGATGTTGTTTTAATCGTACACCCAATGTACGAATACCACGAGCAGTCGTATAAGCAGAATCTGCATCCACCATTTGCCCCATTAAATAGGAATGTTCTCTAAGTTGATCCCAAGTTCGCGCATTCGCAACGGCAGTACCAATCATAATATCTGAATGACCCACTAAATATTTCGTCCCCGCCTGAATAGAAATATCAATATCATGCTCTAACGCTTTAAATAGAACACCTGCCGACCAAGTATTATCAATCATAATCACAATATTAGGGTTTACCGTTCTTGCCGCCTTCACAATAGTCGGAATATCGGGAATTTCCATTGTGATAGAACTTGGAGCTTCCAAGAAAAGTACTTTTGTATTCGGTTGAATAAGCGTGGCAATATCAGCACCAATAAGAGGATCGTAATAAGTTGTATCGATCTGCATTTTTTTCAGCACAATATTACAGAAATCTTGGGTTGGCTCGTAAGCTGCACCACTCATTAATACATGATCGCCACTTTTTACAAAAGAAAGAATCGAGTTAGTTACTGCTGCAGCACCACAAGGATAAAGATAACAGCCTGTTCCCCCCTCCATTTCGCACATTAAATCTTGTAACGCAAAATGAGTTAGCGTCCCTCTTCTGCCATAAAATAATTCACCTTTTGCTCTATTTTGAGTAGCGTGTTTTTTATCTTCAATACTGTCAAATACTAATGAAGAAGCTCGCTGTAAAACGGGGTTTACAGATCCTTGTGAAAAGCGTTTTTTACGCCCTGCATGGACAAATGTTGTTGATAGATTGTGTTGTTGCATATTTCCACCTTATTTTAGATAAGATTAATTGCTTTAATAGATAAAATCGAGTATAAAAATGTCGGCGTTTCAAATAAAATCGTGCCGCTATTTTGTGTGGCAAAACTTCAACTTAACTTTATATAGGAATTATGACTATGGTATTAGTAACCCGTCAAGCACCAGATTTTACTTCATCTGCTGTATTAGGCAATGGCGAAATCGTTGATAACTTCAACTTTAAAAAACACATTGCTGGAAAAGCTGCAGTAATCTTTTTCTACCCATTAGACTTTACCTTTGTTTGCCCTTCTGAGTTAATCGCATTTGACCACCGTTATGAAGAATTCAAAAAACGTGGCGTAGAAGTCGTTGGTGTTTCTATCGACTCTCAATTCACTCACAATGCATGGCGTAACACCCCAACTGAAAATGGTGGTATCGGCCAAGTTAAATATGCATTAGCAGCGGACGTAAAACACGAAATCGCTCAAGCATACGGTATTGAGCATCCAGAAGCAGGCGTTGCATTACGCGCTTCATTCTTAATCGACAAAAATGGGGTCGTTCGTCACCAAGTAGTAAACGATCTTCCATTAGGTCGTAACATCGATGAAATGTTACGTATGGTTGACGCATTACAATTCCATGAAGATCACGGTGAAGTTTGCCCTGCTCAATGGGAAAAAGGTAAAGAAGGGATGAAAGATAACCCTGAAGGCGTTGCAAAATACTTAAAACAAAACGCTGATAAACTTTAATCCGTAATTATTTATAAGAAAGCCACATAATGTGGCTTTTTTTATATTCTTAGATACTTTAGAATAGGTGTATCTCTAACACCAAGAGCAGTTCATTTCTATGAAATTTAATATTCCTATTTTCCTAACGATGTTTCGAGTAATCCTGATTCCGTTTTTCGTGATTGCATTTTATTTACCTATCGAATCCTCCCCTTTTATTACTACATTCATATTCTTTATTGCCGGTGTTACTGATTGGCTTGACGGTTATTTGGCTCGTAAATGGAAACAAACTACAAGATTTGGCGCTTTTTTGGATCCTGTTGCGGATAAAGTAATGGTTGTCGCCGCCTTGGTTCTCATCGTTGAATATCAACACTCTCTGTGGATTACGATTCCTGCGATTATTATGATTTCTCGCGAAATTATTATTTCCGCATTACGTGAATGGATGGCTGAACTCGGAGAGCGTAGTAAAGTCGCTGTCTCTTGGTGGGGGAAATGGAAAACAACCGCACAAATGTTAGCTCTAGGCGGATTATTATGGCGTTACAATAACTATATGGAAATTGCCGCTATAATCTTGCTTTACATCGCAGCCATTTTAACAGTATGGTCAATGATCCAATATTTACAGGCAGCAAAAGGTAGCCTACTAGATGACCTAAAACTCTAATTTTGGATAAAGTGCGATATTTTCTAGCGTACTTTTATTATTTTGTCTTATTTTTAATCAAATAAAGCTTTTTTTTATTTTTTCATTTGACACAAGAGTATAAAACCGTAGAATACTCCCTGTTGTCACGCGGTAATGCTGATTAGTGATAAATGCGGGAATAGCTCAGTTGGTAGAGCACGACCTTGCCAAGGTCGGGGTCGCGAGTTCGAGCCTCGTTTCCCGCTCCAATTTGCCCGAGTGGTGGAATCGGTAGACACAAGGGATTTAAAATCCCTCGCCTTTCGAGGCGTGCCAGTTCAAGTCTGGCTTCGGGCACCATTTAAACACCAATCCAAAGATTTTAAAATTTACTTTAAAATCATCTAATTGGGTCGTTAGCTCAGTCGGTAGAGCAGCGGACTTTTAATCCGTTGGTCGAAGGTTCGAATCCTTCACGACCCACCACTCTCTGATTTAGTTGTCCAGTTGGGTTGTTAGCTCAGTTGGTAGAGCAGCGGACTCTTAATCCGTCGGTCGAGAGTTCGAGCCTCTCACAACCCACCATTCTTGTTTTTTGATTATTCATCTCTAATATTTTAAATTTTTTAATTTGCTTAAATTCTTGACTATTTTTAGCGGTTATTGTGGTAGAATACCCTTAAATTTTAGTCGGGCATCATTATGTTGGAAAATATTCGTATTGTTTTAATTGAAACTTCGCATAGCGGTAATATTGGTTCTGCTGCTAGAGCAATGAAAACAATGGGATTGACCCAGCTTTGTCTTGTCTCGCCAAAATCTGTTGATGAACAATCTTATGCTCTCTCAGCTGGCGCAGAAGATATAGTAAAAAATGCTAGGATTGTCGATAGTTTTGATGCAGCCGTGGATGATTGCTCTTTGGTGATTGGAACAAGTGCTCGTTTACGTCATTTACAAAGTACATTGATCGAGCCTCGAGAATGCGCGGATAAAGTTGTAGCGCATGAAGGCAAGATAGCTATTGTGTTTGGTCGTGAACGCATTGGATTAACGAATGAAGAATTGTTGAAATGTCATTACCATTTGAATATTCCGGCTAATCCTAATTATTCTTCTTTAAATTTAGCAATGGCAGTACAGTTGGTAAGCTATGAATTGCGCATGGCATTTTTAGCTCAAGATAAGAAGGAAAATTCACTTTCTTTAATAGAACAAAACTATCCAACTGCAGAACAACTTGCTTATTTTTTTGAGCATACTGAGCGTGTATATCAATCACTAGGATTCATTCAAAATCAAGGTGTTATGCATAAATTAAAGCGTTTATATTATCGCGCTCAACTTGAAAAAAATGAATTAAATATTTTAAATGGCATGCTAAGTGCGGTCGAAAAACGAATTGATCTTGATTTAGATTAATTGACTGATTTAGTAGGATATGTAAATATTGCAACATCACTTTTTAGGAACACTTTATGAAACTTACATCAAAAGGTCGTTATGCAGTCACTGCGGTTTTAGATATCGCTTTAAATGCAGAAAAAGGTCCTGTGAGCCTTGCAGATATTTCTGAACGTCAACATATTTCGTTATCTTATTTAGAACAACTTTTTGCTAAATTACGTCGTGATGGATTAGTAAAAAGTGTTCGTGGACCTGGTGGAGGTTATCAGCTAGGTTTACCAAGTGACCAAATTTCAGTGGGAATGATTATTTCAGCGGTAAATGAAAATATTCATGTGACAAAATGTCTTGGTCGTGGAAATTGTCAAAATGGCGTAGAATGTTTAACTCATACATTGTGGGAAGATCTGAGTAATCGCATTGAAAGTTTTCTCAATGAAATTACTTTGGCTGAATTGGTGAGTAAACGTGAATCAAAACGCCAAACTCATAGCGATTTTGAGAATTTATTAATTGTTAATCAATAAAGGAAAGTAGTCCGTACAGTGCAAAATGCATTAAAAGTGCGGTCAAATTTAGAATGATTTAGGAGTGAAAAATGAAATTACCTATTTATTTAGACTATGCAGCAACTTGTCCTGTGGACGAGCGTGTTGCGAAGAAAATGATGGAGTTTTTAACCATTGACGGTACATTCGGTAACCCAGCTTCTCGCTCGCATAAATTTGGTTGGCAAGCAGAAGAAGCGGTTGACGTGGCTCGTAATCAAATTGCGGATCTTATTGGTGCCGATTCTCGTGAAATTGTGTTTACTTCTGGTGCGACAGAATCAGATAACCTTGCAATTAAAGGTGCCGCACATTTTTACCAAACTAAAGGCAAGCATATCATCACTTGCAAAACTGAGCATAAAGCCGTTTTAGATACTTGTCGTCAATTAGAGCGCGAAGGTTTTGAAGTGACCTATTTATCACCCGAGTCTGATGGTTTAATTGATTTAGAAAAATTTAAAGCCGCACTTCGTCCAGATACTATTTTAGTTTCAATTATGCATGCCAATAATGAAATTGGTGTATTGCAAGATATTAAAGCCATTGGTGAGCTTTGTCGTGCAAATAAAACGATTTTCCACGTGGATGCAACTCAAAGTGTGGGCAAAGTTGCAATTAACTTGGAAGAGCTGCCAGTTGATTTATTATCTATGTCTAGCCATAAACTTTATGGGCCTAAAGGTATTGGTGCGTTATATGTTCGTCGTAAACCACGTATCCGTTTAGAAGCGATTATTCATGGCGGTGGCCATGAGCGTGGTATGCGTTCAGGTACATTACCTGTTCACCAAATCGTGGGAATGGGCGAAGCTTATCGCATTGCAAAAGAAGAAATGGCATCTGAAATGCCACGTTTAAAAGCTCTTCGTGATCGTTTATATAATGGCTTAAAATATATTGAAGAAACCTACGTAAATGGCTCAATGGAGCACCGTTTAGATAGTAATTTAAATATTAGCTTTAACTATGTTGAAGGTGAATCTTTAATGATGGCGTTGCGTGATATCGCTGTATCTTCTGGTTCTGCTTGTACATCAGCTAGCTTAGAGCCGTCTTATGTGTTACGCGCACTTGGTTTAAATGATGAATTGGCACACAGTTCAATTCGTTTTACACTTGGCCGTTATACCACTGAAGAAGAAATTGATTACACTATTAATTTAGTAAAAGGTGCGGTGGAAAAACTTCGTGCATTATCGCCATTATGGGATATGTTTAAAGAAGGTATCGACCTTAGTACAATTGAGTGGTCAGCTCACTAGGATTTAACTGCTATTATTAGATGGCGTTTATCAAGGATTTAAAAAAGGAAAGTTAAAATGGCTTATAGCGAAAAAGTAATCGATCATTATGAAAATCCGCGCAATGTGGGTTCTATGGATAAAAAAGATAGCAATGTTGGAACTGGCATGGTGGGTGCGCCAGCTTGTGGTGATGTAATGCAGTTACAAATTAAAGTTAATGATAACGGCATTATTGAAGATGCAAAATTCAAGACTTATGGTTGTGGTTCTGCTATTGCATCTAGCTCATTAATTACAGAGTGGGTGAAAGGTAAATCTTTAGAAGAAGCAGGCGCTATCAAAAATAGCCAAATTGCAGAAGAGTTAGAATTGCCACCAGTGAAAGTACACTGTTCCATTTTAGCCGAAGATGCAATTAAAGCGGCAATTGCTGATTACAAATCCAAAAAAGGCGAATAATATGAAAAAGTGCGGTCAGTTTTGACCGCACTTTTAGTGGTTTTGGGGGATATATGAGTATTACATTAACAGAAAAAGCCGCTCAACGAGTGAAAGCTTTTTTGGATAATCGTGGCAAAGGTATTGGTTTGCGTTTAGGCGTGAAAACATCAGGCTGCTCTGGTTTAGCTTATGTGCTTGAGTTTGTCGATGTCTTAAATGAAGAAGATCAAGTTTTTGAACAACACGGTGTGAATATTATTGTCGATCCAAAAAGTTTAGTTTATCTCAATGGTATTGAGTTGGATTATGTGAAAGAAGGTTTAAATGAAGGCTTCAAATACAATAATCCAAATGTAAAAGAATCTTGTGGCTGTGGCGAAAGTTTCCATGTTTAAGGTAATAATCTGATGTTAAATCCTTTTCAAATTTTTGATTTACCCGTTGATTTTCAGTTAGATGAGAAGGCGCTAAATATACGTTATTTAGAATTACAAAAGGCTTTACATCCAGATAATTTTGTATCAAGCAGTGCGTTAGAACAACGCGTTGCGATGCAAAAATCCACCGAAGTGAATGATGCCTTAAAAACGTTAAAAGACCCAATTTTGCGAGCGGAAGCTATCATTGCTCTAAATACTGGTGAGCAGATAGATCTTGAGCAAAAAAGTACACAAGATGTGGCGTTTTTAATGCAACAGTTACAGTGGCGAGAACAACTAGAAGAACTTGAAGATCAGAAAAATGAAGAAGCATTAAACGCTTTTGCGAAAGAAATTAAACAAGAAACTCAGTCATTATTAACCGCACTTTCGGATAGTCTGAAATCCCAACAATGGACGAAAGCATCTCAACTGTGTGATAAATTACGTTTTACTCGTAAGCTTTCTGAAGAAATTGAACGTGTAGAAGAACGCCTTTTTGAACTGTAATAGATCTATATCTCAATATCCCTTGATATTATGCAAACTCTCGAACAACTAATATCTCCAGAAAACTCTGCTTGGCCTATACTTTCCCAATGGATTGAAAGTGCACGTAATCATTGTTATGTCATTAAAAAAGATCAATCAAGTGCAGAACACGAACTTTTTACCATGCAAATGCCTACGTCATCACCAATGGGCGCAGTGATTTATGAAACAGGTGGAATTTTAATTCATCATGGTTGGTTGCGTATTTTAGGTTCAGGAAGTTTTAAATTACCGCGTGGATTGATGGATTGGAATTTTAGTAAGTCTTTTAATGAGTCTGGTGAAAAACCAAAGTATTTATTGGTTGCAGATGATGTGATCGGCGGTTACTTTGCATTAAATGGTGGTTCGTTAGGCGATAACCTTGGCAAAATTTATTACTTTTCACCAAAAGATCTCACTTGGCATAATTTAAATTTTACTTATACAGAGTTTTTAGCTTGGGCATTGAATGGTGATTTAGAGGCTTTTTACCAAGGTCTATTTTGGCAAAATTGGCAAGATGATGTGAAACAATTGGATGGTAATCAAATTTTTGTATTCACGCCTGACTTAAGTCAATATAGAAAAATAGCGATTAATGAACGTCAAAAACACGAAGTCAATATTGAAACACATTACCAAGCAAGTTTTGCAGAAAAAAATAAATTTGATTTGGCGTATTCCGTCGCATAACCAGTAGAAAAATAGTATATGACATTATTACAAATTGCAGAACCAGGACAAGCTGCTGCACCACATCAACATCGTTTAGCCGTTGGGATTGATTTGGGAACAACTAATTCTTTGGTTGCATCCGTGCGCAGTGGGCAATCCGTGATTCTTAATGATGAACAAGAACGCAGCCTTGTGCCGTCAGTTGTTCATTATGGCTTTGAAGAGAAGAAAGTTGGTTTAGAAGCCTTTGAACAAGCCTCACTTGATCCCAAAAATACGGTGATTTCAGTAAAACGTCTAATTGGTCGTAGTCTTGCAGATGTTCAGTCTCGTTATTCTAGTTTGCCTTATGAATTTGTGGCGAGTGAAAATGGATTACCTTTAATTGTTACGGCACAGGGGCCAAAAAGCCCAATTGAAGTATCTTCAGATATTTTATCGCGTTTAAATCATATTGCAGAACAACGCCTTGGTGGCGAGCTTTCGGGGGTTGTGATTACGGTTCCTGCTTATTTCGATGATGCTCAACGTCAAAGTACTAAGGACGCGGCACGTTTAGCTGGGCTAAATGTATTACGCTTATTGAATGAACCTACTGCAGCCGCAGTCGCTTATGGACTAGATAGTGGGCAGGAAGGGATTATTGCCGTTTATGATTTAGGTGGCGGTACATTTGATATTTCAATTTTACGTTTATCAAAAGGTGTCTTTGAAGTTCTAGCCACGGGTGGCGATACTGCGCTAGGTGGTGATGATTTTGATCATTTAATAGCAGATTGGGTCGTTGAACAAACTCAATTAAAACCGCAAACTGCAAATCAACAGCGTGAATTAATAACCCTTGCTAGCCAAGCCAAAATGGCTTTAAGTACTGAGAAAAGTGCGGTAATTTTTTGGCAGAATTTTTCAGTAGAAATTTCACGAGAACAATTTAATGCGTTGATTCATTCACTGGTAAAACGTTCATTGCTAACTTGTCGCCGAGCTTTAAAAGATGCCAACGTTGAATCTGAAGAAGTGCAAGCTGTGGTAATGGTTGGTGGTTCAACTCGAGTGCCATATGTACGAGATCAGGTTGGTAAGTTTTTTGGTAAAACACCACTCACTTCCATTGATCCAGATAAAGTTGTGGCACTTGGTGCCGCAATTCAAGCAGATATTTTAGTCGGTAATAAAACCGATTCTGATATGTTGTTGCTCGATGTCGTGCCGCTTTCTTTAGGAATTGAGACGATGGGGGGATTGGTGGAAAAAATTATTCCACGTAACACAACAATTCCTGTGGCTCGTGCACAAGAGTTTACTACTTTCAAAGATGGTCAAACAGCAATGACTGTTCATGTCGTACAAGGTGAACGTGAGCTGGTAGATGATTGTCGCTCTTTAGGGCGTTTTACTCTACGAGGTATTCCAGCAATGGCAGCGGGTGCCGCCCATATTCGAGTGACTTATCAAGTCGATGCAGATGGTTTATTAAGTGTGACTGCAATGGAAAAATCGACGAAAGTGCAGGCATCAATTCAAATTAAACCTTCCTATGGTTTAACAGATGAAGAAGTGACCTCAATGATTAAATCTTCTTTTGATAATGCGCAAGAGGATTTACAAGCTCGCGAATTAGCCGAGCAACGAGTAGAAGCGGATCGTGTAATTGAAAGCGTGATTGTTGCGTTACACGCTGATGGGGCTGAATTGCTGAGCACAGAAGAATTTCATCATATTGAAAGTGTGTTAAAACAATTAATGGATGTAAAACAAGGTTCAGATCGTGATGCAATTGCACAAGGCATTAAAGCCTTGGATATCGCTACTCAAGAATTTGCAGCACGTCGAATGAATGCATCGATTAATAAAGCTTTGACTGGCAAAAATTTGTCAGATATTGAAAAACCGTAAAAGTGCGGTCAGATTATTAAATAATTTTGAGGAAAGTGTTATGCCAAAAGTGATTTTTTTACCTAATGAAGAGTTTTGTCCCGAAGGTATGGTTGTTGATGCGGCTGCAGGTGATAACTTATTAGAAGTTGCACACAATGCAGGGGTGGAAATCCATCATGCTTGTGATGGCTCCTGTGCTTGTACAACCTGCCATGTGATTATTCGTGAAGGGTTTGACTCTCTAAATGAAACGAGTGATCAAGAAGAAGATATGCTGGATAAAGCTTGGGGATTAGAAATGGATAGTCGTTTATCTTGCCAATGTGTCGTGGGAGACGAAGATATTGTGGTAGAAATTCCGAAATATAACATTAACCATGCCAATGAGGCTGCCCACTAATGAAATGGACAGATGCCCAATTAATAGCGGAAGAACTTTACGATCGTAATCCAGATTTAGATCCAAAAACAGTTCGTTTTACTGATTTACATAAATGGATTTGTGAACTTGAGGATTTTGACGATGATCCTAATAAATCAAATGAATCAATTCTTGAGGCTATTTTATTGAAATGGTTGGATGAATTTGAATAAATATAAAAAACCTAAGTCAGTGACTTAGGTTTTTTATCAAAATTTGATGGCGGAGGAATAGGGATTCGAACCCTAGGAGGGCGTAAACCCTCGCCGGTTTTCAAGACCGGTGCCTTCAACCACTCGACCATTCCTCCGTGATTTAATGCGCACGCATAATACGTTTTTTGAGAAAGACCGTCAAGCAGAAATTATCTCGTTTTTATCAAGTGATTATTTTTACTGCACTCCAAAAATAAAAAGAATTGACGTAATAAACATCACGCCAATTCTAATTTTTTATTTTAGATTACTCTGATTTTGCTCGGGTAGGCTCAGAATATACATGGCTAATCGCACAATGATGCCCTGCCGCCCCTTTACCGTAAAAATAATAGCGAGAATCTTGCCATTCAATAATTGGGAATGGCTGAGGCATTTCATCACTCGCTTTCGCCAAAGTCATCTCCGCTTTTGTATGAGTAACTGAAGAAATGGTACCTAAACGCCCATTAAACTCATAAGTACGAACAAAGGCTGGTTCATTTATAGTTTCAGGCTCATTTAGGGTAATCGTTGACTCAATAGATTCAACCGTTTCTTGAGGTTTATGAGAATTTAAACGCTCTAGAGATTCTTGTACTTTTTTCTGTACAGATTCATTAGCTGGCTGAGTAATAAAATCTAATGCTGGTTTTACTTCAAGAGATTTTTCTTCAACAACAATTCCCATTGCTGGCGTGATAAAACCTTTTTTAGTTTTCTCTTGCTCGAGCAATTCATCCACAGATAAGAAATTATTTTCTTTCTGAGCGTTCACTGTTGAATAGTCTACCCAAGCTTTTCCACTTGCCAACTCTGGTGAAGCCACGGCAGCAAATAATGGCATTGGTGATTTTGGCTCTTGATTACGGCGACGACGTTGATTATTCGCTGCACGCAAATGACGTGGAGTACGGCGTTGACGATCTTGACGTTCAGAACGATCTTGGTTTTGACGAACTGGTTTTTCATCATCTTGAACGGTCTGAACTTCGACAACATCCACTTCTGGCATTTGTTCAACAATGTTTTCGTTATTTTCAACAGCAATCGCATTATCTTCAACGCGCACGCGTTTACGTAAATCACGACGTTGACGGCGTTGAGTCACTTGCTCAGTTCTTTCATCCTGAGCCTCAAAAACCGGTGTAGAATTTACCGCACTTTCAGCAATACTTTCTTCCACTAAGTTACGGCGCGGACGGCGTTGATTACGCTCTCGGATATTACGAACTTGTTCTTCAGTTCCTTCCGTTTCATTATTTTCAGAACGTGGACGACGAGAAGTACGACGGTCCTGTGAACGGCGTTGATTACGATTAGAATTACGCGAAGTGCGGTTATTTTTTGGTTTATTTTCTTCGGATTCAGAAACAAATAAACCTTTAATTTTCGCAACAATTTTTGCTAACAAAGACGGTTCATTCGATTTACGCTCAACTGGAGTCGGAGCTGCTTCAGAAATAGAAAGCGCCACTGCCGCACTTTCAACTGCAGGTTGTTCAGCAACAACGGTTGTTTCCACATTACGAGAAACGAGAGATTCCTCGGTACTTTCATCTTTCTCACAGTGAATTTTCGCTAAGTTATAGCTCAATTCATTCACTTCTTCGCCATCGCGTAAACGGAAAACGCTAAAGTGCGGTGTTTCCATTGCTTCATTTGGTGCAACAATGACATCTACATTGTGACGTTTTTCAATATTGCTTATCGCTTTACGTTTTTCGTTAAGAAGATAAGAAGCAATTTGTACTGGCACAATCGTATGCACTTGCTTGGTGTTTTCTTTTAATGCTTCTTCCTCGATTAAACGCAAGATAGACAAAGAAAGAGATTCGTTATCACGCACTTTACCTGTTCCTTGACAACGAGGACAAATGTGATGTGAAGACTCACCTAGTGAAGGACTTAAACGCTGACGCGACATTTCCAACAAACCAAAACGAGAAATGCGGCTAATTTGAATACGAGCACGATCTTGACGAACGGCATCACGAATACGATTTTCCACTTCTCGTTGGTGACGAACTGGCGTCATATCAATGAAATCGATAACAACTAAACCACCTAAGTCACGCAAACGTAATTGACGCGCAATTTCATCTGCTGCTTCAAGGTTAGTATTTAATGCTGTTTCTTCAATATCTCCACCGCGAGTAGAACGCGCAGAGTTAATATCAATAGCAGTCAGGGCTTCTGTTACATCAATAACGATTGAACCGCCAGAAGGTAAACGCACTTCACGTTGGAATGCTGACTCGATTTGAGATTCAATTTGATAGTGGCTGAAAAGAGGCACTTCGCCTTGATAAAGTTTCACACGATTAATGAAATCTGGGCGAACCAGTTTGATATGCTCTTTTGCTTTTTCAAACACTTTCGGGCTATCAATAAGAATCTCACCAATATCACGGCGCAAATAATCACGAATAGCACGTACAATCACATCACTTTCTTGGTGAATCAAGAAAGGTGCTGGACGATTTTGAGAGGCTTGTTTAATCGCTTCCCAATGATGAAGTAAAACTTTTAAGTCCCACTGCAACTCTTCTGGAGATTTACCCACACCAGCTGTACGAACAATCAACCCCACGCCTTCAGGCACATCTAATGAACTTAATGCCTCTTTTAATTCAGTGCGCTCATCCCCTTCGATACGACGAGAGATCCCACCAGCACGCGGATTATTTGGCATAATGACCAAATAACTACCCGCAAGAGACACAAAAGTAGTTAAGGCAGCGCCTTTGTTTCCGCGTTCTTCTTTATTAACTTGAACAATAACTTCTTGGCCTTCGCTCAAGATATCGCGAATATTCGGACGACCTTGGAAAACATAATCATCGGGGAAATATTCACGAGCAATTTCTTTTAATGGTAAAAAACCGTGACGTTCTGCACCATAATCCACAAAAGCCGCTTCTAAGCTTGGCTCAACGCGAGTAATTTTCCCTTTGTAGATATTCGCTTTTTTTTGCTCGTGACCTGGGCTTTCAATATCCAGGTCAAATAAGCGCTGTCCGTCAACTAGCGCTACACGCAACTCTTCTTTTTGAGTCGCATTGATTAACATTCTTTTCATTGTCAATTCTCTTATTAAATATTTTAAAAGACCTCAAAATAAACTGCACTTTGCTTCGTTATCGACCTCGTGTTTCTCGCGCCAGTCAATCTCACGACTGTATGTTGCTGGGTGCATTGATAACGTTATTAAGCATAAACGTTTGCTTTATAAAACAACGCGATATTCCGCACGCGTTGCAAGCGGCTAATTCATTTTAAGAAAAATGTTGATTATCAATGTCTTATGCCGATTGCCGCATTGAGTTTTCACCAACAAAACTTATCCTTTATTTACGCAAATTCTTAGGCGTAAAAAGACGCTCTATTATCCATGGAAAATAGGGAATTAGCAAGGTATATATGGTTTAATAAATATCGGTTTTATAAATATAAATTAATTATTTCATCTTTGATGATTTCAACTGTCTTTCCTATACGATCACATCAAATTTTGCTAGACTTACCCCAAAAAATTTTCCTATAAATGAATTATCAAGATCAACTCTCTCACATATTCTCTCTCAATGGACAATTAAGTCAAAATATAAAGGACTTCAGTCCAAGGGCAGAACAACTTAGCATGGCTCAAGCCGTTGGTGATACTATTTATAATAGGTCTTCTCTTGTTATTGAAGCAGGTACAGGCACGGGCAAAACTTTGGCATATCTAGCTCCAGTATTACTATTTAACAAAAAAACCATTATTTCAACTGGATCCAAAAATTTACAAGATCAGCTTTTCAATCGAGATCTTCCTGCTATCAAAAAAGCGCTTAATTTCACAGGAAAAATAGCCTTACTCAAAGGAAGAGCAAACTATCTATGTTTAGAACGATTAGATCAAGTTATTGCACAAGGAGTGCTTGGTGATAAATCTGTTCTAACGGATTTAAGTAAAGTTAGAAAGTGGAATAACAGCACAAAAACAGGTGATTTTACTGAATGTGTAGAACTTGCCGAAGACAGCCCTATCATTTCACAGCTAACTAGTACCGCGGAAAGTTGTTTAGGAACTGATTGCCCTAATTATAGCGAATGCTATGTTACAGCAGCTCGGAGAAAAGCACTAAATGCGGATCTAGTGGTCATTAATCATCATTTGTTTTTTGCTGATATGGCTGTGAAAAAAACTGGATTTGGGGAATTAATTCCTCATGCAGAAGTGATTATTTTTGATGAAGCACATCAATTGCCCGATATTGCCAGCCAATATTTTGGGCAATCGCTCACCTCTCGACAGCTATTTGATTTATGCAAAGATATTAATATTGTTTATCGTACCGAACTAAAAGATATGCTGCAACTTGGCAGCACATCAGATACATTACTTAAAGTTGTACAGGATTTTCGTCTTTTATTAGGTGAAGAAAATAATACTCGTGGAAATTGGCGTGAATTTTATAAACAAAGTGCGGTAAAAAAAGCCTTTGATTTATTACAAGAAAAAATTAATTTTCTCTCCGAGGTGATTAAGCTTACATTAGGGCGTTCACAAACACTCGATAGTATTTTTGAACGTGTCGAATCAATAAAAAGTCAATTAAAGCGCCTAACCGAAACTAATATTGTGGGGTTTTGTTATTGGTATGAGGTAAATGGTCGTCAATTCGGCTTACATATTACACCGCTAACCGTGGCCGACAAATTTGGAGAACAACTGAAGATCAAAGAGGCTGCATGGATTTTTACTTCCGCAACATTAGAAGTAGGTGGAACCTTTAATCATTTTTGTCAACGATTAGGGATTGAACATGCAACACAAAAGATTTTACATAGTCCATTTAATTATCCTGAACAATCGTTACTTTGTGTTCCTCGTTATTTGCCAACTACCAATAAAACGCATACTTTAACATCATTAGGTGAAATGTTACTGCCAGTAATAGAAGCCAATAAAGGGCGCTGCTTTGTACTTTGCACTTCTTACACAATGATGCGAGGATTAGCAGAATATTTTCGTGAAAAAAGTATGCTTTCAATTTTAGTACAGGGAGAAACCTCTAAAGGCAAATTATTGGAACAATTCACTTATACCTCTCATAGTGTACTTGTTGCAACATCTAGTTTTTGGGAAGGAATCGATGTTCGCGGTGATGCACTTTCCCTGGTGATTATCGATAAACTTCCGTTTACTGCACCTGATGACCCCTTATTAAAAGCACGTATTGAAGATTGCAAGCTACAGGGAGGCGATCCATTCAATGATATTCAAATTCCAGAAGCCGTGATTACGCTAAAGCAAGGCGTTGGGCGTCTAATTCGAGGTGTAAGCGATCGTGGCGTAGTGATTATTTGTGATAATCGTTTAGTTATGAGAAATTATGGCGAAACGTTTTTAAAGAGTTTGCCAAACTCAAGTCGTACCCGAGATCTCAATAAAGTGATACAATTCTTACAAAATCAATAAATGAGAAAAAATAATGACAAAGCTAACTTTATTAGCATTAGATACCTCTACTGAAGCCTGCTCAGTTGCACTACTATATAACGGTGAAAAAACACATTTAAATGAATTAGCGCAACGCACGCACACCAAACGAATTCTTCCTATGATTGATAAAATCTTAGCAAACTCAGGCTTGCATTTAAATCAAGTTAATGCTCTGGCTTTTGGGCGTGGTCCTGGTAGTTTTACTGGTGTCCGTGTTGGTGCTGGGATTGCACAAGGTTTGGCGTTTGGAGCTGATTTACCTGTCATTCCTATTTCAAATTTAACCGCGATGGCACAGGCTGCATTTGAATTACATCAAGCAGAAAATGTCGTTGCAGCGATTGATGCCAGAATGAATGAAGTTTATTTTTCTCAATTAATGAGAGAAAAAGTGCGGTCTGATATCGGGGAATTTTTTCAATGGCGAGAAATCATAACTGAACAAGTTTGTTCGCCAGAACAAGCAATTAAACAGCTTCGAGATGATAATGCATTTAGAGTCGGGACTGGTTGGGCTGCGTATTCTCAATTTACTGAAAAAAATCTAACAAGCTCAGATATAGCGTTGCCTAATGCCTTATATATGCTGGAGCTAGCACGAGTAGAATACTTGCAGAAACGCACAATTTCAGCTTTAGAGATTGAACCGATTTATTTACGGAACGAAGTTACTTGGAAAAAATTACCAGGACGTGAATAAGTTTAAATAACTGGAGGATAGAAAATGAAAGGAAAAATTACCTTATTTTTTACCGCACTTTGCTTGGGATTGGCAGGCTGTATGACACCGCCGAAAGGGTTAGAAGAAGAGAGATTCTCTATTAATTCCTATCGCGAGATTTCCCCTCAGGATTTAACCTGTCATTGTAAAACTGTTCGACTTGGAGGGAAAATTGTTCAGGCGACTGTTTTACCAAATCGAACAAAAATTGAAGTGTTAAGTTTACCGGTATCATCAATTTCAGGTAAACCATTCGTTGAATTTCAATCAGATGGCCGCTTTATAGTGTATTTCAACGGCTTTGTAGACCCTGAAAATTTAAAAGAACGTTATATTACTGTAGGTGGGCAATTAGCTGGAACAGAGAAAGGCAAGATCGAACAAGCTGATTATACTTATCCTGTTATTCAACCTGATAAATACCGTATTTGGACACTAAGTACCACCTATGATTATCCAACAGATGATTGGGATGAAGATGATGATTGGGGATTTTTTAGATGGAGACATCGCCCTCGGTATATCCAACCCGAAATTCGCTATTATTTGAATTAAATGATAAAATCTTGGAAATTTTCCAATAAACTAGGATAAAAAATGGAAAAAATTTGGTTTCAAAACTATCCAGAAGGTTCTGAAAAATTTCTGGATACATCAAAATATGAGTCAATTCTGGATATGTTTGATAAAGCCGTACGTGAGCACCCCGACCGTCCAGCTTATATCAATATGGGACAAATACTTACATTCCGAAAATTAGAGGAGCGTAGTCGTGCTTTTGCTGCCTATTTACAAAACGAATTTAAACTTCAACGTGGCGATCGTGTAGCATTGATGATGCCAAACTTATTACAGTACCCTATTGCACTTTTTGGTATTTTACGGGCTGGTCTGACTGCAGTAAATGTTAACCCACTTTACACACCAAGAGAATTAGAACATCAACTACAAGACAGTGGTGCGGTGGCAATCATTGTTGTATCTAATTTTGCCTCAACCTTAGAAAAAGTTGTCTTCAACACGAATGTAAAACATGTCATTTTAACAAGAATGGGGGATCAGCTCTCTTTCGGTAAACGTACAATCGTCAATTTCGTTGTAAAATATATCAAAAAGCTCGTTCCTAAATACAAGTTGCCACATGCAGTAACATTTAGAGAAGTATTAAGCATCGGAAAATATCGTCAATATGTACGCCCCGATGTTGTTCGAAGTGATCTGGCATTCCTACAATATACTGGAGGTACAACTGGCGTCGCTAAAGGGGCAATGTTAACGCACGGAAATATTATTACTAATGTTTTCCAAGCTAAATGGATCGCAGAACCCTTTATTGGTGATCATACGCGTACTCATTCTGCAATTTTAGCCTTACCGCTCTATCACGTTTTTGCATTAACCGTAAATTGCTTATTATTTTTAGAATTAGGCGTTACCGCAATTTTAATCACTAATCCACGTGATATTGATGGTTTTGTAAAAGAACTAAAAAAATATCAATTTGAAGCTATTACAGGAGTAAATACGTTATTTAATGCTTTATTGAATAACGAAAACTTCAAAGAGGTGGATTTTTCAGCATTAAAACTCTCTGTAGGTGGAGGGATGGCAATTCAGCAATCTGTTGCAACACGTTGGCATGCTCTAACAGGTTGTAATATTATTGAAGGCTACGGCATGACAGAGTGTTCACCGCTTATTGCTGCTTGCCCAATTAATGTAGTAAAACACAATGGCACCATAGGCGTACCAGTTCCAAATACTGACATTAAAATTATCCAAGATGATGGAACCGAAGCCAAAATTGGGGAACCTGGCGAATTATGGGTAAAAGGCGAACAAGTCATGAAAGGTTATTGGCAACGCCCAGAGGCAACAAGTGAAGTTTTAAAAGATGGTTGGATGGCAACTGGCGATATTGTGATTATGGATGAAACTTATAGCCTTCGTATTGTTGATCGTAAAAAAGATATGATACTAGTCTCAGGCTTTAACGTATATCCAAATGAAATTGAAGACGTAGTAATGCTTAATAATAAAGTCTCAGAAGCTGTTGCTATCGGGATACCACATGAAGTATCAGGTGAAACTATCAAAATTTTTGTAGTAAAAAAAGATGATAGTCTAACACGTGATGAAATTCGCCAGCATTGTCGACAATATCTTACAGGCTATAAAGTTCCAAAAGAAATTGAATTCCGTGATGAATTACCCAAAACGAATGTAGGAAAAATTCTACGTCGCGTACTTCGAGATGAAGAAATCGCAAAACGTTCCGTTCATTAAATAAATGGGATAGCAATATCCCATTTCCTTGTTAAATCCTCCTGTTGAAACACGACAATGATAAAAGAATGCCAAAATTTACCGCACTTTTCTCTTATTACAACTAATACTGAGCTTTCAGAAATTTGCCTTTTGGCCCAACAACAGAATATAGTTGCGTTAGACACCGAATTTATACGCATATCAACCTATTTCCCAAAACTGGGATTAATCCAACTTTATGACGGCAAACGAGTGTCTTTAATTGATCCACTTATGATCACTGATTTTTCACCTTTTGTTAAACTACTTGCTGATTCTCACGTTCTCAAAGTATTACATTCTTGTAGTGAAGACTTATTAGTATTTTTGCAGGAATTTAATCAGTTGCCTATACCCATGATAGATACACAAATTATGGCTCGTTTCCTTGGACTAGGTATGTCTGCAGGTTTAGCAAAATTAGTCCAACAATATCTGAATATAAAAATAGATAAAGGTGCAACTCGTACTGATTGGATTAAACGTCCTCTTTCAAAAATACAATTACAGTATGCGGCTGGAGATGTATGGTATTTACTTCCGCTGTATCACATTCTGCAACAAGAACTCTCCCAAACGCCTTGGTTAAAAGCTGTAAAGGAAGACTGTGAACTCGCACTTATCAAAACATATAAATTAAAAGAACGAGATGCGAATAAAGCCTATTTGGATATTCCAAATGCATGGAAACTGAAGCCTTTAGAATTAGCTCGCTTAAAAGTTTTAGCAACATGGCGACAAAATATTGCTGTAAAACGAAATTTAGCCTTGTCTTATATTGTAAAATCAGAACATCTTTGGAAAGTAGCAAAGTACAATCCTCGTAATATAGCTGAGATGCTTGAACTGGGTCTAACTCATAATGAGATCCGAATCTATGGAAAAAAAATTCTTCAGCTCCTTACTCAAGCTAGCCAGATATCTCCTAATAATTATCCACAGAAAATAGTTAGAATTTCTGAAGATCCTCGTTATAAACAAATAATTCGTTCACTACAAGAGCAAGTTACTGCACTCACTCCAGGAGGACTATCACCAGAAATCATAGCGAGTAAACGAACATTAGAAGAATTAATAAAATGGGTGTGGAAAAAAGAATGTTCATCCAATAAATTACCGGAATTACTCATAGGTTGGCGTAAACAAATAGGTGATATATTGGTGAAAGAAATCAAAATAATAACAAATACCTAGTCTACGTCTCCAAGAGATTAGAATTAGAGCTAAAAATAATCTCTAATTAGAAGTACTATATAAACTGAAAAATAGTCATATTTATCCCTCAAGAGATATCTAAAAGATTATTAAGAATACATAAGTTTTGTATATCGAAAATCCAATAATACTGATTTTTGTAAATAATCGAAATATAAGCCCCATATCTCTTTCGGCACGAGCTATCATCTTTAATTCTATTTTTTATAATAGTTGTTAAGTTCAAATAGAAAAACCCCAGTAGCTCAACTGGGGTTCTTCTGTTTTTATTTTATTTTATTTTATTTAATTTAGCTTTGTATTTAGTAACCTGGCGGTGCCCTACTCTCACATGGGGAAGCCCCACACTACCATCGGCATTACAGCGTTTCACTTCTGAGTTCGGTATGGTGTCAGGTGGTTCCACCGCACTATCGCCGCCAGGATAATTCTTTGATAACTTTTATTCTAACTTCTATCTATGTTC
>NZ_JAHKJY010000009.1:0-7700 GCF_018829755.1 Haemophilus sp. SZY H8
TCTTCGACCAAACCCCACCTTTGATTTCTGCTTTCTCCGCGATAATATCGGTGTAATCAGATTGGCTGTTATCCATCCCTTTTTGACCAACCGTCACTTTACCGCCTTTTACGCGATAGCCTTTCAATTCGCCATTTTCTACTTCCGCTTTACCGGTTGTCAGGGTTGTTCGCCCCGCATTAATCACACCACAGCCATCACACTGAATACCACTTGGGTTGGCAATCACGACATCCGCTTTTTTACCCGCAACCTCTACATAACCTTTTAAACGGCTTGGGTTGGCAGAGTTTACCTCGTTAAGAATCACTTTCGCTTCACCGCGAGCAACATTACGGTTACCCGCATAAGCCTCTACCGCTCCCCAAAGTGCATGAGCAGTCAAATTGAGCGCGGTATTCACATTGCCTTTTGCATCTGTGGTCGCTTTCTTAATTTGATTATTCACCACAGGTGATAATCCTGAAGCCACCACTTCCGCTGCCGGTCTGCCGGTCTGCCGGCTAAAGCGGTGCTGATAACATTTAATGCCGAATCAATGATAAGGCGTTGATTTCCACCCGTTTCGCATTCTTCGTTGTGCTAGTGGCTGCATTAGAAAAAGTAGAACGAGCTTACGCGAAGTTGGATGTAAAATTATAAGATTTACTTAACATAAGTACCATTTAAAATACAAAAAGTGCAGTCAGTTTTCGAGAGGTTTTAAAACTCTTTGAAAATTGACCGCACTTTATATCTAGATTTCTATACTCTGAATAAATTTAAATTACTAGTAAAAATATTATTTTGTAAATCTAATATTATGAAATATTTTTATATAACACATTATATTTTATTTAAAACTACTCAATACAGAGTAAACCTTATTAATTATTAGTCTTAACTCATCACTCTTAACACAAGACACCTTAACTCCCCAAAATCGTTCATCAAAGAAACCAACACTCTTACTTGCTTTTATATCAGAAAGCAATAACCTATCCTCAATATAATCTAAGTCATAACTTCTGTTCTTATTAAAAACAACTATCATTTTAGACAAACCACTAGAACTATTTATTACAAAAGGATAAAACCCTTTGTTTACATACTCCATGTAGTCTATCTCCCATAAATATGGGTTTACCACTTCGCTCTGTTTAACTAGATTCAATTTTTCTAAAAAAAAATCTTCATTATCTATAAACTCTTGATAATCAATTTTATTGTCTTTTATTAATTCCTCAATAGCATATATATACCCAAATCCCTTTGACATTAAATTAATCATTAAATCCCTATCATCCAAATAAAATAACTGATCATTTATATTGGAAAAAATTTCCAATTCAGGATTAAAGTAATCAATAAGATAGCTTGCTTTATTAGAAGCTAATTGGGGTGGATAAATGTTCATATCAATACATAAGTTAACTGCAAAATAATCTGTATCTAAAATATTATCTATTTGAATAGCAAAGCTATTAAAATTCCCTTTGCTATCATATATCCCTGGATTTCCGATAATCATTTTTTCTTAGCTAGTTATAGATTTATGCCCTAATATTATTCGTACATTTAAGTGTCAATCTAAAAATAATGTAATAACAATACTATCATAGTATCATATGAAAAGCTTCCATTAGTAAATTACCATTATGTTCTATAACTCAGAGGTTATGAAAAAACTTATAGAAGTTTCATCATAATTAGTGATCCCAAATTTCTTTAAGTCATTATCATTTAATGAATAAACTCCCAATACATCAGGATCATCTGAATCAATAGATATAAATTCTTTTATCTGATTTGCTCCTATTTTTATTTCTATTCTTAAAAGGATTTCATCAGTAACATTACTATATATTTCAATATATCTTCTAACTTTTTGCATCATATTATCTCTATACTATGGTTCTATCTTCCTTTTAGGTTCTGCAGGTTTAATCTGCTCCCCGGTTTTATAATCAAAAGCACCTAAATGCTTTCCTCTCCTATCATATTTTTCTAATTCTCCATGCAGAGAGTCCCATTCATATATTTTCCCATCTGGATCTTTCCATCTTGCTCTTAATTTTCCCCCGCCTTGAACTGGTGTCTTAGGTTTAGCTGGTTTTAATCCTGAAATACCTGTTATATCTACTAATTTAGGATTTGGATGGTATTTTTGATTTAATAGCACTCCATCTTTCCAATCCCCAACCTGACTTTCACCTCCGACTAGAACATGACTATCTTTATCATTATTTAGTATTTGATTTCCGCCTGTATTTGTTGGCAAATTATAATCTGCTGGATACTCAATACCTCCTGTATGATTAACAAAGATTCTTGGATCAACTATAGGTTTACCACCATATGTTGTTGTCACTAAACTTGGATCGACTGGCATATATCCGCCATCTGCATTTGGAACCCAAACCTTATCCCCGAAAAGCTCTTTATTATTAACAAATCCACCATCTGTCAAGATTTGCTCATTTATATAAGAAACCTGTTCCTTTGTTAATTTGGACATAGCCTCAGGATCTTTCATCGCAGCAGCCACAATAGCAACTTCTTTTTCATTAGGTGATAAACCTATACCAATTGAGACACCCGCTATCCCTGAAAGAGCTTGCAAGCAAGTTCTTGAACAAACAAGTGTAAAACCCTCTGCAGCTAAAGCAGCAAAATTATTATTCTCCACCGCATTCTTCGCCGTCTTAGCCGCAATAATCGCTCCATCAGAGCTATCTGATAAACTACCACCAGCAATACCTGCTGCTACTTGACTTAAAGAAGATACCGTACGTTTTTCTTCTTCGCTCAGCTTTTCAGGTGATTTATTATAAAGTGTTGACGCTAAGAAATGAGCCGCAACCTCTCCACCTGCTGCACCAGCCGCACCCGCAGCAACATTACGATTGCCCGCATAAGCCTCTACCGCGCCCCAAAGTGCATGAGCAGTCAAATTGAGAGCCGTATTCACATTGCCTTTTGCATCTGTTGTCGCTTTCTTAATTTGATTATTCACCGCAGGTGATAATCCTGAAGCCACCACTTCCGCTGCCGGTCTGCCGGCTAAAGCGGTGCTGATAACATTTAATGCCGAATCAATGATAAGGCGTTGATTTCCACCCGTTTCCCATTCTTTGGCTTCGCGACTCGCTGTCTCAAAATTATCTCGTGCTTGTTTGACTAAAGCTTGGTTCGTTTCGTTGTTGTTTTCTGCCTTGGCTTTTTCTGCTTCTTCTAACGCAATTGCGGCTTCATGACGTTTCGCTTTCGCTTCTTCGCCAAATTTATTAGCAAGCAAACTCCCTGCTTCCACGACATTCTGTCCAAATTTCTCTGTTACCTCACGTTGGAAATCCAGTTCTTTTTGAACATCATCTTTATTAAAACGATTCTCTAATTTACCACTTTGACTTGGTGCACTCTCTGTAGTGATATCGGTTTTTATCGCAGCAATTTCTTCTTGCACCGTTTTGCCTGTACGTTTTAATTGCTCTGCTTCATCTTTAATAATGATATTTTGTGTATTAATACCACTTTTTGTTGTGCTAGATTGACTATCGGAATCTTTACCATAGCCCATGCCATAAGAAAATTGAAGAGATTCCTTGCCTTCAGCTAATTTCTTGGTGTTCTCTTTTCCATCTACTCCTTTAGAATTAACAGTTGTGTTGCCATTTTTATCGGTATAAAGCAGATTACCATCTTTATCCGTGGCTTGTTTTGTACTTTGAGCTGCACCATTCTCTCCAAATGGTGTTTCAAAGTTAGCTGACACACTACCACTTACACCAAAACTGCTGCCACTATAATTTGAGCGATTTTCAATATCTGGATGAGTAAGGCTGCCGGTACTAAAATGGTTTTTGCCATCTGCTTCTGCCTTTTGGGTAGACGTAATTAATGCACCTTTAAGATCGGTATGCTTATTAACATTAATATCATAACCTTCATCTCCAGCATAAATTCCAGCTTGTTCATTGATGCTGGCGTGGTCGGCATTGATTTTCGATTTATTGAAACTGCCTCCAACGGATGCGCCATACCCCACTGTCACACTACCAGTCACGTTCATTTGTTTGCCTTTGTACGTGGCGGTGTCTTGTAAGCTTTCGATGTTGAGGTTTTGGGCATTGACTTCTACACGTTTGCCTTTTACTTGGCTACCAATAATATTGGCATCACCACCTGCATGAATCACGGTTTTGCTTTGACTATCACCTACATGGCTAGCAACATAAGTAGTTTCATCACCATTGCCGTAACCTTTTCCGTAATTACCGCCTAAAGTAGCCCCAGCAACCGCACCATTACTCACTTTAATGGCTACCCCTGCATTAAAACCACTCGATTTATTCGTGCTACGTTCTTGGTGGTTTTGTTCTGTGGCTTTAATATTGACTTGGTTATCTGCAATCAATGTTGTGCCTTGTTTGCCTGAGATATCCGAACCTTTAATATTAATGTCAGAATTCTTTCCAGCACCCGTTGCCACAATATTCACCTTGCCGCCTGCATTAACTTGAGATTTGGCTGCGGTTTTTCCTTCAGTATGAGTACGTGATTCGGTCTTTTGTTGGCCGTAAGTGATTTGTGCCCCTACTATGGAATCCACATCGCTATTACTCATTGCTTTTTGAATAGAGTCGCCAGCTTTCATTACGCTATCAGCTGCACGATAAGCATCAAAGCCTGCATTAGCTGCTGCCATCGCATTCACACGACCATGCTTACTCTCACCTACTTGTCGAGTTGATTGCACCACGCCTTGTGCTGCTTGAATAGCAGAAATAACAGGAGAGGTAATAGCAATCGTTAAACCTTTTTGCTCAAATTTTTGTTTGGTATTGGTTTCATATTTATCATCTGCAGCTTTAATATCGACTTTTTTCGCCAGAATATTCACATCGCCGTCTTTGATTGTACTCATCTTGCTAGCGGTTTGAGTATAAGTGTTTTCCGCAATCATCGTAGTATTACCGTTCAAGCTACCTACTTGGCTACCTTGTGCATAAAGCTTAGTCTGATCACTTTCTATGGTTTGTTTTTGAGAACCCAAAGTTACGCCAATACCACCTCCCAACACGCCTGATTTTTTCTTACTATAATAATCATCAGAGTAGACTCGGTTCTCAGCTTCACGAATATCAATATTTTTGGCCTTCACCGTCAAACCATTACCAGCTGCCACATTTGAGCCCTGAATATCGACATTACCATTATTCGAATGAATATAAATTTTATCTGCATCTAAGGTTGAGCCTTGAGCAATATCATAATTGTGATTATGGCGACGAGTTTCGCCTTTTGATTGGAATACACCATGCTTAGTCCATTTTGTTGCCTCTAATAAACTTTCTTGTTGGCGACTTTCACGAATATTGATATCTCCCTCTGAAAGCACGCTCATTGTGCCATTACTTACGGCAGAAGCCCCGCGCATTTCAATAGCATTTTTACCCACAAAACGAGCATCGCCTTCAATATTAAATTCTGACCCAATCTCATTATTCTGGTTGAGTTTATAATAGTTATTACTGTCTTTTACAAAAGATTGTTTATTTTCAGTTTCTACCGTACCAACATTCAGCGTATTTCCAGCTTGAATATCCGCATTCCCTTTCACATTAATCTGTGCACCTTTGAAAGTAATATCTTCCGTGGCTTGTAATAACAACTGCCCTGGATTATTTTTCTCTCCTACATTAATTGCACCAACACGATTAATCGTTTTATGCTTAAAGTGTTCATTATCTGCTGTTTCAGAAAGTGTGCTGGCAATGTTGATATTTTTCGCATGACCAACCAAATTTTCTGTAGCGTTAAGTTCACCCCCTAAATTATCTAGGCGATTTTTCGCAAACAAATAAAGTTCTCTGCCTTGCAGTTTTCCACCCAAGTTTTCAATATTATTGGCACTTAAGTGGGTAAGGTTACGACCTGCAATCACACCACTATTTTTCATATTGCCTTGCGTATTGATAATTACATCATTTGCAGAGATCACTGCACCACGGCTGTCAATATCCGTATTACGCCCAACAATATAAACTTGTGGTACCAATACCTCTGCTTTACTACCATCTTTGAGTGTAACTTCACGTTTAACCATCCATACCATATCAGATGTTAATTCTTTCATCTGTTCTGATGTTAATGCTACACCTGGAATCAAACTTAAACGCTTAGCATATTGTGCACCATTATCCATCAGGGCTTTATATTGATCATAATCTGATAAATACCCATCAAGGAAACGTCTTCCTGTCAGCTTATTAACTTGTTCATTCACCAAGCGTTGCTCATAGAAACCATCACCTAAACGTTTAAGCAAATTTTGAGGATCATTGCGTAATTGCTTAAACATATAATCAGAACTTAGCCATTTTGATTTCTGTGTAAAACGTGGATCTGTTTCAACTAAAAACTGTCCTGATGCTACTGGGTTAATTTTATAAAGACTTGCCTGTGGTAATGAAATATCCGGTAAGTGTGTTTTTATACCAAGATTATCTTTATTTTTTACCACACCAGAGGTAAGTGCTGATAAATCAACACGATTTGTATTGAGATCTGTTTTTAAAGGTGTTTTCTGTTCAAGAGATACTCCTTGAAAATCAGATTTACCATTAACAGTTGTCCCTGTTTTTTCAACAGGTTCGTCAATTGTCAATAATTTCAAACCAAAACCAAAATCTTGTGTTGGATGAACATCAGTAAAATCGCTATAATGATGATAGTGATGATGCCCCTTTCTACCGCGTTTGCGTCTCACTTTATATTCTTGAACGAATTGACCTTCATCAGTGATATCAATCGTACCGTGTATATCATCATTATCTAATTTAGAAATTGCACCACTTAAACGTTCATTTGTTGATTGAGTAAAGATCTTATCGTCGAGTAATAATTTTTGACCTACAAAAATTTGACTTTGCTTATTATTCAGATCTTCACCTGAAAGGTGTAACTCTCCACCAATTAATATTTTTGCTGGATCCTGATGTTCTATTGTTGAAGTAGTCGTTGTTCTCGTATAACGCCATTCTTTCCAACCAAATCCTTCTATACGTGTGCCATTGTTTAATTGGAAATATGAATTTGGATTACGACTACCATTATTCAGGTTATAGTAGCCATCAACACCACCTCGATAACGATGTGAATCACTTCCTAATGAATATTCATTAATCTGTTCTTTTTCTACTTTTTTACCTAATTTTAAGTGTAAATCTTGGTTTAAAAGATGATGTGTGTTAATCCAACCACTTTCTAAAGCTTCAATGGTCGCACTTCCGTTATCAATGCTATTTGCGTAACCAGTTGCTTGATTATTTTCATCAAGTTTTCCACCGATATAGAGATTACCAAGGCTTAAAATTAAGGAATGATTGCGATTGATAAGATTCCCCACACCTAAATCAAGTCTCTCACGAGCAGCAATAGTGGCTGCAGTTCCATCAGCATTCTCAAGGTTATTTAATTTATTTGCTTGAATGGCAAGGTGCCCGCCATAAATACGAGCCGTACCAATGTTATTTACATCATTGGCTTTAATCACTGTGGTATCTCCATCAATTAAGCCAAAGTTATTTAACTTATTAGTTTGAATACGTGTATTTATTGAAGAAATTTCTGCATTAGCATTATTTTGAATAGTAGATCCTTCAACTGATGCTGAATGACCTACCACAAGGTTGGAATTATTAACAAAATCACCTTTT